>PUNE01000139.1 GCA_003551665.1 Halobacteroidaceae bacterium
ATAACCCGGAGGTCGTTGGTTCAAATCCAACCCCCGCTACCATGGCGGTGTAGCTCAGTTGGCGAGAGCATGCGGTTCATACCCGCAGAGTCCGGGGTTCGAATCCCTGCGCCGCCACCATTTTTAATGTTTAAAGAGGGATTTCCCTCTTTTTTTTATTGCCTGGATTTTCCGGGCTGAAATGGACAGGGGACTACATATTTGCAAACCGCAGGGAGGAAATGGTCGTTCAATGTGGAATAGAGAAATATGTCTGGAAGGAGGTAGGGAAGTGGATCTCTTGCCCGCCTTTTTAGAGACAGTTAAAAAGAATTCACTATTTTCACCCGGTCAAAAAATCCTGGTGAGCCTTTCCGGCGGGGCGGATTCTCTTGTGCTTTTTCACCTTTTGTTTCGGATCAGAGAAGGGTGGAGTCTGGACCTGGAGGTTTTTCACCTTGACCACGGCCTGCGACCGGAATCATCTGACCAGGCCCGTGAAATTTCCCGGTTTGTAGAAGAAAAAGGTCTGTTATGTCACTGCCTTTCTGCGGATATTCAAGCAATGCACGAGGAAAGAGGAGGCTCATTGCAGGAAGTAGCCCGCAGGGAACGGATGAGGCTACTTAAGGAGACTGCCCTTGAAAGGAGCATTGATCGGATAGCTCTTGGTCATCAGGCCAATGACCAGGCAGAAACATTGTTTCTCAACCTCATAAGAGGTTCAGGGACTGCTGGCCTTGCGGGTATTCCCTATAGGGGTGAAGGAAAAATCATTCATCCCCTTCTGGATATCTGGAGAACAGATATTGAAAAATATTGCCGGGAATGGGATTTAAAGGTCCTGGAAGATCCCAGCAACCTTTCTACAAGGTACAGGCGGAATAAACTCCGGCTGGAAGTGTTGCCCTTGCTGGAAAAGGAATTTAACCCAAGGCTGCAGGAGTCTCTCTGGCGAACAGCGAAAAACCTCCAGGAAGATAATTCTTTTCTGGAAGAACTGGCCGAAAAGGAACTGGAACAGAACTGGCGCTCCAGAGAAGCCAGTCTTGAAATTAGCTGGCTTTTGGACCTGCCCGTATCCCTTCGCAAAAGGGTTCTCCAGGGAGCCTGTAAAAAAATTTCTCCTGCAAGATCTTTTTATTTTGAACACCTGGATCTTCTGGAATCATTATTGAGAATAGGCCAGACAGGAAGCAGGCTTGATTTACCGGGGTTAACAGTGGAAAAAGGGTCCCGCAAACTGTACTTTTTTCCTGCCAGAGAGGACCGTGTTGAAGAGGATTACTGTTATAATCTCCCCATACCTGGAAGGGTAATTGTACCCGAAATCGGGGTTGTTATTTCCGCGAATAGGGCCGATGAGGCCGGCTGGGATAGGGTTGACAGGATGCGAATAGTTGTTGATGGGGATAAATTGGGTGATAGTCTATTGATTCGCAGCAGGCGCCCGGGCGACAGGTTCTGGCCTCTGGGTGCACCAGGGCAAAAAAAGCTGAAAGATTTTTTTATCAACAATAAGGTTGATCGCTGGCGCCGCCGACGCATTCCGCTCCTGGTATCGGGGGAAGGCGATATCGTCTGGGTTGTGGGGTACCGGGTCAGCGAGAAGTTCCGGGTTGAAGCAGGAAGCAAAAACCTGGTGGAAATTAAATGCCAGCGATTGGAGGATGGTAAAAATGGATCAAGATTTGAAGAAAATCCTCATTAATGAGGAAGAAATTCAAAAGAGAGTTCGGGAACTGGGGCGACAAATCAGCGAAGATTATGGGCCTGATGGGGACCTGGTTTTAATCTGTATTTTGCGAGGTGCTGTTGTTTTCCTGGCAGACCTAGCCCGTTCAATTGACCGGAAGGTCACATTTGATTTTATGGATGTTTCCAGCTATGGGGCAGGAACTGAATCCAGTGGGGTTGTCCGAATTATTAAGGACCTGGAAGAAAACATTGAAGGCAGGCACGTCCTTATTGTGGAAGATATTATTGACACCGGCCAGACACTTAAGTATGTTGTCGATGTCCTCCAGACCCGAAAACCTGAATCCATAAAAATCGTAACCCTCCTGGATAAGCCTGAAAGACGTGTTACAAAGCAGGTAAAAATTGATTATAATGGGTTCGAGGTTCCGGACGAGTTTGTGGTGGGGTACGGACTGGATTATGCCCAGAAATATAGAAATCTGCCTTATATTGCAGTGTTAAAACCCGAAGCCTACAGCTAGCAGAGTATGTTTGCCTTAAACAAACATATATGGTATAATACCTTGCATGAAAATCCTCTGAGGGGAGGATGAGATTTGAACACCTTTACCCGCAATATTGGTTTTTATCTCATCGTGATAATTCTCTCCATCCTACTCGCCCAATATTTTATGCAACCCGAAGCTCCGGGGGAAATAGAATTAACCTATTCTTCCTTGTTACAGAAAGTCGAGCAAGGAGAAATACAAACGGTAAAGATAATTGGGGAAAATAGGCTGGAAGGAGAAGTTGAAGGTAGGCCATTTGAAGTTTCAGTTCCCGCAGGAGTAATGGGGGACCTGATGGCCCGCCTGGAAGCAAACAATGTAGAGATTGTAACCGAACCGGAAGATAGCCCGGCCTGGTGGCTGGGATTTTTGGGTTACCTTCTGCCGACGATTTTAATTTTCGGTGTTTTTCTTTTTTTCCTGAATCGTATGCAGGGTGGAGGTAATCGGGTAATGTCGTTTGGCAAGAGCAAGGCCCGTCTCCACCAGGAAACCGGAAAAAGGAAGAAAACCTTTGCTGATGTTGCCAATTACGAGGAAGTCAAAGAAGAACTGACCGAAGTTGTGCAGTTTTTGAAAAAACCCCAGGAATTTGTGCAGATGGGCGCTGAAATTCCCAAGGGAATTTTACTAGTAGGCCCTCCGGGAACGGGGAAAACTCTCCTGGCTCGAGCAATTGCCGGAGAGGCAGGAGTACCCTTTTTCATAATTTCGGGTTCTGACTTTGTAGAAATGTTTGTTGGTGTTGGTGCCTCAAGGGTGCGCGATCTCTTCGAACAGGGAAAGAATAATGCGCCCTGTATCGTTTTTATCGATGAACTCGATGCTGTCGGAAGGCAGCGTGGAGCAGGCCTTGGTGGAGGGCATGATGAAAGGGAGCAGACTTTGAACCAGCTCCTGGTTGAAATGGATGGTTTTGAGCCCAACGAAGGAATAATTGTTATGGCTGCAACTAACCGTCCCGACGTTCTTGATCCTGCACTATTGCGTCCAGGAAGATTTGACCGCCAGGTTATTGTAGATGCACCGGATTATCTAGGCCGGAAAGCAATTCTTGAAGTCCATTCCAGGGAAAAACCTCTGGAGGAAGAGGTTAATCTTGGGGTAATGGCCAGAAGGACCCCTGGATTTACCGGTGCTGACCTGGAAAACCTGACCAATGAAGCTGCTATTCTCGCAGTCCGAAGAGGGAAGAAAAAAATAGGAATGGCTGAGTTTGATGATGCAGTGGACCGGGTTATTGCCGGTCCTGAGAAAAAGCAGCGAGTTATTAGCGACAGGGATAAAAATATTGTTGCCTACCATGAAACCGGCCACGCCCTTTTAGGCGAGTTCCTGAAATTTGCTGACAGGACTCACAAGGTTTCAATAATTCCTCGCGGGAGAGCCGGTGGTTATACCATTCCTCTCCCGGACGAGGATAAAAGATTCCTGACCAAAGAAGAGCTATACGATAAAATTGCCGCCTTGTTAGGAGGCAGAGCAGCAGAAGCAATTTTCCTGGAAGATATTAGTACTGGAGCCCATGATGACCTGGAACGGGCTACCAAGCTTGCCCGGGCCATGGTAACCGAGTATGGCATGAGTCAGCGGCTGGGGCCACTGACTCTTGGTCACAAGAATAATGAGCAGGTTTTTTTGGGCAGGGATATTTCCAGGGACCGCAATTACAGTGAAGATGTTGCTGCTGCTATTGACCAGGAAATCCGGGGCATAATTGAACGCAGCTACCAGAGGGCAACCTCTATTCTTGATGAGAATCGAGAGATTGTTGAACGCGTAGTTTCTGCTCTTAAGGAAAGAGAAGTTCTAACTTCTGAGGACCTGGAGTTATTGATCAAAGGGGAAGGTTTGCCTCCCCTGGAAAATGGTACTGAAGAAGAGGAAACCGGCGTTGAGGAGCAGAGATATGAGGCAAAATAGTGCCCGGACCGGATTAAGTGAATATGGTTAACTTTGGAAAGAGGGGGAGCAATCCTCCTCTTTGTTTTATCCGTTTATCCGTGTAAAGGGGGAAAGTGGATGATCAATATTGATGGACGCAACCTAACGATTGATGAAGCCCTTCTGGTTATGGAAAAAGGAAAAACAGCTAAGCTTGATCCCGAAGCGAGAAAAAGAGTCCTGGCCAATCGAGAATATCTGGAGAAAAGGCTTGCGGGTGACGAAGTAATTTATGGAATTAATACGGGTTTTGGTCACTTAAGTCGGATATCCATTTCTCCCGACGAATCGGATTCCCTGCAGCGCAACCTCCTTTTGAGTCACGCTGCCGGAGTTGGGCCTGACCTGGAAGAGGCAGCAGTCAGAGGTGTCATGCTTCTACGGGCAAATGCTCTGGCAAGAGGTAATTCCGGGGTCCGTCCCAGGGTAATTGAACATATTATTGATTTCCTCAATCATAAAATTCACCCCCGGATTCCCGCCCAGGGTTCTGTAGGGGCCAGTGGAGACCTTGCTCCTCTTGCTCATATGTCCCTGGCCTTAATTGGGGAGGGGGAGGTTTCATACCAGGGAAAGATAATGAAAAGCGGGGAGGCCATGGAAAAAGCTGGCCTCCAGCCCCTGCAACTAAAAGCAAAAGAAGGACTGGCTCTTATCAATGGGACCCAGGTAATGGCTTCCCTGGGAATTTTGGGGCTGGCCCGGGGATGGAGATTGATGCGGCAGGCGGATATAATCGCTGCTCTTTCCTGGGAAGGTTTGAGGGGCCTGGGAGATGCCTATGACCACCTTATTCAGGGTGCCCGGCCTCACCCCGGGCAAGAACAGGTTGCAGCAAACCTCAGGAATCTCCTGGAGGGCAGTGAGAACCTGACCGAAAACAGGGAAGATAAGGTGCAGGATGCCTATACGTTGCGGTGTATCCCCCAGGTTCATGGTGCTTCCCGAGCAGCCCTTGAACACATGCGGGGGATCCTCCTTTGCGAGATTAATTCTGCAACGGATAATCCCCTCATTTTTCACCAAGAGGATCGGATAATATCTGGAGGTAACTTTCACGGTCAGCCTCTTGCTCTGCCCCTGGATTATGCAGCGATTGCCCTTTCAGAAATTGGTAATTTTTCTGAACGAAGAACGGAAAGGCTGGTTAACCCCGCTCTCAGCGGCTTGCCACCCTTCCTGGTTGAAAACAGCGGCCTGAATTCTGGTTACATGGTGGTCCAGTACACTGCAGCCTCTCTGGTTTCAGAAAACAAGGTTCTGGCAGGCCCAGCAAGCATAGATTCCATTCCAACCTCTGCTAACCAGGAGGACCATGTCAGCATGGGCACCATTGCAGCAAGAAAACTGGACCAGATTAACACCAACCTGGCAAGGATCCTGGCCATCGAAGCTCTCTGTGCCTGCCAGGCTGTTGAACTTGCGGGCATCAGCCAGCTGGGGAAGGGAACGGAGAAAGTTTATAGGTATTTTAGAGATCAGGTCCCACATCTAAATCATGACCGGCAGCTTTCTCATGAAATCCAGAAAATTGCCGGCCTGCTGGAGGAGGCAAATATTATCAGGATTTTGGAGGAAGCCGGGTGTGGTGTGGAGTAAAATATAAATATAAACCATTATTGGATATTCCCTGCCTTCTGGATCAGGGAATTATTCAACTAAAGGTGTTTGCGCGGGAATTTACACAGGTAGGGTTCCAGAAGAGACCGGCAACCCGAACTCTTTCAATGATAAGCCAGGGCCGATGAAGCCCTGGGGATTTTTCACCTGAAAAATGAGCGGTTTACAAGAAGGCATTTAAAACAAGAAAGTTTAATTTAAGGAGGGAACAGGAAATGGGTAATGTTTACCGGGCTCCGAGGGGCAGGGAAAAGAGTTGTAAGGGGTGGATTCAGGAGGCTGCCCTGCGAATGCTGCTCAATAACCTTGACCCTGAAGTTGCGGAAAAACCAGAGGAACTGGTGGTATATGGGGGCCGGGGGAAGGCTGCCCGCAACCACCAGGCCCTGGAGAAAATTATAAAAACATTGCGTGATCTGGAGAATGATGAAACACTCCTGGTTCAATCAGGGAAACCAGTTGGGGTATTTAAAACTCACCAGGATGCGCCGAGGGTGCTCCTGGCAAACTCCCTGCTGGTTCCAGCCTGGGCTGACTGGGAAAATTTCTGGGAACTGGAGGAAAAAGGCCTGACCATGTACGGCCAGATGACTGCTGGTAGCTGGATTTATATTGGAACTCAGGGTATTTTACAGGGTACCTATGAGACATTTGCCGAAGCTGCTACAAGGTCAGGAAGGAATTCCCTCCAGGGAACAATTACTCTGACAGCCGGGCTCGGAGGTATGGGGGGCGCTCAACCCCTTGCAGTTACTATGAATGGCGGGGTGGCTATTGTCGTGGAGGTTGACGAATCCCGTATTGACCGAAGAATTGCCGATCGCTATTGCGATCGGAAAACAGATAACCTTGATGAAGCCCTGGAATGGGCAGAAAAGGCTGCAGCCAGTGGAGAGGCTCTCTCCATAGGGTTGCTGGACAATGCAGCAGGAGTTTACCCTGAGCTTGTAAAAAGAAATTTTACTCCTCATTATGTTACCGACCAGACTTCTGCCCACGATATTCTCAACGGTTATGTCCCTCTCGGTTATTCAGTAGAGGAAGCAGAACAGCTTCGTAAAGAAGATCCAGAAGGTTATCAGCAAAAGGCTCTGGATTCTATAAAAGTTCATGTTGAAGCAATGCTGGAACTGCAAAAAAGAGGAGCAGTAACATTTGATTATGGTAACAATATTCGGGAACAGGCCCGAAAAAGGGGAGTAGAAAACGCCTTTGATTTCCCGGGTTTTGTACCTGCTTTTATCAGGCCTCTTTTCTGTGAGGGAAAAGGTCCTTTCCGCTGGGTGGCAATCTCCGGCGAGGAAGAAGATATTTACCGTATTGACCGGAGAATAGAAGAAATTTTTCCCGAAGACGAGCGCCTGCTTCGCTGGATAAAAATGGCTGAGGAGCGGGTATCCTTCCAGGGCCTTCCTTCCAGAATCTGCTGGCTTGGTTATGGGGACAGGGCAAAACTTGGCCTGGAGATGAATCGGATGGTTGCCAGGGGAGAACTGGCGGGTCCAATTGTAATTGGCAGGGACCACCTGGATACTGGTTCGGTAGCTTCCCCTTACCGGGAGACAGAGGGAATGAAAGATGGAAGTGATGCAATAGCGGACTGGCCAATTCTAAACGCGCTTTTGAATACAGCAGGAGGGGCTTCCTGGGTTAGTGTCCACCATGGTGGAGGCGTAGGAATTGGTTACTCTCTCCACGCTGGGATGGTAATTGTCGCTGACGGAACTCCCGAGGCGGAAAAAAGGCTGGAGCGGGTTTTAACCTGTGACCCCGGAACAGGTGTCGTTCGCCATGCAGATGCTGGATATGAACTGGCCCAAAAAACGGCCCGGGATAAAGGAATAAAAATACCTTAAGGAGGGTTCGGGTATGGAAAAGATTGTTGAATGTGTTCCGAATATCAGTGAGGGTAGAAATCAGGAAGTTGTAGAGGCAGTAGTGGACGAGGTTCGTGCAGTAGAAGGAGTTCGCTTACTGGACTATTCTTCCGATACCAGCCACAACCGGTCGGTTATTACCTTTGTTGGAGATATGGAACCGGTTAAAGAGGCGGCTTTTCGCCTGGTAAAAAAAGCGGGGGAATTAATTGACCTTGATCAACATACCGGAGAACACCCCAGGATGGGAGCAACTGACGTACTGCCCTTTATCCCCATTTCTGGAGTGCAGATGGAAGAATGTGTTGCTGCAGCAGAAGAAGTGGGCAGGAGAATTGGGGAAGAACTGGGAATTCCAGTTTTCCTTTACGGAGAGGCTGCCCGTGTTCCGGAAAGAAAAAACCTGGCCAAAATCCGCAAAGGCCAGTACGAAAAATTGAAAGAACTCCTTGCATCAGAACGAATCCCTGATTTTGGTCCCCAAACAATGCCTAAAATGGGTGCAACCGCAGTAGGAGCGAGGATGCCTCTGGTGGCCTATAATATTAACCTGAACACTGCAAAAAAAGAAATTGCAGATAAAATTGCCCGCTGCATCAGAGGTAGCGGAGGAGGGTTTCACAACGTCAAGGCCATGGGAGTGTTCCTAGAAGACAAAGGCATAGCCCAGGTCTCCATGAACCTGGAAAACTTTGAAAAGACTCCAATTTTCCGGGTATTTGAAGCTGTTAAAAGAGAAGCTCAGCGCTATGGAGTTAATGTAATTGGAAGCGAAATTATTGGCCTTATACCCCAAAAGGCCCTGACTGACGCTGCTGATTTTTTCCTGCAGCTAGAGGATTTTACACCCGAGCAGATCCTGGAAAACAAGATTTTCCGTGGTGAGTAAAAATGGTTGAGAGAGCGGATCTGATAATTTCAGCAGGAAAAATTGTAACCTCCACGGGGGCAAGTCAAAGTCCTCTTACGGGAAGGGATTTTGGCCGGGTCACAGTAATTAATGATGGGGCTGTAGCCATTGCCAGCGGCAAGATTCTTGCAATGGGGAAAAGGGATGAAGTTGAAAAACTCTACCCCCTTGAACAGGCCCGCAGGGTTATTGACGCGCCAGGGAAGACAGTAACCCCCGGTTTTATTGATCCCCATACCCACACAGTTTTCGGCGGATCTCGGGAAGATGAATTTGCACTGCGCATTTCGGGGGTCCCCTACCTGGAAATCCTGCAGAAAGGCGGGGGCATACTGGATACGGTGAGAGCCACCCGAGCAATGCCCTACCAGGATCTGCTGGAAAAATCCAGAAGGCATCTGGATCGGATGCTTTTGGGAGGAACAACTACGGCCGAAATAAAAAGCGGCTATGGACTGGACCTGGAGACCGAAATAAAAATGCTACAGGTTATCAAACAACTGGATAAAGAGCATGTTATGGACCTTGAACCTACTTTTTTAGGAGCCCATGCCATCCCGCGGGAGTACAGGGATAGGCCGGATGACTTCCTTGATTTCATGGCGGAAGAAGTCCTGCCCCGGGTAGCCCAGGCTGAACTGGCCAAAAACTGCGATATTTTCTGCGAGGAAGGGATTTTTAATATTGAACAGTCCCGGAGACTCCTGCAAAAAGCCCAGGAACTGGGGTTTGATATCCGCTTCCACGCGGATGAAATGGTGAGCCTTGGAGGGGCTCAACTCGCTGCGGAACTTGGGGCCCGTTCAGCTGACCACCTGCTGAAAATATCGAGGGAAGGAATGCAGGCAATGGCAGAAAAAGGTGTTGTGGCCACCCTTTTACCTGCAACTCCATTTACCCTGATGAAAGATGAGTATGCACCCGCCAGAGAAATGATAGAGGCGGGAGTTGCTGTTGCTCTGGCTTCTGATTTTAACCCCGGGAGCTGTCCTACTCATTCCCTACCCCTTGTAATGACCCTGGCCTGTCTGCAAATGAAATTAACCCCGGAAGAAGCTCTCAACGGGGTGACCATCAATGCAGCCCACAGCCTGGGAAAGGCCGGAGAAATGGGCAGTATTGAAGCTGGAAAACGAGGAGATCTGGTAATCTGGGATGCTCCTAACCATCGTTTCCTTCCCTATCATTATGGGACCAACCTTGTTGACACGGTTGTTAAGAACGGCCGGGTAGTAGTGCAAAAGGGAAAACTTAAGGAGGGTTAAGATGAGAATAAATGATTTTTTGGAAGAGGTGGCCAGCGGAAACCCCACTCCAGGAGGAGGGAGCGTTGCCGCTTTTGCCGGATCCCTGGGCTCAGCCCTGGCCAGGATGGTCAGCAATATTACCCTCAAAAAAGCTGAAGGGGAGAAGAAAGAAAAGTTTGAAAGTTTAGAGGAAGAAGCCCGGGTTTTGCAGAATGAATTATGGAGGCTTGTTGACCGTGATGCAGAATCCTTTAAGATGGTAATGAATGCTTTTAAACTTCCCAAAGAAACTGAGGGAGAAAAAGAGAAAAGAAAAGCAGAAATACAGAAAGCTTTTCAAGAAGCCACACGGGTGCCTTTTGAGACCATGGAAAAGGCTCTGCAGGCCGGGAGACTGGCGGTTAAGGCCATGGAGGAAGGCAACCCCAACTGTATTACGGACGGAGCCGTAGGCTTTTTAATGGCCCATGCCTGCATTAAAGGGGCGGCTTTGAACGTACGGATTAATCTGGGGTCGGTCAAAGATGAAGAATTCAAGCAATATGTAACGAAAGGAGTTGATCGGGTTTTAGAGGAGGCATTGAAACTGGAGGAGGAAGCCAATAAGCTTGTCGACCAAAACATATAAAAAGGAGGATGATCTGTTTTGAAATCTGATATTCAAATTGCCCAGGAAGCAAAAATGGAACATATTCTCAAAGTTGCAGAAAAAATTGGTCTGCAACCGGAAGATCTTGAACTCTATGGGGACTACAAGGCCAAAATTAAAATGGAAGCTATCAAGCGGCTTGAGGATTCTCCGGACGCAGATCTGGTGCTGGTAACGGCTATAACCCCTACTCCAGCCGGGGAAGGAAAGTCGACCACTACCGTTGGATTGGGAGAAGCCCTGAATAAAATGGGCAAGAAAACTGTAATCGCTCTTCGGGAGCCTTCTCTGGGTCCCTGTTTTGGGATAAAAGGTGGTGCAGCAGGCGGTGGCTATGCCCAGGTAGTGCCCATGGAGGATATAAACCTGCATTTTACCGGGGACATGCATGCTATTAGCGCCGCCCATAACCTGCTAGCTGCTGCTGTTGACAATCACATAAAACAGGGCAATGAAATTGGTCTTGATCCCACCCGGATTTCTTTCAAGCGGGTTGTTGACATGAATGACAGGGCTCTTCGCGAAATAGTAATCGCACTGGGCGGGCCTGCCAATGGACAACCCCGCCAGGACGGTTTTATGATTACCGTTGCTTCGGAAATTATGGCAATTCTTTGTCTTGCCAGCGACATAGAAGATTTGAAAGAAAGACTGGGGAATATTGTTGTGGGCAATACTTTTGACCGGAAGCCTGTTACGGCCAGACAGCTAAAAGTTCACGGAGCCATGGCAGCACTCCTCAAAGATGCGCTCAAGCCCAACCTTGTTCAAACCCTGGAGAATAACCCGGCCTTTGTCCACGGCGGCCCCTTTGCCAACATTGCCCATGGTTGCAACAGCCTGATGGCAACGAAGCTTGCCAGAAAGCTATCGGATATTACCCTTACCGAAGCTGGTTTTGGTGCAGACCTGGGTGCAGAAAAGTTCCTGGACATTAAGTGTCGATTTGGAGGGCTGAAGCCCAAGGCTGTTGTTCTTGTGGCCACCGTCCGTGCTCTCAAGATGCACGGGGGTATGAATAGAAAAGAACTGGAAAATGAAAACCTGGAAGCTCTTGAAGACGGAATTGAAAACCTGGAAAAACATATAGAAAACATCCAGAAATTTGGCCTGCCTCTTGTTGTGGCAATTAACCGCTTCCCCCAGGACACGGAAAAAGAACTGGAGTTAATCCGTGAACACTGTGAAAAAATGGGAGTCGAAGTTGCCCTCTCTGAAGTCTGGGCCAAAGGTGGAGAGGGAGGAATTGAACTGGGCGAGGCCGTCCTGAGGGCCTTAGAAAAAGAATCTGACTTTAAATTCCTCTACGATACAGACCTCCCCATCAAGGAAAAACTGGAAAAAATAGCAACGGAAATCTATGGAGCAGATGGCGTTGATATGACCAACGCAGTACAGAGAAAGATAAAGACCCTGGAGGAACAGGGCTATGGAAACATGCCCATCTGTGTTGCCAAAACCCAGGCTTCTCTATCTGATGATCCAACATTGGTGGGAAGGCCTCGTAATTACAGGGTTTCCCTTCGGGATATTAACGTCTCGGCGGGAGCAGGATTTTTGGTTGCTCTTATGGGCAGTATAATGGTCATGCCTGGATTGCCCAAGAGACCTGCTGCCGAAGGCATTGACGTTGACAAAGACGGGAAAATTTCCGGGTTGTTCTAGGGAAAAAGAAAAAGGCCGCCGGTCTACCCCGGTGGTCTTTTTTACTTTCAGCCTGTTAAGGAGGAAAAAGTCCCGGAATTAGAGGAATTTTAGAATTATTTGGGCTTGTAAACTATGGTAGTAAATGTTAAAATGAAATCGCAGGCGGCATCGGGAACGAGCTGCACTGGATTAGCCAAATTTTTTGGGTTTTCGCTTGGATCTTAGGACCGAGACGAAAGGAGGAGAGTAAAAATGAATTTTAGGGATGCCTTGCTCTGGAACAGGGGTGGCATCTATATTTTTTGGAGCGGTGGTGGATTAAATGCTGAATAATCCTGCCATCGCTTTTGTTGGTCCTGGTAAAGTTGGTTGTGCTCTGGCTGCCCTGATGCAGGAGAAAGGCTTAAATGTTATTGGGGCTGTAACCCGTGTTGCATCATCCGACAAGACTAAACCGGGGCAGGAAATTTTCCCGGAATTAACCACTGACCGGGGTACACTTGCCCGCCGGGCGGACATTATTTTTATTACGACACCTGATGATCGGATCGCGGAAATTGCAGAAGACCTCAGGAAAAAAGAAAATGCAGGTTCAAAAAAACTTCTTGTCCATACCAGTGGTCATCATTCCGCCTCTATCCTTGGCGAGAAGAATGTTCTGGCCATGCACCCCCTTTTGTCTATAGCCCGCTGGGACCTTGCCCGGGAAAGCCTGAAAAAAGCCTGGTTTTTCCTGGATGGAGATCAGTTTGGTCTGGAAAAAGGGCGGGAACTTGCTCAAATTCTGGAACTAAACTGGGAAGTAATTGACGGGAGTAATAAGGCTTCCTACCATGCCGCTGCTGTGACTTTTAGCAATTACCTGGTGGCCCTGGTTAATGCAGGACTGGAACTCCAGAAGAAAGCCGGAATTGAAAAAGAGGAAGGTCTCGAGGCAGCATTTCCTTTAATAGAAAGCACTCTGAAAAATCTGCGGGACCTGGGGCCTACTGAAGCTCTAACAGGCCCGGTAGCACGGGGAGACCGGGGCACTGTTGAAGGACATTTAAAGGTGATGGCGGGAGAAGAAAGGTTAGAAAGGCTTTACAGGGAGATGGGTTTATTTACCCTGGAAATTGCAAGAAGGAAGGGTTTGGAAGCGGAAGCATATCGAGAAATGAAAAAAATCCTTGAGGAGGGGATTACTGGTGGCCAGAGAAAATAAGGTCAGGACAACAGACTTCCGAAAGATGAAAAAAGAGGGGCGGAAAATAACCATGTTGACCGCCTATGATTATAATACTGCCCGCATCCAGGACGAGGCAGGTGTGGATTCCATCCTGGTTGGAGATTCACTGGGGATGGTCATGTTGGGTTATGATACCACCCTTCCGGTTACCATGGAAGATGTTCTGCACCACACCAGGGCTGTAGTTAGGGGTACCAAGAGAGCCCTGGTAATTGCCGATATGCCTTTTTTAAGTTTCCAGGTCAGCCCTGAGAAAACGGTAGAAAACGCCGGGCGATTGCTCAAGGAAGGCGGTGCTACAGCAGTAAAGCTGGAAGGGGGGAAGGAAGTTCTTCCCCAAACCAAAGCCCTGATTGCTGCTGGCATACCGGTACTCGGGCACCTCGGGCTTACCCCCCAGTCCATTCACCAGATGGGCGGGTTCAAGGTTCAGGGGAAGGTTCAGGCCCAGGCAGAAAAGCTCATTGAAGATGCCAGGCTTTTAGAAGAAGCAGGAGCTTTTGGACTGGTCCTTGAATGTATTCCTGCACCACTGGCAGAAAAAGTATCCGGGGCACTTAATATTCCCACCATTGGAATCGGAGCCGGCAAAGGTTGTGATGGACAGGTCCTGGTTTCCCATGATCTGCTGGGTATGAGTGGAGATTTTTCTCCGCGCTTTGTCCGGCGCTACGCTAACCTTGGGGAAGAGATGCAAAGGGCTTTCTCCCAGTATATTTCCGAAGTTCAAAATGGAAAATTTCCTGGAGAAAAGGAAAGCTTCGGAATGGACGAGGAGACTCTGAAAAAGCTTTACGGTTAGGGGGATTATGTTGGAAATAATTAAAGAGATAGAAAAGATGCAGCAAATTAGCCGGGAAGAAGCCGCTGCCAAAAAAAGCATAGGTTTTGTACCAACCATGGGCTATTTGCACGAAGGCCACCTGAAACTTGTGGAAAAAGCAGTTGATGAAAATGACATTACAGTGGTTTCAGTTTTTGTGAACCCGACCCAGTTTGGGCCTGAAGAGGATTATGACGAATATCCACGGGACCTGGAAAGGGATTTAAGTCTTCTTCGGGAAAGGAAGGTGGATTACGTTTTTTATCCCGCGGTTGAAGATGTTTACCCCGAGGGTTATGCCACGTATGTCCAGGTGGAAAAGGGGACCGATGTTCTCTGCGGGCGCTCCCGGCCCAACCACTTCAAAGGTGTGACCACCATAGTTAGCAAGCTTTTTAATATGGTAATTCCTCACCGGGCATATTTTGGTAAAAAGGATGGCCAGCAATTGCTGATTATCCGCCAAATGGTCCGGGATTTGAATATGGATATTGAAATAGTTGCCTGTCCCACTGTTCGAGAAGAAGGGGGCCTGGCAATGAGTTCACGCAATAAATACCTTTCTTCCAAGGAAAGAGAAGCTGCACTTGTTATAAACAGGACTTTGGAAAAAGCCTGCAGCTGGATTGAAGAGGGTGAGAGGGACGGCTGGGAAATAAAAAAAGCCATGGAAAGGGAAATAAAGGCTGAACCTCTTGCAACGATTGATTACGCAAGTATTGTAAGCAGAGAAACACTCCAGGAACTGGGAGTAATAAAAGGGCCAATTATGATAGCAATTGCTGCTTATATTGGTTCTACAAGATTAATTGACAATGTATGGCTGGAGGTGACCTAGATGTTGAGAGAAATGATGAAATCAAAATTGCATCGGGGTGTAGTTACCGATGCTAACCTTAAGTATATGGGGAGTATTACCATTGATAGTGAATTGATGGAGGCTGCGGATCTTCTTCCCAACGAGAAAGTTCAGGTGGTTAACCTCAATAACGGTGAACGTTTTACCACTTATGTTATTTCCGGAGAACCCGGGCAAAAAGAAATCTGCCTGAATGGTGCGGCAGCAAGGCTTGTTCAACCGGGGGATGAGGTTATAATAATTTCATATGTCTGGATGGAAGAGGACGAACTGGGATCTTATAAACCCCGTGTTGTTTTTCTGGATGAGAATAATCGGATAATATCCGGGCAGGAAAGTCGCTAAAATTGGAGAAAAAATAAATAAACTGCATAGTTGTAAAAATTTAACGAGGAGGATTTAAAGTGGACAAAAAAGAACTGGCGGCTGAAGTGCTGAGGCTAAAAGAAGAAAAAAATGCAGTAATTCTGGCCCACAACTATCAAATTGGTGAAGTTCAGGATGTGGCTGATTATGTCGGGGATTCTTTTGGTTTAGCCCAGAAGGCTGCAGAAGTTGATGCAGAGACCATTATTTTTTGCGGGGTGCATTTTATGGCGGAAAGTGCAAAAATTCTGGCCCCGGAAAAAAAAGTAATCCTTCCCGTGAAAGAAGCCGGCTGTCCTCTGGCAGACATGGCCGAAGTAGAGGCGGTCCGATCCAAAAAGAAAGAACACCCCGATGCGGCTGTGGTTGCTTATGTCAACACTTCTGCTGCGGTTAAGGCTGAAATCGATGTTTGCTGTACCTCCTCCAATGCAGTTCAGGTTGTGGAGTCTCTTCCCCAGGAGAAAATAATTTTCCTCCCGGATAAAAACCTTGGCCAGTATATTGCTGACAGGACCGACAAGAAGATAATAATCTGGGAAGGCTTTTGCATTACCCACCACCGGGTTGGGCTGGAAGAATTGAAAAAAGCCCGGGAAGCTCACCCCGATGCTCCGATTGCTGTCCATCCGGAATGTAAACCTGAGGTTGTAAAAGAAGCTGATTATGCTGGTGGAACATCGGGAATTTTGAAATTTGCCCGGGAAACTGATGCCCAGGCAATAATTATCGGTACAGAAATGGGTATGCTGCACAGGTTGAAAAAGGAGAACCCCGAGAAAATCTTTTATCTCCTTTCTCCAAAGTTGATCTGCGTTAATATGAAAAAAACAACCCTGGAAAAGGTTGCCGAATCCCTGCATCATCTTTCCCCTCAAATCGAGGTTGAAGAAGAAATTGCCCAAAAAGCAAGACAATCTCTTGAAAGAATGCTGGCCATAAAATAGGAGGCGGGGATTTAAAAATGGAAATTCCCAGGTATCTGCTGCATTTTGATGTTGAAAGCTTAAAGGTGGAAGAGGTCGACTTGCTGGTCGTTGGTAGTGGACTGGCAGGTCTTTATACTGCTGCCAAAGCGGGAGAAAGAAAAATTGCCATTCTGACCAAGGAAAAAACTGAAGACAGCAGTACAGAATTTGCCCAGGGAGGAATCGCCGCAGTTTTGAGCGATGAGGACTCCCTGGATCTTCATATAAAAGACACCAAAACTGCTGGGGCGGGCCTTTGCAATTCTCGCGCAGTTGAGGTGCTGGTTAATGAAGGAGCAGGAAGAGTCCGGGAGTTAATTGCAATGGGAACTGCCTTCGACCGGATTGAAAACAGTCTCGATTTTACCAGAGAAGGGGCCCACAGCCGTCCCCGGATTTTACATGCCCGGGGAGATGCCACTGGCGAAGAAATCAGGAGGGCCCTGGTAAATCACGTTCGACGTCTGGACTGGATTGATCTTTATGAAAATACCTATGCCCTGGAGGTTGTTCTTGGTCCTGATGGTGATTGCCAGGGTATCCTGGCTTTTGACCGTAACCGGGGGGGATTTATTTTATTTGTTGCTCCCTACGTGGTTCTGGCTGCAGGGGGTTGCGGGCATGTTTACAGTAATACAAGCAATCCAGAAGTTGCAACAGGGGACGGGATTGCCATTGCCCACAGGGCGGGAGCCCAACTGATGGATATGGAGTTTATCCAGTTTCATCCCACCACCCTGTATGGTTCTGAAGAAACAACCTTCCTAATTTCCGAGGCGGTAAGGGGAGAAGGAGCGGTTTTGCGGAATAAAAATGGGGAAAGATTTATGACCCGATATCACCCCCAGGCTGAACTGGCTCCCAGAGATATTGTTGCCAGGGCAATTTTTACCGAGATGCAGAAGGATCAAAGGGAATATGTTTACCTGGATATTACCCAAAAAAACAGGGGTTTTATTGAAAAGAGATTTCCCAAGATTTACCGAAAATGCAAAGAACTTGGTTACAATTTAGAAGATGACTGGATCCCAGTCCGGCCAGCTGCTCATTTTATCATGGGAGGTATAAAAACGGATATTAACGGTGCTACCAACATCCCCGGGCTTTTTGCCTGCGGGGAAAATGCTGCAACCGGAGTTCACGGTGCAAATAGACTGGCCAGCAACTCTCTCCTGGAAGGCCTGGTGTTTGGAAGAAGGATTGCTCTAAAAGTAAAAAAGGGTGAGAGAGATGCTCCACCGGTTAAAATGGTCAAGGAACAAATAGCCAAAGAACGCCCCCTTGGAGATGACAGGGAACTGTGGCGTGTCCGGGGACAATTGCAGAAAGTTATGACTGAAAAAGTCGGAATTGTCAGGGACCGAGAAAGGCTGGAAAAGGCCCTGGAGGAGCTGGAAGAACTCGGGGCCCACCTCCTTTATACCTATACCCGACCCGCGGCGTGGGAAACACAGAATCTTTTGATTGTTGCCTACACAATTACCAAAGCAGCCCTTTTTAGGGAGGAAAGCCGGGGAAGCCATTTTCGAAGTGATTTTCCTGACCAGAGATTAAACTGGGAGAGAAAACATATAGTCCTGGGAAAAGAGAATAAGGAGGTTGAAATAATTGAACTTTCCTAATCCGACGATAGATCGGCAGCTTCAAATGGCCCTTGCTGAAGATATTGGGTCTGGAGATATTACATCAGAACTTTTGCTTTCTCCCAACTCCCGGACCAAAGGTCGAATCTGGGCTAAAGAAGAAGGTGTCCTTGCAGGAATGCCAGTTGCCGGGAGGATCTTTCAATTGGTGGGGCAAATTGATTTCCGGGAAGAAGCCAGTGACGGGCAGAAAATCAGTCCGGGCCAGACCCTTGCTGTCATTGAGGGTTTAACCCTCAATATATTACAGGCGGAAAGGCTTGCCCTTAATTTTTTACAGCGGCTCTCGGGTATTGCCACCCAGACCAGAAAGGCTGTGGACCTTGTGGGATCGGATGGGGCAAGAATTGTGGATACCCGCAAGACAACACCTCTCTGGCGGTGGCTTGAGAAATATGCAGTCCGGCAGGGCGGAGGCTATAACCACCGCCTGGGGCTTTTTGATGCAGTACTGATCAAGGATAACCATATCCGGGCTGTTGGAGGAGTAAAGGAAGCGGTAAAAATTGCCCGGGAAAAGGCGGGACACACTCTCAAAATAGAGGTTGAGATTACCAATTTTCAGGAACTAAATGAGGCTCTTGAGGCAGGGGCAGATATTATTATGCTGGATAATATGGCCACCAATGAGATGAAAAAGGCAGTTAGTATAGTAAATAGAAAGGCCCTGGTCGAGGCTTCCGGGGGTATCACCCTGGAAAACGTTGCGGAAATAAGCAGGTGTGGTATAGATATTATTTCCATGGGTTCTCTAACCCATTCTGTGCAGGCGCTGGATATAAGCCTGGATATTTCCCAGGAGGGCTGAAGGTGAAAGAAATAAAACTACCCGGTTG
The DNA here is from genome assembly GCA_003551665.1 of Halobacteroidaceae bacterium. Classification (GTDB taxonomy): domain Bacteria; phylum Bacillota; class Halanaerobiia; order B1SED10-174; family B1SED10-174; genus T1SED10-26. Next base: position 18,846 of record PUNE01000139.1, read on the forward strand.
GGATATGGGGCCTGTTTTTTTCTTCGACAGTATAGGATCAACCAGTGATTATTTACGGGAACTGGCCTTAAAAGGATCCAGGTCGGGTACAGTTGTGTGGGGCAGAAAACAGACAGAGGGAAGGGGACGGCGAGGGAAAAAATGGTTTTCTCCTCCCGGAGGACTTTATTTTTCGGTCCTTCTTCACTCTCCTCAAATGATAGAACCCTCATTTTCTCTGGTTGCCGCAGGTTCAGTTATCCGTGTCCTGGGAGAAAAAACTGGTCTTGAGTTAAAAATTAAGTGGCCCAACGATATTTATCGTAAAAGCTCCAAGGTTGGAGGGATCCTCTGCGAGAATTTCTCCGGGAAATTAATAGTGGGAATAGGTTTGAATATTGATCCAATTAATAGCAGTAAGATAGATCCGGGTAATTCCCCCGGTAACCTTTCCGAGCTTCAGGCTCATCCTTCTGAGGAAGTGATCGGGTTTATATTGAGGGAGCTGGTGGGAGATTTTAAAATATTTCAGGATAAAGGTTTTGCATTTTTCCTGGAAGAACAGAAGGCCCTCTCTTATTTAATGGGAAGAGCTGTCCGGATTGATAGTTCTGGGGGAAGGGTTGTCAACTACGGCCCCCGGGGGCAGCTAATCCTGGAAAACTCCGAGGGTTTTTTTCGGGAAATATGGCAGGGAACTGTGGTTTTGCTGGAGGAGGGGTAAGGATGTTTCTGGCAATCGACATAGGAAATACCAATATAGTTCTGGGTATCTGGGATGGAGAAAACTGGATCTGGGATCGGCGGATTTCCACTGACCGGGACAAAACTCCAGATGAATATGGGATATTACTTGCAGGACTTTTTGAAAACGGCCATGTTAAGAGGGGAAGTATTGATGATGTCCTGATTTCCAGTGTTGTCCCTCCCCTGAACGGAGTTTTGGAGAAGGCCCTGGATAATTATTTGCATCTGAAACCGCGTTTTGTAGGTCCAGGAATTAAGACGGGCTTAAACATCAAAACGGATAACCCCAGGGAGGTTGGGGCAGACCGAATCGTAAATGCAGTAGCAACCTATCATCTTTATGGAGCTCCTGCAGTTATTGTTGATTTTGGAACTGCCACGACTTTCTGTGCCCTGACGGAAGAAGGAGAGTACCTGGGAGGTGCCATTGCTCCAGGAGTGGGAATTTCTGCGGCCGCCCTTTTTGAGAAGGCAGCTCAGCTCCCCAGGATTAGTGTTCGCAAACCCGATCAGGTTGTTGGAGCAAATACCGTCAGTGCACTGGAATCAGGAATCTATTACGGTTTTCTTGGCCAGATCAAGGAGATTGTAAAACTTTTTAAAAACAGTCTTCCTGGTAATCCGCTGGTTATTGCAACAGGGGGCCTTGCGGGGTTATGGGAAAAAGATGCGGGTTGTTTTGACATAGTAAATCCCCGGTTAACCCTGGAAGGATTGCGTTTGCTTGGGGAGATGAATCGAAAATGAACGGGCCAATAATTCTTTTTATGGCTCCTATGGCCGGAGTAACCAACAGGGTTTTTCGCCACCTAGTCAGAGAACAGGGGGCGGATTATGTTTGTACGGAAATGGTCAGCGTCCAGGGCATTATTCACCGGAATAATAAGACCCTTTCTCTTCTGGACCTGGAAAAAGGGGAAAAGGCAGGGGTCCAGCTTTTTGGTAGGGAACCTGATGATTTTGTCAGGGCGGCTGAAATAATAGCCGAAAAAACCTTGCCGTTATTTTTTGATATTAATATGGGCTGTCCGGTTCCCAAAATTGTTAAAGGGGGCATGGGGGCAGCCCTTTTGCGTGAACCAGACCGTGCAGCGGAAATTGTTAGGCTTCTGGTAGGAGAAGTGAATGTTCCGGTTTCGGTTAAGATAAGATTGGGCTGGGATAGGGATGAAATGACAGGTAAAGAGGTAGCTCTCCGTTGCCAGGAGGCTGGAGCAAGCTGGATTACTGTTCACGGACGAACCCGGGACCAGTTTTATTCCGGTAAGGCTGACTGGGAAGGGATTGCTTTTATTAGTGGTAAATCCGAAGTGCCGATTGTTGCCAACGGAGATGTTTTTTCGGCCGAGGATGCTCTAAAAATAAAGGAAATAACGGGATGCAGGCGAATAATGGTGGCTCGGGGAGCACTGGGTAACCCCTGGATTTTCCACCAGATAAAAAAAGAAGATAGGGGAGAGGGAATTTTTTTCCCGGGTGCCGGGGAAATATTGAAAACAACGGATAGGCACCTTGAAGGTTTAATTAATCTGAGGGGAAATGAAAAAAAGGCCATTACTGAAATGCGAAAACACCTGGGCTGGTATATCAAGGGATTTCCCCGGGCCCGGGAAGCAAGAGATAGATTGATGCGGGTGGAAAAAAAAGAAGAAGTCAGAAGGTTGCTTAAAGATTATCTGACAATGGTCGAGAGAGAAATGTAGCCAAAGAAAAATAGGGGGGCTTTTTTATCTGCCTGAAGAAGCCCTTGCAGGGTTTGAAAAAAGCTGGGAGGTGGAAAAAAATCTTTAGGACCCTAATTAACTACCAAAAACCCCGGGAAACAGGTGTAAAAAGGGTGGAGAAAGGAAATTGATCCTGGAAACTTGGAGCTGCAGGAGGATGAAATTACCAAAAAGATTATTTCCTTTCTAAAAAGCATTGAAAGAAGGATGATCTTTTTTATTTTAAGAGCAAACTGCTCCCTTTTTCATTAAAACTGCTAAATATTGATAGGTCCGGGAAGCCAAAGCCTCCCTGGGGTCGTTTCGGGTACAGGAAGCAAGGATCCCAGAAGGTGGGGACTAGTTTCCTGGATTTTTTTTGGGGGAATAAAAGATAGAGAAAACCTTGTTTAACAGGAAGTATTTTGATATAATGTTTTATGAGCACAACTTGTGCACAGAGGGGGCGTTTTTTTGCAGTTTATCAGGATCGGGGAAAAGTTAATCAGCAGGGGAAAGTTAAATCGGACAATTGAAAAAATCTTAAGCCTGAGAGCCCAGGGATATTCCCAAAAAGAAGTTGCCGAACGCCTCCAGCTTGAGAGGAGTTTTATATCTCACCTTGAATCTATCGGGCAGATCAGGAGAGGGGAGCGGGTTGCCCTTATTGGCTTTCCCGTTGCCAACAAAGAAGAGGTAAATAATCTTGCGGAAGAAATGGGAATTGATTTTACGATGATTCTGAATGATGAAGAGCGGTGGTCTTATATTAAGGATAAAAATGGGATCACCCTTTTTAACGAGCTCTTAGAACTGATAAAAGAAATTCAGGATTATAAAACAGTTGTTTTTATTGGTTCTGATATGCGAATTGAAACTGTCCAGTCTCTTCTCGAGGGCGAAGTAATTGGGTTACCCCTTGGTCCATCTCCAATTCAAAAGGATATTGTTGTGGATATTGAAAAATTAAGAGAGGTCCTTGAACAGGTTAAGGAAAAGGGGGAATAATTTTTGAAACATATAGTCAGTATCAGCCTTGGCTCTTCCAGCAGGGATCATAAAGTAGAAAAAGAAATTCTCGGTGATACATTTCTGATTGAACGCCGGGGGACGGATGGGGATTTTAACAGGGCCCGGCGGCTTTATGGTGAATTGGACGGGCAGGTTGACGCAATCGGGATGGGTGGTATCAGCCTCTACATTACAACCGGGGAGAAAAAATATTACTTCCGGGATGCCAAAAAACTGATTGCTGACGTCCGGGAAACCCCGGTGGTTGATGGGTCTGGACTGAAAGATACCCTGGAGAGAAAAGTTGTTGAATACATGGATTCTGAGCTCAAACTGGATCTTGCCAGCAAAAAAGTACTGGCCGTGTGCTGTGTTGAACGCTTGGGAATGGCTGAAGCATTTGTTTCCAGTGGGGCCGAGGTGATTTTCGGAGATGTGATTTTTGCTCTGGGTTTACCTGTACCCATCAGAACCATGAAAAACCTCAGGCGGCTAACCAAGACTATTGCTCCAGTAGTTACCTTTTTGCCATTTTCCATGGTTTATCCCGTTGGAAAGGCCCAGGACAAGGAATCCAAAAGGATTCATAACCGGTATTATGAGCAGGTTGACATTATTGCGGGAGATTATCACTACATCAAAAAGAATTTCCCCCGCCGCCTGGAGGGGAAAATTATTGTTACCAATACCGTAACTGAAAAGGATGCCCAAAAATTGAAGAGCCTTGGAATAAAAATGCTGATTACAACAACTCCCGACCTTGCGGGCCGTTCGTTTGGAACCAATGTAATTGAGGCTGTTCTTGTTGCTTATCTTCGGGGTAAAGGGCTGGAGCCAGGGGTGGAAACATATGCAGAAGCGCTCCAACAAATCGGTTTTACTCCCCGGGTAGTTACCTTTTCCTAGGCAATATGGGTTTAGCTGGGAAAAGCCTTTAGATTAAAGGGTGAATAAAAAAGGGTAATCTTGACAAACCTTTAAATACCGATTATAATTAACAATTAATAAATGTAATATAGTTAGTGTCAAGGGGCCAACACTTGGCACTAATTTTGTGTTTATTTGAGTTGAGAAAAAAATAAAGGAGACGAGGCCATGGGCGAGGAAGTTTTTTTGACCAAAGAGGGGTTAGAGAAATTGCAGGCCGAAATGCACCATCTTAAGACAGTAAGACGAAAAGAAGTCGCAGCACGAATAAAAGAAGCCAGAGAGTACGGAGATATTGTAGAAAATTCGGAATATGATGATGCAAAAAATGAGCAGGCATTTGTTGAAGGGCGCATCAAGGATCTGGAGCAATTATTGCGCAATGCCCGAATTATTGAAGAGGACGACGGGAGCGCAGCAGAAAATCACGAGGTAAAAATTGGCAGTACTGTAGAGATCAAGGATGTTGAATCCGGAGAAGAATTTGTTTATACCCTCGTTGGTTCTGCAGAAGCCGATCCCAGCGAAAACAAAATTTCCAACGAATCACCAGTAGGCAGGGCTATTATCGGTCGCAAGGCTGGAGAAAAGGTTGAAGTCGAGGTTCCAGCAGGGATTATGGAGTATGAGATAATGAACATTAGAAAAAAAAGTAAAATCTAGGAGGCCCCCATGGAAAAGCAGGATCTTAATGCCTTTATCCAGCAAAGAAGGGAAAACTTAAAGTGGCTTCAGGAAAAGGGGATTCCAGGGTTCGGGGAAAAATACTCAAGAACCCACTGGGCACAACAGGTTAAGGACGAATTTTCTGAGCTGGAAGGGCAGGAGGTAAGTCTGAGCGGTCGCCTGCTCTCCAAAAGGGAGCATGGCAAGGCAATGTTTGGCGATATTTCTGACCAGTCTGGTAGCGTCCAGCTGTACTTAAGGGTTAACTCCATCGGGGAGGACAATTTTGCGATTTTCCGGTCCCTGGATATTGGAGACCTGATAGGAATAACGGGAGAGGTTTTCCAAACCCGCCGGGGTGAGGTAACCGTAAACGTCTCCCATTTTGAAGTTCAGGCCAAATCACTTCGTCCCCTGCCCGAAAAATGGCATGGTTTAAAAGATGTTGAGCTGCGCTACCGGCAGAGGTATGTTGACCTGATTGTCAACCCGGAGGTTCGGGAAATTTTTATGCGAAGAAGCCGGACTATTGCTGCTATTCGGCGTTTTTTGGATTCCCGTGATTTTCTTGAGGTGGAAACACCAATTCTTCAACCCATTCCAGGCGGAGGAGATGCAAGACCTTTTATAACCCACCATATTACCCTGGGTCGAGACCTCTATTTACGGATTGCCCTTGAACTCTACCTGAAAAAGCTCATAGTTGGGGGATTTGACAGAGTATATGAAATCGGCAGGAATTTCCGGAACGAAGGTTTTTCCCACAAGCATAGCCCGGAGTTTACCATGCTGGAATTATACCAGGTCAATACGGATTACCGGGACATGATGGAGCTGACAGAGGTAATGATCAGCTCTGTAGCAAGGGAGGTTCTTGGAACCGAGAAAATTGTTTACCAGGGAGAAGAAATTGACCTCACTCCTCCCTGGAGAAGGCTGACTATGATTGAAGCAGTAGAAGAATTTACTGGGGTTGATTTTTCCAGTATAGATCTTGAAACTGCTCGGAAAGCTGCCGAAGAAAAGGATGTCAGGATTAAACCTGGACTCTCACTCGGAGAAATCTTAAATGAGTTCTTCGAACAAAAAGTTGAAGAAAACCTCACTCAACCAACTTTTATTATGGACTATCCTGTGGAGGTATCTCCGCTGGCAAAGAAGATCCCTGAGGATCCAGATTTTACCTACCGCTTTGAGGGTTTCATCGGGGGCATGGAAGTAGCCAACGCCTTTACTGAGTTGAATGACCCCATTGATCAGAGAGAAAGATTTGAAAAGCAGGTAGCCAAAAGAGAAGCCGGAGATGAAGAAGCTCACATGATGGATGAAGATTTCATCCGGGCCCTGGAATATGGCATGCCCCCAACGGGGGGGCTTGGTATTGGAATTGACCGGATTATTATGGTAATGACCGGTTCCCGTAACATTAGAGAGGTAATTTTATTTCCGCCCATGCGACCCGAGGAGAAAGACCAAGGTGATAAAAAGCAGGGGGAATAAGACCCGGAATTTGTTCCAAGAAAGGCTTGACACCGCACGAGACGCGTGGTAATATAATTAATGCACCATAAAAAGTGGTCTTTGAAAACTGAACAGCGCCAGACGAGAGTGGATGCTAAAAGCATCACCAAGAATAAGAGAGTTTCA
>PUNE01000116.1 GCA_003551665.1 Halobacteroidaceae bacterium
AGTCCGCTGGGAGGAGGCCTGTTGCGCGAGGGTCAGGCCCATGTAGTGGGTTCGGAAGTAGTTCACACCGTTCGCGGTGAGGAGTTATGGTTTGCAGGTCTGTTTGATCATGCGGGCATTAATGGCAATGCCATGCATGCTGCACCGGTTGTCTCGAAATATATCGCAATGTATGACCCGAATCGCATCCTCGATCCCAACTATTACCTGGAGGTGGACCCCGTTGAACCAATAGAGGGGCCCACGGGTTTCAGCTCTGTTTCCATGACGGTTAATCTTCAGGCTCGCCTGGCCGAGGGTGAGGGCGAGATAACCTGGTATGAGCGTCGGGCTGACGGGCAATACACCCGCCGAGGCACCGGTGAGTCCTATCGGGCCAGCCTGCGGGTTGCGCCTGGTAGCGGCGATATCTTCTATTATGTAAGTGTTACCGGCCCCGACGGGGTAGAGGGAGGCAAGATTCCCGTCCGGATCCCGGTTATTTGAAAACTATCCACAACTTAAACAGAGGAAACCTCAGTAATAAATGTTAGGTGAAAATGCCTGGAACATTTTAAAATTTCTCAAAAAATTCCCGGGTTTTTCCGCAGTTAATACTATCTGGCAGGGATTGGATCGACTTAACAGAGACCCTAAGTGAATTGCTGAAATCAAGTAGTTATTGTTAATTCAGCCCCGAGGTTACAGTTCCGATCAGGGACAAAGAAGAAACGTATAGAACAGGGAAAAACCCGGGAAGGAAGTTATAAATTAAAATCAGGCAGGTGAGAAAAGAGTTTTTTGAAGTGTAGCCTCCTTTATGAAGATAGCTGTTAAGAGCCCACACCGGATAGTTCATCAGGGATTCTGGTCAAAAACCATCACCTGTAAACGGTCTGGACTCCAGATACTGGGGATAAGGTCGGGGAATTGGGCCCGTCCGGGCCTGGAAAGGGGTGAAACAAAAAGCAGGTTGTGGTGGATTGAGCATAGGTGGCAATGGGTTTTGCAGGAGGGGTATCTGAGAACCCCTCCTGCAATTACCCCTGACTGGAAGGGTTCCCGTTGTTTAAGGTTGGGAAAAATGGTTTTTCCTAAACTCCTTTCAATCCCAATGAAAGGGGACCGGTAAGCCCAATAGAAAGGATGTGGGTATAAAGTGAAAAGGGTTTTAAGGGTTGCTTCCAGGCTGGTTTTGGTGGTTTCGATTTTTCTGATCATGGGGTTGGGGCAGGCTCAATGTGCTGGTCTTACCGGGGATGAACTAATTGAATTAAACCCCAAATTTGTAGATACAGAACTGTCAGCAATTTTCGGAACAGATTTATATCAAGAGCTTACAGTATATCTGGATTCAGGAAGAGGTTTTCCCATCACTTTCCTGGTGGATAACAATGAGGAAATATTGATGATCCAGAAAATATACTATCCCGATTATAAGTTTGTGGACTGGCATCCCTGGTTTGATCAGGAGGAGGAGAACCCCTTAATTTTGAAAGTTTATGGAACAGTTTACAGCCAGCAGATATACCTGGCCGCACCGGAAGCGGAGTTGGGGAAGATTCCGCTGGAACATGTGAGCTCCAGCAGGAAAGTTGATTTTAAGCTGGGGAATAAAGTGCCCCTGAACTTTTATGATTTAAAAACAATTAATCTCGGTCTTGAACATTATGAAGAACTTGACCCCCTGATTACTGATGATGGCAGCATAATTCTCTTTGCGCCCCCCGGTCCTGGTATGGCTTTTTTAACTGATGATAAAGGAGAAATATTTACCATCCTTGATGTGTTTCCGGTAGAGGGTGGAAGAACTTCCCTGTATCATCCGGAACTGGGAGAGTTTGTCCTGTCCAATCTCTCCTTAAGGGAGGCCGAAAGCAGATTTGATCTGGAGGAATGGACTGTTGAACGCAGGGTGGATAGGATTAAGCTGGATTATGCAGAATGGTTTGAACCTGGATTTGTCATTGAAAAGGTGGAGCTGGAAGATTTAATGGGCATGGGTCTGATGATTGAAGTGGATTTGTTTAACGATTCCGGTCGGGATTATGCCATGGTAATGTTTGAAATGAAAGTTTATGATGGAAGAGGCAAACTGATAACAGAGGGGATAATTTCTTTTATGAACTCTCAGGATGGGCAGACAACCAGAACCCTTCCCGGAGCTCTACCCCTGGAAACAGCAGTTGATTTGGATGATTTATTCTATATTCTAAAATTTATGTCTGCTCAGTAGTAATAGTTATCTTCGGAACTTTAAGCTGGGAAAATAAAACCATTTATAATTATTTCCCCGCTGGACTTAAAGAGTTGCATATTGTGGGGAATTGGATCAACCATAAAGGGCTGACAAACAACTTATAATCGGGGAAAATAATCTCTCCCGGTCTGGAAATAAGCAGGAGGGCAACCCTAAAAACCTTTTTGAACCCGCATAAATCCCCGGTTCTGGCCGGCCATCCAGGTTTGGTAAAAACCCTGGGAAAAAAAGCAGAATTAGTTTCTTTTTCTACTGCAACCTTAATTCGAAATAGAAAGGGTTGTTGAATTAAAATTAACAGGAGCTAACTCTTCAAAGTAGTCTTTCATGACGGGCTGTCATCAGCAGAAGTTTAAAAAGCGCTCTAACCCTGTAATTAATGTTATTGTGCTATCCTGTTTTAGGACTTTAATTGTGTACTGTGTGAAGTTTATTTTTCAGGGCAGAAAGGTCTGCTGGATGATTGACAGAAGACAGGGAGCGTGTTACTATTTTTCACAGAGGTAATTGAATATTATGCTCCGAGTCTAATTTCCTAAGGAAAACTAGGGAAAATAGACCGATAGGGTTCGGCGGGAAACGGCCGGGCCTCCCATTTTGGAAAGGAGTCCTCCATACAACGCTATTTGGGTTATAGCTTTGTAAATCGGGCGCTTTCGCGCCTTTTTTTTTGACTCTTTTCGAGGAGTCATTTTTTTTTGGATGGGATCTGTTAAAAGACTGTGACATTGTGGGCCGGGGGGGTGATACAGGGGAAAGGGATTTTTTTATTGGATGTTATGTAGAATTTAAAGAAAAGCGATCGGGCAATTAACTTGAAAAAATTAATAACTATAACAAGGGAGTGAGTCCAGGTGGTATTAAAAAAAGGCTTGGTTTTTATTCTGACCTTCCTATTCTTTACAACCCTGATGGTGGCAAATGGGGACCTGCAAAACGTTGCAGCAGAAAAAGCTGGGACTGAGTATCCCGGAGAAGAAGATGTAATTGTGATCAATTGTGATTTGCACGGGGAAAAGGAATTTAAAGTAGAAGAATTAATGGAATTTGAATCAGTCGAAGAAGAGATTATCAGACGGGATAATGAAGGGCAAATATATGATCGTTATCCGATAAAAGGGGTCTTATTCAGAGATGTGCTGGCATCTATTGATAGAGATAAAAAAGAGCTTAAGAGCTTCCGGGTTACGGCCGGGGATGGCTATTCTGTAGAAGTTCCTCGAAATATATTTATTGATCGGGATGTTATCCTGGCCTACGAAATTGATAATGAGCCACTGTATGAAGGAACAAGGCCGATAAGGGTTTTTATCCCCGGAGAAGAGGCAATGTACTGGGTCCGAAATGCTGTTCAAATCACCCTGAATACTGATGAAGAAGCTATGGAAAAAAAAGATCCGGAAACCACCTCGGAAAGCGACCAAACAGCAAGGATTTTCTTTTTTGAATCCCTGGTACTTAATTTAGAAGAAATTGATTATCCTGAGGGAGAGGACCAGAAGGCAGTAACAGCCGGGGACCTTCTGGCGGGAATATCAGCCTCCGATACAGTTTATATGCTGGCTACAGATGGTTTTGATAAAAATGAAGAATATCAAACGGTGCTGGATGCCTATTTTTTAACCCAGGGCCCCAATACACCTGCATTTAGGAGCCCTGATTTGCCCCGGGGAATGCATGTCAGGGATCTGGCCTGGATTTTTTCCGGGCAGACGGGGATCCTATCCGTGGAAAGGGCAATGGAGCTTTTTCCTGGGATGCAGGTTAATGATAATACCGGGATTGGCCTCATGGAACTGGCAGAAAAATTTAAACTGAAAAAGGCTGATGCGTATATCCTGGAAGCAGTCGATGGGTTTTCGGCTGAGGTCAGCTACGAAGATCTGAAAAAAGGTATTATATATATAAGAGACAGTGGACAGGTTGCTTCTGAATTTGACGGCCTGCCGCGTAATACCGCAATAAGAGACCTGCTTTTTATTAAGGCCGTGGAATAGGGCTAAGGGGGAAGAGGAGGAGCTCAGGGGAAAAAAGACCATAACCGGGCTCCCGATCTCCCCCTGCTTTATGTTTTTCCAGGGTTTTTGCTGCCAACCCGTTCCTGCTTCAGCCTTATTATTGAAGAACGAGTTATTGGTGGAGAAGGGGCGGCCGGCTTTAAAAATTTAAAATATAACTGCTTTCCCGGGTTCAGGGTCTCTGGGTTGAACCCAGAGTTTTATGGAAAAAGGGGTTTGATTAAGCCATATTTCGGGGAGTTTATCCGGAAATGGGAGCAGCTATTAACAATTTTGCTTGAACTCGCTTGAGATTTTTATTACAGGGGGTGTAATTTTGATAAGGGAAAAAAAGTTTATCATTTTTATGTTTTTAATCCTGGGAATTTTATTATCCGGTTTTTTCTCCGGTTGTCAGGAAACACAGGGAACAGTGGAAGAACAAAAGGCAGTTTTTCCCCTGACCATTTGGGGGGATGTAGATAACCCTTGGGATCTTCATAAAAAGCAGGATGCCCCTGATATTTATGAAATTGAACGGCGTGGCGAAAAAATAGAGGTTATTGCTTTATCCGAACTGATTGACCGGGCTCAACCCCGCGGTGATGCTTTTGATATTCTCTTTACTGCTCATGATGGTTTCAGTGTCCTGATTTCCGGGAAAAATATTGCAGAAAGTTATATTGCCCTGGGAGAGGAGGACCGCTGGGAAGCCATAAATTCCAATCATCCCCGCAGCAGCAATATTAAGAATATCAAAGACATAGTTATTATCTCCCGTAGCCTGCCGCTGGGTGCTGGTTTTAATGTTATTAACCCGGTGGAAAATCTGGCACAATTATCAATAGGAGATTTTTATGAAGATGGGTTTTCGGTCTTTCCTGCAGTCAGGGGTACCGCTTTTCAGATTCATGAAGATGAAGAATTAAAAGCAACTTCCTTTTATCGTCATCGGCAGGTAGATATTGAAAATTATGTGGATCTATCTGGAGCGGATTCGGCAGTAGTTGTGGGGCACAAAGGCGAAGTAGAGCCTTATGAAGAAAGCGGACGTTTGGTCCTGCAGGATAATAGCCTCGGTTATATGCAGAATAATGAGCTCCTTATTCCTGAAGCCCGGGGCCTTGTATTAAATCCCCCCGACAGAATGATTACCGACGTTTATCATGACACCAAAACCCTTTTAAAACAGGAGGAAAAAATCCTGATGATTCTGATAGATGGTCTGGGCTATCATCAGTTTGAATATGCCCGGGAAAATGGTTATATTCCTTTTCTGGAGAGTTTGCCCCAGCCGGAAAAAGCTATGGTCGCCTATCCCCCGGTGACCCCGGTAAATGTAGCGGCTTCACTTACCGGAGAATTGCCTTATATTAATGGAGTTTATGAAAGGGGTATACGCCGAACTCAGGTGCCAACTATATTTGCTTATACGGAAGAGCAGGGGCTGTCGGCAGCAGCGGTAATCGGTCCTATGGGAACCATTGAACTGGAAATAGATCCGATATACACCGTAAGATCGGACGAAGCAGGCAGAAATGACCATAAAAAAACCGAAAATGCCCTGGAAGAAATGAATGAGGAGCTCAGGTTATTATTTGTTCACTATAAAGATGTGGACCGGGCCGGACATAATTATGGTGATCTTGCTTCAAAAACCATGCAGGAAATTGAGAGGACCGACGGTTATGTCCAGAGTTTACTACAGGTCTGGGAGGGAAAGGTCCTGATCTATGCCGATCATGGAATGCATGCCACTGAAGAGGGTGGGGATCACAGGCATTTGATTTTTGAGGACATGTTTATGCCCTACTGGCTCCTGGATGGAGGGAACTGGAATGAATAAATTTATTTATGGGGGGGTTCTAATTGTCCTTTTGGTTATCGGATTAATATTTGTTTTTCTGCCCGGAGAAGGGTACAATGAAGGCTTTGAACTGCAAAGGGAAAACCCCCTCTCGGTTGAATTTGGACAGGAAAGTTATAGGGTGCATTTTGAGAATCTCCTGGACTTTCAACAATATGAAATTGATACCGAGCGAGGAGATATTTTTAAAGGGATCAGATTAAAGGTGTTACTGGGAACTTTAAACATTCCCCTGGAAGAAATTGACCGGGTTATCACCACCTCAATTGATGCCTATTCGGTTGCGCTTTCTGCAGAGGAGGTGCTGGCGGAGGATAACGTCTATTTGGTATATGAAATTAATGGAAAGCCATTATCTCCAATGGAGGAGGGTGGCTCAGGTCCTTTTCGGATATTAATCCGAGAGGATCCCTTCAGGCAGCGCTGGAATAAGAATGTTGAAGTCCTTGAGGTTAGATAATCCTTCTATTTCTGGAAGCTTTTGAGTTTTAACTGGAGCAGGAAAAATGCACCTGTTAATCCGAATAGTTTTGCAGGAGGTTAAATCCCTCCTGGAGGATAGCGCCCCTTTCTGATTCTCAGATGGAGGACAGCCCGGAGTTCTTGTAATAATATCAATCCCGGAAAAATAACCTGGAGAACGAGGGCAAAGCCCTGCAGGAAAGAAAGGTATAAAAAAGAATATTATTATTAAGGGCCGGGTTTTATCTGTAGTGGAAGCAGGAAATTTAGGTGGTTGATTATCCTAAGGAGGTTTTATCATGAGCAAAAAAATTGCCTTGTTTTTACTGGTTTTTGTGCTGGGATGGGCTGTTTTTGGAGCAGGAGAGGCGGAAGCGGATG
>PUNE01000034.1 GCA_003551665.1 Halobacteroidaceae bacterium
CAGGATGGTAAAGGGTAATTTCAAACCCATCAGGGTAGCCTGCCTCTGCCAGCAACTCCTGTGCTTTTTCCGGGTTGTATTCGTATTTTCCAACTGGAGTATAGCCAAAGATTCCCGGCGAAATTGGAGCATCTGAAGGTTGCCCTGCCCCGGCAAGAATATGCTCTACAATCACTTCTTTATCCACAGCATAATTTAATGCTCTTCTAACGCGAACATCGTCCAGGGGCTCCCGTTGATTGTGAAACCCGATATAAATTGTCCGTACAGAGGGCACGCGTAAAACATTCACTTCAGGGTGATCTTCAAGGCGGGGCATATCACGGGGCGGAACTCTCATTGCAGCATGAAGTTCGCCGGTTTCCACCATAACTATCCGGGTTGCATCTTCTGGAATAATTTTGAACTCAACGCTGTCCAGGTAGGGACCCTCTCCCCAATAATCAGGATTTTTTTCTACCTTAACACTTTCCCCGCGGACCCAGCTTTGGAACTTAAAAGGTCCAGTTCCAACTGGATTTTCGCCAACGTCCTCCCCGTATTTTTCAACTGACTCCGGGCTAATCATACCAATAAAACGGTGAGAAAGATGGGCAATGATTGGGGCAAAAACCTCTTCTGTATGAAGCTTAATCGTGTAATCGTCAACCAATTCCACTTCAGTTACCTTATCGATCAGGAACCGATAGGGAGCTTCATTCTCAGGATCCAAAAAACGTTCCAGGTTAAATTTTACCGCATCTGCATTGAAAGGAACACCATCGTGAAACTCTATCCCCTCCCGCAGGAAAATGGTCCAGGTTAGTCCATCATCAGAAACTTCGTAATCTTTTGCAAGAAGGGGATAAATCTCACCTTCTACATCCATATCAAACAGAGCTTCTACCATGTGTTCAAAAACCATACCGGCGGGAGCAGAAGAGATGCGGATGGGATCAAAAGATTCTGGATCAGTCCCAATACCAATCCGGAGATCCCCTCCTGTCTCAATAGCTTGAGCAGGGTTTGGAAAGCTTAAAAGAGCCACCAACAACAAGGCCACAAGCAATAATCTCCCTCTCAAAACAAATCCCTCCTTGGTTTTAGTTGGGTATTTATATTTCTACTTTACAATAAAAATTCCTTTTTTTCACCCCACTAATGGTCCAGTTAATTTTTGGTACTCTCAAGCATAAATTTATGTGGCCCGACTTGTCATTTCAAAAATATTACTCTGAAAAAAATGTTTTTCTTCTTCTACAAAAATTCAAAATCAAACAACCCCGATTTTTCAAGTCGGAGCGATGGTAAGGAGAAAAACATTTTTGACCTTAAAGCTTCAAAAATCTGGGAGTTGAACTGGGAACAATATCAAAAGTTCCTGTCTTCTAAAACCTTATTGCCCTCGGGCCCCGGGTAGTGGATGGCATCCTGCAAAAAGAAACCAACCAGGAGATGATTATTCCCGGTTAAAGAAGCTCTATATTAAAAAACAAAACCCACCAATTTTTTCCGATGGGTTTTCTTAATTTCTCCAGGAAAAGCAATTCCATTTTATTTATCTATCATACCTCTTTATTCCCCAAAAAGGTGGCAGGCAACCCTGTGGTCTCCCTCAATTATGGTAAAGCCTGGTTCTTTTTTTGAGCAGACTTCCATTACTTCCGAGCAACGGGTGTGGAAACTGCAACCTGAAGGCGGATTAATTGGACTGGGAACATCACCTTCCACGGTTGCCTCAAAACCAATGGAACGGGGGTTGGGAACAGGAATTGCAGCCACAAGTGCCTTTGTATAGGGATGTTTGGGGGAAGAAAATAATTGATCAGAACTGGCTTCTTCCATTACCTTGCCCAGGTACATAACCACTACCCGGTCACTCATGTGGCGGATAACATTTAAACCGTGAGCGATAAAAATATAAGTCAGGTTAAATTCCTTCTGCAGCTTATCAAGAAGGTTTAAAATCTGCGATTGAATTGACACATCCAGGGCAGAAACTGGTTCATCACAGATTATTAACTTGGGATTTAAAACCAGAGACCGGGCAATCCCGATCCTCTGTCGCTGCCCGCCAGAGAACTCATGGGGATAGCGCCAGACATCAGTTGCCTGCAACCCAACTATTTCCAAAAGTTCTTGGGCCTTTTTTCTGCGATCCCGGGGCGTTCCAATATTATGATGACTCAAAGGCTCGCCAATTATCTTCCCCACTCTCATCCTGGGGTTAAGGGAACTAAAAGGGTCCTGGAAAATTAACTGCATGTTTCGGCGATGCTTCCGCAACTGCCCCCCATCAGCCTTTAAAATGTTCATCCCATCAAAAGTTATTTCACCGCTGGTGGCAGGGATTAATCTCAGCAGGACCCGGGCCAGGGTTGTTTTTCCACAACCCGATTCCCCAACCAGGCCCAGGGTCTGCCCTTTATCAAGAGAAAAACTCACCCCGTCAACTGCTCGAACATGGGTAACTACTTTGGAAAAAATCCCTTCTTTTACAGGGAAATATTTAACCAGGTTGGAAACCCTAAGCAGGGGTTCTCTTTGGTTTGGAGATTGAAATTTTTTGGCTTCCATTAAACAACCTCCTTCGCCCGGGAATAGAGCCAGCAGGAAACCTGATGACCATTTTTAAATTCAAAAGGAGGAATTTCCTTCTTGCAGATATCCATGGCCTCCCCGCAGCGGGGAGCAAAACGGCAACCTTCCGGGAACCTTAATGGGCTAGGAACAGAACCCCTGATTATAGCCAGTTCTCCCCTGTCCTGATCCATCCGGGGGATACATTCTAATAAACCCTTGGTATAAGGGTGCAGGGGGGCTTCAAAAATATCAAAAACCGTCCCTTCTTCTACCACCTTCCCCGCGTACATGACCACTACTCTCTGGGCCATTTTTGCTACCACACCCAGATCGTGGGTGATAAACATCATGGCGGTACCCAGTTCTTCCTTTAATTTTCCCATCAGTTTCAAAATCTGGGCCTGCACGGTAACATCGAGAGCCGTTGTTGGTTCATCCGCGATCAATAGTTTAGGATTACAGGAAAGGGCCATGGCAATCATCGCTCTCTGCCGCATTCCCCCCGACATCTGGTGGGGAAATTCTTTTACCCGACGCTGAGGGTCTGGAACCATAACCACTCTTAACATTTCAATTGCTTTTTCCATTGCTTCTTTCTCCCCTATTTTTTTATCCTTTATCTTGATTGCCTCAGCTATTTGTCTGCCCACTGTATGAACGGGATTCAGGGAAGTCATTGGCTCCTGAAAGATCATCGATATGTCCCTTCCCCTTATTTTTCTCATTTTATCCTTGGGAAGTTTTAGCAGGTCAATACCTTCGAAAAAAATCTGGCCCGAAGCATACCTTGCGGGTGGGGTGGCCAATAAGCGCATTACACTGAGAGCGGTTACACTTTTCCCACAGCCCGATTCACCGACAACACAAAGGGTTTCTCCTAAATTAATGTGGAATGAAACCCCATCAACCGCGGGAAGAACGCCGTTGGGAGTATTGAAATAGGTTCTCAGATTGTCAATTTGCAATAGTTTTTCAGTCACAATTTGCCTCCTTACCGCCTTATATAACGCCTCGCAGCCTGGGGTCAGCCAGGTCACGCAGACCGTCTCCAAAAAGGTTAAGTCCCAAAACGCAGATAATTATTGCTATTCCGGGGTAAATGGTTAACCAGGGAGCAACACTGATATAAAGTCTCCCCCCTGTCATTATGGTTCCCCAACTTGGTAACCAGGGGGGGATACCCGCCCCCAGGAAACTCAAGGCTGCCTCGGCTAAAACCGCTTGGGCAAACATAAAACTACTCTGAACAATAATTGGATCAAGGCAATTTGGTAGTATATGGATAAAGATTATCTTCCAGGAAGGCGCGCCAACACATATTGCCGCCTCAACATATGCCGACTCTCTGACCGTAAGCACTACCCCCCGGACCACCCTGGCCACCCTGGGGGCAAAAACAATTGATAGGGCAATAATTACGTTTGATAATTGGGCCCCTAAAGCTGCCATCATGGCAATAGCCAGGAGCAATATAGGAAAGGCCATCAAGCCATCCATAATCCGCATAATTATCTTGTCAAACCTGTCAAAATAACCAGCAACCAGACCTATTGCAATACCAAAGAGGTTGGAAAAAAGAACAACCAGCGCCCCTGTTAAGAGGGAAATCCTGGCTCCCCACAAAACCCGGCTGAATACATCACGGCCTACTTCATCAGTACCCATCCAGTGAGTACTGCTGGGTGGTTGCAGACGTCGCATTGGATTTATCTCCAGGGGATCAAAGGGAGAAATTACGGGTGCAAGTAGGGCCAGTATGGTCATTATTAAAACCAGGGAAAAACCAATTGTCATCATGCGGCTTCGCCGCATTAATTTGAAACCACCCACTATAATATCCTGGAAAAAATTGGGTGCAGCCTCTTGGACTTTTTGATTTTCTGTCATTTTACTCCCCCCCCCATTACAGGTACTTAACCCGTGGGTCCAAATAGAGATACAGGATATCCACCAGCAGGTTAACCAGAACGTAGATAAAAGCAATAAAAATCAAAATTCCCTGGACTGTCGGGTAATCTCGCCTGCCAATTGATTGAATGACCAATCGCCCCACCCCGGGCAGCGCAAAAACAGTTTCTGTAACAATGGCCCCCGAAATCAAACTTCCAACAGTCATCCCCACCATGGTTATTGTCGGGATCATTGCATTCCTGAAAGCATGAGAAACAATTACCGAATACTCCACCAGCCCTTTGGCCCTGGCGGTTCGGATAAAATACTGATTTAAAACCTGGAGCATGCTGGAACGTGTCATCCGGGCAATAGGGGCAGCGCTGATAAAACCCAGGGTTAAAGAAGGAAGTGTCAGAGAACGAATATGCATAAAGAAGCCATCGGCAATGTCCACATACCCTGCGGCAGGAAACCATCTGGTACCAAGGGCAAAAAGCAGAATAAAGTTAATCCCCAGCCAGAAGCTGGGCATTGACACCCCTAAAAGGGCAATTCCCATCATTAATTGATCCACAATGGTATTATGCTTTACAGCTGCAATAATACCAATCACTACACCAAGGATTACGGCAATAATCATGGAATAGGCAGTTAAGAGCAAAGTAACTTCCAGTCTGTCGAGAATGGCCTGGGTAACAGTCCTCTGCAGGAAAAAAGAATATCCCAGGTCACCCTGGGCAACACGAGCAAACCATCGGCCCAACTGCACATAAATAGGCCGATCTAGACCCATTTCTGTTCTCAGCCGGACCACCTCAGATACATCTGCTTCTTCTCCCAACATAACTGCAGCAGGATCTCCAGGTGCCATATAAATCAGTAAATATCCTATTGTTGCAACAATTAGCAGGGTGGGAATTAAAGTAAGAATCCGGTTGAAAAGATATTTTTTCATCCAGTCGACCTCCAAGCGTCCAAGTGAGAGATGCCTGCCGGCAAATGATTACCGGCAGGCATTTTTAATTTAGTTGTCGAGCCAGACATTCCAGTAGAATGTTGTTGCCATGCCCTGATAGTCCCTGACTTCTTCCCTGTGAATATGGAGCAGGAAGTAATCACCAAATTTGATAACGGGAACATCATCCCAGAACATATACTGGAGATCATCCCATATTTCCATCCGCTTATCAAAATCAGATTCCTGGCGCAGGGCTGCTACTAAAGCATCTTTTTCGTCGCTTTCATACCAGCCAGGCCAGGTTGGGCTGAAGACCAAAAATAGAACAGGATCCCAGGGAATTCCGAAGGCAGTGCTGAAAACTTCGTATTCGGCGGGATCGGCTCGTTTTTGAACTACCGTAGCCCAGTCAACTACCTGCAGGTCAACATTGAAGCCTGCCTGTTCCAGTTGATAAGCAGCAACCAGGGCAGTGTTATAATACGCCGGATATTCGGTTGTTGTAACCCAGCGAATTGGTTCCCCATCATAACCTGCCTGCTGGGCAAGCTCCCAGGCCCGGTCAGGATCATTCTGGTTGTAATACTCACTGCCAGCCGAGGAGTGCATAGCCTGCTCTAAGAAAAGAACACCGGAATCAAGGCGCCAGAAATCAGGATGTCCGTAGGCAGCACGCATAATCGGTTCCATGTCCAGTGCAGCCAAAACAGCCTGACGCATGAGTTTGTCAACCATCAGCCCCTCTTTTTTATTGAATACAGCCGTGGTCCAACCACTTGGCTGGATAATCCTGGTTTCAAGTCCAGGAATATCTAGTAAACGTTCGTATTCATCCGGAGCAATCCATTCCCCGAAATGATAGTCCCCGGTCTGCACACCGGCAATCCTTACTGCCGTATCGGGGACAGGAATATAGCGTAGCTCGTCCAGATAAGCGGTTTTGTTTCCACCATATCCATCCGGATCTCCAGGAAGGGCAGCATAATCTTCAAATCGACGGAAAATCAGGTGCCGGTCAGGTTCAAAGCTGTGAAATTTGAAGGGACCTGTGCCGATAAACTGCTTCAACTCCCCTTCGCCTGCCTCCTCAATTACTTCTTTAGGCATTATAGCTGCTGCAGTTGCTGTAAAGAAAAGAGGAACAATAGCAACAGGTTCTGAAAGGGTAAGAACAACTTTATTAGGACCGTCCGCAACAAAAGATTCGGTCGCCTCAGCCAGGTTGCGCCCCCAGGTGGCAAGCCTCATGAACCTTTCAATTGAAGCAACCACATCTTCTGATGTCATAATTTTCCCATTGTGGAAGGGAACATCCTCCCTTAAATGAAAAGTATAAACCAGCCCATCATCGCTAATAGTATAGTCGCTAACCAGGTGGGGAATGGGCGCATATTCTGCGTCCTGAATAAAAAGATTTTCATAAATGTGCCACATGGTATTAAGGGTGATACTTGCAGTGGTTCTCATTACATCCAGTGTA
>PUNE01000149.1 GCA_003551665.1 Halobacteroidaceae bacterium
AATTGTATCTGCATATAAACCAAAGAAATGTTTCATAAAGGAATTCTCCCGTAAAGCGGGTTCAGAAGAAGGAGTTTGGGAATTTGTATCCCAGCACCTGGAAAAACTGCCTGTTTTAGTGGAGAAAGATGATTTGCTTAATATAGTTGTTGAAAGACAGAAACACCTTTTGTATGACCGAATGGTTGCCTTTCATATTCAGAATGGATATAGCGTCCCGATGGGAGTTGCAGAATTTTTTGAAGGTCTTAAGAAAAAATTCCCCGAGAGAGATGGGATGTATTTCTTACCTGAACAAGCCCCAGAATACGACAAAAAACGATTGCAGGTAAAAGGGGTGGGGCAACTTTCTTTATTTATTTCTGGTGAAAAATCAGCAATTCAGTGGTTGCGTTCCAGATTGGAGGAAAAGCCATTAACGTACCAGGAAATTCAGCCTGATTTTATGCGAGAGGCTAGTTTTTATCGGCATGAAAAAGGTCTTGAATTGCAGGAAATCCTTGAACAAAACTTCCTCAAAGATGATAAAGGACGATGGTACGTTCCTGACCCGAATAAGCAGGTTGATCTAGAAAAATTAAGAGAAAGGGCTTTATTGCGAGAATTTGATGAATATAGAGAAAGTAAGGGGAAGTTAAAAAAATTCCGTGGTGAAGCAGTCAGAGCTGGTTTTAAACATTGCTGGGGCAATGGTGACTATAAAACAATAATTGAGATAGCAAAACGGATCCCAGATAGTGTTTTGCAGGAAGATGCAAGCCTACTCATGTATTACAACAATTCACTCACTAGAGAAGGGCAAAAGTAATTTGGGGAGTGGAATCAAAAATGAAGCATGAAATAGGAAAATGGGCTTGGAGTATTTCCTCAAATACCCCTGTCCGAATAATTGAAGAAAAAGAGTTATGGGGATATAAAACCTATAAAATATGGTATCCAGAAGAAGACCAGATTTTTTGGGTGGAAGAGAATGACTTAGGGGATATTTCCTCCAATAAAGAATTTTCAGTGCATGAGATGATATATAAACTCTCTGCCTGTAAAATAAAAGATGCTCTTGCCCGGGATAATATCCTGTCTCCAGTTGAGGGTAATTTAATTCCCCTTCCCCATCAGATCTATACTCTAAATCGGGCTATTTCCGCTTCTCAGGTTAGATTTCTTCTTGCTGATGAAGTTGGTCTGGGAAAAACTATCGAAGCAGGATTAATAATGAGGGAGCTGAAGTTAAGGGGCCTTGTTAAAAGGGTCCTGGTTGTTGTACCTAAAGGTCTGGTTAGCCAGTGGAAGCAGGAAATGGATATCCATTTCAATGAAAACTTTACCTTCATTGCTCCTTATGATTTCTCAACCTTGAACCGCATCCATGGAGATAAAAATTACTGGGGAGAGTACGAGCAGGTAATAACCTCAATTGATTCTGTTAAACCAATTGAAAATAGAAAGGGATGGAGCAAGGAAAGGGTTGAAAACGAAAATAAAGAAAGATTTGAAAACCTTGTTCAGGCAGGTTGGGATCTTATTATAATTGATGAAGCCCACAAACTGGGGGGGAGTTCAGAAGCAGTAGCCCGGTTCAAGCTGGGAAGGGCACTGGGAGAAGCGGCACCCTATTTACTACTCCTTACTGCCACCCCCCACCAGGGAAAGACCGATGGGTTTTTCCGCCTGATGTCTATACTTGATCAACGTGCATTTCCCAATGAGGAAGCTATTGTAAGAGAGCAGGTTGCTCCCTTTGTAATCCGTACTGAGAAAAGGGAAGCTATGGATGATAAAGGGGAAAAAATTTTTAAACCGCGGAAAACTAAGCTTGTTCCGGTTAACTGGCAAACAAGACATAGGGACCAGAAAGATTTATATGATGCAGTAACCAATTATGTTCGAGAAGGCTACAATCAGGCAATGGCCGAGAAAAAAAATTATATTGGTTTCCTTATGGTTTTAATGCAGAGAATGGTTAGCAGCAGCACCCGTGCAATTAAAGAGGCCCTTGAGAGAAGAATGGATATGCTTAAAGTTGGTGCAATGGGTGAAGCAGAATTTGACTGGGAAGAACTATGGGAGCTGAATGGACAGGAACTTTTCGAAGAGATTATTGATAAAGGTTTCTGGGATTATAAAAGTGAACTGGAGCAGGTGGAATATCTCCTTAATCTTGCAAGGAGGTGCGAGATAGGTTATATAGATGCAAAGGCTGAAAAAATTCTTGATATTATTAATAAGCTTCAGCTGGAAGAAAACAATGAAGAGATTAAGCTCCTTATTTTCACGGAATTCAAGGCTACTCAAAATATGCTTTGTGATTTTTTAAGAGAAAAAGGTTTTTCGGTTACCATGCTTCATGGGTCCATGGATATGGAAGAAAGAAAAAAGGCTCAGGAAGAGTTTGCAGATAACTGTCAGATAATGATATCAACAGAAGCCGGGGGAGAGGGTCTTAACCTTCAGTTTTGCCACCTTGTTATTAACTATGATCTTCCCTGGAATCCCATGCGACTTGAACAGAGAATTGGGCGCGTTGATAGGATAGGACAAAAAAGAGAAGTTCAAGCTTTTAATTTAATACTGGAAGATACGGTGGAATACAGAGTCCGGGAAATTCTGGAGCAAAAACTTCAGACAATTCTTGATGAATTTGGAGTAGATAAAACAGGTGATGTACTTGATTCAGGTCAGGCTGAAAGGGATTTCAGTGGAGTTTATTTTAAAGCCATAATGAATCCGGATAAACTTGAAAAAGAAGTAAATGAACTAGCAGGAGAATTTAAAGACAAGGCAGAGGAATTAAAAGAAACGGAAAATATATTAAAAGATGATAAAGAGTTGGATATAGGGATGCTCAAAAAATTAAAAGAACTTCCCCTGGGTTACTGGATAGAAAAAATGGTAACGGGTTATATCCGAAGTAAGGGCGGTGAGGCTGAAAAAACTCTTGCGGGATACAACCTGAAATGGCCGGATGGCACAAAAGAAAAGAATGCCAGATTCGCGGGCAAGTATATGGATGATTCCACCGGTAACCTTTATAGCCTTGAAAACAAAAGTGTAAGAGAAATTCTGGAAAAGAAACATTTTTTTATTGAAGGAGAACCTCTCCCCCATTTATCTGTAAAAGGGATACCTGCTGAGATAAAGGGTTTTTGGAGCTTATGGCGTGTTGGGCTTATTAGTGACCACAAGGAAATAGAAAGGGAAATGCCCCTATTTCTCTCAGAGGATGGAAAAATTTACGAACCAACCGCCCGAATTTTGTGGGATAAATTGCTAGAAAAAAACAATATCGAATTCAAAGTATTTCATGAGGAAAATGATAAAATAAAAGATCTTTTCAGTGTGGCCAGGGAAAAAGGTGCTGATATTTTTAAAGAAATAGAGGAACAGCATAATAAACGACTTGATCTTGAAGAGAGGAAAGGCAATCTTGCCTTCAAATTAAGGAAAGAAGCAATTGGCCGTATTGGTTTAGAGAATGTTCGAAAAGCCCGGCTCAGGGAACTTGAGAGAGAAGAGAAAAAATGGCGGGATGACCTGGAAAAGGATAAAAAATATATCCCCGAACTTACTCCGGTGTGCCTATTTTATGTGGAGGGAAAATAATATGAGCTGGGAAAATAAAATTCTTGAACTTTTTCCTGTAAGCCTGGATCAGATGATCCTTGTTGCTGATCCGGATGGTGTTTTGAAAGAAGAAAAGCTATTAAAAGGAATTGGTGAAAAAGGGTTTATCCTTCTTGAATTTGAAGATTCCGTAAGTTTTCGATACTTATTTGAAACAAATTACCGTTTCAGCAAAGACCGGGATAGACTGATAATCAGAATTGAAAATGATGATTTCAATCAATTTCCCTATGAATATTTGAAGGAGGGTTATAGAGTTAATTTAAAACTTGATAGATTTTTTCCCAACCTTAATTATTCCATAATCAAGCAGATGGATTCTGAAAATCTGAAACAAATTTATCAAGGGTACCAAAACTATGGTGGGGATTTTTTGGGAGAATGGGGAACAGCAACTTTTATCCTGCGAGATGTTTATGAAATTTTTCCTGAATTAATTAAGGAAAAAACTGAACTTTTTCGAGAATTATTTAAAATCCACTTTGAGGAAATTAATATCCCAGAAATCCTGGTAAGGTTCTTGGTGAAAAATCTAAAAATTAAAGTAGATGAACTTGATTTACCTTTGGAAAAAGCCTTTACGGATCGGAAATTCTTTTTTGATGTTGTCCAAAAACAATGGGAAACATATATTGAAGACCTGCAGAAACAAACCCGAAACGCTTTTATTCCCTTTGAAAAGCAGGAAATCAGAGTATTTGTTGACAGCTTATTTTTGGAAGGGCTTTTAGAGCCGGTAGAATTTGAGAAAAAGGCTGAAGATCTTCCGTCCTGGGTACAGCTGGGGATTAAGACAGATGAAGATAGTATAAAAATAAAGAGATTTTCCCAGTTGCTTAATAAACTGGAAGAAAATCTGTCCGAAGAAGAAAAAACCTATAAAAGCTGGTTTCATACTGCACAACTACTGGCAGAAACCCAGCTTTTATTCTTTAAAAATAGGGGTTTTTTCCCCGAAGAGCAAGTGGATAAATACAAAAATATCCATCAGGAAGTCGAAGGAGAATTTTCTGGATGGTTATTGGGAAATTTTGGTTCCCTTGTTAATTTGCCTTATACAAAAAGCCCAGTGATGGTCCATCATATACCAAATCATATCAGGTATATAAAAGAAAAAGCGGGCATAGAAAAAGTAGCCTTAATTGTAATTGATAGATTATCGGCTGTTTATTGGAGTGCAATAAAGGAGCTTTTGTCTCAAAAGTTTCCTGGCCTAAAACTGGAAGAAAAGATGTCTTATGCCTGGGTGCCTACAATTACTTCAATTTCCAGGCAGGCTATTTTTGCTGGCCAAATTCCGATTTACTTTAAAGATTTTCTATCTACAACCCATCAGGAGGAAAAACTCTGGAAAATGTTCTGGCAGAACAATGGGCTTAAGTACCAGGAAATAAAATATGTTAAAGGGCTTGGGAAAGGGGAAAATGATGAAGTAATGGCTTCAATTGATGATTCCAGGACCAGGGTTATTGGTCTTGTAGTGAATATAATTGATAAATTGACTCACAGTGAACAATTTGGAGTAGAGGGCTTATTGAGAGATATAAGTTTATGGATGGAGCAAGAGCATCTTGCAGATTTGTTGAAAAGCCTTTTTGAAAGAGGATATGAGGTTTTTATAACTTCGGATCATGGTAGCGTAGTTGCCGAAGGCCAGGGAAAGCCAAATCAGGGAATTCTTGTGGAAAGCAAAGGAGAGCGAACCAGAATTTATTCGGACACCGCATTTATTGACCAGGTTAAGGAAGCATATAGTTCAGTTGAGTGGCCTGGGGTAGGGCTTCCAGATAATATGTTTGTTTTGCTTGCTTCACATGGAAAAGCCTTTGTTCAAGAGGGAAGGAAGGTATTAAGCCATGGGGGAATATCAATAGAAGAAGTAATTGTACCTTTTATTAGACTGTGGGAGGAAAAATAAAATGAAACGAATAGGGTTTGACAAAGCTATTAAGTTAGAATGGATGGATGAATTAGCCTTTACATTTGAGAAAAAAGACCAGGATAAAGTTCTCTCCCATGTGAGAAAAATAATAGCCAAAGAAATAGAGGGGAAAGAATCACAAAGGAAGCATCTAACAGTCTTAAAAAGGATCTGGTTCAAAATCCCAAAGAGCCAGGAAAATTTAAGAGACAGGGCAATTAAACTGGCTGTAAACGGGGAATCAAAGGAAAGACTTGTTGTTTATTGGGGAATGAGTCTTTTAGCCTTTCCCTTTTTTCGGGATACAGCAACCATAGTGGGGAATTTAACCAGATTACAAAATGATTTTACTTTGAAACAGGTTCGGCAGAGAATTGTTGAAGAATGGGGGGATAGAACCACAATTGAATTTGCTATTCCTCGCTTGCTTAAATCTTTCTTAGAATGGGGAGTATTAGAAAAGGAAACCACAGGTAAGTATAAGGCTTCCTCAAAAATTGATATCGGAAGTAAAAATTTATTGCTCTGGCTTATTGAGTGTTATTTTTACAGCATTGAAGAAAAAATAATTTATTTGGAAAAACTAAATAAAATCCCTTCACTCTTCCCCTTTTCTTATCAAGTTACAGCGGGAGATTTATTCGGAACGGGAATCTTTGAAGTTAACAGGCAGGGGCTGGGTAATGATGTAGTCGAGGTAAAACGGAAGATAACTGAAAAATGATTTCTAGACCAAAACAGAACCTTCCCCCAAGCTTTGAAAAAATGTTTTAGTTGCGGGATTTGGAAAGTTAGTTTGGGTTTTTTAAAATTTCTTGTGTAGAAAAAATATTTTCTATATTTTTTGGTTGGCTTGTCCCTATTGTCCTGTTTTTGACTCTGAAGAAGAACTTATAGAATATTTGATAGGAGGAGTTTTATGGTTAAGGAAATTAAATTTGAAAAACAAAAAAATGATTTAAAGTTTTTAAAAAGCTTTTGGAAACATTTGCCGAAACAAAAAGAAAAACCCAAAACAATCCCTTCAATTTTTAATAAACCTTTCGATGAGAATTTTATTAGTGATTTTCTTGCTTATATACTTAACCCCAAATTAAACGGTGTGGGT
>PUNE01000060.1 GCA_003551665.1 Halobacteroidaceae bacterium
AAGTTTTTGCCCTTATTTCCTGATTTATTTTATCTGTAGCTGGCAGCTTCTACTCCCACGGCTTATAAGAAGCCCTTACCCTGAGTTTTTTTTCTTTGTTTTTTTGCGATAGGTTTTTAGAATCTCCAGGTATTAAGGGGAAAACCGGTGGTAGAAAATTTATGAGAAAAAATCTCTTTGATGCCGGATGCTCTTCATTACTCTTTTTGATAGGGATGACTATAATTTTGGACCACTTATGCAGTTTTGCCTTTCACCAACTGCCCACTATTATTTTCGTTCTTTATATATTAAACTCCAACCACAAAACTCAAATAAATATCCTTCGATGAATATCACGTAAAGAAAAAAACATTGTGGGCCTTAACCCGCAAATCCTCTTTAGAGCTTTTGAATTATTCCCAAAACACACCGCTATTCCAATGGATTTTGCTGTTTCACCCCTGATCATCCTATTTAAATTAATTAAAATCACCGACATCATATCAATAGAGCCTTATTTTTATGTCCACAGGAATAATATAAATCAGTCCTAAAAAACATACTCCCAACCTGTTAAAACCACTCAAAAAAAATTAAGGAAAAGAAAAGCTCCGCTATTCAATGAGATTATTAAATTTTTTTGATGCCCTAAATTATATGTCAATACCTTGTTGCAAGTGAAACACCTCGTTAAAACAGGTAAACAGGGAACAACATTTTGAAATAAATCGTTTTTTCAGGAACCTTTTCCCTAACCCTCTCGCCATTTTATTCCTTTGGTTACAATTGCCAGGCTTATGGTTGCCATGATCAGTAAGATAAAAAGATCGCCCAGATAGGAAGAAACAGGCATTCCGGCCAGAGCGGCCCGGATGGCATTGGCACCATAGGTAACCGGTTGAATTCTTCCCCACCACTGCAAAACAAGGGGTAGGGATTCAATTGTATAGTAAACCGGGGCCAGGAAAATGAAAACAAACATTGCCACCAGGGAAATATGATTGGCCTGCTGGCCGGTTTTGGCTGTTACTCCGATCATGGTTCCAATGGAAGCCATGGTAGCAGCGGTAAGAAGGACCGCGAGGAAAAAACCAGGACCGATACTGATTTTGATCCCGAGAATAAACCAGCCCAGGGTCCCTACTGCAATGAAACCCGGCAGGCTGAGCATGATATTGGATCCCATCAAGGCTAAAACCAGGGAAAGCTTGCTCACAGGGAGGGTGGCATAGAATTCAAACCCCCGGGCCTCTTTCATGTTTCCGATGTATTGCCCCAGGCTGGTGATACAGGTATTCACCAGGGATACCACTATATTTCCCGCCAGGAGCAAATAAGCGTGCTCCTCTGAAGTTGCGCCCGTGGTAAAAAGGATCAGGAAGAGGGTTCCCAGGGGAATTAAAACCGCAACAATTGCAGTAAAAAGGCCTAAAAACCTGTACAAAGCTACCTGCATTTTAAATAGTAGCAGGGTATTGAGAAGAAAACTACGCAGCGCCATGAAGCCCACCTCCCAGTTTTAGATAAACATCTTCCAGGCTGGCTGTTCCAATCCGGAAATCATCAATACAATCCAGCCCGTACTGCTCTACCAGGCCAACTGCTTTTTGCAGTGTTCCCCGGGAAGCCAGAACCACGACCCGATTATTGGTTTCGAAAACCTCTCCCACCTGACCCAGATCCCGGGTAAGCCCCGGGGGTAAACCTCCATTGTGGGGTATAATCTCCAACCTGAGGCGGTTGTCTACCCTCTGTTTTAATTCTCCCGGGCTACCAATTGCCTTTAACCTCCCATCCTGAATTATTGCCAGGCGATCTAACAGGTGTTCTGCCTCAATTACGCTGTGGGTAACAAGTAGCACCGTAACACCCGCTTTTTGATTTAATTCCCTGACCTTATCCCAGAGTTTTCTTCGCCGGGCTACATCCAGGCTAGAAGTTGGCTCGTCCAGGACCAGAAGTCGAGGTTTTCCAATAAAAGCCGCACCAAAACCAGCTAGCTGGCGTAAACCTCCCGAGAGGTGAAAAATAGCTTTTTCCGAATGTTCGGCAATCCCTAGCTCCTCCAGCAGGTTCTGGGTTTGCTTTTTAGCTTCTCCAGCAGACAAACCCCTGAGCCTTCCGCTGTACTCAATAACTTCTCTGATCTTAAGATGCCAGACTGCAAAAATATTCTGGGACATATAATTAAGGCTACTCCTTACCGCATCGGGATCTTTGATTACATTCTCCCCCATCACCTTCAAATTCCCTGATGAAGGCTTGAGGAGACCCACTACCTGTTTAACAAAAGTCGTTTTCCCCGCACCGTTAGGTCCCAGCAGGCCAAAAATTTCCCCCTGCTGGACCTGGAGGTGGAGATTAATATTGGCCTTTACATTATTTTTTTTGTAAGTTTTGCTCAGGCCACTTGCTTCTATTGCCAGTTGCAAGGCTAATCACCCCTTTACTATTGCCTTTCTCTTTTTACTGAGCTTATTTTTTCCGGCGGGGGTTGCGCTTGATCATTTCTTGATATTTCATCTGTCCCAGGATACTTTCCATTGGAGCACCTCCTTCAGGTTTTTTCCCTCATGTTCTTTTACCGGCGAACTTTTTTCCGGCTTCTTACCTTATTATCGTGAAGTTTTTGGGCAAGATAGGCCAGGCTCCGATCGCACATTTTATCTCCTCCTTTCTCTTTTTTCTGAGCTTAATTTTTCCGGCGGAGGTTGTGGTTGATCATTTCCTGATATTTCATCTTTCTAATTAATACAGCAAGGAGTGTGCCAGGTCAAAAACCGCCTGTTTTAAGGCCCAAAAAAACCCGATGGGAAAAAGATTTCCCATCGGGCGGGTAAAAAAGGTAACAAGTTTATTCCAGACCCAGGTTTTGCATCCTGTTATAAAGGGTCTTCCGGGTTATTCCCAGTAACTCTGCTGCTTTTGTCCGGTTACCATCACACCGAGCAAGGGTTTCAAGGAGATGTTCTCGCTCAGCAGTACGCAGTTTTTCCTCCAGGGAAAGCGAGTCCTTCTCCTTTTTTTCTGCTCGAGAATCAGACAGAATGAAATCTGAAGGCATCAGCCTGCTCCCTTTACTGAGAATAACTGCCTGGTGGATGGCATTTTTCAACTCGCGAATATTTCCGGGCCAGCTTTTTTGTTTGAGCAACTCCAGGGTGGAGGGATCTATAGCAAGATTTCGATTATAAGCAGTATTGTAATCCTCAAGAAATTTACCAACCAGTAGGGGAATATCTTCTTTTCGGGCCCGCAGGGGAGGCAATTCTAAATTTATTACCGCCAGTCGATAATAGAGGTCCTCCCTGAACTTCCCCTTTTCAATCTCTTTTTCCAATTTTTCATTGGTTGCAGCCACCACCCGAAAATTAGAACTGACTTCTTTCTCCCCACCTACCGGAAAAAAACTTTTTTCCTGGATTGCCCGCAAAAGCCTGGCCTGGACCTCTAAAGGCATTGCTCCAATCTCATCCAAAAACAGGGTGCCCCCCTCTGCCCTTTTCAGGTGCCCTTCCCGAAAATCTTCTGCACCAGTAAAAGCTCCCTTTACATGACCAAAAAGTTCGCTTTCCAGCAAATTACCGGGGAGAGCAGCGCAATTTACTGCAACAAATTCACCTTTCCGGCCACTCTGCTTATGGAGAGCCCTGGCAGCCAGTTCTTTTCCGGTCCCGCTTTCCCCTGTTATCAGGACACCCGCCGGAGTTGGAGCAGCCTGCAAAATAATGTTAAAAACCCTTTCCATGGCGGGAGCCTTTCCTTCCATGCCCCCCAAACCACCCTTTTCCAGCAGCCTGTTTTTTAATAAAGAAACCTGATTATTTAGTTCCCATTCCCCGGAAGCCCGGTTAACCACATGCACCACCTCATCCAGCTCAAAGGGTTTGGCCAGATAATGATATGCCCCCCGGGACATGGTGTCAACAGCAGTCCGGAGATTGCCGTGGGCAGTTAGCATTATAACTCTGCAGGTTGGATCATCAGATAAAATCTTATCCAAAACCTGAACCCCATCGATTCCCGGCATCCTGATATCAAGGAGAACAACTCGAGGTTGAAAATCCACTACTAAAGCAAGGCTCTCTTCTCCATTGCTGGCTGTTTTCACCTCGTACCCTTCCTGTTTTAAGGTGTCGGCTAAAACCTGCCGGATAGATTTTTCGTCATCAACAATCAAGCAACGCGGCTTCACTTGTTTTCCACCCCTTTAGGCAACTCAATACAAAATTCAGCTCCCCCATTAGCATTTACTCCAGTAATCCTTCCCCCGTGAGCGGTTATAATGCTGTGCACCACCGACAGCCCGAGTCCGGTTCCCTTCTCCTTGCTGGAGTAAAAGGGGTGCCAGATCCGCTCTAATTGCTCGGCAGTAATTCCCGGCCCGGAATCCTGAATAGAAAGCAAGGTTTTTTCTCCAGTTTCTGAAATACTAACCAGGATTTCTCCTCCCCGGGAGCCGATAGCTTCTATAGAATTGAGGAGCAGGTTTAGAATTGCCTGTTTGAACTGTTCGGCATCTAACTCCACCTTTTGCGAAGCCCGAAAAACACGGGAAACTTTAACATTGTTCTCCTCCAATTGGCTTTTCAGCAGGAGCAATACCGAATCCACCAGATCGGAAAGGATAACTTTTTCAAATTTAGGAGCACGGGGCCGGGCAAAGGTCTGAAGGTTTTCTACTATCTCGTCAATCCTGTTAATTTCGGACTCCAGTAACTCCAGGTAATTTCCTTTTTCTTCTTTTAATCTCTGATCTCTGCCCAGGTATTGAACCGCACCTTTAAGACCGGCCAGGGGATTCCGAATTTCATGGGCAGCACCAGCTACCAGGCCACTGAGAGCCTTAAGGCGATCCGCTCTTTCTAAGGCTTTTTCTCTTTCCCGGCGGGCAGTTATATCTTCCAGGGTCAGCGTGGCAAGGTAAAACTGCCCCTCCTTGAAATTAATAGAAACTTTAAATAAAAGCTCTATCTCTTTTCCGGCAGGATTTTGCCAGGACAGTTCAACTTCTTTTACCTGCCCATCTTTAATCGCCTGGTTAATAAGTTTTTTCAATGGTTTCCAGAGTTCCGGGATGAAGTCTTTTCCCGCTTCAATTTTTCCCAGAATATCCCGGGCTACCGGGTTGGAGGAAAGAACATTTCCACTCCAGGTCAGGACAATTACCCCTACCGGAACATGTTCAGCAGTCATCCCCGTTGAAGTTCGCCAAAGTTCCATGGCCTGGGCATTAACCTGGGTTAACGCCGCCTGGATAGAAATTAAATAAAAAGAAAGGAGCTGTTCTTCGTTCAAAAACCGATGAAAGGGTAGATACATAACCCCAATTCTGGCCATCCCCTGGCCCGGGTAAGGGATCATTATTTTCCGGTCTACCGATAACGGAATCCAGATGTGGTAGGGATAGTTATCGGCCAGAGCCAGGGGATTTTGACTGTCATCACAGATCAGTATTTCTTCTTCAATTTGTTCAAGGAGTTTTTCTCCCTCTTTTATTTTTTCTTTTTCAACTCCTTCAGAAACAATGGTATGCAGTTCCCCTGTTTCTGAGTTTTGGGAATAGAAAACAAAAGCCGGAGCCCCGGTTATTTCCTGCATGGCTCTAAAAGTATAATTAACGGCATCGAGAAAATCAGGTCCATAGTTTATCAGGGGCTGCAGGCGGTCCAACTTTAAGCTTTTTACCCCAAGTCTATCACCTCCAGAAACAATTGATCTTTTTCATGGCCTTGCGGAACTTGGGTAACATTAACCATGCAGTTTGATAGCTGATGTCAAACTGTGGGGATAAATACACTGCTGATACAACTCGTTTATCATTGGCCCCCAGTTAAATCACGTAGAACCTGATCTTTAAAGGGGTACGGGTCTTGGGCATAACTGTTCCTGCAGTTACAGAAACCTGATAGCTACACTTAGCACAATAGTAAAGCTTGCACGTAGCCAGTGCTTATGATCTGGTATAGTACACCTGGAACACCCAAATTCATCTGGCCAGCGGATTTCAAAAAAATGCTGTCGGCATGCTTTTTCTGTAGGAAATTTCTGCTAAAACTCCAGCCAGTTGAGTTTTGTTTGTTGAGCAAAATTCACCGTCTCCCAAACCAGGTATTATGTAGTTTGATTATAGTAGTGCAGTAGTTTGGGGTCAAGTAATTCCTGAGTTAACTTGATAGTCAGGTTTCTTATAATTGACTTCCAGGTCCCTGTGGTTTTATAAAAAAGGAAGAAGTCCGGGAAAGAGTCAGGAATATAATAAGGGTCTATCTTGGTTTTAAATAATTTTTTAATTTCCCTTTTTTGTCCCGGTCAATTGCAGGCGAGCCTGGCCTGATTAGCCATATTCACTCTCGGGGATCAGGACCTTTAGCGGAAAAAATGAAGGCCAAAATTTTAATAATTATTTGAAAATAAAAAGAACTAACAGTAACGTCCCATAAAAAGCTAAAAAGAAAGAGTTACCCGCTCCCCCTCTGGGCAATTTTTTTAGCGGTTTGGGACTTTACTCAGATCAAACCCTGGGGAAATCAGCTATAGTCTTATCAACTCTGAACCCTTATGTTCCCCAGTCAGGCCCTACCTTTTGCCAGTTCCCGTAAGG
>PUNE01000005.1 GCA_003551665.1 Halobacteroidaceae bacterium
ATTATTCTCTGGCCCCTTAATATTTTTGGGAGCTCCATTACAGCCGGGTTAAACCTTTCTATATGCCCCACCTGCAGGATTCTCTCCTTGCGTTTGGCCAGTTTCAAAAGTTTTTGAGCTTCTTCAACAGTGGATGTTATGGGCTTTTCAATCAAAACATCCAAACCTTTTTCCAGGGCTTTTCGGGCAATCTCGAAGTGAGTAGTGGTAGGGGTAACAATACTTATGGCATCAACATTATCCATTAATTCTTCAGGAGACTGGAATTCCTCAATTCCATAACCCCTGGAGATATCCTCGCTTTTCTCCTTATCAATATCGTAAATCCCCACCAGGTCACAGATATGTTTTAGCGCTGCATATGATTTTACATGATGGCGCCCCATGTTTCCTACACCGATCACGCCAACTTTTACTTTCCCCAACTTAATTGCCTCCTTTATTTGCTTTTAAAACGGGATTCCAACGGAAAATTCAAATTCTCTCTGAATCGGGTCAATTTCAATTTCCCAGTAATAACAATCTTCTTCTTTTTTTAATGAGCCGGTTAATTTGGATAATTCCCGGGTTATTAAATCAAAGGAAATTTCCAGGCCTGTATTGTACACAGGAAAATTATTATCCCCATTGAACTTCGCCGTCCATTCACCAAATACCTGCTGTTTTTTTTCAATTATATCAAAATCAAAGGGGGTTTCGCCAAATACTTCGGTCCCTAAAATACCCAATCTAAGTTTCTGGTTTCCCCAACTCTTTGTCCAGTTTAACCTGCCCAAAAAGCTTCCCTGGGAGTCAAAATCGGAATAATTGTAGCCTTCGAAACCTAATTCTGTTGAAAAAGGCCCAAGGGAAAATTTCGTGGTATATTTTGCTCCAAAGCGAAGGGTTTCAACACCCTCCTCGCTAAAATATCCCCCATCCAAAAAACCTTCCCCCCCGGGGTGGGTTTGAAAAGAGAACCTTACCTGGGGTAACCTTTCCACATCCGTCCCCCTCCTGTAGCGGAGAAGCCAATCCCATTCTCTCGCTCCATAACTAAGGTCTCCTAAAAACCTATCCCGGTATGGCTGCCAGTCTCCCCTTAAAGTCAATTCTCCCAAACCTAAATCACTTCGAAGCCGGTGTATTTCACCTTTACTCAGGTTCCAGTCAACTAAAAGAGAATGGTTTCCCTTATCCAGGTCAACCTCGTATCCGGGGCTAAGGAAAAATTCTCCTCCCCTGTGGGCAAAACCACCTTGAATTTCCAGCCACTGGGTTGCCCCGTACCCATATCTAAATCCATATTCCCAGGGCTCATTTTTTTCCTTTGTAAATCCAATTTCTCCCTTCAACCGGGGAGAGAGGTTATGTTGGAACGAAAAATCTAACAACTCCAATAGTTCAACATCAGAAAACTCCAGCTTATATTCTCCCAATAAATCATCGGTGATTTGATGGGCAAAGGAAAGATCCGCAAAAAACCGATGGGCTCTTCCCGTTGTTTCCAGAAAATATTCCCCCTCAATATTATCGGATATACTGTGGGTAAAAGTTAAGCCAAGAAAAGGACCCCTCTCGCTATCAAAACCAACAGTCGGCCTGGGAAAAGGGCTGGTAATGGTTCCATCCTCGTAACGGGCTATGTAATATGGAAGGTAGAAAAAGGGTGTTTCCCCCCAGAGAACCGTAACGTTGAATGCTTCAATTTTTCCCTCGGGGTTGATAACAACTCTTTGAGCCCTTGCCCGGTAATGTGGATCAGGAAGGGAACAGGGGGTTAGGTTTACTGAAGAAATTTCCGATTTTTCCTCAGAAAATTGAATATCATCTCCCCAAAGCCTTAATTCGTCAAATTGGGTCCTGGGGTTATTTAGCTGGCCTATTCCTTCAACAAAATTATAGGTAAGGTCCTGTCCTTCAATTAATCTCCCATCCCTTTTTAGACTGATATTTCCTTTTGCTTGGAACCTTTCCTGTTCAAGGTCAAGCAGGAACTCATCAGAAAAAAGGATTAGGTCACCGTAAGAAAACTGGACATTACCCCGGGCCCAGAAAAGTTCTCGTTCAAGATCATATTCAATTTCTAAAGCTTCCAGTTCAATATCGCTCCCCAGGGAACTAAAAACAGCTGACGGCAATATCATTATGGAAATTAGAAAAACACATAAAAAAAGGATTATTGGCCTGCCCAAAAAAACCCCTCCGTGTTATTTTTAAAAAACTTCTCCAGTAGTTGCTTTATCCCTTTTCTTTATTTTAACACAAAATCCTTCCCCAGGCATTTTTTTAACAAACCACCTGGATTTGCAAGTAGCAAAATTGCTATTTTCTATAACAAAATAAAAAAGCCCGCCTAAAAAAGCGGGCTAAATAATATATAACAACTCTTTTTAGAAGGAGTAGGATACTCCTAGACGGATCTCGATACCGTTTAGGTTAAAGGTATCGTCTTCCATTTCCAAATCTTCTTCATCCATTTCCATGGAAAGAATTCGGTAATTTAACCCTCCCACAACATCCAGGTTATCCCAGACATTGTAATTTGCCAGGGCGCCAATTTTAAAACCAAAAGAACTTTTTAAGTTGTATTCCTCTGAAAAAACAAGGTCATTCATGTTCTCAGGGAGTTCCTCCTGCTCTTCCCCATCGACTATCATCTCTACTTCTCCAATACCCGTCAATTTTCCAAAATAATAGCCCACTCCACCCGAAACAGCCAGCCAGTCGGTAACATCGTAGGAAACGGTTCCTAAAATCCCATTAACAGTAAGTTTATAATTCAGGCCAACGTCCAATTCCACCAACACAACCTGTTGTGGGGTTTCTTCTTCGCCCTCCTCTTCAAATTCCCCGGAAAGAAACACTCCCCCTGAACCGGAAAACCTTTCAAATTCAGCACCGACTTTCAGGTTATCAATAACCTCATATTTCCCACCGATAAAAAAGCCGAAACCGCTATTTAAAAGAGAATAAGCGACATCAAAATTTTCTCCTTCGAATTCTTCTTCCGCCCCCTCAGCTAATTCTTCAAAATGCTCATTCAATTCCTCATTTCCCGGGAAAGCAGTATAAAACCCTCCCCCATAAAATTCCACCGCCTGGGCAGGAAGCGCTATAAAAGCAACCAAACAAAAAATGCCCAGCAAAATAAGTAATTTCTTCAAAAAAACACCCCCTGAAATTTTTCTTTCAAATATTTTTTTCTCCAAAAATGGAAAAACTCCTTCTTTATTGTAATATATTAGCACTTTGTTTAATTAAACCCTTTTCTTCTTTATTTTTTTGGATAAAAAAATTCCGGGAATTTTATTCCCAGAAAATATACCTACTTTCCAACAGAACAAAAACATCGTTTTATCATCAGTATCCTTTACCACCCATTCCCTTACGAAAATAAAGAACCCCCGGAAAACCGGGGGTTCTTTTATAAGCAATAGTTGCTTTAGAAGCTAAGATTCAGACCAGCTTCGATTTGGTTGTAAACACCTTCGACATCTTCGCCCAGTTGGTTAAAGCGACCATGTTCGAAGTCAACGTTTGCAACGCCTTTGTAGTCAAAGCCAGTTCCGAGCTTAATCAGCATACCATCTTCATAACCAATATCCCAGTAGTCGCCAGCAACACGGCGATCGGGGTTGAAGAGGCGGTAGTCGACAGAAGCGAAGGAATTCCAGGTAAGGCCTTCCCATACTTCTTTGCCGAGGGTTAAGCCAGCTTCAGTGGTCAGAGGAGCAGCTTCAGTATCAACGTGACCGAAGTAGTAAGCGGCTCCTGCGTTTACACCGACTCCAAAGCCGAAGAATTCACCAAGGTCACGGTCGAGTGCAGCATATACGTTACCGAAGAGAGGATTCTCATCAGCAGCAAGGTTGTACTCAACATCGGTTCCAAGGGTAAGTCCTTCGATCAAGGTTAGCTTGGCAAAACCACTGGTGAAGACAGGCATGGAAGCATCGCTAAGCAGGTTGTAAGAAGCATCAGCACCAAGGCTCAAGCGTTCCATAGGAGTAAGAGTCAGCCCACCGTATACTTCGTGAGTAGAATAAGGAACATCTTTCCTTCCATCTTCTTTATCCCACCACTCAGTGAACTTGGGAAGGGCGGCATCTACGCCATCTTCATAGGCATAACCGAGGGTCAGGCCAAAAATTCCAAAGTCGCCAGCGAGTTCAACGTCGCGAGTTTCGTGACGCCTTGCGGCTTCTACTAAGTCATACTGATACATGTAGTCTGCAGAAAGTTCCATTGGTCCGAAAG
This sequence comes from Halobacteroidaceae bacterium, assembly GCA_003551665.1. Classification (GTDB taxonomy): domain Bacteria; phylum Bacillota; class Halanaerobiia; order B1SED10-174; family B1SED10-174; genus T1SED10-26. Next base: position 4,240 of record PUNE01000005.1, read on the forward strand.
TAAGGGCTGGTTCGAGGCCAACTTCACCGGTTACACGGTTTGTTACCACTTGATCACCATCATCCCATGCGTAGGTGTCAACATAGTCGGCTTTCAATCTGAGCATGGCGATGGTTCCTTCAAGAGTTGCACCATAACCCTTAGAGGGTACTGATCCACCAAGAGGAGTAGGATCGAAGGTGAAGTCGGTACCTTCTTCACTTACGTGGCGGTAGAAACCGCTCAAGGTGAAGGGGTTGACGTCAACTTCTGCACCAGCTTCAACTACATAACCAAGCTCATCGAGTTCATCGATAAAGAGGTGGCTAAGTGCGCTGTCCAGGGAAAGGGTTAAGATACCCAGGTTCAGCTGGTTGTGAAGACCGAATACGTTAGCATCGGTAAAGTTCTTGGTTCCGAAGTAAGCAACGTTTTCGGAAATTCCGAGGTCAAAGTCATACTTACCAAAGAGATAGTGGTTGTAATAGTCGGGGTAAGCATCGCTTTGTTCGAAGACAAATACGAAGTCGCCATTATCTTCAACAGGAACTTCAAAGTCATTATCATCTTCAACATCTACTTTTACCAGGTAAGGAAGTTCTAACAAGCCGTCATCCCAGAGACCCTCAAGCTGACTAATAATAGCTTGGCTGGTAATAAAGGCTTCAATGATTACCTCATCGTCATCAAGAGCTGGTTCTCCGTCTTCCATTTCAACTTGAATAACATCGTCACCGTTATAGGGGGCACCGGCGGGTAGATTTCCGACAATTTCCGGATCATCTCCTACGAACCATCCTTCAACCCTATCGGCAACGTCAGCAGCAGTAAGGCCAACCAAATGGAATTCTTCGTCTTCATCATCTTCCAGAATAACATACTTGGGACGACCGGAATCGTAGTAGAGATCATCAGTTGTGGTTACTGGCTCCATGAGGAAAGCCAATTGACCTTTGTCATGGGTTGCGGTAACGCCACGGTCTTCAAGGTCAACATAGCCATAACCAGCAGCCAGTTTGTCACGGATTTCGATGGTTAAGTTGTCAGTCCATGCTTTTGCTTCAAGAGAATCCCAGGATACAGCAGGTTCTTTACCTTCTTTGGAAAGAGCGAATTCCAGGTCGAGGTTGAATACATCTGAACGACCGTGGAGGGTCAGGGGTACGCTTGCGGTAAAGGTATCTGCTTCTGCCATTTCGTCCTTTTCGCAGTCAATAGCGGTTTTTGTTGGAGTATAGTAGTTAAAGGGATCGTTGAAGAAAGTTCCATCAATCACCCTGTAGGTGTAGGTAAAGCTTGGCTCAATACTGAAGGAAAGAGCAGGATCCTTATCCAGTTCGGCCCAGATTTCATCGATTTCATCTCTGAATTCGCGGGTAAGGGCACGAATCATAATCATTACATCTTCAGCCTGCTGGTCGGTAAGACCTTGCCTCTGAAGTTCTGCTCTCAGGGCGCGGGTAGTTTGATCAACATAGGCCTTGAGTTCGTCTTCAGTTGCATCCATTTGGCCTGCAACTTCAGCGATCTTGGCATCCAGAGCTTCCATATCGTCCTGCATCTGGAGAACCATGAACTCGAGGTCAAAGTGCTCACCCATGAGGACCATCAGGTCGCTGCGGAGGTTTCTGATGTCGAGCTTTAATTCCTCGTCATCAAAATCCACATCGGCCAGGGCTGCTTCAACAGTTTCGTTTACCCAGTCCATCATACGGGCGGTCATGGTAGCAGCCTGGTAGCGGGTGAGGTTCTCAGCCCCACGGAAGGTTCCATCAGGGAACCCAATTACGATACCAACATCAGCGATTTTTTCCAGATAATCTTCTGCCCAGTGACCTTCAGGAACGTCAACGAAGGCAAAAGCAGGGGTAGCCAGGCTTAATACTAAAGCCACGGCTAAAAGTACACATAGTTTCTTCATTCCTTAATTCCTCCTTGATTGTTTCGGTTTTTTCCTTTTTGGCCCCTAACTGGATGGGTCGCAAATATGAGTCGCCTTGTTTCCTCAACCTGCTTCCCAATTATGTAGGTACCAAAAAGGTTTATCTCACACATCCCTTATTTGGGTCCCGCGGCAATCAAGGGCACCTCCTTTCTCCGCA
>PUNE01000098.1 GCA_003551665.1 Halobacteroidaceae bacterium
TAACCATGAAGGACCTTCCCGCTCCTGCTGCTATTATGGGTGACATCCGCGATATAATGAAGTCTTTCCGGAATTAGGAGGGATTAAAAATGGAAAGAGCCCGGAAGGGAGATTGGGTACAGGTCCACCAGGTGATTTTTTCGCCGGGTGAGCGTTCGCCGAACATTCCCGAGGAAACTAAGAAGGTTCCCCTTGAGTTAAGGGTAAAAGGCTGGCTGGCAATACCTGAAGCGCAGGTAGGGGAAGAAGCAGTGATTAAGACCCCCGCCGGCCGAGAACTCGAGGGAAGGCTGGTTGCTGTAAATCCTCCTTTCACCCACGGTTTTGGCAAGCCCGTCCAGGAGCTTCTGGAAATAGGTCCTGAACTGCGGGCACTGCTGAGAGAGGAGGGAGCAAAATGAAGGATATGAGCTATGGGGCAATAATGGGACGCCGCAACGATATAATGAAAAAGGCAGTTGGAATTAACTACGAGGAATTTTCCCGGGGCCGGTTCGCTTTTGATTACGAGGAAATGATGCGGAAGGTAGGCTACACTCTTGATGAAATAAGGTCAATTCAACGAGAAACCGATGTAGGGGAAACCCCCCTCTGGGAAATGAAGAACCTGACCCGGCTGGCTCGCAAACTGGCTCCTGCGGGGAAAGGGGCCCGGATTTTTATTAAGGATGAAGCAGCCAACCCCTCGGGAAGCTTTAAAGCCCGCCGGGCTTCTGTTTCGGTATACAGGGCCCAGCAGGAAGGCTACAAAGGGGTTGTGTCGGCAACAAGCGGCAATTACGGCGCAGCAGTTGCCTCTCAGGCTGGGAAAAGAAATATGGACTGTATTGTTGTCCAGGAGGTTTTTGACAGCAAGGGAGATGGACAGCCTGAAATCCTGGAAAAAGGGCGCAAATGTGAGGCCTACGGGGCAGAGGTCCTCCAGCTTACAGTAGGGCCGGAACTGTTCTACACCTTTCTCCGGGTCCTGGAAGAAACCGGTTTCTTCAATGCCTCCCTCTATACACCCTTTGGGATTGCCGGCGTTGAAACCTTAGGATACGAGGTAGCAACGGAACTCAAGGAGAAAGAGGGACGTTTTCCCGACAAAGTCCTGATAACCCATGCCGGGGGAGGTAACCTTACGGGAACCGCCCGGGGTTTGAAAAAAGCGGGTGCAGAGAACACCGAGATAGTGGGTGTCAGTGTTGACCTGACAGGACTGCATTCTGCCAGCGATTATGATTTCAACAGGAAATCCTTTACCACCGGCCATACCGGGTTCGGCGTCCCCTTTACAACCTGGCCCGACCGGGCCGATGTTCCCCTGAACGCGGCCAGATCCCTTCGTTATATGGACCGCTATTTAACCGTAACCCAGGGTCAGGTCTTTTATGCAACAGAAGCCCTGGCCCAGCTGGAAGGCCTGGAAAGGGGACCGGCCGGTAATACTTCTTTAGCTGCCGCCCTGGTTCTGGCCGGAGAAATGGACCGGGATGAAATCCTTGTGGTCCAGGAAACGGAGTATACCGGAGCAGGCAAGCATCCCACTGCTCAGCTAACCTTTGCCCGGGAAAAAGGCATTGAAGTGCGCCGGGGAGATCCTCACGAGGAAAAACCCGGAGAGAATGTATTAATTCCCCGAGGTCCCCAGGACCTCTTCTACAAGGAAATGGAACTGGATAGACTTCGTAAATCATATCTTAAGGCGCTGCAAAAACAACACCCAGCTCCTTATTCTCCGGAGGAAAGGGACTTTTTAACTGAAGAATTAAAGGTTGATCAGGAGAAACTGGAAGAACTCCTAAAATCAATTTAAGCCCAATAATAAGGGGGCCCCGCGGGGCCTCCTGCTTTAAGAAAGAGGAGGGAGATTTCATGGAAAGGCAAGACGATTTTGCTCGCAGGCGTGAACACCTGAAAGATCTGTCGGAGGAGGAACTTTACCAGCGTTTTTGGGAACTAACCGAGGAGATAGTATCTCCGCTGGTTGACATGGCCAAGACCCACACCTCGCCGTCAATAGAAAGATCGGTGTTGCTACGGATGGGCCTTGACAGCCTTCAGGCCAAGGAACTGGTCAAGAAAATAGGTGACCGGGAATTACTGGGCAAGGGAGCCGGTCATGTGCTCTTGAAGGTAGCTCAGGAAAAAGGTATCGATGTTAAGGAAGCAGCCCAGGGACTTATTGAAGACCGTTACTGGGAAATTGTTGATGCCCACTGGGGAGGTGAGAAGTAATGACCCTGGATAAAAATGAAAAACTTAACCTGGAAGAAATTTTAAAGGATCTGGATAAGTACCATCCACGCCGTAAGGGCTGGACTGACCGCAAGCCCCTGCCTGCCGGGACAAAAATAGGGCCTTTTGAATATTATCAGGTTTCGGAAAACCTCAAAAACAGTATACCCCTTCCTTCTGCCCATGCCCTTCAGAATATCGATCCTCAGCCCGATGCAGTAATAACTTCGGAGATAGCTTCTGGCCGTTTTGAAGATGATATTCGCCGGATGCGCATGGCTGCCTGGCACGGTGCCGACCACATGATGGTTATCCGCACAACAGGCCAGAGCCACTATGATGGTTTGATCGAAGGGACCCCTGAAGGAGTGGGTGGAGTACCCATAACCAGGAAGCAGGTCCGTGCCTCCCGCAAGGCCCTTGACCTGATTGAAGATGAGGTGGGTCGCCCCATCAACTTCCACTCCTATGTCAGTGGGGTTGCGGGACCCGAAATAGCTGTCCTTTTTGCAGAAGAGGGAGTAAATGGTGCTCACCAGGACCCTCAGTACAATGTCCTTTACCGGAATGTTAACATGCTGCGCAGCTTTGTTGATGCTGCTGTGGCCAAGAAATTAATGGCCGGGGCAGAAATGGCCCAGATAGACGGGGCTCATAATGCCAACGCTACTGCCCGCGAAGCCTGGAAGGTAATGCCGGAACTCCTGGTCCAGCATGCCCTGAACTCCAAGTATTCTGAAATGGTAGGGATTTCTCCGGATAAAATATACCTATCTACTGTTCCTCCAACTGGAACTCCCGGACCGGTACTGCGAATGGACCTTCCTTATGCAGTGGCTCTAAGGGAACTGTTCCGCAACTACAAGATGCGGGCCCAGATGAATACCAAGTACATGGAATCGGATACAAGGGAAGCAACTGTAACTCACGTGCTTAACCTGCTGATTTCCCGATTGACCAATGCCCACATCCAGAGCACAATTACCCCTGACGAGGGAAGGAACGTCCCCTGGCATTACAACAGTGTCCATGCTGTAAACACTGCCAAGCAGGCCATGAATGGCATGGATGGGCTTTTAGAAATGGTCCAGCTTAAAGAAGAAGGAATGCTCCGGGACCAGGCCCGGGAAATTAAAGAAAGAGCGGTCCTTTTCCTGGAAGAAATTATTGAAACTGGCGGTTATTTCAAGGCTGTTGAAGAGGGTTTCTTCGTTGACTCCGGTCGCTATCCGGAACGCAACAGTGATGGAATTGCCCGGGACAGCAAAGGAGGCGTTGGAGCCAATACAATAGTTGAACGTGACAGGGATTATATGGCTCCGGTATGCGACCACTTTGGTTACAATAACCTGCCCGAAGGCCTTGAGAAAGCCTGCGACCCCATTGATGAATGCACAATCTGTAATCCAGAAAAAATTGTCTATATTGACGAACTGGATGAAGAGGATAATGCTCATCAAAGACTGGGCAAGATGAAAGAACATCGGGATAAAGGTCTTCTCCGCCCCGAGGTAGAATGGTACGGAGATGGCTGGGTAAACATCCACGTTTTCTTCCCTGCAGAGCCCAAAGTTGCCGAGGCCGCAGCAATTGAATGGGCCAAAAAGATGGGAATGGAAAACCCGGAGGTAATTCACAAGCAGACCATGCACCCGGCTGAAGGAACTTTCCTGGAACTAAAAGGCCAGGTCAACATTGATATTGACCCCTCCCAGATTGAGATTCCTGAAGAAGAGGAACTTGTACCCGAAGAAGAAATTCTCAAGGAAGTCAAGGATAGGCCAATGCGGGTTGTCGCGGCTACAGTGGGAGAAGATGAGCACTCTGTCGGAATGAGAGAAATAATTGATATCAAGCACGGAGGAATCGAAGGTTTTGGAATTAAGGCCACCTACCTCGGAACCTCGGTTCCCCTGCAAAAAGCAGTCGATGCAGCAGAAGAAGTCAATGCAGATGCCATCCTGATCAGCACAATTATCACCCACGGTGATGTACACAGGCTGAACATGAAGAAACTCGACGATCTCTGTGTTGAAAGGGGTATCAGGGACAGGATAACCCTGATTGCCGGAGGAACACAGGTAACCAACGATATCGCTAAAGACTGTGGAATGGACGCAGGATTTGGCCGCGGAACCAAAGGGCACCACGTGGCCAGCTTCCTGGTGAAAAGAAGAAGAGAACTGGAAGGATAAAGGAGGAATCTGGCCTTGGCAGAGGAACTATTAGTAGCAGAGATTGGAAGTACTACGACCGTAATCAGCGCCTTCGCCCCGAATAATCACAGCTTAAATTATCTGGGCCAGGGCCAGGCTCCCACCTCTGTGGAAGAGGGAGATGTTAATATAGGGTTGCAAGGAGCAAAAAAGGACCTGGAAAGCAAGTTGAAACGGGAATTAAAGCCTTCCAGGATCCTTGCAACTTCCAGTGCAGCGGGCGGGCTTAAAATGTCCGTCCACGGACTGGTCTATGATATGACGGTAAAGGCCGCCCGGGAGGCGGCCCTGGGGGCGGGCGCCGTGGTAAGAAAAGTAACTGCTGGCGCTCTCCGTCCCCGACAACTTAAAGAAGTAAAAGAGTTAAAACCGAATATCATCCTCCTGGCCGGGGGTGTAGATTACGGAGAGGAAGAGGTAATCATCCGCAATGCGGAGGCCCTGGCAGAATTGAAACTGGGCATCCCCATAATTTATGCCGGCAACCAGGCCATAAGGGAAGAAATTGCTGAGATCCTCGAGGAAGGGGACTATGAGGTTCTTCTTGCAGAAAATGTTTACCCCGAGATTGATACCTTCAATATCGAACCCACCAGAAAACTGATCCAGCAGGCTTTTGAAAAACATATTACCCGGGGCCCGGGTATGGGAAAAATCAGGGAAATGGTTGAAGGAACCATTATGCCCACTCCGGGGGCAGTTATGGAGGCGGCAGGTTTGCTCGAGGAAGAAATCGGTGATTTAATGGTTCTTGACGTTGGTGGAGCAACAACGGATGTTCACTCTGTAACCGACGGTTCTCCAGAAATTCAGGATATTATGGTAGCCCCAGAACCCCGGGCCAAGAGAACTGTTGAGGGAGACCTGGGGGTTTTTGTAAACGCCGGGAATGTGATTGAGGCCATGGGTCGGGAAGACCTGGAAAACCGCCTTGGATTTAAACTGGATGGCCTGAAACCATCTCCAATTCCCAGGGATGAAAAAGAAATTAAACTCCTTGAGGAGCTGACCCGTTATGTCGTGGAACAGGCGGTTTTTCGACATGCGGGTATATTAAAAGATTTTTACGGTCCTTCAGGCAAAACGGTCCTGGCCCAGGGAAAGGATTTAACAAAGATCCTGTGGATAGTTGGAACGGGAGGAGCTCTTACTTCACTTGAGGAAGGACCTGCTATTTTAAGTGGACTGCGCCGCGAAAAAGGAAAAAGATTATTACCCCGTCTGGAAGCAAAAGTTTTAATTGATTCGCATTACCTGCTTGCTGCTTTAGGTGTTTTAAGCAGGGAAAGACCGGAAGAAGCCCTTTTTCTAATGAAAAAGAGCCTTGGTTTGGACTAGAGAGGAGGGGGAAGTGTGCAAAAAGGATGTCCTTTTGGAACCCACCGGGTTATTGAACCCCCGGGAGTTTTGCCCCAGGCAGCTGAGAAAATCGACAATGAAATGGAGATCTTTGACAATGAAATCCTGGTCAAAGTAGAAACCCTGAATATTGATTCTGCTAGTTTTACCCAGATCCAGGAGCAGGCTGGGGAAGATGAAAAAGAGATAGAAAAAATCATGAGAGATATCGTTGAAAAAAGGGGTAAACACCATAATCCTGTCACTGGTTCAGGAGGTATGTTTATTGGGTCGGTGGAGGAAATTGGAACTGCTCTTGCTGATAGAGAACTCAAGCAGGGAGATAGAATAGCCTCCCTTGTTTCCCTTTCCCTTACTCCTCTCAGGATTGACAAGGTTAAAGCCATCCGCAGGGAAACTGACCAGGTGGATATTGAGGGAAAGGCTATTCTCTTTGCCAGCGGTATTTATGCTCGCTTGCCTGAAGATATGCCTCAAAATCTTGCCCTTGCTGTTCTGGACGTGGCCGGAGCTCCTGCCCAAACTGCAAAACTCGTCCGTCCCGGGGACAGGGTTTTAATCATCGGAGCGGGAGGAAAATCAGGTCTTTTATGCCTGCACGAAGCTAAAAAGAGAGCAGGAATTTCTGGTCGTGTAATCGGACTTGATTATACCCGGGAAAGCATGGAAAGGATTAATGAACTGGACCTTGCCGATGCCACGGTTCAGGCTGATGCCCGCGATGCACTCGAAATCAGAGAAAAGGTCCTCGAAGCCAATGAAGGGCAGCCGGTTGATATTACCATTAACTGTGTCAACATTCCCGGGACAGAAATGGGCTCAATCCTGCCCACCCGGCAGGGAGGAACAATTTACTTTTTCAGTATGGCCACATCGTTTACCAGGGCAGCCCTGGGTGCCGAGGGCGTGGGCCTGGATGTAAACATGATTATCGGCAACGGATATACCCGTGATCACGCTGTTATCGCACTCCATTCCCTGCGGGAAAATGCAAAGTTAAGAGAAATGTTTACCCGGATCTTTGCTTAACCGGGGGTAGTTGAATTAAGGAGGGGAAAAAATGGTTCGCGATTATAAGCAGGTTCCGATATGGAAAGATGTCAGCCCTGAAGAATGGACTGACTGGAAGTGGCAGGTAAAAAACCGAATAGCCGATGTCGAACACCTGAAAAAGATAATAAATTTGACCGATTCCGAGGAGGGTGGAATAAGAGAAGCCCTGGCCAATCTCAGGATGGCAATCACCCCTTATTACGCAAGCCTGATGGATCCCGAGGATCCCAATTGTCCGGTCCGAAAACAGGCTGTTCCCACTTCCCTGGAATTGGAAAGACCGGCCTGGGAAAAAGATGATCCATTAAGTGAAGATGTGGACAGCCCCGTTCCGGGGATCACTCACCGCTATCCCGACCGGATCCTTTTTTTGATTACCGACCAGTGCTCAATGTACTGCCGCCACTGCACCCGCAGGCGTCTTGCGGGGCAAACTGATAGGGCGCTTCCCTGGGAACAGATTGAAAACGCCCTGGAATATATAAGAAAAACGCCTCAGATTCGGGATGTCCTCCTGTCAGGGGGAGATGCCCTCCTGGTTTCCAACGACCACCTGGAGAAAATAATAAAGGCTCTGCGGGAGATACCCCATGTCCAGATTATAAGACTGGGAACCAGAGCTCCCGTTGTCCTTCCCCAGAGAATTGACGATGAGCTCTGTGCAATGATGAAAAAATATCAGCCCATATGGGTCAATACCCATTTCAACCATCCCCGGGAAATAACTGCAGAGAGCAGGGAAGCCTGCAATAAACTGGCGGATGCAGGATTTCCGCTGGGTAACCAGAGTGTCCTCCTGCGGGGAGTAAATGACTGTCCACAGGTAATGAAAGAACTGGTTCACGAACTTGTTCAGATCCGCGTCAGACCCTATTATATTTACCAGTGTGACATTTCACGGGGAATTGACCATTTCCGGACTCCTGTTGCCCGGGGACTGGAGATTATTGAAAGCCTGCGGGGCCATACCTCCGGGTTTTCTGTTCCTACCTACGTTGTTGACGCTCCCGGTGGAGGTGGCAAGATACCGGTTAACCCCCAGTACCTCCTTTCTCATTCTCCAGAGTACGTTGTGCTGCGGAATTACGAGGGAGTAATTGCTGCATACCCCGAGGCTCAATCCCGTCGCGAAGGGGAAAAGTGCGAACTCTGTGGGGAAAGCCATAAGGGTGGAGAAGGCATTGCCAGGCTTTTAAATGGTGAAGCAGCCAGCCTGGAGCCCAGGGGATTGAAAAGACTGGAAAGACGCAAAAAATAGAATTTTTAACCATTACCTTAATTTAAAAAGATGGTTCCCTGAAGGCAACCATCTTTTTTTCCAGAAAACAGGCCAAAACTTTAAACCGGCCGGGTGGATTTCCCGGCCGGGTTTTTTATTCACTGTCCAGAATTTTTCTGATTTCCTCTGCGTAGGCTTCTCCGGGTTCTCCATCGGATAACAGCTCGATCTGTCCGGGATCAGTTACCCCCAGCCCTATTTCGGCTGCCCGGGCAATCTGTTCCTGCTCAAAGATAGGGGTGTCCATGATTGCACGGGTTGAACCCAGCTGTTTTAAAACTGCTACTCCTACAGCATCGACTGCTACCGGATCTTTACTGACCAGGGTTACCTCGGCGTTTTTCCTGGTTCCAGAAGCCGGTCCACCGGTAGTAAAAGCTTCGACTCCATCCACAACAAATAGGTCCGGGCTATATGCCAGGTTGATCTCGGCAATCATGCGGCGCATGTGGGTTGATCCGTGTAGTTCACGCATGTAATCTGTGCCTACGTTGGGAATAATTCCTACGGCCAGTTTTAGGGCCATGGTAAAGACCCCTCCAAACTGGTGGGTTTTTAGGCAGGGTGTGGCAATAATGTGGTCTACTTCGCCAAGGATGCGGGGAATATGGAATCCATTACGCCAGTGGAGCCGTTCGTCGTCAAAATGGACCATTTCATCTTCGGCCAGGTGGTCAAAATTTATTACCTCAACTTCTTTTTCCCTGGCCAGCTGGAAGATTCCCTTTTCTTCCATAACTTCGTGGGAATCAGGTGGCCCGCTCCTTTCTCCTATAATAATATGCCCTGCTCCCCGGTCCCAGAGCTCGTCAATGAGGGTTTCAAGTGTATCATTGTGAGTTGAGCCCGGAGCTGGATCAGCCGTATTGAAATTAGGCTTGATCAGTATTTTTTTCCCACTGACATCAGGAGGGGGAATAAGTTCTAAAGACCTTTTAAGGGCCTCTTTGCGATTGCCGGATTTAATTATCCCCACCCGAGTCCCGGGGTTTGCTTGTAGTGGAAAGTTCTGTATTAAGGGGAGCAGGCTCAGACCAGCAATGAACCAGCCCGAGCGGGAAAGAAAGCCGCGCCGGGTGAACCGCCGTAGACCAAATCCGTTCATGGCCATCACTCCTTCTTCTTGGTTTTCTCCCTGGTTTTAATTCTATTTATTAAATTATAGATTGAGCATCCGAATCCTTTTATTAAATGCTGAGAAGAAATATCTGTTGAATAATCCCGACTAATCTGATAGGGTTATAGAAGAAAGGGGTGGCTCAAGATGATTCAAAAGGCCAACAATATTACACATTTAATTGGTAGAACTCCAGTTGTCCTCTTGGGCCGGATGGGAAAAAAGAGTGGAGCAGAAACCTGGTTAAAACTTGAATCTTTCAACCCCGGGGGTAGCGTCAAGGACAGAATTGCCCTGAGCATGATTGAAAAAGCTGAAGAAGAAGGGAAAATAGACAGGAGTTCTATTATTATAGAACCCACCAGTGGCAATACCGGTATCGGTCTGGCGATGGTCCTGGCTGCCAGGGGAATGCGTTTGATACTGGTAATGCCAGAAAGCATGAGCCGGGAAAGAAGGAAGGTTATGACCGCACTGGGAGCAGAAATTGTTCTTACCCCGGCGGAAAAAGGAATGACGGGGGCTGTTGAAAAGGCTATGTCCCTCAAGGAAGAAAGTAAAAACAGTTTTATACCAGGCCAGTTTGATAACCCTGCTAATCCCGAGGCCCATGCCCTGACCACCGCCCGGGAAATTCTGGAGCAGATGGAACGGCTTGATATCCTTGTTGCGGGAGTTGGGACGGGGGGGACAGTTTCTGGTGCAGGAAGGGTTTTGAAAAAACACTGGCCCCGGCTGGAAATTGTTGCTGTTGAACCCGCAGAATCTCCCGTTATAAGTGGTGGAGAACCTGGTCCCCATGAAATTCAGGGTATTGGGGCCGGGTTTATTCCACGGGTCCTGAACCGGGATATTATTGACCGGGTAATAACTGTAGAGGGGAAAAAAGCGAAAAAAACCACCAGGGAACTGGCCAAAAAGGAAGGGATTCTGGCAGGAATATCCACGGGTGCAGCCCTGGATGCTGCTCTGGAGATAGGGGAGCAGGTGCAAAAGGGAACATCTATACTGGTTATAGCTCCCGATGGTGGAGAAAAATATCTCAGCACAGATCTTTTTGCCGAGGGTGATGGCAATGTTTGAAAGACTGAGAGAAGATATCAGAACTGTAAAGGAAAAGGATCCTGCAGTGAAAAGTACCCTGGAAGCAATCCTTTGTTCTCCAGGGTTGCATGCCATCTGGGGTTACCGGATGGCAAACAGATTATACCGCGCCCGGTTTTTCTTCCTGGCCCGATTATTCTCTCAGCTCTGCCGCTTTATTACCGGTATCGAGATTCACCCGGGTGCCAGAATCGGAAGGCGCTTTTTCATTGACCACGGAATGGGAGTTGTAATAGGGGAAACGGCTGTTGTGGGTGATGATGTAGTCATGTTCCACGGAGTTACCCTGGGAGGAACGGGCAGAGAAAAGGTTAAAAGACATCCAACTCTGGGTAACAGGGTCCTGGTTGGAGCCCAGGCCACTGTGCTGGGAAATATTGAAATTGGAGATGATGCAAAAATTGGTGCGGGGGCAATTGTCCTGGAGGAGGTGCCTCCCCGAACTACCGCAGTTGGAAGCCCGGCCAGAATAATAAAAAAAGAAAGGAGCCGAGATTAATCGGCTCCCATTTTTTTGATAATTTTCTCCGGTTCTCCGGATATTTCCATTCCAGCACTTGTTCCCCTGTCCTGAAAGATAATCTCGCCTTCCTGGAGGAAGGTCAGTTCAATAGTAGCGGTTATACTTTCTTTTACCCCTTTTTCTTCCATTGTCTGGCGGGAGGGGGCGTGCAAAAACTCTCCTCCCTGGCTATGGCCCAGGATTTGCAGTTCCAACCCCGAGGGGTTTTGGACCTGGAATTCCAGGCTGTCCTTACCGGTTTTCAGGCCCTTTAGGCGGGAGCGGTTGTAAGTTGAGAACAGGGAGATGTTTCCTTGGTGGAAAAAAGCGGCAAAAAAGCCCGGAAAGAAAGAACCAAGCCAGGGTACCCTGGCCAGAGAAGCAACGATGGATGTCCCCGGGGTGGAAAAATGGTTGCTCTGCAGCCAGAACCAGCTTTGGGGAAAGGATTTTCCCCAGTCCTTTTCCAGGTAACCCCGGCCTCCGGAAAAATCCATATTTCTTCCCCTGATTTCCAGAGTTCCCTGTATCTGGTGGTCAAGGCTGATTACGTCGTGGTTACATTCCAGGAAGGGAACAAAACTGAGTGGCCCCATGATCCCAGGCGACCAAAAGCGGCGGGGCCAGAGAGAGTGATCAGAAAACTCCAGCTTTCCCCTGACCTTCTCCCCCCTATCCTCGAGGTCGAGAGTGAGACCGTTGCGGGAAAAAGAGTTGTTTCCAATTGTCACCGCGAAAGAATCCCTTGCTGCTGAGAATTCTTCATGGGGAAAAGAGAAATAATGGCTCCGGGGCGGCGAACCCTGGAGAACCTGGATAAAAGCATGGTTTTCCTCGGGAGTTTTTCCCTGGAAAACTCCGGGAATAAAGGCGAGGGGATGCGTTTCTTTACTGTCGACTACTTTGAAGTACCAGCCTTCAAAAAAACCCCCCTTTTTATTATGGCCGTGGTAAATTTCCGGGTTCAATAGGGCTCGCAGGCTCATGACTAGCTTCCTTTTCCGGTAACAGAGATTTCCGGGAGAAGGACGTAAGGTCCATAGCCAATGGGACCAAACATGGCGAGAAGTCCCTGCTCTGAGCTCAGTGCTTTAATCCTGGTCAGAACTTCGTAAATATTACCGCTGGCCATGGCGTCCGTTGCTCTTCCGGCAATTTTTCCGTCCTTGATATAAAAGCCAGGGTTAATATTCAGGGAAAACTCACCTGCCTGGATATTTCCGGTATGGGCTCCCATAACCCCTTCGATAAGTATCCCTTCATCAATCTGGGCAATCATGTCTGCAAGGGGAGTAGCTCCCCCGGGAATAACAAGGTTGGTTGTAGCCGGTGTGGGTTTATCTCCAGCCCCGGAGGACCAGAACCCTCTTTTGAAGCCATTACCCGTGCTTTCGCAACCGGCTTCTTTTGCGGATTTCAAGTCGTAAAGGTAGCTTTTTAGAACCCCATCCTTAACAATTTCCTTGGGAGCCGTTGCGACCCCCTCGTCGTCGAAGGGGCAGGAGAAAATTCCCCAGGTCCGGTGAGGATCTTCGGTGATGGAGAGCTTTTCGTCAAAAAGCTTTTCCCCGATTTTTCCTTCCAGGGGAGAGGTTCCTGCGTTTAACCTGGTTCCATCTATCCCTGCAAGGAGACGGATTATCAGGGTGCCGAATGTACCAGGGCTGAAAATAACAGGCATTTTTCTGGTGGGAACCGATTGTTTTTTCTGGGCCTGATGGTGCCTTTCCGCTAACTGGGCCAGCCAGATTTCGGGGAAGGAAAAATAGCGACTGGAGGAATATCCCCGGGCCACCTCTCTGAAACCCTGTGGTGAACGGGTGGAAATCATTGTCCCCAGATTGGTTGTGCTGTAACTGCCCCTAAAACCTGAACTGTTCCCAATTTCAATTGTTTTTTCCGTCTGGGTAATAAATAGATCAATGGGGATGGAGGGATCAAAGGCAGCAATTCGATCCATTATGGAGTGAGCGTCATCAATCAGTTCTTCTTCGGTTAAAGAAGCGAGGTAATCGTCGTGGCTTTCAACCTCGGCAAATTCCTGGTTGGGGAACTTGATGTTAAGTTGTTCTCCAAAATCTGCCGTAGCCAGGGCCCGATCAACCAGCTTTGAATCGTCAAGAGTGGTAGAGGTAGCAAACCCCAGCCTGCCGTCTTTTATAAGGCGCAGAGCTACTCCAGCGGTGTCTTTTTTTGATATCCTGTTCAGCTGTCCCCGTTCAAATGAAACGGGAGTTTCTTTTTCTCTTATCACCACAACCTCAGCAGCATCGGCTTTCTGGGCCGCCAGTTTTAGAATATCTTCCATGTTATCTACCTCCTATTGCCATGTCCCGGATTTTCACGTGAGGAGCACCGTGTCCCACGTCCAGGAGTATCTGCCCGCCTTTTCCACAACCCCCGGCTCTGGAAAGGTCCAGGTCATTTCCGACCATGTCAATGTTTTTGAGTGTAGTGAAAAGATTTCCGGAAAGAGTTGCATCTCGAACCATTGATCCGATTTTTCCATTTTTGATGCGGTAACCAACCTGAGTGCCAAAAGTAAAGTAATCACCTGAGGTCTGTCCTCCTGCGGCTCCTTTAAGGTACAGGCCGTCTTCAATGGAGGCGAGCATTTCCTGGAAGTTATGGGGGCCATTATCGATAAAGGTGGTTGTCATTCTGACAATGGGTGGGAAGGCAAAGTTCATGGCCCTGCAGTTCCCGGTGGTTGTTTCACCAAGCTTCCCAGCAGTTTCCCGCGAATGAAGCCGTCCGCTTAACTGACCGTTTTTAATCAGGTGAGACCTTTTCCCCGGAACACCTTCGTCATCATAGGTGAAGTGACCCGGGACATTGGGGATTGTGGGGTCGTCGATTACATTCAAAAATGAAGGTCCAAATTCCCGGCCCATTACCATTACTTTCTGTAAGGTGGGATTATTGGCAAGGTTATCAGATTCGCTGAGATGGCCGAAAGCTTCGTGAATAAAAACACCAGTGCAGTCGGGGTCGAGAATTACCTCGTAACTGCCCGCTTTTACGGGTTCTGCCTCCAGGAGATCGAGAGTTTCCTGGACCTTTTTCTTAACCTCATCATCTTTGTCCAGGAGGTAGTTGTAGTGAGGAGAGCCTCCCAGTGCAAGGCTGGTCCTCTGGATTACATCACCCTTACGGGCAATTATTCGGATAACAATCCCTGCTAAAAGCTGTTCCTGGAAAATTTCACTGCCTTCGTTATTAAAGAAGAACTTTTCCCGGTTGATTTCATAATATCGGGCTTCAGTTGACTGGATTCCATTGTGGGATAAGACCAGCTGGTTGTAGTGTTCCAGGAGGTTCTTTTTTTCTTCCAGGGAAACCTGCCGGGGATCCTTTTCCGGCTTTGCTTTAACCTGCTCCCGCGTTACGGGAACCTCAGCCAGGCTGGTGTTCCCGGGAATGGCTTCGCTGGCAAGAAGAGCTCTATTTAAGGCCTGGGTGGAGTTCTGAATATCACTGAAAGCAAATGTTCCCCAGCCTCCCCGGCTTAAAACACGGGCCAGACCTCCTCGTTCCCTGTTACTGGCAATACTATCCAGTTCCTTTCCCCTGAATTGAATTGAAGTCTGGACAAGGTCTTCCCAGCGAAGATCCTGGTATCCCTTTTGCCCAAGACTTTTTCCAAGTGATCGTTCCATGTTATTCCTCCCGTCATATTAATTTCAATTCTAATTTCTTTTAATTACAGGCTTTTTCCTGCAGGAAGCGAATAATTAAAGGTTAAAAAGATGGAAATGTAGAAATTTGAATAAAAGAAAACAGAGGATCAGGGGGTATTCTTATGGGGAAAAAATCTCTATACTTTATTGTTGGACTGGTCCTGGTAGTTTTGATTATTTTTGCAGTTTCCTCTCTCTTTATTTCATTCCCGGATCCGGGGCAGAGAGCCCGGGGAATTGCAGAAATCCGGATTGATGGTCCAATTGTTGCAACTCCTGCAGGAGGGGTTCTTGCCCAGGGGATGGCTTCTGCTCCCCGAATTACCGGGTTAATTGACCGCGCCGCTAGAGATGACAGGGTCCTGGGTCTACTTTTGGTAGTCAACAGTCCGGGAGGCGGAGCTGCTGCCAGCCAGGAAATTTATCGGGAGGTGCAGCGTTTTAAAGAAACGGGTAAACCGGTCGTGGTTTCCATGGGAGAAACTGCTGCTTCGGGAGGTTATTATGTATCATCGCCTGCAGATTATATTTTTGCCAACCCGGCCACAATTACCGGCAGCATAGGGGCAATAATGGAGCTTTTTGATACCAGCGAGCTTATGGATATGCTGGGTATCGATGTAAAAACCTTAAAAGCCGGGGAGCTAAAGGATGCAGGTTCGTTCAGCCGGGCAATGACTGAGAAAGAGGAAGAATATTTTCAGGAAATGGTTGATGAAATTCACCGGCAGTTCCTGGAAGATGTCTTAAAGGAAAGGCCCCTGGACGACGATATAGTTGAAAAAATTTCCGATGCCCGCATAATCCTGGGGAAAGAAGCATTGGAACTGGGGCTGGTTGATTATCTTGGCAGTGCCAACGATGCCAGGCGTTACCTTGCAGATCAACTGGGGCTTCCTGATGCACCACCAGTAATAGTCCTGGAGGAAAAGACTTTCTTTGAAAGATGGATTGGCCTGAGCCTGGATGGGCTGCCCCGCCTGGAAGAGATCCTTTATCCCCTTTATAATTATGGTGTGCGACTTCTCTATTGACCGGTTTCGTCCGGTTGTGGTAAAATAGTATCCGGTATTTTTTGGTTTTGAAAAATATAAGCTCCTGGAAAACGGGAGCTTCTTTTTTAGGCAGGAGGGAAAGACTTTGAACTTCTTGGTATTTTTTCCCGGAAAACACAACTGGCTCTGGCTTGTCCCATTGAGCTTTGTTATATTTTCGGTTTTTTCCCCAAATAATTTTTACCCCCTGGGGGCTTTAATTTCCGCAGCGCTTGCTTTATTCGTTTCCTGGAAACGGGTTGTTCCTATTGAACTGGAGGAAAGAGGGGCTTTAAAACGAGCGGCAAAAGCTGGAACAGACGGGGTAGACAGAGAAAAATTCTCGGAAATGATCCGGGAGGGCTTGGAAGGACAGGGAGGTAATTCCCGGCTCATAGCCATGGAAGAAAAGCTTGCCCGGGCACAAAAAGCTGAAAAGAAAGCCAAGAGCGAGCTTGCCAGTTTTGACCGGGATCTATCTTCAATGAATTTCCGGATTTCGGAGCTTGAAAACAATAGAAAAGTCCAGGAAATGAAAATAACCGGGTTAAAAGGGGAAAATGAATTATTGCATAAAATGGTAAGAGAGCTCCGAGAGGAGAAGAATGCCCTCCAGGAGCAATCATCTTAAATTAAAAACTTTCCGGGGCTCCAATCGAGTGGTGGATTATTCTTGAGTTGGATTTAGATTGCGCATATAATAACAGATAGAGATTGGAACACGGCGAAGGAGCTCGCCTTCAACCGCCTTTGTGCTGATGGCTCCTGCTTACCTTAATGGTAGGCAGGGGCTTTTCGTGTATTTGAGGAGGGGAAAAGATGCTACAGGGAATATTAATAATAACTATAATCGGTTTTTTTTCAGGGGAAATTGCCCGAAGACTTAACCTCCCCAGGCTAATTGGGATGATAATTGCGGGGATAATTATTGGCCCGCATGCCCTGGGGATTTTGCCCGGGGAAATAATGAATCTGTCGGAAGAAATCCGGCTTTTTGCCCTGCTTATAATTCTTTTTAAAGCCGGCCTTGGTTTGGACAAGAACAAGATTTTATCCCAGGGAAGCGTTGCTATTCGCCTTGCTTTTCTTCCCGCTGTTATAGAAGCTTCTGTTGTTGCGGTAGCTGCTCACCTGATTTTAGGGTGGGATTGGTTGCTTTCTTTTCTCCTGGGCTGGATAATCTGTGCTGCATCTCCAGCTGTTATTGTCCCCATGATGTTGAGATTAAAATCAGAAGGCTGGGGTGTTAAAAAGGGCATCCCCGACCTTATTCTTGCCGGAGGAACAGCCAGCGATGCAGTAGCTGTAACCATGTTCGGAATCACCCTGGCCTGGGTAACTGGAGAATTTTCCGGCGGGCTGGCAACTCAGTTATTGAACATTCCCCTCCAGGTTGTTGGGGGAATTGCCCTTGGTTATTTAACCGCACGCCTTGTTTTATTGGTCGTAAAAAGGTTTCGGCTTACCGGGAACATTATTCATAAATTGATAATTAGCCTGGGAGCAGGCCTCTTATTGGTCCTCCTGGGTGATATAATGCCCTTTTCGGCTTTTCTGGCTGTAATGGTATTGGGCTTTATTATCCTGGAAAAAGACCCGGTCCTGGCCAGGCGGGTTCGCTCTTACCTGGACGATATCTGGGTAGTGGGCCAGATATTTTTGTTTGTTTTAATTGGGGCCGAAGTTAATACAGGAATAATCCTGGAGGCAGGACCTGCAGGTCTTGCTATAATTGGAATTGGTCTCCTGGTTGGAAGATGGGCAGGGATTTTTGCTTCTACCTGGGGTTCGATTATAACAATCAAAGAAAGGTTTTTTATGGTTATTGGGGATATGGCCAAGGCGACTGTGCAGGCTGCAATAGGTGGTATCCCTCTTGCAATGGGTGTTCCTAACGGGGAGTATATCCTGGCTATTGCTGTTCTATCTATTCTCATATCTGCTCCCCTGGGGGCCTGGGGAACACAATTTTTCGCTCCCCGCGCCCTGAAAAAGGGAAAAGTGGATCCCACAAAAGTCCGGGTGCAGGAAAAATACAAGTTCCTGGTTGCTTTTGACGGAACTCCTTCTGCAGAAAGTGCCCTGCGGCAGGCAGCCCGCCTTTCCCGCCAGATGGATGCCCATTTATACATTCTTAATGTCCACTCCGGGGAAGGGAAAAGTTTTACCCTGAGACAGTTGAGGGATATCATGGAAAACCTGGCAAGCGATATTGCCTACGAAATGGAAACGATTCGAGGGAATCCTGCTGACATTATCCCCCAAATGGCTGAATCAATAGATGTTGATTTTATTTTTATGGGCAAAGGAAATAACGGAGAAGGAATTGGTGATATCTCGGAAAAGGTAATTGGATCCTCTTCAGCACCGGTAATTCTCCTTGAGGCTGAAGAGGGATAAGGAAAACTCAGGGGTTGACAATCCTGAGATATTGTTTATAATAAAAAATGGTTTCAAAAATCAATAAATTAGGGAAGCTTGTTGGGTGAGGCTCCTTAATGAACACAGGCTGCTGCCCGGAAACGTCCAGAGACGCCAATGGGTAGAACAGGCATGATCGAGTTAAGGTCTGCCTAAGGCAGCTGACCCCAAAAGGGTCTACGTCATTAAGTGCCAAAGCCTTGATGAAGAGCTGATTTTTCATTCCGGTTATTTTGGGGAATGAATCATTGGTACGGCTCTTCTGAGCCGTTTTTTAATTGGTTAAAGGGGGTGGTTTTCCTGATAGAGGACTCTGGAAAACAGAAAGGAAAAAAGATAAAAAAACAAGGGAGGTTTTTTAAATGGTCAATATCATGGAAAATATCCGCACCCTTATCGAAAAAAAAGATTTTGCAAGATTAAATGAGGTTCTTCAAGAAGTGGATATAATGACAATCGTTTCTCTCCTGGAAGAACTCCGGGAAGAAGACAAAATTGAGGAAATGGGATTGATATTTCGCCTGCTGGAAAAAGGAAAATCTATGGAAGTTTTTGATCAGCTTTCATTTCCTTTCCAGAAGGTTTTGATAGATTCACTTGCGGACGAAAAAGTCAATGAAATTATTTCTGAGATGGCCCCAGATGATCGGGCAAGGGTTTTGGATGAACTCCCCGCAAGAGTAGCCAAGAAATTACTCAATGCTCTGGATAAAGAAGAACGGGAAAAAACGGCTGATCTTCTGGGCTATTCTCCAGAAACTGCAGGAAGGATAATGAACCCGGAATATACACGGTTGCGAGAAAATGAGACAGCCGCAGAGGGATTGGAAAAAGTAAAAAAAGTTGCAGATGAAAGGGAAATAATATATACCATTTACGTTACAGATGAGGAGAGAAAATTAAGGGGAGTGCTTTCTCTGCGGGAACTCCTCCGTGCAGCACCAGATACAAAAATCAGTGAAATAATGCATGAAGATGTAATCAGTGTTTCAACTGATACTGACCAGGAAGAAGTTGCTCGGCTGCTCCAGGAAAGGGATTTGATTGCAGTCCCGGTAGTTGATAGCGAAAACCGCCTGGTGGGAATAGTAACTTTTGACGATGCCATGGATATAATCGAAGAAGAAACCACAGAAGACATTTTTCAAACTGCTGGTCTTATTCCCCGGCAGGAATCCGACCGCAGTGAACGCCTAATTTCGGGGCCCCTGTTCCACAGCTGGAAGGTCAGGCTTCCTTTCCTGGTAATTACCATGATAGGAGGTTTGCTTGCGGGAGCAGTTATCGATACCTTTGAAGCTTCGCTCCAGGCGGTAACTGCCCTCGCGGTCTTTATTCCCGTCATAATGGATATGGGTGGAAATATTGGAACCCAGTCCTCGACTATTTTTACTCGAGCCCTGGTCCTTGGTCAAATTGATACCAGGCGGTTTTTAAAGCACCTGGCCCGGGAGGTCTGGGTAGGTTCAAGCATGGGCTTTTTACTGGGGCTAATTGTTTTTGCAATAACCACTCTCTGGCAGGGACTTGTTCAGCTGGGCCTGGTTGTTTCCCTGGCCCTGTTTTTAACCCTGACCCTCGCAACAGCCCTGGGCTTTATCGTCCCTTACGTCCTTTATAAATTTGGCATGGATCAGGCTGCAGGGTCAGTTCCCTTTATCACCACTATCAAGGATATTTCAGGCCTTTTAATTTACTTTATTCTGGCCAATCAATTTCTGGGGTACCTGATGTAGGGGAAAAGAATTCCCCCTTGCCTATAAGCAGTTCCTGTATTATAATAATGGAAAGTGATAAAACGATGATCGGAGACAAGTAAGGAAAGCCTCCAGCAACAGAGAGCCGGCGGCTGGTGGAAGTCGGCCTGGACCTTCCTGAAATCCACTCCGGGAGTGTGCATTGCAACGGGTAGTTCCGTTAAAGACTTTCAAGAGGGTGTTTGCCAACTGGGGTGGCACCGCGGGAGATTAACCTCTCGTCCCCTTTCCGGGGATGGGAGGTTTTTTATATTTAAAAACTAGGAGGGATAGTATGCTTGACCACCGGGTGTTAAGAGAAAACCTGAAAGAATGTGCCCGGCGCCTGAAAATTAAGGATCCCGAACTCGACCTTTCTCCTTTTACCGATCTGGATCAGAAAAGGCGGGATCTGCTCCAGGAAGAGGAAACCCTAAAGCAGCAAAGAAATAGGGTTTCCCAGGAGATTGCTCGGGCCAAGAGGGAGGGAGAAGGAGCAGAAGAACAGATTTCCGAAATGCAGAAAGTGGCCTCCCGAATCAAGGAAATTGAGGAAGAGCGGAAAGAGGTTGAAAAAAGATGGCAGGAGTTTATGGAAATAATTCCCAACCTGCCCGCAGAAGGAGTTCCCCCGGGAAAAGACGAAGAAGAAAACAAAGAGGTAAAGCGGTGGAAGGAACCAACAAAATTTGATTTTGAGCCCCTACCCCACTGGGACCTGGGGGAAACCCTGGATATTATCGACGTAAAACGTGGTGCCAAGGTGGCTGGAAGCAGGTTTTATTTCATGAAAAATGAAGGAGCCCTTCTGGAGAGAGCCCTCACCAATTTCTTTCTTGATTACCACACCCAGAACCATGACTACAGAGAACTGGTACCTCCTTTTATGGCCAACCCCGACAGTCTGTTCGGAGTGGGGCAGTTGCCCAAGTTTAAAGAAGATATGTTCAGGGTCGAAAATAACGGGTTTTACCTCATCCCCACTGCTGAAGTGCCCCTGACCAACCTGCACCGGGACGAAATTCTGGAAGAAAAGGAATTACCGGTGAAGGTCTGTTCTTACAGCCCCTGTTTCCGGGCTGAAGCAGGGGCCCACGGCCGCGA
Source organism: Halobacteroidaceae bacterium (assembly GCA_003551665.1). Classification (GTDB taxonomy): domain Bacteria; phylum Bacillota; class Halanaerobiia; order B1SED10-174; family B1SED10-174; genus T1SED10-26. The sequence goes on from PUNE01000098.1 coordinate 20,826, forward strand.
CACCCGGGGAATTATTCGCCAGCACCAGTTTAATAAGGTTGAACTGGTAAATCTGGTTCACCCCGATGAATCGTATGAACAACTGGAGGTCCTGGTAAGCGAGGCAGAGAAAATGCTGGAACTGCTGGAACTCCCATACCGCAGGGTGGTTCTCTGCGGGGGAGATCTTGGATTTTCCGCCGCCTTCACCTATGATCTTGAGGTCTGGATGCCCAGTTCTGATAAGTTCAGAGAAATAAGCTCCTGCAGCAATTTCACGGATTTCCAGGCCCGCAGGATTGGGCTGCGGTTCCGTCCCGAAGAGGGAGGTAAATCCCAATTCCTGCATACTCTAAATGGTTCTGGGCTGGCTGTTGGCAGGGCCGTTGCGGCAATAATTGAAAACTGCCAGGATAAAAAAGGTCGGGTTCAAATTCCAAAGATCCTACGGGATTATATGGGGGGGTTGGAGTATATTGGATAAAACCCACGGAGAAATACCCACGCTGGGTTATCAGAAGGTTCTTGCCCAGCTCCGCAGGAAGAAGAGAGAACACCTGAAGCTTTTGCAGAGGCTGGTTGCCCAGCCCAGCATCAGCGCCCAGAATGAGGGTGTCCGGGATTGTGCGGAGCTTCTGGCGAGCATTATGGAAGAACTGGGAGTTCCCGCCCAGATTTATGAAACTGAAGGACAACCCGTGGTTTTTGGGGAAATAGGCGAGGGAGATTTAACAGTGCTTTTTTATGGTCACTATGATGTCCAGCCTCCAGAACCCCTGGAAGCGTGGACAACGCCACCCTTTAGCCCCACGGTGCGGAACGGACGTCTCTACGGTAGAGGGACCGGAGACAACAAGGGCCAGTTGCTTACTCACCTCCTGGCCGTCCATTCTTACCTGGAAGTCCTGGGAAAGCTCCCCATTAAGATTAAATTTATTTTCGAGGGTGAAGAAGAAAGTGGAAGCCCCTATCTCGCGGACTTTGTGGCCGAACACCAGGAGCTTCTTTCTGCAGATCTGGCCTATACTTCCGATGGTCCCCTGCACGAAAGTGGAGCCCCGGCCATTTATTATGGTGTGCGTGGTATGCTTGGCCTGGAAATGAGCCTGGAGACTGCCTCCTGGGACAACCACTCGGGGAATAAGGGAGGAGTTATTCCCAACGCCGCCTGGGAGCTGGTCCGGATTCTTTTTTCCATGAAAGATGAACAGGGGCGGGTTCTTGTGGACGGTTTTTATGACAGGGTCCGGGAACCCTCGGAAATAGACCTGGAACTGATTGCAAACCTGGAGTACCATCCCTGGCAGATTGCCAAAAACTTTGGTGTTAAAAAAATTAACCTGGAAAAAGAAGAATTCTACCGCCGCCTGACCCTGGAGCCAACCATGACCATTAACGGGTTAACCAGCGGTTACCAGGGCCAGGGAACAAAAACAATCATTCCTGCAAAAGCAAGTGCCAAGATGGACTGCCGCCTTGTTGCCGACCAGGATCCAGAGGAAGTATTCTCAGCAATAAAACATCACATTGAAAAAATGAATCCGGAAGTTGAAGTAATTCAGCAGGGTTACATGCATCCCTCAAGGACAGATCCGGGTCTTCCGGTGTCGCAAAAGATCCTCAAAGCGGCCCAGGCGGCAACGGGTAAAAAACCAGTTGCCCTTCCTGCTACCGGGGGAAGTCTTCCGGATTATGTCTGGACGAAAATACTTGGAGTGCCTTCAATAATAGTCCCCTATGCCAATGCAGATGAGGCGAATCATGCCCCAAACGAGAACCTGAGCCTGGAATGTTTCTACCAGGGAATTGAAATATCGGCAAGGGCAATCTATGAATTGAGCAAGAAATAAAAAAAGAAAGAAAAAAGCTCCTTTCAGGTCTATAGGCAGAAACTCCCCTGAAAGGAGCTTTTTTATTGGGAAACAGGAGTTAAACAAAACAGGAGGCAGTTAAGGGCGAATCCCTGAAGGAACGCGCATGTTGACAGGACCGGGAAAATGATATACAGTTAATTACATAAGCAATTAACCATTTATGTATTGAGGTGGTTTTGCCATGACCAGAGGGAATATCGATGAAAACCGGCCCATTTTCCAACAGATAAAGCAAACAATTGAAGAAGCCATTATTGATGGAAACATTAGGGAGGGGAATCAAATTCCCTCAACCAATGAATTTGCCTCCCTCTATCAGATTAACCCTGCTACCGCTGCTAGAGGTGTTAACCTCCTGGTTGAAGAAGGGATATTGTTCAAAAAAAGAGGAATGGGAGTGTTTGTGGCTGAAGGGGCCAGGGAAAAACTCCTGGAAAAGCGAAGAAAAAACTTCTCGAGAAAACATATAAAACCCCTTATTGAAGAAGCAAAGAGACTGGACTTTTCCAGGAGAGCACTTCTTGAAATGATTGAAAGGGAACACTGAACTTCTCCAGAAGAGGATTGATTTTAAAAAGCCCTTATCTCCAGAAGGCAGGAGAAAGGGCTTTTTTTATTTTTTCAATTTTTCCAGTAGTTTGGGAATTACTTCGTACCAGTCCCCAACGATTCCGATATCGGCAATAGAAAAGA
>PUNE01000041.1 GCA_003551665.1 Halobacteroidaceae bacterium
CCAGGACCAGGTATTTAAAAAGGTAAATCCGGAACTTTTAAACATTTTTCTTTCCCCACTTTGATATGATAATAAGTATTATATAATGCCTTTAAAGCGTTGTCAAGGTAAAGAAGCAATTTTTTTAGGTCATTCCAGCCTTCCTTCCATTATTTCCCGGAGTTTTCCTGGGTAATCCGTTATAATCCCCGGAACGCCTGCTTCCAGGAAGCGTTCCATGCGGTCTCCTTCATTAATAGTCCAGAGGAAAACCGGGTATCCCCCCGCCCGGGCACCGGCTACGAAGGGGGCAGTAACAAGGGGTAAAAAATTTATCTGAGGAGGGACAAAAAGTCCCTCGAAATCCCAGTTCATCCAGCCTGCAAGACCAAAGTGAGCAAGGGAAAAGAAGCGGCGAACCTCCCGCAGGGATGCAGCGGTGGGAACCTCGGGCATTATACGCCGAAAATGTTCAATGGTATGGTAATTCGATGTTCCTACAAAAACCCGTTTTTCTGCTTCGGCTTCTTCAATTACCCGGGCTACAATTTCCGCACTGGCTACCCCGGCTCGCTTGATTTCAATCATGATGGGCATTTCCGGAAAGGCTTCCAGAACTTCGTCCAGCATGGGTACCTGCAACCCCTTCCCCCGGAAGGGGTATTCTCCTTCAGGAGTTGAAAAGCGGTAGCCTGCGTCAAGCTGTTGAATTTCTTCACGGGTGAAGGAGGAGACAGGACCGCTTCCATCGGTTGTCCTGTCTACAGTCCTGTCGTGGATTACAGCAGGGTGAAAATCCTCCGTGAGCCAGATATCCAGTTCCAGGGCATCTGCCCCTTTTTCAATTGCTCTTTCAAATGCCTTAATGGTGTTTTCGGGATAAGTTCCTGAGGCTCCGCGGTGAGCAATATTTATGGGAGGCTCGAGCAGATGAAAAAAGGGTAGGTCAGCAGGAGGATTGGGAAAGTATATGCTTTTAACCATCTGCAGGGTATTGAGCAAAATAATTGCCACGACAAGAATGAAGATGGTTCTTTTTGTTATCCGGAACTTTTGCACAGAAGTTCCCTCCTCCAGTGAGTTGTTTAAAATGCTTCTACAAAAATAACTGGATTCCTATTTTTGGGTATATAATTTGTGCAAAAAAGAAGGATTATGAGGTAAATGATTGAATAAAAAATTTATAGAAAAACAAGGAGGGGATATGGTGGAATTTTTCCGTAATGTCAATGAAATCCTTGATTTTGCAATTAAGGAAGAAGAAAAGGCCCGGGATTTTTACCTTTACCTGGCCAAAAGAGTTGAACGCCCGGCAATGAAAAAAAACTTTGAAGAATTTGCCGGAGAAGAGCAGAAACACAAAGAACGACTCCTTGAAGTAAAAGAAGGCAAGAGGACTGCAAAGGAAGTTGAAGAAGTTCCCGATATGAAGATGAGTGATTACCTGGTTAATGTTACCCCCAGCAGGGATATGGATTATGGTGATGCCCTGATCCTGGCAATGAAGAGGGAAAAAGCGGCTTATCGTCTGTACACAAGGCTTGCTGAGGTTGTTGAGGACGAAAACATGCGCCAGGTTTTCCAAGGGCTTGCTTCCGAAGAAGCCAAGCATAAAATGGCTTTTGAGGTTGAATACGACGAGCACTACATGTCAGAAAATTAATAGTTTTCCTGGAAATAAAAAAAGGAGCAACTATTGGAAGAAACCGTTCGGGGACTGGATTGCTGATTGTCCTGGGCGGTTTTTCTTTCAGTAGGGAAGAATAGGGCAGTAAGGGGATTAAGTTGGAGGAGTAAAAGGATATTTCTTTTCTTGCAGCCCATTACCGATGGGAAAGAAAAAATTTATCCAGGATCTTTCCTTACTGGCTCACAGTCTTTTCTGCTGGAAAAACTTAACTAATAAATTTTGCAGGATTTATTATGAAAAGTGCCGAAACCATATTTACCAGAGAAAAAAGGTTTGAATTTCCAAATAATAGGATCCTGAAAGAACCGGGTTTAGGGAAAGTAGACTTCAGTTTAATAGATTTTTTAAAAAATTTAAATTTTTTTCTGGTTGTGGTCTGGAACTCCTGGTTAAATAGTCCCTATAGGACCGCAAACCTAATTGACTATAAACTCCGAAGTTTTTGTTGAAATCCCGGATAACCAGATTTCCTTTGTAAAGGATTTTTTGGTGGTTTGGGTTTTATTTATGCCTCTTATGGGGAGGCTTTTCAAAAGGTGCTGCTGGTTAATCATCATTAAATGGATTGGGGTGGATTTTCAGTGGGATCTGAAAAGATAAATGAAAACACCCTGAAAATATTCACGCTGGGTCATTTTGCCGTGATGAGGGGAGGAGTGAATTTAACCAGGGAATATTCGAGGAGCAGAAGGCCCTGGCTTCTATTTCAATTTCTAGTTTCCCATTCGGGAAAAGCTCTTCCCGGTGAATATGTTATAGAAACACTCTGGCCGGAGGCGGATATAAAAAATCCCCAGCATTCTCTCAGAAACCTGGTTTATCGCCTGAGAAGGTTTTTGGGAGATCAAAACCGGGACGAGAATTACATAATACATACTCAGGGAAATTATTCATTCAATCCTGGTTCCAACTACTGGCTGGATATTGAAGCAATGGAGGAAATGAGCGAAGAAGCCTTTGCCCTGCCCGACAGTGATCCCCAAAAAATAAACCTTCTGAAACAGGCTTATGATCTGTATGGAGGAGAATACCTGCCCGCAAAGCCCTATGAAGAATGGACCATTGCCCTGCGCAACTATTCCCAGCGGCTTTATATAAAAATCGTCATGGAGCTGAGCAGGCTGTTGTGGGAAAGGGGTTCCTGGGAAGAAATCCAATCGATCTGTCAAAGGGCTCTTGAGTTTGAACCTTTTGAGGAAAACCTGCACAGATATTTTGTTGAGGCCCTTATAAAAACCGACCAGAAAGCCCGGGCCAAAAACCATTACCATCAGACCAATTCTTTTTTCCAGGATGAACTGGGAGTTAATCTCAGCTTTGAAATAGAGGAATTGTTAAATGATTCTGTTGAAACAGGGCAAGGATCGAAACCTGCTGTTCTCAATGGTCTGCAGGACGTTCTCAAAGAAAATGAAGAAGGGGATGGGGCGTTTCTCTGCGATCCGGAAAACTTCCGGATGATCTATCAGCTGGAGGAAAGGCGGGCCGAGAGAAATTTACGCAGGTCAAGCCTGGCCTCATTCCAGTTTATGCCTGCCAAAGGGAAAAAGGCTCCCGAAGAAGTTATGGCCGACCGGATTAATAAAATGAAGCATATTCTATTGAAAAGCCTGCGCAAGGGGGATGTTGTTTGTCCCTCCCAGCCCGGGGAATTTATTCTCTTACTGGTGGATGTTCCCCCAGAAAAAGTTGACCAGATTCTTAATCGAATTGCGGAAAAATATTATGAGGAAAACCCTGATGAAGATTTCCGGTTAAATATCAAACATCGCCCCCTGGTTAAGGGGACTACCATAGAGAATTAATTGTACTCAACACCCGAAGGGGTGTTTTTTTGTTTGGATCTAAGGAACTTGGAAGAAAACATTAATTATTATCGGGTAAAGACAGTTAATGATTTCGGAAATGAAGGTCCCTGGATTGAGGATATGGGGCGGAACAGTCCGAAATTGGAGAAAAAAGAAAAAAGGAATGAAACTGAACCTGCTTTGGTAAAAAAGCAGGTTTCATAATTTTAACATAAAAGAATTTCCAGGAATTTTTCCGCATTTTTAGCCGAAAGGAATTTAATAGGTAGACAGTGTTTTTTTTAATTTTTCCTTGAGTTTTTAAACCCTTTAATGGAAAGGGTTTGGAGGGCAAAACAGAAAAAAGGGTTCGGTTTTTACCATTTTGTGATTGAGATGTGACTCACAAAAGACTAAATAATGACAGGGTAGTGTTAACCTTTGAGAAAAGCTTCTTTAATTCAACTAAGATGGGGGATAAACAATGGAAAAGGGCGAAAAGCTGCGGCACTTTGTTCCCTCTAGAGGCGCAACTTTTATTGTCCGGGTTTTAAACTGTCGACAAAATAACTGGAAAGGGGAAATCAGGTGGCTCGATGGACGAGAAGCCGTCTATTTCCGTAGTTTTCTGGAAATGGTCATCCTTCTTCAGGAAGCCCTGGAAAAACAGGGCCTGCACTGTGGGGAGGATGATTTTCGTTCCTGGGGCCTGGAAAAAGAAAGCCTTGGAGAAAAATAATCTTTTTCAAAACAGGGTTAGATTATTATCCGGTTGGGAAACCTGGATAAAGCCCTTTAAAAATATGAAAGTGTTGTTCGAAAAAAGTTTTGTTGCGAAAGTGGGTTGAGTTTTCCAGAGCAAAAAAATCTGGGTTTTGAAGTGAACACAATTCAAGAGAAGTGGGAGGAATTAAGGGATGAAGAGAAAAGCAGAACTGGCTTCGCTGGCATTCTTTCTGGTTTTATCTATATTTATTTTCTTTCCTGCAAATGTACAGGCCCTGGAATTGGAGGAAACAAAAATCTTTCTCGGAGCAAATTACAATACATATAACCTGGAAACATTTGAAAAATGGGTTGCAGATGATTACGGGGTGGAAGAAACCTTTAGCGGGGGATTTGGTTTTTTCCTGGGAGCAAGGCAGTGGATCAGCGGACCGGGATTTGGAAAGGTTGGAATTGGGGCAGAGATAGAGCGAATGAGTGTCAGCTACAGTGAACTGGATATCAGTCTTTCCAACACGGGGTTTTTATTCTCCGTAGCCTATCCGCTTTCCGGTTTTGATGAAGCTCTCCCGGAATTTATTGCTTTAACTGGGGCGGGTGGAGTTTACCTGGCCATTATTCAGGATAGAGAGGTAGACGTGGGGGAAATTAATTATCGTTACGTGGGTCCTGGCTTCAAGGTTGGTTTTGAGGGAGCCTACCCTGTTGATGAAAATATAAGCCTGGGGGGACGGCTGAACTACCGTTATTCCCAACCCCACAGTGAAGGCGATGTTAGCTTCAACGGTCTTGAGCTTGGAGCTCAGGTAGATATCTCCTTTTAATCCAGCATGATTTTAGATAGGAGGAATAATGTTGAGTAGTTTTAATAGGCTCCTGATATTAATTTCCATACTGCTGGTGGGAATTGCCATAAATGGCTGCACCGTAGATCCCCCTCTTGAAGCGAGGAAAGTTTTAGAAGTTGAAATTATCGGGGAAGAATACGGTGAAGTATGGGTTCTGGGCCGGGAAGCGGAATCCGGGGAAAAAGTCCTCTGTCAGCCTGGAGTTACCATAGCCGCGGAAGCAGTTCCCCTTGGTTGTGCAGAGTTCGTTGGATGGCGCCTTGCAGGGGTAGATGAAATACTTGAGGATAAAGAGATTACCCTGCCCATGGATGACGATCAGCATATCATAGCGGAATTTATCCTTGATCCAACCATAAAGGTATTTATTGAGGCCGAAGATTACCTGGCTCAGGATGAAGCAGAAGAACACATTAACATTGAGGAAATAATTGTGACCTTTCTGCAGAACGACCAAGTGATCCATACTGAAGAAAAATCTACAGACAAGGATTTCCCCACGGATTATGTGGTAAATGTCTGTACAGTTGATCCCGGCGAATACGCTCTGGAAGTTGAACTGCTGGGAACAATCAGGGAAGAAACTGACCTGAGAACTTTATATGAAGGAGAAAAAGAAGCAGTTTTGATAGAAGAAGATGCCGATAACGAGGCGGAGGTGACTGCTGAGGCACTTCCTGCAGATGAACTAGAGGTTATAATGGAGAGCCCTGACGGGGCACTGAAAAACCTGGATAATGTTATTTTAAGGCATGCAGACTTTACACATAAGGAAGCAATTAAGGAGTATGTAGGAGATCCAGAAGAGGACAGTGTTGTATTCAGTGATGAGGACCTTGATTTTGGTTTCATTGCTTCCAGGTGGCATGTGCTATTAGAATTTCCGAGCGGCAGGAAGGATGCCGTAGAACTCCTGATGCTGCCAACCGAAGAAAAAGAAGTTCTCTTAGAAGTGGAAGAAGGAGAGGACGGGGCGATAAGAATAATAGTTATTGTTCCAGGATCCCCTGAAGCCCCAGAAAATCTCAGGTTTGAAGATGAATACTTGAGGTGGGACTGGGATGGAGAAGGAGAGGCAAAATTTGTAATATTGAAGTCAGAAACTGATGATCCTGAGGCCGACTACCTTGAACCAGTAACTTCCCAAGCAATTCCGGAAGAGGAATATCTGATGGAAAAACTGGATGAAGGCTATTACTACTGGGTAAGGGCTTATGTTGGTGGTTACTCAAGTGCTCTTAGTGAACCAATTTATTA
>PUNE01000093.1 GCA_003551665.1 Halobacteroidaceae bacterium
CACATCTCCACGGTTTAATTGGAATCATCTCCTTTAATGTTTTATTAAGGAATCAAATAACTCATTATGCAAAACATTCACTTAATGATTTATTCTGGTTCTCCCATCTTATTCCTGCCAGGCTTCCCAAAAAATGAAAGGAAGCCTGGGGGTTTTTCTCTGACAGTAGGAGTAGTTTTACTGGGCCATTAACCGGGGAATAAGAAGTTCTCACAGTGACCAAAGTGAGATAAGCATTGGGCTGAGGGGATACTTAATGAGGATCCTGGGCTATTTTTGCAGAAATTTTCCTTCTGCTTTCAATCCACTTCTACGCTACCGGCATATTACTATTTAAATCAGGGTGGCACCGGATGCCTCTATTAGATAGAAGCAACGATTTGCAGAAGAAGGTCAGGTCCCCTGTCAGGAAGAACAGGAAAAACCGGGAGGCTTTCCAGTTCCGACCAAGCATAATGGTTGCAAAAAATCGAAAATTTGCTCCAGGTTAAATTTTTGAACTGGACAACGAGACAGGGACCCTATTTATTAAACCTGCAGTAAATCACAATATTTGTTTTTCGAAAACCCAGTTTTGCGCTCTGGTGTAGATCCCCAGGAGGGGTCAGGAATACCAGTTTTAAAAAGGCCTTAAAAAAACTTGATCTCTGGAACCAGATTTGGGATAGGTTTAATCCAGAATTAGCTTTGTACCGTTAATTTTAATTTAATTTTTTTTAGACCCTCCTGGCAGGCAAATAAGAAAAAAAGAAGAAGAATTAGCAATAAATAAAAAATGGTGGAGGAAAAAGCCAATGAATAATCCTTGGATTATTAAAACTAAATCAAATAAAACAACATTACTGCTTTTAATTGTTTTTTCCCTATTACTTTCAATGTTTTTGGGGTGCGACCTATTTGAAAAAGAAAAATACACTCTTGTGATTGGGATTAATGAAGAGGATGCGGGGTCTGTTAGGAGAGAGCCTGACCACAAGGAATATATAGAGAGCACCATAGTAAAATTAACTGCTGTCCCCAATGATGGCTGGGAGTTTGATTACTGGCAGGGTGATGCGGAGGGCACAGATCCCACTATTGAAATTACCATGGATGGGAACAAAGAGATCAATGCCATGTTCAAACAGAAAGAATTCTCCCTGACTGTAGATACCCAGGGACAGGGCACCGTTTCCATTGATCCCGAACAGGAAACTTATTTCCACGGCGAAGAGGTTACCCTGGATCCAGTTCCCAAAAAGGGCTGGCTTTTCAGCCACTGGGAAGGTGACCTCTCTGATAAGGATACTCCCGCTATTATTACCATGGACCGGGATAAAACCATTACCGCCGTGTTTGTTAAAAAAGAGTACCAGCTAAGCCTTAATACCACTGGCCAGGGCACTGTAGATGCTGAGCCCCAGCAGGATCTCTATGAGCACGGCACCATCGTTACCCTCACCGCTTCCCCGGATACGGGCTGGGAGTTTGACCACTGGCAGGGTGATGCGAAGGGTTCAGAACCCACTATTGAAATTACCATGGATGGGGATAAAGAGATCACCGCCGTTTTCAAGCAGAAAGAATTCACCCTGACTGTGGATACCCAGGGACAGGGCAGCGTTTCCGTTGAGCCCGAAAAGGAAACTTATTTCTTCGGCCAAGAGGTTGTCCTGGATCCAATTCCCGATCAGGGCTGGGCTTTCAGCCACTGGGAAGACGACCTCTCTGGTAAGGATACTCCCGCTATTATTACCATGGACCGGGATAAAAGCATTACCGCCGTGTTTGTTAAAAAAGAGTACCAGCTAAGCCTTAATACCACTGGCCAGGGCACTGTAGATGCTGAGCCCCAGCAGGATCTATATGAGCATGGCACCATCGTTACCCTTACCGCTTCCCCGGATACGGGCTGGGAGTTTGACCACTGGCAGGGTGATGCGAAGGGCACAGAAACCAATATTGAAATTACCATGGATGGGGATAAAGAGATCACCGCCTTTTTCAAACAGAAAGAATTCACCCTGACTGTGGATACCCAGGGACAGGGCAGCGTTTCCGTTGAGCCCGAAAAGGAAACTTATTTCTTCTGCCAAGAGGTTAATTTAACTGCAATTCCGGAAGAAAACTGGAATTTCTATCAATGGGCAGGCGACGCCTCCGGCAATGAAAAAACCCTTACGTTAATTATAAAGCAGGACACAAAAGTAAGGGCCATTTTTGGAGAATACTACCAAGTGACCGGCGAAATAAGTATTAAGCATAACTGGCCTGCCTCCGCTGTAGAGGATATTTCTCCTAAATCTAATGGGCTAAAACTTCCCTCCAGAAAATTAGATACAGGTTTCTTTGATGACCTATATAAACCGGGTCAGATCATAATTAAATTTCACCCTTTAACTGCCCAGTCGGAAAAAAAATCCGTTTTCCAAAACATGAACCTTGAAATCCTGGATAGGATTGATTACCTGAATGCCTACCTGGTAAAAACTCCAAGTTTTGATATTCAGAGTGACATTTTTTCAGTTAAATCCTTTCCCTCCGTTGTCTACGCTGAACCTAATTATATAGCCCGGGCCCTTACTAACCTTCCCAATGATGAGCATTATTCTTTTCAATGGCATTACCCCCAGATCCGCCTGCCCCAGGCCTGGAATATAACCACAGGATCTTCCCAAGTCAGAATCGCGGTTTTAGACACCGGAGTTGATACCGGTCACCCCGATTTGGGGACCAATGTTGATACTGATGCCGGCTATAATTTTGTTGATAATAATACCGACACCAATGATAGGCATGGCCATGGAACCCATGTGGCAGGTACCATTGGGGCTGATACCAATAATAACCTTGGTGTTGCCGGAGTTATGTGGGAATGCTCAATTATTCCGGTTAAAGTTCTAAATGATGGAGGCATTGGTTCTTTCTGGGGTATAGCCCAGGGGATATTATATGCCGCAGGGTTAACCGAAGATCCTTCCATTTGCGAACCTGCACAAATAATTAATTTGTCTTTAGGTGGTTCATTTAATAATTCGACCTTGCAAAATGCTGTCCAGGCCGCAGCAGATTCTGGGTTAATAATGGTCGGAGCCAGTGGTAATAATAATGGATCAATTTTATACCCTGCTTTATATCCCGAAGTTATTGCGGTAGGAGCAGTTGATTATAATTACCCCGACGCTCCACAGAGAGCACCCTACTCAAATTACGGGAGTGAACTGGATATAGTTGCCCCCGGGGGCGACAGCAATGTAGACAGCGATGGGGATGGTTACGTGGACGGCGTCCTGAGTGCTTCATTTGATAAAAATGGTACTAAAGATTATGTTTATCGCTTTTCAACGGGAACTTCCATGGCTACACCACATGTAACAGGGGTTATTGGTTTAATGCTGGCCGAAGGCATTCCCGCTTATAGAATCCGGGAAATAATTACAAAAACAAGCATCGATCTGGGAACTACAGGTTTTAACTCCTATTATGGGCATGGCCTTATTAATGCTTACTGGGCAGTTAATGATGTTCAGCATATAAGGATTCTGGTAGGCAATAGAATAGGGAACAAAATAGAAGCAGTTAAAGAAAAGAAAATAGATCTCCGGGCCACAAATTACTCCATTGATAATATTCCCCCCGGTGAATATAGAGTCTATGCCTGGATTGATGTTCAGGATAATAATATAATTGAAGCTGGAGATTACCTCGCACAAACAGAGAAGATTGTATTTGATGAAATGGGAACCTTAAATAAAGACCTGGTTTTAACAGAAAAAAACAACTAGTTGAGGTCTGGAATGAACAAAAACCGATTATTTTAGCAAGCTATATGATCCAGTTCTTTTATCAACCCATTATACCCCTGTCGGATGGTAAGGTAAGAAAACCATAAAAGCCAACAATAAGGGGGTTAGCCGGCGGCCCCCCAACCAGCAAGGAAAAACAAACAGGAAAATTATTGGCTCAGGCCGAATATTTTCCCCAGGAAGAACTGGGAGTGATTATATGGGCAGGCATAAAACTTATGGGTTGGTGGCCAACAAGAAACCTCTTACATCCAGACCAAAACACTTTTTTCCAGCCTAAAATCAATTATCAAGAATAAACGCGTTCTTTCAGATGAAGAAGCAAATTTTAACCGGTGATCCTTTCGGATTTCTCAGTTAATACATGGGAAAAAAATTGCCAGAATCAAAAGCTGATATATTTTCGATAATAATCATCTTCTGGATCTTTTCCCGACAACAAGACCATATCAGATCTCTGCTATTGACACCCTAAAAAAAAGCAGTTGCTGCAAGAACCTGTGGCATTGTGTGGGGCAGAAAAAAGAGAACCCGCCAAAAGCTTAAGCTTTCTAATGGGTTCTCTCTTTTTTCTATTCAGCTGTCAACTATCACTGATCTATACTTATTTGATTTTAGCTGGCCATCTGTTTTTTATGCTTTTTCTTCTGTCAGATAAGCTTTTTTAAGTGGGAAGGGTCTGGGATTGCATCTCCCGCCCTTTTCCTATTACAGGTTGCTACTGCTTAGACCAGTCAGTGCCGTCGTACTTCCATGTTTCTGCTCCGTTTTCTGTTCCAGGCTCGTTTTTTACCGCTCCTGCTTCGATTTTTAGTTCATCTTCATCTTCAAGTGGCTTTACGCCGTTTACATTCCAACTGGCAAAGACATTAAAAGCTAAACCATTACCCAAAACCTCATCTGCACTTTCTCCTCCAAGTTGGAATTTTTCTGCATCTTCTACTGTTATTGGTTGGTTCCATTCAATTTCAAGAACAATTACTGCAAGCCCAACTGTATATTCGTCTCCATCACCAAGTTCAATGTCGAAAATTCTGCGAGCTCGACTGCCACCATCAGCTTGAGAAGAATCCAAACTAGCTGATAGAATTCCCCCTAAGTCGTTAATTGCGTCTACTACATCACTAAATCTTGCTCCACTTTTAAACTGAATTAAAACCCCCTTGGGAGACACTGTATCATCTTCGGTGACAGTAACTTCCCGTTCGGAATCGGATCCTCCGATGTTTTTGAATGTTACTACTACTGGTTCAGTTGCAGTTATTGAAAACTTAGTAGGTGGATCCTCAAAAGTCAGCGATGTTTCTGTTCCATCTGTTACCGTATTAACTGATTCCACTTCAGGGGCCCCGACAACCTCTTCAAAGGTAGCGGTGATTGAGTAATTAGCGTTCATGGTAATGAAGGTGCTGGCAGCATCAGGGTTGTTTATATTTCCTGTGTCGCCAGTCCAACCTGTGAACATATAGTCCGTATCTGGAACCGCAAAAAGACTAACTTCTTCGCCTTCATAGTAATTGAAGGTGCCCTCCCCGGGATCTGCTACTGATCCTCCTTCAGTGGAATTAATGGTCAGGTCGTATTCTTCAGCAGTTTCAAAGTTAGCCACGATTAATGCACCATCATTCATAGTAATGAAGGTGATTGCTGCATCAGGGTCATCTATATTTCCTGTGTCTCCAGTCCAACCTGTGAACACATAGCCCGTATCTGCAACCGCTTCAAGATCTACCATTTCCCCATCTGGATAGGGGAAGGTGCCCTCCCCGGGATCTGTTACTGATCCTCCTTCAGTGGAATCAATGGTCAGATTGTATTCTTCAACTGTCTCCCAGATCACTGTAAAATCCCTATCTGTAACATCTTGACCGGGTTCAAGAGAAACATTGTACGGTTCTTCCAGAATTGTAAATGAGAAGTCAGCAGAATCCCCTGAACCCATACTTGTAAATGAATTACTAACATTAGTAACCTCCGCATATACTATATAGTCTCCCACAATAAGTTCATCAAAAATATACGGCTCATCGTCTATCACTTCAATATTAGAAAGATCATTACTTACACTAGGAGAACCATCTCCTATTATATATCCTAATTGTAAGAGTCTCTGTTCTAATACATCCCCATTCTGCTCAAGAAAAACCGTAACATCAATCAAAAGAAGCTCCTCCGGAATAACTATAGAACTATCCAGTTCGGCCCTTTCTCTTGCTTCTTTGGTTGCGAAAATTATTGGAATAATATCGCCATCCAATGACACAGTACCACTTATACTGCCTGTAGTTTCTTCAACTATATTTACCGTTTGGGTGTAGGTGGCATCAGCTGTTATTAGCTCATATTCGAGGGTGCCTATATCTCGACCACCTGAAGAATAGGTTGCTTCATGACTCCATACCTCTCCCGGCGATAGCTCAACATTGGGCACTGTAATATCAAGTATATTTTCTTCGTTTAAATCAGCCTTCCTTGTTATATCCTGGACCCCGG
>PUNE01000066.1 GCA_003551665.1 Halobacteroidaceae bacterium
GGTTCTACATCTCCAAATTTGGCATCGATATCAAATAGGTTCCATCAACTGCTCCCGGAATTCTATCGCCAATTGTTTCTTCGGGAACTATAGTTTTAAAATCCAGCTCCGTTGAGTCCATGCAGGTATGGCGAACACAGGCGCAGGCTGTTGCCCCTGTAACAATAACGGTATCAACTCCCAGGCTGGTTAATTGATACTGGAGGGGGCTCCTCCGAAACAACCGGCCATCTTTTTTACAAATACAATTTCCGCCGGTTGCACGTTAAGACGGGAATCAATTTCTGCCCATTCGCTTCCAAGGTGTAATTCCCGAAGGGAATTTTTTCATCCCATCTTCCATTATCAAGCTGTTCGTTGGGGTTAAAAGCAGTTGTGCTAAAGAAAATGGGAACTTTTTTCTGTATGGCTGCATCAAGCAACTTTCTCGTGGTGGCAACGATTTCACAGGGAAAGGCATGGCCGGGCCTGGTCCAGGCATTGGCCCGGTCTACATTTTCAATGGCCGGTTTTTTCCCATAACCATTCTTGTGAAAAAATTTTTGGCAATTTCAATTCCTTACTTTTAAAAAATGTTAAAGGGGTGCCCTCTGAGGTAATGGATTTTTTTGGACGATTGGTCAGGAAATGTTAGAGAACTAAAACATACTGTGGAATCTGCAATGCACCTGGTTGAAGATGATGAGGAAGAGATAAGGCGAACCCACTTCTCAAATTTTTTCTCAAATATTCACAGCCCCAGGGAAAAATATTTCTCATGGTTGGAGAAACAGTGTTCCCGGCTCTGAAGCCGGGGAGAAAAACCTTAAAGATACACTGGAAAAAGTGGAAAGAGCAATGATAACTGAGAGATAAAAGAAAAACAAGGGCAACGTGAGTGCAGCTTCCCAGGGCCTGGGGTAAAAAGGCAAAGTCTGGGTTATAAGATAAGGAAATATGGGATAGGGGAAAAAACGGTAAAAATAATCCGGGTTGGAGGGAAAACACCAGGTTGTCTTTCCAGTGAATACTTTTGATTAAGGAAAAACTAAATTGCTCGACTAAAAGAAAGAAGGTTTTCTGTTTTCCGTGTAGATCCAGCCATAAATAAAATTCTTGCGTAGATTAATGCTTGAAAAGTTTGGGGAATTTCGATTTTAAAACTGGAGAATAAAAAAGACCCGTTCCCAAGAAGAAACGGGTCTTTTGTTTGGAAGGGCAGTTTAATTAATTATGTCTACATTGTGGAAGCGGTGGCGGCCGTTGGGGTGGATTACAAAACCTTCAACTTCTTCGCGAACCCCAATTGCCTGCTCACCAAACTGAATGAAAATCCAGGGAGCTTCTTCAGCAATTATTTTTTGAGCTTCCATGTAATATTCCCATCTTTTTTCCCATTCTGGCTCCTGCATTCCTTTTTCGAGAAGTTCGTCAACACGATCGTTCTGGTACCAGACCCGGTTTCCTGCTGCACCCTGGGCGCCTCCGTAGAAGGGTCGGGTGGCCATTTCCGGATCTCCACTGGAGCTGGTCCAGCTCAGGAACATCATGTCATAATCTCCACGGTTTCCAGCTCTGTCCAGAAGGACTGACCATTCAACGATTTCAATATTCATTGTTACCCCAATCTGGGAAAGATATGCCTGGACAATTTCGGCTGAGTTAACTCGCTGATCAAAGGGGTCTGTAATTGCCGTGAAGGTAAATCCATCTGGGTATCCTGCTTCGGCCAGAAGTTCTTTTGCTCTATCGGGGTCGTATCCATATTGTTTAATTTCGTCAGCCTGATCTCCTGGATTTAGAAGTGTATAATTAACTGGAGCCTGAGCTTTCTGGCCCAATCCTTCATACACTGCTTCAACAAGGGCTTCAGTGTCAACGGCATAATTCATTGCCTGGCGGACGCGGACATCATCAAAAGGTTCTCTTTTGTTGTTCATTCCAGCATAACTAACCATAAGGTCAAGGTCTCTGTGCAGTATAATATTGGGGTGATCATCGATCCTATCCAGGTCGGAAGGTGAAATGTCTTCGGCAATATGGACTCGACCTGTTTCCAGTTCAATGGTCCGGTTGGAAGCCTGCTCAATAAAACGAAACTGGAGCTCATCTACTTTGGCAGGACCTTCCCAATAATCATCGTAACGCTCGAGCAGAACATAGTCACCGGAGGCCCACTCAACGAACTTAAAGGGACCGGTTCCTACAGGGTTCTGTCCATATTCGTCGCCATGCTCCTCAACAGCTTTTTGGTTAAGAATTACCCCGGAGCTGTGGGCGAGGTTATTAAGAATTGGCGCGAAGGGGCGGGAGGTGCTGAAACGAATGGTGTAATCGTCGATTACTTCAATGGTGTCAAGGTCAATTTCCTGGACAAATCTCATGTTAGGTGATCCGAGATCGGGATCAAGGCGTCGTTCAAGGGTGAATTTAACGTCTTGAGCTGTAAAAGGTTCTCCATTGTGGAATGTTACCCCTTCGCGAAGAGTAAACTCAATTGTTAATTCATCAATCCATTCCCAGCTTTCGGCTAACTCGGGTTCGAGAACCATGTCTTCATTAAAACGAACCAGGCGATTTCCAGTTTGCTCAATTACCCAGTAGGAGGGGACATCGGGAACAAGGTGGACATCGAGGCTAGCGGGTTCAGAAATCATCGCAACCCGGAGACGTTTTGGAGAGCTTGCGCTTGCTCCTTCTAAAAGGCCTACTCCTGAGAAGACAAGGCCCATGATCAGGAAAACACTTATCAGGGATATAAATTTTTTAGGCAAAATTTTACCTCCTTTAGAATGTTCATCTTCGAATAATTTACGGCTTCTATCAGCTGTTTAAACCAGCTTCAAAAAAGGCCTCACCTCCCGGGGAAAAAGTTTAACTATACTAAGAAAATTTTTCTGCATTAAATATTTTCTACGCTCCAGTAATTATTTCCTGCAAGAATTTTCGAAAAATTTGATGGGATTAAAAAAAATTCGTGAAGGAAAAAATTTAGTTGTGTCAAAAAAATATATTAGGAGAAAAATTAAGTTTTTCATTTATAGGATCAAAAAAACTTTAAGGGGGTATTGATGGGCTGCTAAGAAAGGATTGGGAAAAATTTTTCCAAAGGAGGTACGGTCTTGCATCGCTATATAATCAAGCGTCTGATTTACTTTATCCCTGTTTTGGTTGGAGTTACCTTTATAGTATTTACAATAATGTACCTGACACCTGGCTGTCCCGCAACAATTCGCCTGGGGGATCAGGCAACAACCGAGCAAATCGAACGAATGCGGGAATTAATGGGGCTGAATCGCCCGTTCCTGGTCCAGTTTGGTAGTTATCTCTGGGGATTGGTTCAGGGAGATTTTGGTCGGTCTCTGCATACGAACCGCCCTGTTTTAGGGGAAATGATGATTCGCTTTCCCAATACAATGATGCTCGCCGCAGGAGGAATGGCAATTGCGGTGGTGATTGGGGTTCTGGTGGGAGTGCTGTCGTCGGTTAAACAGTATTCTTTCTCGGATACCATAGCAATGTTATTTGCTCTTGTGGGGATTTCCGTGCCAAACTTCTGGTTTGGGATGATGACCATTCTGGTTTTTGCTGTCTGGTGGTCGGGGGCTTTTGGTTATTCTTTATTTCCTTCATCGGGGTTTGATGATGGAATAAGGTCTCTTGTCCTGCCTGCCCTTACCCTGGGAACCAGTAGTGCTGCAATTGTGTTGAGGATGACTCGTTCTTCCATGCTGGAGGTACTACGGCAGGATTATATCCGAACCGCAAGAGCCAAGGGGTTAAAGGAAAGAGTTGTGGTTTTTAAACATGCTCTGAAAAATGCCCTGATTCCAGTTGTAACTGTTGTTGGTTTACAGTTTGGTTTTCTACTGGGCGGAGCGGTTTTTACTGAAACAGTGTTTTCTTTCCCCGGGTCCGGACGGTTTATAGTTGAGGCGATTCGATCCCGGGATTTAATGGTTGTCCAGGGCGGAGTTCTTTTCCTGGCCATTGCCTTCAGTTTTATAAACCTCCTGGTAGATCTTTTATATGCAGTAATTGACCCGCGTATCAGGACGCAGTACAAAGCCCAACAGTGGAATATCCCATGGTTAAGGAGGGTGAAAAAATATGGCCAGTAAAGCAAGTGGACAGTCTGTTGCAGTGGCCGCTCCAGAAGCAAAAAAGAAGAAAAAGAGAAGCCAGCGAGCAGAGGTGTGGCGTCGTTTTAAAAAGAGCAAAACTGCTCTTATCGGTTTTGGGCTTCTTGCACTTGTTTTGATAACGGCCATTTTTGCTGATCAGATTGCTCCACACCCCTATGATGGTATGAATCTTATGGTTCGGCGGCAACCTCCTTCTGCTGAATACCTTATGGGAACTGACCAAATGGGGCGCTGCGTTTTCAGCCGGGTTGTTTATGGAACAAGGATTTCACTTGTAGTTGGGTTTTTTGCTGTTTTGATATCAGCCATAGTGGGGGGGACCATAGGAGCCATTTCTGGTTTTTACGGCGACCGGATTGATAACTTAATCATGCGGATAATTGATGTGATCCTTTCCATACCCCCAATTCTTCTGGCTATAGCTATTGTTAGTGCTTTTGGGGGGTCGCTTGTCAACGTTATGATTGCTATAGCCATAGGATACACACCCCGTTTTGCCCGGGTGGTTAGAGGGTCAGTAATGACCATAAAAGAAGACGAATTTGTTGATGCAGCTCGTGTTCTCGGAGCTTCCGATGTACGGATTATTTCCAAGCATATCATGCCCAATGCCCTGGCACCCGTTATTGTCCAGGGGACACTTTTTGTGGCAATGGCTATTCTGCAGGCCGCAGGCCTTAGTTTTATTGGCCTGGGAGCCCAACCCCCGACTCCCGAATGGGGGGCAATGCTTTCTACAGGGCAGAACTATATCCGGGATGCCTGGTGGATGTCTGTATTCCCGGGTCTGGCAATAGCCGTGACTGTTCTTTCCTTGAACCTCCTGGGAGATGGCCTGCGCGATGCTCTTGATCCGAGATTGAAAACCTGATAGGGGAGGAGAACTGTGGGAAAAAAATTACTTGAAATCAAAGGACTAAAAGTTCACTATATTACCGATGATGGGACTGTTCCCGCTGTTGATGGTATAGATATGGAAATTGAAGAAGGGGAGTCTCTGGGATTGGTTGGCGAAACCGGTGCAGGGAAAACCACAACTGCCCTGGGAGTAATGAACCTTGTTCCCGATCCTCCGGGAGAAATAGTTGATGGGGAGATTATTTTTAATGGGGAAAACCTCCGTGAAAAAAGCAGGGAAGCCTATCGGAAGATAAGGGGAAACAAGATCTCCATGATTTTCCAGGATCCTATGACCTCCCTGAACCCGGTTTATACTGTATTTGACCAACTGGAAGAAGTTATCAAGTTGCACCAGAAGGTAAGCTCTTCAGAAGCCCTGCAAAGGGCCAAGGAAATGCTGGCCAAAGTAGGTATTCCCGAGGAAAGAGGGGAGGAATACCCTCATCAATTCAGCGGCGGGATGAAACAAAGAGTTTTGATTGCCATTGCCCTGGCCTGTAACCCTGCCCTATTGATTGCCGATGAACCCACAACTGCTCTGGATGTTACCATTCAGGCCCAGGTTCTTGAGGTTATGAAAGACCTGAAAAAACAGTTTAATATGGCCATGATTTTGATAACCCATGACCTGGGTGTGGTATCGGAAATCTGTGAAAAAGTGGCCATTATGTATGCGGGGAAAATAGTTGAATTTGCTGACCTGGAATCTCTTTTTACCAAACCCTCACATCCCTATACGGTCGGGCTTTTTAATTCCATCCCCGATCCTGAAGAGGACGTTACAGAACTAACCCCAATTAAGGGCCTTATTCCTGAGCCAACTGAATTACCTCCTGGATGTGTTTTTCATCCCCGCTGTCCTGATGTGATGGAGGTTTGCAAGGGTAGTTTCCCGGAAACCGTTGAGCTCAGCCCCACCCACAGGGTAGCCTGTTATAAATATCATGAAGGGATTGGAGGGGAGCCCAAATGATGCAGGAAAAACTCCTGGAAGTGGAAAATCTACAAAAGATATTTTCTACTCCCCGCGGCGATCTTCATGCTGTTGATAATATTAATTTTTTTGTTCGAGAGGGAGAAACCCTGGGATTGGTTGGAGAAAGCGGCTGTGGTAAATCTACTACAGGGCGGATGATAGTCCGCCTCAGCCCCCCTACTTCAGGTCGGATCCTTTTCCAGGGACAGGATGTTCATTCTTTAAAGAAAAAGCAGCTCAAAGAAATCAGGAGAAATATCCAGATGGTTTTCCAGGATCCATTTTCTTCTCTAAACCCCAGGATGAGCGTTTCCGATCTGATCAAGGAATCCTTTGATATTCACAGAGTTTTCAGGAAGGAAAAGGAGCGGGAAGAAAAAGTTCTGGAAATTATGGAAGTGGTTGGTTTAAGCCCCAGGCTGGTTAACTCTTATCCCCACGAACTGGACGGGGGTCGGCGCCAGCGAGTTGGAATTGCCCGGGCAATTGCATTAAATCCAAAGTGTATTGTTTTGGATGAGCCCGTTTCTGCCCTTGATGTTTCTGTCCAGGCCCAGATTTTAAATCTCCTGGATCGGCTGCAGGAAGAGTTCCAGCTGACCTACCTTTTTATTGCCCATGACCTTTCAGTTGTCAAGCACGTAAGCGACAGAATAGCAGTAATGTATGTTGGTAAGATCGTGGAATTAACCGATTACAAAACAATCTTTAAAGAACCACTGCACCCCTATTCCCGGGCCCTGATTTCGGCTATTCCTACGCCGAATCTCAGGAAAAAGAAGGAAAGGATAATTCTGGAGGGGGATGTGCCCAGCCCCATAAACCCAGGGCCGGGCTGCCGATTTTTCCCCCGCTGCCGGGAACGGATAGATTCTATCTGTAAGGAAAAGGAACCGGAAATGCGAGAGGTGAAACCAGGACATTTTGTTGCCTGTCATAGGGAAGAATAGGGGGCCAACTATGCTTAATGAAGATCGGAAAATGAAGTTAAAACTCCTTGTCCGGGACCTGATCAGAATAAAAAGCCTTTCCGGAGAAGAAGGAGAACTGGTTAAATATCTTGAGAAAGCAATGGAATTTTTTTCCTTCCAGTTCATTGATATCGATAAGGTGGGAAATATAGTAGGAGGGATAAAAGGGAAAAAACCCGGGAAAAAAGTCCTCCTTGACGCTCATTTAGATACGGTTCCCGCTGAGGATAAAGAAAATTGGGAAAGAGATCCCTTCATTGGAGAAATCGGGGATGATAAGATTTTTGGTCGGGGAGCTTCTGACATGAAAGGATCCATTGCTGCAATGTTGTGTGCGATTGCTTTCTTCAGGGAAGATTATGGTGAAGAGTTTTCTGGAGAAATCTATTTCAGTGGGACCATTCTTGAAGAATTTTTAGAAGGGGTTGCCGCCAGAAAGGTAAGTGAAAAGGTTAATCCGGATTGGGTAATAATTGGGGAGGCCAGCGATTTAAAGATTAATATTGGCCAGAGAGGGAGAGCTGAAGTTGTTCTGGAAACTTTTGGTCGCCCGGCTCATTCATCTCACCCTCAATTTGGCCATAATGCGGTTTATGATATGCTTAGGATTATTGAAAGAATAAACACTTTCAGGCCATCCCAACACCCCCTTCTGGGTGAAGGTATCCTGGAACTAACTGATATTATCTCTGAACCTTATCCCGGGACTTCTGTAGTTCACTCCTATTGCCGGGCGACTTTTGACCGCAGAATCCTCCCGGGGGAAGATAAAGAGACTATTTTCGGGCAAATTGAGGAAATATTAGCTGGAGTCGATGTTTTAGAATTGGGGTTTTCTATCCCAGTGCTAGAAAGGCCTACCTGGAGAGGGTCCACCTTAATTGCTGAACAATTCCTCCTGCCCTGGATGATTGAAAGAGACCATCCCCTTGTTATGCTGGCCCGGGAAGGACTGGGAAAACAGGGCCTGGATTCTGAACTCGGGCATTATTCCTTCTGTACAAATGGAAGCCATTACGCTGGGGAGGAAAATATTCCCACCATTGGTTTCGGACCTTCCAGGGAAAACTTGGCCCATATTGATAATGAATATATAGAAATTGAACAACTGGAACTTGGCTGCAGGGGTTATTATGGACTGCTCCAATCCCTGTGCAAAACGGATTAGAAAGCCCGGGTAACCTGGGTGGAAAGGAGTGTTTTTATTGTTATCCAATTCCGGAGATCGGGAGATAAATCTTAAAGAAATTGGGGATACAATAAAAAAAATTCGGCGGGAAAAGGGTATGAAATTAAAGGAAGTTGCAGAAAAAACCGGACTCAGCAATGGGTTTTTAAGCCAGGTGGAAAATGGGCAGGCCCAGATTTCTCTTGTCAACCTCTGGAGAATAGCCGGAATCCTGGGAGTGCCTCTAGCTGTTTTTTTTGCGGAACTGGACAAGCAAACCCTGGATATTGTTCGGAAAGATGAAAGGAAACACCTCAAACTTCCCAAATCCAATGTTTCTTACAGCCTACTATCACCCGATATGAGCAGGAAAATTGAAATGCTTTTAATTGTTATGGAACCGGGGGAAGTTGACGAACACGAAACAATCTCTCATGAGGGAGAGGAATGCGGGTTTGTAATTGAAGGGCAGCTTGGAATTATCCAGGATGGAAATAAGGTTGTCTTAAAAGAGGGAGATAGTGTTTACCTCGATTCTTCAATCCCCCACCGGTTTTTCAATCCCGGATCCGAAAAATCAGTCAGCGTTTGGGCAATAACTCCCCCAAGTTTTTAAATATAAATGTAGAAAGAGGTGTAGCAGTTGCTGGATTTTAGCCGGATGACCTGGCCGGAAATCAGGGATATCATTCCCCGGCTGGATGCTCTTTTGCTTCCACTTGGATCTATTGAACAGCACGGTTTCCACCTTCCTGTAGATAATGATTATTATACTGCCCGGGAACTTGCCAGAGAGATTCAAAAGAGAGGGAAAAAAGAAGGTATTAACCTTGCCCTGAGTTTTGCCCTCCCCGTGGGTTGTTCCCACCACCACATGGCTTTTCCGGGATCGGTCTCTTTGTCAGAGGAGGTTTTTTCCCGGGTTCTGGGTGAAATTCTCCAATCCTTTAATTCTCATGGAATCCGCCGGGTCTTGATTGTAAACGGCCACGGAGGAAATGCTCCGGGGATTGAAAAGGCTCTGGTTAAAGCCCGTGAAGAAGGCAAATGGGAATTACTTGAACCTTTCTATTACTGGGAAACCCTAAAAAAGAGAGGGAAGGGCATTCTTAAATCCGGGCATTATTTTCATGCCTGTGAGGGAGAAACATCGCTTGCTCTGGCTTTAAAGCAAAGGGTTCTTATGGACAGAGCGGTTAATTCACTGGATGAAAATGGGGATTTGAGGAATTTGAACATACTGAAATCAAAAGAAGTAACAGTGCCTCCATTTCACCACATAACAACCAGTGGGGTAATTGGTAACAGCACCCTGGGGGAGAAAAGCAAGGGAGAGAAAATTCTAAACCTGGTTACAATGGAAGCAATTAAAATCATCCAGGGAAATTTAACTCCAAATAGTAAAACAGCAGGCTAGACAAAACAAAAGGCTCTCAGAAAGGAGGGCCTTTTTATTTTTTCCTGAGTAATATAAAACCCTGTTTTCGAGGATAAATTTTATTTTGAAATGAAAAAACCCTGCAGGACTTTCCTGCAGGGTTTTCCCCGTGCATTTTGGGAAAATTTTGAGGGGTTGAACAGAATAATACAGCGCAGGTTTATATTTTTTAATCTCCAACCCGAGGATCAAGGGCGTCTCGCAGGCCATCTCCAAAAAGATTAATTCCTAAAATGGCCAGGGTAATGAAGAAACCCGGGGCAAGAACAAGCCAGGGGGCCAGAAGCATATACTGCCGGCCCTCATTGATTAATCGTCCCCATTCCGGGTCAGGAGGCTGGGCTCCCAAACCCAGGAAACTCAACGATGATGCTGCAAGGACTGCACTGGCAATCCTAAAGGTAGAGTAAACGATAATGGGGGCGGAGATGTTAATAAGAACATGGTGGATAACTAATCGGAAATTTGTTGCTCCAAGCCCCCGTGCGGCAAGGATAAAATCATTTTCTTTAACCTTAAGAACTTCTCCTCTAACCAGTCGGGCATAAAGGGGGACAGTGCTTATGCCGATTGCGATCATCACATTTTGTAGCCCTGCGCCCAAAGTGGCCACGATGGTAATTGATAATAAAAGGCCCGGAAAAGCCATTAAAATATCAATAAATCGCATAATTATATTGTCAGCTTTTTTATTAAGCCCGGCAATAATTCCCAGGGTCATTCCAACTGTTAGGCCAATGGCAATGGAAATCAGGCCCACTGTCAGGGAAAAGCGGGCACCGGCCAATAGTCTGCTGAAAAGGTCTCTTCCCATATAATCAGTTCCCAGGAGGTTTTCCGAAGAAGGTGAGGCCAGAATATTGAGGTAATCTGTTTCCAGGGGATCGTGGGGTGCGAGCTGTTCCCCAAAAAGAATCATAATCATAAAACAGGCAATAATAATCATCCCGGTAACGGCAGATTTATTGCGCCTTAACTTCAACCAGACCCGGCTTTTTCTCTGGGGGGCACCCTGTAACTCCCGGGAAAATTCTTCTGGTTTCCGGGTGGAATTGCGGACCATTCTTTTAAATAATTTTTGGATAGGGTTTTGTCTTTTAGGCATTATTCCCGCACCTCCTAATCATATCGGATCCTGGGATCAAGGTAAGCATAAATCAAGTCAACTCCAAGATTACAGAGAACAAATACCATTGCCATCATTAAAGTAACACCCTGGATAATGGGGAAATCTCGGGCAAAGATAGCATTAACGGCATATCTACCAACTCCAGGGAGAGCAAAAACTGTTTCTGTAATAAAAGCCCCACCGAGAAGGAAACCAAACTGCAGACCGATAATCGTGGTCACAGGTATTAAGGCGTTTTTTAGAGCATGCTTGAAAATAATTCGCCTTTCCCATATCCCTTTGGCCCTTGCTGTTCGGATATAGTCAAGCTGGAGGACTTCTAACATGTTTGATCTGGTTAACCGGGCAAGAACTCCAGCACTGGAAAGCCCCAGGGAAAGCCCGGGTAGAATAAAAGACTGGAAGCCCTGCCAGGTCCAAAGGGGACCTGCCCGGCCGTAAACGGGAAGCCAGTCAAGGTGCATTGCAAAAAGAAGCTGTAAAAGTAAGGCCAGAAAGAAGTTGGGCAAACAGAAACCCAGCAGGGCAAAAACCATGCTGAAGTGGTCAGTAAAGGAAGCTCTTTTCAGGGCAGCCAGGATGCCCAATGGTATCCCGAAAAGGATTGCTATTGATAAAGCCACTATGGTTAAATCAACAGTGGTTGGCCAGCGGGCAAAAAGCTCTGCCCCAACTCTTCGTCCAGTTTGAACGGAAGTTCCAAAGTCGAGTGAAATAACGTTTCTAACGTAAGTAAAATACTGAATATGCAGTGGCTCATCAAGGCCAAGCCGAGCGCGAATTAATTCAGCTTCTGCGCCTGTAGCATGGTCGGGAAGCATAACTGCAACCGGATCACCTGGAGCTAGATGCATCATTAAGAAAGTAAGGATAGAGACTCCGATTATTACTGGAATCAGCATTAATAACCTTCTGATAATATATTGTTGCATAGGGGAACCTCCTAACAAGGAAAAAGGGGGAAGTAAAACTTCCCCCTTTGGATCTTTTCAATTAAAAGTGGGCGTCAATGAGTCGGGGGTGGGCCCCACCAGGACTGCGCCTTAACCCTTGGAGATCGGGATTGATCCCCAGGGCACTGTCTTCAGTATAAAGGGGAATCCAGGGGCATTCATCGAGGATAATTTTTTGGATTTCCTGTACGACCTGGAAGCGTTCTTCAGGATCTACTGTCCTACCGGATTCCTCGAGAAGTTCATCCAGTTCGGGATTTACATAATGAACTCGGTTGGAAGTATCCAGGTTGTCAGAGTGGAGGAAGGATGTCAGTATTCCCGGGTCAGACCAACCGTAACCGATAAGAACGGAATCGTGATCACCGTCAGGGGTTCTGCCCAGAAGGGTTGCGCTTTCCAGGGTTTCAATTTCTACTTCAATTCCAAGGTCGATTATCTGTTCCCTGGTTACTTCGGCAAGGCGGGACATTGCATCGGTAGCATAGGTCCAGATATTCAGTACGAGCTCTTCCCCATCTTCGTCAACCCAGCCATCATCGGTTTCTGTAAACCCGGCTTCTCTTAGTAATTCCTTACCGGCTTCGATGTCTCTATCAGCAGCATAATCGTAAAGGTCTTCGTTGTGCCCCAGTACGCCTGGCGCCAGTGGTAGAGGATGGGGTGTGGCGAAACCATTCAGGGCCACTTCGACAATTTCTTCTCGATTTATTGTATGAGCAACAGCCCTGCGTACCCTGTAGTCATCCCAGGGAGGCTTAGAACTGTTGATTCCCAGGTAAGTTACCTGTCCTGGAGGAGCCAGGTCAACATTTACACGATCATCAGCCTTAAAGGTTTCGATGTACGGTGTAGGAATGCTACCAATATCAATATTTCCCTGGCGGAGAGCAAGTAGAGTGGTCATTTCATCGGGCATGTTTTCGAAAACTACTCTGTCGATATGGGCGGGCCCGGGGTTATCATAAAAGTCGGGAGCCCAGGCGTAATCTTCAAAACGCTCCAGAACTATCTGCTCGCCGGCATCCCAGCGGTCGAACTTAAAAGGACCAGTTCCCACGGCAATTTCTACCCCATAATCATCGCCATATTCTTCAATGGCAGTTGGGGATTGAATTGCAAGGAAATATTGGGAGTAATCGTAAAGAAGAGTAGCTACGGGTTCTTCGTATTCAAAAGTGATAGTGTATTCATCTTCAACGGTGATGTCGGTAATGGGGCCTGCAACATCGCGATGAGGAGAGGCAAAATCGGGATCCAGGAGACGTTCAAAGTTAAATTTCACGGCTTCAGCATTGAACTCTGTTCCATCGTGGAAAGTTACATCATCCCGGAGGTGGAAGGTAACAACAGTATCTCCCTCTGCGAAATCCCAATCTTCAGCAAGTCCGCCATGGTATTCTCCGTCTTCACAGATTACAACCAGGGTGTCATAGATGTGAAAATGGTGGACCCAAAGGCTGGGAGCTCTGTGAACATCAAGACTTTCGGGATCCTCATTATAGGAAATATTTAGTGTTTCCTGGGCAAGAGTTGTTTCGTTGCCCAGCATTGTTCCACCTAATGCAAAGATCAAACCCAACATGATAATTAAAAAATTTTTTAACAAAATAATTCACCTCCATGTTTTTTTGCAAAGAAGTTGAGAGAGGTTTTTTGTCTTTATAGAACACCCCCTGGGGAAAAGATATGAAACAAGAATTAAAGGAGAAGGAGTTTCGGATTGCTCTGGTTAAGAATCGAAAACAGAGATAAAATAGTCGATTATTTTAATATGTTAAATTTTTCCCGAGTCTAGTGTAATATATTACCAGTGGAACTGCAAGTTTTACAAGCTATGGTGAGGTTTGATTATTATTGATGAGGTTTCTTCAAGAGGGACTAGAAAAAGGAGGAGAAGAAACCTTCGCTTTTACTAGAATACAGGAGCAGAGAGCAAGGGAAGAAAAATTTTATACTGGAGGTAAACAAATGGAGTTAGGAAAGAAGCTCCGAAAATTAAGGAAAGAGAAAAGAATGACGATTAAAAACCTATCTGAAAAGGCTGGGATCAGTCAGAGCATGATCAGCAAAATTGAAAGAGATCAAACCAGTCCTACAATAGCAACTCTGTGGCGAATCGGGCAGGCCCTTGATATTTCCCTGGGGGATTTTCTGGACAATCAGGTTGGAGGGGTTTATCCTGTAGTCCGAAAAGAAGAGCGAAAAAAATTGTTTTTCCCAGGAACGGGAGTTTCATATGAGTTGCTTTCCCCCCACCTCAAGGGGAACCTAGAATTTCTTTGTGTCGTTATTGAACCCGGGGAAACTTCTGAACCTGAACAGATAAGCCATGAAGGGGAAGAGTGTGGTGTGGTGGTAAAAGGAAAACTAAAGATCAGACTGGGGGCGGAGGAATATTATTTAAATGAGGGGGACAGTATTTATTTTTCCAGTAGAACTCCACATCGATATATTAATGTTGGAGATGAAGTTGCAATTTCTTACTGGGCCATAACACCTCCCAGTTTTTTGGGGGAATCATAAAGGAAGAGCAATTACTTATATATATTGCTGGAGGTGATTAGAAACGAGGGATTTTCGGGGGGAGAATAGTTGGGGAAATATTAAGCCCCGGAAAGGAATTGTTTTTTCCGGTTCATTTTTCTTAAAACCCCCCGATATTTTTAAAAATTGACCTTTTCGGGCAGGAAAAAATCCCCGGAAAACGAACTGTTTATATATTGAACATTAAAATTGGACCCCGGAGAAAGTAAGCCGGGGTTTTTACGAAAATTCGAGGCCAATCGTTAGAAAAAAAATGAGGTGATATTTTTGCAGCCAAGGAAGATTGGAGTTGTTGGTACGGGTTATGTAGGTCTGGTTGGCGGAGTCTGCCTGGCAGACTTTGGCAACAGAGTTATCAACGTTGATATTGATGAGGATAAGATTACCAGGTTAAATAATGGAGAGGTTCCAATTTATGAACCGGGATTAAAAGAGGTTATGCAAAAAGTGGTGGGAAAGGGAATGATTGAATTCACCACTGATTTTAAATATACCGTTGAAAATAGCGAAGTTCTTTTTATTGCAGTAGGCACACCCCCCAGAGAGGATGGGAGTGCTGATTTAAAACATGTTTTGACCGTGGCCCGGGATATTGGCCGGCACATGAATGGTTATAAAGTGGTTGTTGATAAATCAACTGTTCCTGTGGGCACAGGGCAGCTGGTAAAAAGTACTATCCAGGAGGAATTACATAAAAGAGGCGTTGACTTCGAGTTTGATGTGGTCAGCAATCCAGAATTTTTGCGTGAAGGGAAAGCCGTTTCTGATTTTTACAGCCCCGACCGGGTAGTAATTGGTGGGGAAAGTGAAAAGGCCTTGAATATTATGAAAGAGGTTTACCGGGAACTTAACGACCGGGAGGTTCCCTTTTTATTTACCAATATAGAAACAGCGGAAATAATCAAGTACGCTTCCAACGCATTTCTGGCAACCAAGATTTCTTTTATCAACGAGATTTCCCGGATCTGTGAGGGACTGAATGCTAATGTAAATGATGTAGCAAAGGGAATGGGATTGGATGCCCGGATTTCCCCTCAGTTTCTCCAGGCGGGTTGTGGCTTCGGGGGGAGTTGTTTCCCCAAGGATACTAAAGCTCTGGTCCATATTGCCCGGGCTAATGGGTTCCCCATGGCCATAGTTGAAGCCGCAATAAAAGCCAATGAAGAGCAAAAAATGCACATGGTAAAAAAGATTGAGGAAAACCTTGGAGGGGTAAAAGGAAAAACAATAGGGGTGCTTGGTTTGAGCTTTAAACCGGAAACTGATGACATGCGTGAAGCACCTTCCCTGACAATTATTCCTGCTTTGATAAAAAGCGGGGCAAAAATAAAAGCCTACTGTCCCGAGGGAATGAAGGAGGCTTCCTGGAGGCTGGCGGACTATGCTGATAATATCGATTATCAGGAGGGGCCATATCAGGTTATGGAGGAAGCAGACGCCCTGGTTTTATTAACAGAATGGGATCAGTTTAAAAACCTGGACCTGGCCAGGGTTAAAAGCCTTTTGAAGGGTCAATCCTTTTTTGATTTCCGCAATGTTTACTTACCCGATCAGGTGGAAAGAGAAGGATTGGATTATTTCGGGGTGGGAATTACTAGAGAAAATAGAGATGTTATTGGTTACCTGAAGCAGGCTTATGGGACTTCAGTTTCAGGGGTAGAATAGTTAAAAATTGAAGTGGAACAGGAAAGGTGGTTAAAATGAAAAAAGTAACCAAAGCGGTTATTCCTGCGGCTGGTCTGGGGACCAGGGTTTTACCTGCAACCAAGGCAATTCCCAAGGAAATGCTGCCAATTGTTGACAAGCCGACCCTCCAGTACATAGTGGAGGAGGTAATAGAATCAGGGATTAAGGAGATTCTTATTATTATTGGGCGGAATAAAACTTCCATTGAAGATCATTTTGATCGTTCTATTGAACTGGAAAAAACCCTTGCTGAAAAAGGAAAAAGTGATCTCCTGGGATTGGTTGAAGATATATCCAATCTTGTGGATATTCACTATGTCCGGCAAAAAGAGCCCAAGGGGCTTGGCCATGCAATATATTGTGCCCGGACCTTTGTAAGGGATGAACCCTTTGCTGTCCTACTTGGGGATGATATTGTAAAATCTGAACCTCCCTGCCTGCGACAACTTGTTGATATTTATAATGAAAAGCATGGTAGTGTAGTAGGTGTCCAGGAGGTTCCGGATGAAGATGTTAATAAGTACGGTATAGTTAAATATATTGATGGTTCCAATGGAACTTATCGAATCAGTGATTTAATTGAAAAACCTGAACTAAAGGATGCTCCTTCAAATATGGCAATTATGGGCAGGTATGTAATTACCCCAGCTATTTTTGATATCCTTGGCAGAACCAAGCCTGGTAAAGGCGGGGAAATTCAGCTCACGGATGCATTGAATGAACTGGCTCGTAAAGAGGATATCTTTGCACATATTTTCAAGGGAAAACGGTTTGATGCTGGAGATAAAATGGGTTACCTGAAGGCTACTATTGAATTTGCCCTGGAAAAGGAAGACCTGGGGCCCGAACTCAGGAAATATATTAAAGAGTTGCAGAAAAAGTTCTGAACCTGATGGGGAGTGATGGGTTTTAAAAAGGGTTCTTTTGGTTTCTGGAAAATGAATTTTGCCTTGTTCTTAACCCAAAACAAAAAAGGAAGCAGGTCAGGGAATAAATGAAACTGGTAATCCTTTACGGCGGGGTCCGTAAAAAAAACACCTATAAATTAGTAGAGACCTTAAAGGAAGAATTACTGGCCTGCGGTCCAGTTGAATTTTCCGAAATCAGGGCTCATGATTTACCCCTCCCTTATTGTAATTCTTGTTATAGCTGTTTTTTTGAGGGTGAAAGCGACTGTCCTCATGCTGAAATCCTAAAGCCAGTTTTGGAAGAAATAATTGGTTCTGATGGGGTAATAATGGCCTCTCCGGTTTACTCTCTCCAGATTAGTGCCGCTCTAAAAAACATTATTGATCACCTTTCTTTTGTTGTCCACCGTCCTGTTATGGCCAATAAAAAAGGTGTTGCAATTAGTTCGACTGCTGGTGCGGGCCATAAAAAGGCTACTTCTTACATGAAAGAAATTTTGCATCTATGGGGAATGGATAAAGTTTATTCCCTGCCCGTTCGTGTAGCGGCCCATGAACTGGAAATCGGAAAGGGTTTACAGAAGAAAATAAAAAGGATTGCGGGCAGATTATATGATGATATTGCCGGTAGGAAGATGTATAACCCTTCTTTAAAGAATCTTTTCTATTTTTCGATTTGGAAAGCTGTGGCTGAAATGGGAAAAGAAGAAGGGACTGTGGATTACATTTACTGGCGGGACCGGGGTTGGTTAAAGGAAGATTATTTCCATCCCATTGGGTTTCCCAAAAACAAAATTGGCAGGTTAGTCTATAAAATGACCGGGTTTGGTATGAGAAAAAAGGGTTAACCATTTTTCATGAGGAGCTCCGGGAGAAAAAATTATATCAATTGGTCTATTGGGGAGGAGAATCGGCAAAAGAGAAGAATGTTCTAAATATGAACGATAGAAGAGGTGCCCCATGGAAAAAGAATACAATATCCTGAAATACTTGCAGGAAGAGGAGTTTACCTCCCAAAGGAAAATTGCAGAAGGAACCGGACTATCTCTGGGCACAGTTAACATCATGCTAAAAAAGCTGGTGAAAAAAGGTCTTGTTAAGATGGAACGGTTGAATGCGCGCTCTTTAAGGTACATTATCACCCCTCGTGGTTTGGCCGAGAAAACCAGGCTTACCTATAGCTATGTCAGGCAATCATACCATTATGTTCTTAAGATTAGCTCTGTTATGGACAGAATTATTGAACTTGTTGATGAACATGAAATGGAAGGTATATTCCTTTTTGGACCAAAAAATGAAGTGTTGGAAATCCTAAAAATCCCCCTGGAAAAAAGCGATGTGGAATACAGCGTTTTAACCTGTGAGAAGGATCTGCCTGAACCAGGAGGGAAAGTGCTTGTTGTCTGGGAAATAGAGGATGAAGAAAGGCTTTCTGAGTACAAGCCAATAAATGTGATGAAAATAATCTAAAGATAATAAGTGACGGCCGCCGTCACCCCTAAAACAAAATAGAAGGTTTCGCAGCCCCGACAATAAGAAACTTTTATTGTCTGCTCCAGGAGATAAAAAAACCTCCGCTCTTGAAAACCAGTTTATCTTCAAAGGTCTTCTACTTTGCTAGAGGAGGGCAAGTTAAGTCAGGTTTGCAGAGAAAAAATTTCCGGATTTATCCGGCAAGGGGGTTGCGAGAAATGAAGAATAAGATTGATTTCAGATCACTTAGGCGGTTTAATCTGTTTATGGGTGTTTTGCACCTGATCCAGGGCAGCCTTATGCTCTTTTTTGCCCTTGCAATCGAAACATTTTCCAACTTCAGGCTCCCAATCTGGTCTTATTTCTTAAAATTTGATACTCAACAAATGAGGCTGGTAACAGAGGCCAATAAGCTATGGGATTTTCCTTTTGCAGTTTTTGTTTCCTTTTTTCTTTTTATGTCAGCAATAGCTCATTTTACCATTGTTGCCCCTGGTTCTAATTATATTTACAATCGGGATCTGGGAAGGGGAATTAACCGGTTTCGCTGGTACGAGTATTCTTTGAGTTCTTCCCTGATGATTATTTTAATTTCTCTTTTGTTTGGTGTTTACGATATAGGTGCTTTAATTGTAATTTTTATCCTTAACGCATCCATGAATTTATTTGGGCTCCTTATGGAAGAAATCAACCAGTACAAGGAAAAAACAGACTGGAAACCTTTTATTTTTGGCTGCATAGCCGGGATTGGCCCCTGGATAGTAATTATCCTTTATGCTTTTGGTAATGCTGATCCAGCCCAGGTGCCCTGGTTTGTTTATGCAATTGTTGGTTCATATTTTGTTTTCTTTAATTTATTTCCCATCAATATGGTTTTACAGTACAAAAAAGTTGGAAAATGGGCGGATTATATTTACGGGGAAAGAATGTACATTATTTTAAGCCTTGTAGCAAAAAGTGTTTTAGCATGGCTGGTTTTTGCGGGTGTAATGCAGCCAATGTAGGAGGTTCTTTGGGGTAGAGGGAGTTCTGCTTTAGATTGGAAAAAATAATCCGGTTAGGGGGAGAGAAAATTGAGAAGAATTTTGGCCTTGACTTTGATAGTTACTTTTGCATTTGTTTTTTCTGGGTGTAACATTGTTGGCGATGATCCTTCTCCGACATTAACAGATTTTAGAGATAAATTAATTAGAGGCAGGGAGACAGCAATAAAAGGTCTTTTCGTGGTGCCGGCTTCTATTGAAGCTGAAATTTTTAACTGTGAAGAAAAGAAGGTTTTTACTTTTGAAACTGACTTAGAAAACCACTTTAAAGAGCTCTTTGCGGAAAAAGATTTTACTGATATTACAATAGAAGGTCAAGATACTATTGATGATGGAGATGGCTCTGCAACAATAACAGGGATCTGGCATTTTAAATGGGGTGATGAGGAAGAAGATAGAGGTAAATGGGAAGCTACTTTTGGAATGAAGAAGGTTGGTGGAGGGGCTTTCCAGAGAGGCGAGTGGAAAATAAAGAGCATTATTTTGGAATAAAAAGAAATATTTATTTAAGCCTGAAAAATCATTTTAGCAGAGGTATGAAAGGGGATGAAGGTTTCAAAGTATCTGGGAAAAGATGCTTTCATTTTTATGGGGTCGAAAAACTGGGATTTAATTAAGATTCCAATGGGTTGGTGTTTATTTCCGGCAATAAGATGAAGTAGTCTTTCCCTAGATTTAATTGATAAGGAAAGGCACCCCAGTTTTTCCCTTCTTTTTTCGGTTTCCAAACCATTATAAAGAGAGGTGGTAAATTAAGGATTTTTTGAATGATTAATTCTTTTTTTGTGTTAAGAAGTAATATTTATAATTTGAATTACCTTTGAAAGCTTATTATGCGGAGGGGATAACAAGTGGAAGAAT
Organism: Halobacteroidaceae bacterium; assembly: GCA_003551665.1. GTDB lineage: Bacteria > Bacillota > Halanaerobiia > B1SED10-174 > B1SED10-174 > T1SED10-26. The sequence continues at coordinate 20,178 of PUNE01000066.1, forward strand.
ACGAAATTGATTTGCGAAAAGTTTTTTTACTCCTCTGGAATAAGAAATGGATTATTATTGGTCTTGTGATTATAGCTATGCTTGGTGCATTTATTCATGGTTTTATTTTAACTGACCGAACCTATGAATCAAGGGCGGAGGTTCTTATTATTCCTCCTCTTTATACGGAAATAGAAGTATCCGAAATTCCACCGCCTACATATATGAGCATTGCCAGTTCACAATTAACATTCCAAGAAATAATTGAAAAACTTGATTTGCGGGATGAAGAAAATGAATTAATCGCCCCAAGAAGTCTTGAGAGAATGGTAGATCTGGAAATTATGGATGAAGAAGATCAAGGTGTTCTTGCCCTGATTTTTGAAGCCACAAACACTGATCCAGATCTTCCCAGCAGAATTGTGAATACTTGGGCAGAAATATTTATGGAAGATGTCCTGGAAATCAGACAGGCAGAAATCGAGGATATTGCAAATGTTATTACAAGGCGTTATGAGGAAACTGAAGAAAAGCTGGATAAAACTCTGGAAGAACTAAGGGCATTTCAGGAGAAGGCGAGACTTGATAGGTTGGAAGCAAGAAAAGAAGCCTATAAAAGCCAGGTTGAAAGGAATGAAGAGGAACTCCTTAGTTTAACACGAGAACTAGGCAAGAAAACAGCCCAATTAGATAGAATAGGATTAATCCTTTCCGACATGCAGGACGAAGATGGAACCTGGTTGGGGGGATTAACGAATGAGGAAATTTCGGAAATGCGTCCCGAAATGTATGAGGCTGTTAAAAATTACCGGGGTTTCCGGGAAAAATTGTTTAGTTTCAGAAAAGAAAATGATATTCAGGCTAAAACTGCCCTCCTAGATTTCCACGAAACCGAACTTTCCACTTACCGGGGGCAAAAATCTGAATTAGAGCAAAATTATAATCTGGTTAAAAAGCAGATGGAAAAAATTGAGAAAGTACTGGCAAGGGAACATGATCGCTGGGAATTGGAAAAGAGTCTTTCTGAAGATGCTTTTTGGGATAGAATTTTCTCTCCTGATGAAATTGAGGTATTGAGCCAGCTTGTTTTAACGGAGGAAATTGTAAACCCGATTTATAGTAGCCTTCGGGATCAAAAAGCAGATCTGGAGGTGGAATTTGGTGCTCTTCCAGGTCAAATTGATTATTACGATAACATAATTGAGGAAACAGAAGAACGAATTAGCCAAATAAGAGAGGAGATTTTAACTTTAGAAGAACAGGAAGAGGAAATCAGGAGTGATCTGGACCTTTACAGCTCTCTTTATTCTCAAAGGCAATCAAATTTTGAGGATTTAAAAGATGAATATTTTTCCCTGGGGGTTGGAATAGAAAAGCTTGAAACAAAGAAGGAATTCCTAAAAATTGAGCAGGAACAGATAGAAGAAAGCCTTGATAAACTTGAATCCCAATTCTGGGATTTTGAAATCCAAGAGGAAAGGCTTGAGAGGAAGGTATCTGATTATGAATCTACCTATAAGAGCTTGAGTAGACGGGCAGAAGATGCCCGGCTGGCTATGGCAGAACAAACGAGTGATGTCCGCTTTATTTCCCAAGCTGTGCCTCCTGGGGAGCCTGTTGGAAGGGGAACCGTTCTTAATATGGCCCTGGCAGGTGTGCTTGCTGGTATGATTGGTGTTTTTGGCGTCTTTTTCCGGGAATTTCTTAAAGGTGACGAAAAAAAAGAACAAGTAACAAAAGAAACGGCAAAAAAAGAAGAATAGCAGATTAAAAAGGGAGGCCTATCAAGCTCATAGGGCTTGATAGGCCAGACCCTCAATTGCTGTACAAAGGTTCTCTTTAGCGAACCACTTTTGGATCTTAAAAAGAAAAAACCTTTTAAGTTAAATTTATAAGCTTTAAAAAAGTCAGCGGTTACTGAGGATAACTTTCAAAGGTTTCGGAAAACCTGGGAAGAATATTTTCAAGCAAAGAAGGTGGGGTTAATGGGTTTATCAAAAATGGAAAAGCTTCGTTCTATTTGCGAAAAGAAAAATATAGCCCTTCTTTACTTGTTTGGTTCCCAGGAGAAACGGGCCCTGCAGATTCTAAATGGCAGCCAATTTGAGGGTAAAAGGGATCCCATGGGGGATATTGATGTAGGGGTTGTCTTTTCTTTTGACTTAAATGTAATTCAAAAACGTTATATCCTTTATTCCCAGGTTTTTAATGAACTTGAGGATTTATTTCAGGAGGAAAAACTGGATTTGGTTTTTCTTCAAGAATGCAATGCTATACTGCAATTCGAGGCAATTAAGGGATCCTGTATTTATTTTAAATCCGAAGAACTTCGGGAACATTTCGAAATGAATGTTTTGCGCAGATTGCCTGATTTTAAATACCTAATGTCTCTTTATGAAAAAGAGTTTTTGGAACCTTACCAATCCTGAAAAGAGGTCGTGTTATCCAATGATTAATCGTGAACTGGTTAAGGGACGTTTAGTTTTGATAGCTGAATATCTAGGAGAACTTAAAAAGCTTTCAAGACTGTCCGAGGAGGAATTTTTGGAGGATAAAAGGAATACAGCGGCTGCTGAAAGCTTTCTAAGAAGGTCTTTAGAAGCAATTTTTGATATTGGACGACATATTTTGGCCAAAACTGGTGGAGTTGAAATGGCTTCGGAGTATAAGTCCATTGCAACTGGTTTAGGGGAGAAAAAAGTAGTGGATGCAGACCTGAGTCAAACCCTTTTCCAAATGGCTGGATATAGGAATCGTTTGGTCCATTTGTACCATATAATTAGTTCCAAAGAATTATATGCAATAATTAATGACCACTTAGAAGATATAGAAAAATTTATTGCCCAGGTCAACGAATATTTGGATGTTAATTGATTGGGTTTGATAAAAAATGAAAACCCGCTATTTATTTTAGATAAAAAAAGCCACGGGATTTAGCCCCGTGGCTCCTGGAATTCTCTAATTCCCTGCTGAGCGGACAATTTCAAAGAGGTTATTATTAAGGAATATCCTTTCCCGACCGATTTTTTCTGAGGTTAAAAA
>PUNE01000013.1 GCA_003551665.1 Halobacteroidaceae bacterium
CAATTCTATTTTCCAGGTAGGTTCCATCTTTATGGATATGGACATTATATTTTTCAGCATTATCCACATCATCCCAGGTAATTACATCTCCAACCCAGATTGGTTTACCAACCTGATCCAATTGATCCAGCGTACATTCAACAAAAACTGCAGTTATTGATTTATTTCCGTCAATCATGAGTTTCCACTGAGTGTCTTCTTCATAAACTTCATTTCCATGATCTCCAGCCCAATCATCCAAAATATAATCCTGGGCAGGAGTGACCACAAGGGTAATAATCCCTTCACCGAAAATTCCTTGGGAAGGTTCAACAGTTCCAGCCCCTTCAGGATCAATTGCAACTGTAAGGCTAAATTTAACCAGAGGATCAGAAGTTTCGGAAACAGGACCATGGTTAAAGCTTATTCCATCCCCAAGAGCCTGAACCGTTGCAGTGTATTCTCCTGAACCTTCAGTTTGTATAGTGCTGGAGAAATCAAATTCTTCAACGCCTGGGCTTACATCCTGTGTTTCAATTTGATCTCCATCCTTATATAATTTGACTTCGAAATTAACTGCATCGTTTACATCGTTCCAAGTAATTTTGTTATCAGCCCAAACCGGTTTTGCCACCTGATTCAGGTTTTCAATTGTTATATTAATAAAAACAGCGGTAATTTGTTTATCTCCGTCAATATTTAGTTTCCAATCACCGGCGTCCTCAACAACTTCGCTTCCGTGAGTGCCGCTCCATTCGGAAAATTCAAAATCCTGAGCCGGAGTAACTTCAAGGGTTATAATTCCTTTCTGAAAATTTCCGCTAGAAGGTGATACATTCCCGCCGCCAGAAGGTTCTATATCGACTGTTAAAGTGTGGGTCACCTGGGTCCCACCGCATCCGGAAAATAAGACCAACAAAAGAGATAAAAAAACAAAAACCAGAACCAGAACCTTAGAATTCTTTTGGTCCATTGTTAACCTCCTTTTTATTATCAAAATTAACAGCTGGAGAATCTTCAAAGCAGGATTTATCACCACCCTTCTTTGGGAGTCTAAATTTCAAAAGCTTTTTTAACAAAAATTTTCCTGGGATAAAACTGCATTTAAACTAAGACTTACCAAACACTTCCTTAATTTAAAATACCACAATAACATTAAGTTAACCTAAAGTTTGGATAAATTAATCCTAAAGTTTTATTTTTTTCAGAGGAGGAGGTTTTGGGAAAATTTTTATGAAAAAAGTCCAAGTTAAAAACCTTGGCCAACCTTTAAAAATTTAAATATATGGTTTGTAGTGAGTCAATTAGGGAAAAACAAACCTTCCTATTCAATAGGCAAATTTTATACAAGCCTCCATAACCATTGCTAAAACCAGGCAGATAAAATTTTCTGGAAAAGACGAAAAAATTAAGGGCCCGGAGTTTTCCGGGCCCAAAGTTTATTTTGTTGTTGTTTTTCCTTATTCAGTCGATATAATTTCCATTTCTCCAATCTCAAACTTTTCTTCGAGGGCATCTACATCAAAATCAAATTCATCAAGGGGGAAAAGTTGGAAATCTTTATCTTCCTTGCTGGTGAGGGGTTCAATTTCTACTGGGGTAGCCTGGTCTTCTTCAGGGTCCTCGACACCAAAATAACCAATGTAGGGATCTCCATTTTCTTCACCAGCTTGAGCAAAAAGAATATATTCTTCGCCTTCAGAAAAGCTTTCTTCTAAAACGAAAATTAGCTCATAGGGAATTGTTTCTTCACCTTCTGGCCAATCAAATTCTATTCCAAATGGCATTTCTCCAATAAAAATCCCAACAACGCTAACTTTGTCTTCCTCAGGCCCCCCCTCAATGCTCAGGGTTCCTTGAAGAGCTCCCCTGGTTTCAACAGGTTCAAAGGTTATGGTTTCTCCTGCGTTTTCTTCAGTAACTGTTTTAGGTTCAAAAATACTGTACTCGTCTTCATCGATAACCTGAATATCAACCTCTCCTTCAATATCAGGGAGAGTGACTTTACCATCTTCATCAGTTGTCCCGGAGACTTCATGAGGCTCAGTAGTTACTTCCATTTCTTCAAGAGGTTCCTCTTGATAATCAAGGACCTCAACAATGACATCATATGGTTGTTCTTCTTCAACCAAATCACAACCTGATAACGGGAAAACAAGGAGTCCAAAAATTAATAAAAAAGCGGCATAAGTTTTTTTCATTCTATGTTGACCCCCCTAAAAATAAGAATTCCTAGACTTTTTCTATATTAACCAATACAAACCTCCCCGTTTCCAGTAACTTCTAATGAAACAAAGTCCTTGCACAAAAGGGAAAGGGAAATGAAAAGAAAGACTGGTTTTATTTACCAGTTGGAAAGGTTTCCGAAGCTAAAATACTCGTTTGTTCAGAACAAAGGGCTATTATTTTTGGGGATGCGAAACCCAGAGTAACTTTTTGGAGACCAGATTAAAAAGGAATCTTTGTCTGAGGTGGCGTAGTTTCCTTTAAGAGGTAATTTTTTAGAAATAATTTAAATAAAAAGGAGAGGTGTTCCCGTGCATAGGACAATTATTGCTGTTGTGGGGAGCGGAGATGTATCTCCTGATTCGAAAGAATACCAGTTAGCAAAGGAACTTGGGCGCTTAATTGCCCGCGAAGGAATTATAATTTCCTGTGGCGGTCTTGGGGGTGTCATGGAGGGGGTTTGCCTGGGAGCCTATGAAGAAAAAGGAAAGGATGCCAAAACTGTAGGCATTCTACCGGGAGAAAACCCTGAAGAAGCCAATGATTATGTTAATATCCCCATCCCCACAGGGATAGGGGAGGCACGTAACGCTATCGTAGCAGGTGCCGATGCCGTTATTGCAATAGGGGGAGGGGCGGGAACCCTATCCGAAATTGCCATGGCCTGGAAAAAGGGAAAGCTCCTCCTGGGCTGGCGAGGAAGCGGTTGGAGCGGTGAACTGGCGGATCAGTTAATTGATTCCCGTGGTAGGGGTAATGATTTTAACCGCGACGATATTATCCTCGGATTTGACAGTGCACAGGAGGCAATTAATATAATCAAGAAATTTTTACCCCTGAATCCTTAAATACAGTGGAGGTGAGAATTTGTATCTAGAAAAATACTATCAACCAACTCCCAAAAAAGACTGGCAGGGAAGAATAGACGATACTGAAAACTACAGGGCATTCCGCTGGCATCAGTGGGTTAACATTTTCCACCTTTTAGAAGAGGAAATTAAGCCTGCCCCCGGTGGCAGAGAAAAGAATTTTTGTTTTTTAGGGTTTTTCTGCGATAAGGGAGTTCAGAAAAATAAAGGCCGGGCAGGGGCAGCCAAAGGGCCCCTGAGTATCCGTGAAGAAATGGGGAATCTCCCCTGTAGTTTTGGAGAAGAAGTAAAAATTTATGATGCCGGAAATATTAATTGTTCTGGAGAGGCCAGCCTCGAAGAAGGGCAAAAGGCACTGGAAGAAGCAGTAACAAAAATACTAAAACTCGGGCTTTTTCCTATTGTTCTGGGTGGGGGCCACGAGATTGCTCTTGGTGATTATCGGGGCATAAAAAAATTCCTGGGCAATAAAAACCCTGGGATTATAAACTTCGATGCTCATTTTGATCTCCGCCCCTATCCCGAGGGTGGTAATTCCGGTACAATGTTTTTACAGATTGCCGACCAGTGCCGGGAAGAAGGTAGCCAGTTTTCCTACCTGGGCCTGGGCATTCAGAAATACGGGAATACAGTTAGCCTTTTTGATAAAGCTCATGACCTTGGAGCAGAGTACATTCTGGCCCGGGATATAAAGGAATACAACCTGGTGGATATCCTGGAGAAAATTGATTCCTTCATCAAAAGAAACCCCTATATTTACCTTACAGTATGTGCAGATGTATTCTCTTCTGCCTTTGCTCCGGGGGTAAGTTCTTCCCATCCTTTAGGGTTGGAACCGGAAATCTTTTTGCGGCTTTTCAAGCATATCCTGCGCTCGGAAAAAATTCTTGGTTTTGATATTGCCGAGGTTTCACCTCGTTTTGACCTCGATCAATCTACGGCTCAGCTTGCGGCAATAACCATTTTTGCTGCAGTAAATGTCTTAAGCGGTTACGATGATTGATTCTAATTCAAGGGGTTGAGCTTTCCCCAATAATAAGCAAAATTAAAGCAATTAATTGCTGAAATGATGAACAAATTAAAGAAATTAGAGGAGTGCTTCAAATGAATTCCGATCTTTATAACCACCCGTTTTACTACGACTTTGCCTTTGGTTGGGACCAGACTGAAGAAATAAAAGGCCTGGAGCAAATCTGGACCAGGTTTTTTCCCGGAAGGGTTTCTTCCATTCTTGAACCAGCATGCGGTTCAGGAAGGGTTCTCGTGGCCCTGGCCAAAAAAGGCTACAGGGCCCTGGGTTATGATATTAATAATTCAATGGTTGAATTCGCCCGGGAAAAAATTCGGAAGGAAGGGGTTGAAGACAGGGTAAAAATTATCGAGGGAGATATGGTTGATTTTCATTCAGAGGAAAAATTTGAAATAGCCCTGAACCTGATTAATAGTTTAGGGTATCTAACGGATTTTGAACAGGTTGTTTCCCACCTTCAGTCAACTGCTTCCTGCCTGGTAGAGGGTGGAGTTTATATTCCCCAGATAAGCCTGCGAATAAGGGAGGAAGAACTTCCCAAGCAGCAGACCTGGATTGAGAAAGATGAAGAAGTTTGGATTGAAACTACCTGGCAGGTTTTGCGGGAAGATCCCCAGAAAGACCTTTCCTACCACCGTTGTATTATGAAGATCAGGGAAAAGGGAATAGAAGGAAGACTGGAAGAAGACCACTGCATGCGCTCCTGGACTTTTCCGGCCTTTCAAAAGGCTGTTGCTGATTCAGGCTGCTGGGAACTGAAAGCAGTTTATAACGAAAGGTTTAAAGAGATAGAAATGCACCCGGAAATGGATGGTTCCCTGGGCAATCTTTACATGGTACTAAAGAAAAGAACTGGGTAATTTCCAGGTCAGGAAACAATTTTTCCCTGAAAAACCCAGAGCACCATAGTTATTTTTTCCAAGGCCTTCTGAGCAGTAGCTGCCTAAAAACGGCACCTTTCCTTTATTTTGGTCTTTTTTTCCCTTTTTGGCATTGGTGGGGTTCAATGAACGGCCTGTTTTTTATTGGAAACTTCCTTTTTCACAATCATTTATTTAACCAAATGGTTAACAAAAAAATAAAACTCTGTTAAAATAATAGTAGAGAAACAAAAACAAAAAGAAAGGAATGATACCAATGCTATATGCCGGAATCGATGTAGGTTCACTTTCAACCGATGTGGTTTTGGTAGATAGTGATCTTCAAATCAAAGGCTACAGTATCATTCCAACTGGCGCCGATAGTAAAAAGGCTGCCGGCGAAAGCCTTGATGAGGCTTTATCACAGGCAGGGGCCAGCCAGGAGGATATCGGGGAAATTATTGCAACGGGCTACGGTAGGATCAGTGTTTCCTTTGCCTCTGACCGTGTTACTGAAATCACCTGTCACGCCCGGGGAGCTAACAGGCTTTTCCCCCAGGCAAAAACCGTTATAGATATCGGGGGACAGGACAGCAAGGCCATCCGTTTAAACCGCAGAGGAAGAGCTGTGGATTTTGCCATGAATGATAAATGCGCAGCTGGAACGGGAAGATTCCTAGAAGTAATGGCCCGGGCTTTGGAACTGGATTTAGAAGAACTGGCAGGGCACAGCCTGAAAGCAGAAAAAACTGTTCCCATCAGCAATATGTGTGCGGTTTTTGCAGAATCCGAAGTTGTCTCCCTGATTGCTGAGGGCAACCCCCGGGAGGAAATAATTAAGGGGTTGCATGTTTCTGTTGCCGAAAGGACTCTTTCTCTTGCCAGGAGAATTGGGTACCAGTCCCCTGTCGTTATGACAGGGGGAGTTGCCAAGAATGCTGGAGTTATCAGGGCCCTGGAGGAAAAACTGGAAACAGAGCTTTTGATTCCCGAAGAACCGCAGATTATTGGAGCCCTTGGAGCAGCAGTTATTGCTTTTGAAAGAGCACAGAAGGAGGTGAGCTGATATGTCCGGGGGGCGTATCGGCTTTCTCTGTACTTATACTCCAGGAGAATTAATTGAGGGTGCTGGTTTCAACCCCTATCGACTTCTACCTCCTTCTGAAGCGGTAGGTTCAGAGGATCTTCTGGACTCCAATCTGTGTCCTTATGTCCGGCAGGTTGCTGGAGCCCTGCGGAGTGGATACTATCCCCATTTCCAGGGGATAGTAATTGCCCGCTCCTGTGAAGCTTCACTCCACTTTTATAATATTCTGTCCCGGGAACGGGATTTTAATGTTTTCCTGCTGGACCTGCCCCGCCAGAGGGGGCCCCGAGCCCAAAAATATTTCCAGGCCCAACTGGAGAATTTAACAAAATGGCTGGAGGAACTGGGAGGCAAATTAAATGAAGAAGAACTTTCTTCTTCCCTGGATGACTACGGAAAAACAAGGGAACTTTTCCAGGATACCAGGATCAGGGCAAAAGGAGTGGATATTTTCCAACTGGCATCTGAATACAACGGCCGCCCTCGGCGGGATTTTAACGCGGCATTAGAGGGGTTTCTAAATGAAAAATGTTTGGAGGAAAACGCACTTTCCATCCTTCTTACAGGCGCAATTCCCCCGCAGGGTTTAATCAACATTCTGGAGGGGGAGGAAATTATTCTTGATACCTGTCTCGGCCTGCGGGGGTTTTTAAGGGGTGAGATGCAGGGCAAGAATCTCTTTTCCCGGCTTTCCCATGCCTACCTGAATCGGCCTCCCTGTCCCCGGTTTTTGGACGGAGAAGATCGCCTGAACCTGTTTTCTCGCCTTCTGGAAACCCAGGAAATCCAGGGTGTAATATACCATGATCTTGGATTCTGCGATGTTTCCAGTTATGATTTTTTGATCCAGAAAAAATTCTGGGAGGATCAAAATGTGCCCCTGCTCAAGGTAAAAACTGAGCTGGGCAGGGGAGAAACAGGACAGATTTTAACTCGGGTTGAGGCTTTTCTGGAGACCCTGGAGGAGGGGGGAGAGGAATGAACATTGCAGAACTTTTCCGTGAACGAGCTGAAGAGAATTGGGCCCGGAAAATAATCAAAAATCCTGTAAGTTACAGACTTGCATCGTGGTTTTTACTGTACAACAGGGGAAATTCTCTTCGGGCAACAAGAGAAATGACCTCCCTGGGTATGGAACAGACAGCCCGGGCCTTTAGCAATAGATCTAAAGTAGCCTGGACAACAGCGTTTTTCCCCAGCGAAATTTTGCACGCTGCTGATATCGTTCCCTTTGCCCCGGAAATCGCAGCTGGAGTCGCCGCTGCTATTGATATGGCTCCGGACTTTTTGAGGCGAGCGGATGACTGGGAGGTTGATGGAGAGAGCTGTTCCTTCCACCGTTGCGCAGTAGGTGCCTCCAGTGCCGATCTATTTCCTGACCCGGACCTCATGACTGCCAGTTCCCACCTCTGTGATGGAGCCCCCCACCTGTTTCGTTTTCTGGCAGGAAAGGAAAAAATCCCCTTTATTGGTCTGGACGTGCCCTCCAAAAGGGGGCAAGCAGCAGAAAAGTACCTGGCCAGCCAGCTGGAAGAAATTACCCGGAGGTTACAGATCATTTCCGGGAAAAAAATTACTGCAGAAGACTGGGAGAAAACCTTTCATTATGCCAACCGGACTCGGGATAATATGCTGAGGGTTAAAAATCTCCGGAAACAAATCCCCTCTCTTTTACGGGGGGAGGAGGCCCTATCCTTTGTTTATTTGCAGTTTTTAAGCTACGGTCACCCCCGTGCAGAAAAAATAAGCAAAATTCTTGTTGAAGAGCTGGAACAGAGAATGTGGGAGGAAGAAAAACACAAGAGTAAGAACCAGAAATTCCGAATTGTCTGGCTGCACCTTCGTCCTTATTATGAAAACGACCTCTTCAGGCTCCTGGAAGGTGAGCTGGGAGCAAGGGTTGTTTTTGAAGAAATGAACAACGTCTACTGGGAACCCCTTGACCCGAAGTACCCCTACCTGAGCCTGGCCCGGAAAATTTTAAACCACCCTGGTGTGGGACCTGTTAAAAGGCGAATTGATGAAATTGAAAAACTGGTCCGGGAATTTTCTGCTGATGCGGTAATTCATTTTTCCCACTGGGGTTGTCGCCAGTCTACAGGAGTCCTGCCCTATATCCGCAATGAACTTCGGGATAAAGAGATTCCTTTTCTGGCTCTTGATGGGGATTGTGTTGACAGGGGAAGTTTTCCCGCAGGCCAGATAAGGACCAGGGTGGAGAGTTTTATGGAAATTCTTTCGGAGCAGGCAGGTTGAGAAAAACGGTAAATTTAAGAAGACAAGGGTTTGCACAGGTGATATAATAAAGGACAGGGAAAAAGATTTCCATTTAAAATGAGGCAACGACTTCCAAAGCAGGACAGGAGGGTGAGGGATGGTGAAAATAGAAAATAAACGGCAGGGAGAGTATCTCCTGCTTGGCGGCGCAATCCTGGGAGGAGGGGGAGGTGGCTCAGTCCAGGAAGGCCGGAAGGCCCTGGAATGGGCTCTGGAAGTAGGTCCCGTTACCCTGATTGCTCCCCAGGAATTGCCCGGGGATACCATTGTAGCCACAGTGGCCCTTGTAGGCCCACCCTCAACCAGGCAAAGCTATCCCAGGCCTGAGATATTTGCCCGGGCCTGGCAGAAATTACAGGCCAATTACCCCGATGAAATTTCCGGAGTGATTACCAATGAAAATGGTGGGTACGCCAGTATTAATGGATTCTGCCAGGCAGCTGCTTATGGCCTGAAGCTGGTGGACTGTCCCTGCAACGGAAGAGCTCACCCCCTGGGGCTCATGGGGAGCATGGGTCTTCACAGGGAGGAAGATTTTCTTTCCTGGCAGGCTGCTGTAGGTCCAGGAGATAAAGAACTCTCCTTCCGCGGGAACATAAAAAGGGGTAGCCAGATGGTCCTTGAAATGGCAGAATCCCAGCAGGCCATGATTGCCGTTGCCCGGAATCCTGTCCAATTAAGTTATGCCCGAGCCCATGGAGCCCCCGGGGCCCTGGAACAGGCCTACAGACTTGGTTATGAGGTAGCAGCGGGGGTTCCCCTTGGAGGAATGGAAGCGGCCCGGATCGCTGTTCGCTTTCTCCGGGGTAGTTTTATCGGCCCGGGCAGAGTGGAAAAAATGGAAAGGGACCAGCGGGGAGGTTTTGACCTGGGTTCTGCATTCATCTCCGGCCTGGAAGCAGAAGCCGTTTTTTGCAACGAATTTATTACACTGGGGCAGGGAGACAGCAACAGGGCAGTTTTCCCGGACCTGATAACAATGTTTGACATGAAGACCGGCTGGCCGGTTGCTGCTGGGGAACTGGAAACCGGACAGGAGGTAGTTGTAATTACCGCACCCCAGGAACAGTTGATCCTGGGAGATGGAGGGAAGGACCGGGAACTTATTAAGGAACTGGAAAGCGTCCTGAACAATTACCTGGGACGAAAAATTCATTTAAAGAAAGGGGAGTAGTTTTGAAAACTAAAATTGGTGCTATTACCATTGGGCTTGCTCCCCGCGGGGAAATTTTGGAATGGCTTCCCGATGATTTCGTTGTCTTTCAGGAAGGAGTTTTAAACCAGCTATCTCCCGAGAAGTGGGACGACCTTGCCCCCGCCGAAGGAGAAACTCCCCTTTTCACCAGGGCTGGAGAGAGGGAAATAAGGATTGCAACTGAAAGGATTGAGCCCTACCTGGAAAAAGCGGCGGCTCGCCTTTCCGCCCGGGGCGCCGAATTTTTGTTACTATTCTGCTCTGCACCCCTGCCGGGCTTTAATACCGAGGTCCCCCTATTTATACCCCACAACCTTATTCGGAACTTAATTGAGCGGATGTTACCGGCTGGACGCCTGGGGGTTATTTCTCCGGACCCAGGCCAGGAAGAAATGATGAGGGAAAGCTGGGAAAAAAAAGGACGCAACCTGATTTTTGTTTCTCACCCTCCATATTCTGATATGGGGTTTTCCCGTGACCAGTTAAAGGTTTTAAAGGATTGTGACCTGATTCTTGCCGATTGTTTTGGTTACAGGGTTTCCTTTCGGGTGGGTCTGCAGGGTGCCACAACCCGGCCCGTGCTGCTGGTTCGGGAAATCACTATGGTTTTTTTACAGCAACTCCGGAGGTTTTTAAAAAGCAGGGAAGACAATAAAAAAGAATGGAGGAGACTCAAGTGACCAGCCAGAGGAAAACGCTCGGTTTTTTAATTTTTACTCTTCTTCTGGTTTCCCTTGCGGGGACCAGCCTGGCTGAAGAAGAAAAAAAAGACCCTGTTATTGGCCTTGCCCTAAGCGGCGGAGGTTCCTGGGGATTTTCCCATATCGGGGTTTTGGAAGTACTTGAAGAGCATGGAATTGAAGTTGATGTAATTGCAGGTACCAGCGCAGGTGCCATTGTTGGCTCCCTTTATGCCAGCGGGAAAACCGTCCAGGAAATAAGAGAGTTTGCTGATAATTTCCGGGCGTGGGATTTTTTTGTTCCCGCAATCCCAGAACTTGGGCTTTTCAGTCCGCGGGGAATTATGAACCAGATAAAAAGATATATCCCCCACGATGATTTTTCCCAATTAGAAAAAAAGTTTGGAGTTTTAACTGTTGACCTGGTAAAAGGAGAGATTTTTGTTTTTAAGGAGGGTTCAGTAAGCACAGCAGTTGCAGCAAGTTCAGCCCAACCCCTGATTTTCACCCCCGTGCGGCACGAGGGAATGCTTCTGGTTGACGGGGGAGTTCTAATGAATCTTCCCGATACCCTGGCCTGGGACCTGGGAGCAGAAATTGTTATTGCCGTTAGCCTGAATGAAAACCTCAGCTTTGAGGGTGCTCCTGACGGTTATATTGACGTTGCTATTAGAACCTATAATCTCCTGCAGCGGAGCAGGGTTTTGGAGGTAAAAGCAGATGTCGTTATAACCCCTGATGTTACTGGATTTACTGGTACCCAGGTAGAATCTTATGAACTTTTAATCAACCAGGGCAGGATTGCTGCAGAGGAAAAGATCCAGGAAATACTGAAGGTAATAGAAGAATTCCAAAGTAAATAAAAGTAAACTGGCTTTCTTTTTGTTTGTTTTACAATTTTCTGCTTGGAATATTCGAAAAATTAAAAAGGGTCCCCCTGAAAAAACAAAATGAATACCGGTTTACTATTGACATTGTGGGAAGTATGATTATAATAATAACTGAAAAAGAGCAGGGCTGAAAGGGGGTGAGAGTCATGGTACTCAGAAAAGTGATTCTGGCTGCCATGTATTCTTCTGCCATCAGTCGTTGCTCTTTCCGCCGCTCCGGCGGTTTTTTTGTACTCTTAAATTTGCAGGAATTAACCAAATGCGGGCGAATAATTAAATTATGTCAAGTTTTACCGGGGTGAAGAAATGCTAAGGGAAATCTGGGTAGTAATAAAAACTGTTGGGCTTGCTGCAATTATAGCCCTCTTAACTGTCCAGTTCGTGGTCCAACCCACAATTGTGGAGGGTAATTCCATGGAACCGATAGTTTCCAATGGAGAACGCCTCCTGGTAAATAAAATAATCTATCGTTTCTCAACGCCCGAGCGAGGCGATATTGTGGTTTTAAAAACAGGAGATAACCGGGCTGAGTACCTGAAAAGGATCGTCGGTCTTCCCGGGGAAGAGGTGGAAATCAGAAGGGGTCTCACCTATATCAACGGAGAAATCCTGGAAGAACCATATTTGAAGGAGAGAATGATTGGAGAATTTGGTCCTTATGTTATTCCCGAGGGGAACTTTTTTGTCCTGGGTGATAATCGGAATAACAGTCTGGACAGTCGCTCACCATCTCTGGGGTTTGTTTCGGTGGAACAGATTTCAGGAAGAGCAGACTTTGTTTTCTGGCCGGTGCTTGAATTTAAGGTCCTGGCTGGGGATTATGCCCGACCTTAAAAGTCCATATTTGCTTTTTGTATCCCTGCCAGGAAAATCTCTGGCATTTTTTCTTTCCAGAAAGTTTATTTTCCAAAATATTTCTGGAAATTTTTTTTATTCTGCAGGGTTAAGTAATTCGCCGCAGAATTAAAAAATTATATAAACATTTTTTCCCTGATTGTTTCTGGGAGGCACCCCAGAATCATATTTTTAAAAGGGGAATGGAGTGGATAGAGATGCAAAAGAGAGAATACGTTTCTTTTTTTTCTCACCTGGCCGGTTTTTTCCTGGCAGTTGCTGGAACCTTCTGGCTGGTTTTTTTAACCTGGGGGGCATTAGACCTTTTTGTGGTTTCACTTATATATGGTTTATCCATTACCTTTCTCTTTCTTTCCAGCTCGCTTTACCACGCTTTTAAAAAGGAGGAGGGAGGCGCATCAATCTGGCGTAGGCTTGACCATTTTGCAATTTTTGTTATGATTGCCGGAACCTATACCCCCATTAGCTATATTTACCTGTCAGGGGCCTGGGGGTGGTCATTGATTGCTATCCAGTGGACTCTGGTGATCGCTGGTTTCTTTTTTAAATTTTTTGCCCTTAAAGCTCCCCGTTTTTTGTACACACTTATTTACCTGGTCATGGGTTGGGTAGGGGTAGTGTCTTTCGGGACTCTTTTTCCTGCCATGTCCTGGGCTGCAATCACCTTCCTGGTAATGGGCGGACTTTCATTTACTGCCGGAGCAGTCTTTTACATATTAAAAAAGCCCGTACTGAGTCCTTTTTTCGGGTTTCACGAAATATTTCATATTTTCATTCTCCTGGGAGGAATTTTTCATTTCCTTCTGGTTTTAACTGCTGTTCGGAGTTAGGAGGGGTTTGAGTGGAATTGTCGGAAGCAATCCAGAAAAGAAAGAGTATCCGAAAATTCAGGGAAAAAGCCATCCCCCGGGAGGAAATCCAGGAATTAATTGATGCTGCCTGCCAGGCTCCCTCGGGGAAAAATCTCCAGCCCTGGCACTTCACGGTTCTCACCGGTTCCCCAAAGCAGGAACTGGTGGAGGTAATGTTGGAAGCTGTAGGGAAGCTGGAAAAAAAGGGGATCCCAACCGGGAGCTGCAGGGGAACTGCCCGGGCCATGGCCCAGGCCCCGGTGGTTATCCTGGTTTTCAATACCCGGGGTAATCCTTTAAACCCGCCCCGGGGAAGCGACCGCTATCTCTGGTCTGTTAATATTCAGTCCATAGGGGCTGCAATTCAGAATATGCTCCTGGCCGCAACGGAAAGAGGTTTGGGGAGCCTCTGGATCTGCGATACCTTTTATGCCGACCCGGAAATAAGGGATTGGCTGGGGCGGAAGGATGAACTGGTAGCAGCAGTCGCCCTGGGATACCCCGACGAAGCCCCCCAGGCCCGCCCCCGCAAATCCTGTGAAAATGTAACCCGGTGGCTTGAGGAGGGATAAAATGGAACTGAAAATTTATTCTAATCCAAAAACTTTTCTCCAGGCTACAGAAGAGTACCTTTCTGCAAGGGAAGCAGAAAACAATATGCCCCTGGGTGTTATCGGAAATCTGGCCAGAGATCCGGCCCTCAAGGCCAATTTTCTTGGCCTTGTGGAAAAAAATGGTTTGCCCGTCCTGATCCTGGTTAGAAGCGGGGGACATTTAATAATCAGTGGAGAAAAAGAACACCTCCACCAGAGCACGGATATATTCGCCCGGCATGTCTTAGAAACGGGGGAGGAGGTGCCTGGATTAGTTGGTCCCAAGGGGCAGGTAGAGATTTTCCGGGAAATCTGGGAAGAAAGATTTTCCCTGCAGTGGCAGGAAATCATGGAACAGAAGATTTTCCGCCTGGATAATGTGGAAAAAGAGCCTGTTAGTCCCGGGAAATTAAGGCCTGCTGTGGAAAAGGATATTGAAATGGTAACAGACTGGATTGAAAATTTTTCCCAAGAAGCTGATCCCGGTGGAGAAATTCCCCCTGCAGTGGCAAGGGAAAAGGCCGAAGGTGGGATCAAGAATGGAGAAATTTTTCTCTGGGAAGATGGAAACCCTGTATCCATGGCCAAAAGAGCCCGACCTACCCGCAAAGGAATAGCCATAACCATGGTATATACACCAAAAGAATGCAGAAAAAAAGGTTATGGAACTTCGGTGGTTTCTGCACTGAGTCGAAAACTTCTTGGAGAAAATTTCCGGTTCTGCACTCTTTTTACCGATGCCAAAAATCCCGTTTCCAATAAAATTTACGAGGAAGTTGGCTACCGGGTGGTAGGTAGCGCCCTGGTAGGAAAATTCTCAAAACAGCCTTAAGGGTGATTTTTGTGGGGAATTATATTAAAGACCTGCGGGAGGAAGTGGGTTCCCGCCCACTGGTCCTCTGTGGTGCAGGAACTTTGCTCCTGGATGAGCGAGAAAGACTGCTTTTGGTTTTGCGAACCGATAACAGAACCTGGGGGATACCGGGAGGTTTTCTTGAACCTGGTGAAAATCTTGAAGAAACTGCCCGAAGGGAACTCGAGGAGGAAACCGGTTTAAATTCAGGAAAATTGGATTTATTTGCAGTTTTTTCCGGACCGGAATTCTATTACCAGTACCCCAAGGGAGATGAAGTATATAACGTTTTAAGTATTTTTGTCTGTCGGGATTTTGAGGGTAGTCCTGTTCCCGATGGAAAGGAAACCAGTCAGATAGGTTGGTTTTCCCCGGAAAACCTTCCTCCGAAAATCAACCCTGTTGACCGGAGAATACTGGCGCGTTTTTCCGAAAGGGAAAAATTATAAGCAATCATCTATTTTACTGATTTCCCTACTAATAATTAAGCTCTTTCTATCTACTGACTGGAGGCAAGTTTTAATGCTTTTAATTAATACGGTTTTCTCGTCTCTTTTGCAGTTAATTTTTTTCAGTTTGCCGGCACTGGTCCTTTTCCTGGTCCGCAACAGGAAGTTTAAAGGTTTTCTGAAATACCTGGGTTTTTTCAAACCACCTGGTTATGCCCTGCAGATGGGAATAATGAGCGCTCCGCTGCTTGTCATTCTGGGTTTCGGCGCTACAGTCTGGCCGGAGTTTCGAGAAATAATGCTTTCCCCGGGAACAGTAGCGGGTGAATTTAGGGGTTATGACCCCGGCCTGGTTTTGGTCCTGAGCATTTTTATTTCGGCTGTTGTCAAAACAGCCCTGGCTGAAGAAATATTTTTCCGGGCCTTTCTGGGTAGGGAACTGGTTAACCGATGGGGTTTTCCCTTCGGAAATGCAATTCAGGCTTTTTTATTCGGTATTACCCACGTCCTTTTATTCCGCTATTTCCTCGAGGGTTTAGAAATATCTTCAGTTCTCCTGGCCGTAATTTTCGTGGGGACCTGTGCTGTTGGTTATGTTCTGGGTTATTTACAATTGCTCGTGGGCAGGGGAAGTATTATCCCCAACTGGATTGCCCATGCTTTAACCAATCTGGCTGCTTTTTTAATTATGGTATTTTATTTTTAATCGGGGGGACGGTAAATGATTCCCGCTAAGGATGCTGCAGAAAAATATATAGAAGAATACTATCCCGAGTGCCTTGCGGCTATCCTTGCTGGAAGCGTTGTCCGAGGGGAAGCAACAGCCACCTCCGACCTGGATATTATTATAATCACCCTTTCTGCTCGGGCCCCTTACCGGGAAAGCCTTTACAGGTATGGCTGGCCCATTGAAGCCTTTGTTCATACAGAGGCCTCCTTTTTTTCCTTTGCCCGGGGAGATCTGGACAGGCGGCGTCCCAGCCTGCCCCTGATGCTTTCCGAAGGACTGGTTTTAAAGGATCTGGAGGGCCTTGCCGGATCCCTTAAGAATGCCTCCCTGCAGATGTTGCAGAAGGGAGTTCGCCCCCTTTCAGGGAAAGAATTACGGGACTTTCGTTACCGGATAACCACACTTCTGGATGACCTGATCGGTTCAGGAAGCCAGGACCAGGATTTTTTCATAATTAACGAACTGGTCCAGGAAATGGGGAATCTGATCCTGGTGGGTAATGGGGAATGGGAAGCCAGGGGGAAATGGATGGCCAGGAGTTTAAAAAACCTGGATCAAGATCTCTACAGAGACCTGATGACAGCCCTAAAGGGATTTTATGCCGAGGGCAATAAAAGGATGCTATTGAATTTTGTTGAACGGGAATTGAAAAGATTTGGAGGCCGGCTCTTTGCCGGCTATAAGGTTGAAGATGGGGAAAATTGAAAGCCGGCCATAATTGGCCGGCTTTTGTAATTCTAGTAAGATGCTATGTGGCTGTCCGTCCGGGGTTCAGTACCCCCGGCCAGAACTCCGTTTCTTTCCCTGAGAATAATCTGTCCCCGACCAAATGACCCGGATTCCAGCTTGACTTCCACCTGATGCCCCCTGTCTGCAAGTTCAAGAGCAAGGTGTTCGGGGAAATTTTTCTCCACGGCCACCTTTTTTCCTTCCAGCCACTGCCAGCGAGGTGCGTCCAGGGCCGCCTGGGGAGACAGGTTCTGGTCGATCATTTTACGGAGAACCTGCAAATGGCCCTGGGTCTGCATATAACCGCCCATGACTCCGAAGGGGCCCACGGGCTGATTATCACGGGTTAAAAAGCCGGGAATTATGGTGTGGAAGGTTTTCTTTTCCCCTTCCAGGGCATTGGGGTGTTCGGGGTCAAGCCGGAAGGAAAAACCCCGATTTTGCATGCTTATGCCTGTCCCGGGTATGACTACCCCAGAACCAAAGCCCATAAAATTGCTCTGGATAAAAGAAACCATATTCCCCTCTCCGTCCGCAGCAGCCAGGTAAACTGTTCCCCCTGAGGGGGGTTGTCCCGGGCTGGGAGTTAAAGCCCTGCTGCCTATGAGGCGGGCCCTTTCCTCACAGTATTTACTGGAAAGGAGTTCTTCTGGGGCAACCTTCATTTTTCCGGGATCGGTAATCTGGGCCATTCCGTCGGTTAAGGCCAGTTTTAGGGCCTCGATTTCCCTGTGGAAAAACTCTGCCGGAGAAACTTCTTCTGGGGGGAGGTGCTTTAAAATGCCCAGGGCCATCAGGGCAACCATGCCCTGGCCGTTGGGGGGAATTTCCCAGACCCTGTAGCGGCCGTAATCCATCCCCAGCGGCTCTACCCAGCGGGGTTCAAATTCAGCCAGGTCTTCCCCGGTCAGGTACCCACCGTTTTTTTCAGAACAGCTGGCAATATCCTGGGCAAGAGGGCCCCTGTAGAAAGAGTTCCCATTGCTTTCAGCAATCTGCTTCAGGGTTTCGGCCATGTCCTGGCTATTCCAGATTTCCCCGGGATAGGGAGCTCTGCCTGCCGGGGCAAAGGTGGAAAACCAGTTCCTGAATTCTTCTCCCTTTAATTTTTCGGCATATGTCCTGTAAGCCCTGGCCCAAGCACGGGCTAGGACCGGGGAAAGAGGGTAACCTTCCTCGGCAAAGCGATGTGCAGGCTCAAAAAGGCGGGCAAAGGGAAGACGGCCCAATTTTTCCGATGCCGAAGCCCAGCCGCCAACCGCTCCGGGCACAGTAACGGGGAGCCAACCCCAGGCGGGGATCCTGTCGTAACCCTCACCTTTAACTTTTTCTATGGAAATGGAACGGGGGGAAGGACCGCTGGCGTTGAGGCCGTGGAGTTTTCCCTGGCTCCAGATGAGGGCGAAAGCATCGCTGCCCAGCCCGTTGGAGGTAGGTTCCACTACCGTCAGGGCTATTGCTGCTGCCAGGGCAGCATCAACTGCATTGCCGCCCGCCTGCATCATTTCCAGTCCGGCCTGGGCTGCTAGGGGTTGAGAGGTGGCAACCATGCCATTTTTTGCATAAACAAGGCTGCGGCGGGAGGGATAGGGGTTGTAATGAGGGTTATAATTGATCATTTAAAAGCCTCCTGTATTCCTTTTTATTAGTAATTTCCCAGCCGGAAACTTTTTTCCTGCTTTATGGGAAAAATATCGTTTTGTTCTTGTAAAAGCAAATGAAACAGAGTAATATAGTGTTGCAATAATCTATTTTTTTCTGGAGAAAAGGGTCTTGTGGAAGGGAGGAAAAACCCCATGGAAGTATTTGGGCTTCTGGCACCTATTGCCTTTGTTTTTGGGTTGGCGGCCATTTCCCAGGGATCCAGCTTAAAAAAAGAGGTAGAGAAATTGAAAGACAGGATTGAGGAAATGGAAGAAAGATTATCTCATTAATTAATTTTTATCATAAGGAGGACGCTCATGCATTTGAAAGAGATGGGTTGGAAAACCCGGTTGGAAGAAGCTTTTCATCAGCTCTCACCTGCCAGGGGAATCTTCCCTGCCCGGGTTATCTCCAGGCATAAAAATATTTACAGGGTTCTATCAGAACAGGGGGAATTTCCAGCTGATATTACGGGAAAAATGAAACACAAAAGAGCATTTCCCGCAGTTGGAGATTGGGTTGCAGCCCAGCTTCCTCAAGGACAGGGTCCGGCCATTATCCAGGAAATATTGCCTCGCCAGAGCAAGTTTTCACGCAAAGAGGCAGGTGAGGTCACAACAGAGCAGGTGGTTGCAGCTAATATTGACGTGGTGTTCTTGATGACTTCCCTTAATCAGGATTTTAACCTGCGCAGGTTGGAGCGGTACCTGACTGTAATCTGGGAAAGTGGTGCCTTACCGGTTATTCTGCTCAGCAAGGCCGACCTGGAAGACCGACCAGAGGAAAGAAAAGCTGAAGTAGAGGCAATAGCCCCGGGGGTGGAGGTAATTATTTTGAGCACCCTTGAAGGGGAGGGGCTAGATGATATTTCTACTTACCTCCAGTCAGGGAAAACAATAGCCATTGTTGGCTCTTCAGGTGTGGGCAAATCAACCCTCATCAATGCCCTGGTTGGCGAAGAAATAGTGGAAGTCCAGGAAATTCGCGAACATGATGGGCGCGGACGCCACACTACAACTCATTCCCGACTGTTTTTCCTCCTCCAGGGTGGAATGCTCATTGACACCCCTGGGTTGAGAGAACTTCAACTCTGGGAAGGTGAAGAAGGAATTGATATTACCTTTGCCGATATTGAAGAACTTGCCCTTAACTGCCGTTTTAATGATTGTGCCCATGATAAAGAACCGGGGTGTGCGGTGAAAAATGCAATTGACGAGGGAGATATACCCTCCGAACGCTTGAAAAACTACCGCAAGTTAAAAAGGGAACTGGCCTACATCGAAATGAAGAAAAAGAAAGGGGCCAACAAGGCAGAAAAAATGAAGTGGGAAAAACTTCTCAAGGGAGAGGATTAAGCTTTTCTTTTTTGGGGAAGAATAAGTGGGAAAACAGGAAAACCTCCGGAATCCGGAGGTTTTCTCCCTTAAAAGGCTGGCACAATGGAATTCTCATATTTCCGGACGATAAAATCCCTGACCTTTTCATGGTTTAAAGCCTCTGCAAGCTTCAAAATCGTTTCGTTATTTTTATCCTCTTTTCTTACTGCCAGCACATTTACATAGGGTGATGTAGAATCTTCGATAAAAAGGGAGTCAGCAGTTGGGTCGAAACCTGCTTCCAGGGCGTAATTGGTATTAATTACAGCAATAGCAACATCGGGTAATGCCCTGGGGAGGGATATAGCCTCCGGCTCAACTATTTCCAGGTTTTTGGGTTTTCAAGGGGGTTAAAAGCCTGGGGAAAAAGGGAAATGTTATGAGCCTTCACAGGAAATTTTTCTCCCTTTTTTTATTTTCTCTCCTGCAGCAAATCCTGGACTGCCCGGGAAAGGAGATGGGGTACAACGTTGAAACTGTAAGAACACTCAAGCCTTTCTGTGTGCCTGTGGGCATCATAGCCCTGAACGCTGATATTGATTACCGGGAGATCAATTTCTTTCAGGTCTTCCAGGGGCAGAGTATACCCCCGGCCCCAGGTCGGCATATTGGGTTTAAAATAATTTTTGGTATCCTGGTAATCAGAAAGCTGGCAGAAATTAAGGTCTGATATCCCCGGGAAGAAAGGAAAAAGGCTGACCTCGTAACCATGTATATCCCTGGCCAGTTGCTTCAGTCCACGGGCAACCTTTAACATTTCCCGATCTCTTCCACCCTGGGGGTTGGATTTTACCGGGGGATAGAATGGAGGGGTAAAGCCAAAAACAAGTCCTGGTCCTTCTTTTTGGAGAAAATCATCAATAATTTCCGTAATCCGGAGACATATTTCCTGTTCTTCCATGTGGTGCTGGTTTTGCAGGAAAAATTCCGAAATAACCCGGTCTAATTTGCTCCCATTTTCCCCCCGGGCCTGGTTATAAAACTCTTCGTAGGTTAAAACCCAGCCCTTTCTCTTTTTCTCGGGGGGTTTTTGTCCCTGGCGGGAAAGATATTTTTGCAACCTCTCGTCCATGAGGGGGTTCAGCTCAGAAAAAATCCTCTCCCCGATTTCTATAACTTCCTGTAGGAGTTCCCGGGGGCTCCGGTAAAGGAGAGAATAATTAAAATAACACCCGGCCGTATGAGGGATCTGGGCCGAATAATGTCTTTTATTATCCCTTACCTTGAGAAAAGTTGGAGGTGGGGCCATATAACCTTCCAGTTCCTCGCAGAGATCAACATTGCCTTCAATTTTTCTGATCAACTCTGCAATCAACAGGTTGGCGTTAAACCCGCTCAGAACGTCTCCAACGTGAGTTTCCATCCCCCGGGCATAGCAAAAAAGGACAGCTTTCCCCATTGAACCAGTATAAATGTACCGGTTTTTGTCGCCGGGAAATGCGGGGAAGGATGGTTCGCAGTTAATAACTCCCCGATAATCCAGTTCTCTTTCCCGGCGGAGTCGGGTTAATAATTTAATTGCTGTCAGCATGCCCCGGGAAGTTGTTTCTTCGTCGGGGACAGAAAGGAGTAGAATATTGCCCTGGAGGTTTTCCAATCTGGAAAGGTCATTCAAAAGACAGATCTGGACACTCAACCCGGCTTTCATATCCGCAGTTCCCCGGCCAAACAGAAAATCATTTTCCTGCCCTGAAGGGAGAAGGGCTCTTATCTCTTCCCTCTGGAGAAGTTGGGCCGTCAATTTCGGAGGGGAAAAGGCCAGTGCCTGGTGTTTCCCGTAGTCCAGAACATCTACCACGTCGTAGTGGCTCAGGAGGATTACTGACTGTTTGCCCCTGCCGGGAAGAAAGGCCCCAAAAACCTCCCGGTTATGGGGGTCACCTTGCAACCTTTCCCGGATAATGTTTTGGGGGTTTTGCTGGAAAAAGGGAATCCGGGAAATCACCTCATCAAGTAATTCCACCATGGAATTCTCTGCAGTGGTATTGGAAAATGAAGGAACAGCGCATAATTCAATGAGTAGCTCTTTGATCCTTTGGGGTTGCGACCAGTTCATATTATTTCAACTCCTGTTATATGGGGAATGAATGAAAACCAGGATTGTGACCGGAAAAAAGAAAAAGAAGGCAAATCTTTAAGGGCTTTCCAGAAAACATGTGCCCAATGGGATCGGATAGAAACTGGATTTACCAAAATTACAGGGAGAAAAAAAGAAAGTGTGAATTCTGGGGGAATGTTACTCACATAGAGGACTATTTAACTTTTTTCCCTTTGTTCCTCTTTTTATTTAAAATAAGCCCCGGAAAAATTGTTAGAATCTGGTGTGGAAAAGGGGAATCCAGGGGTTGTTATCCTGGTAAGGTAAGGGAAGGTCAGGAAAAGGAGAAAACTCCCGGGAGTAGAAAAAAGAAGTGGGGGGTGTTGAAGTTGGCCATAAAATATATTTTCCACCAGGGTTCACCAGAAGACTTTTCTTCCTGGCCCCAGTTGGTAAAACTCAATCAGGAAATTTTCGGCCCCGAATCCCGACTGCAAAAGGCAGGGGAAATGGACAATTTATTCATCCAGGCCGCCCTTGACGGAGAACGGATCATTGGCTATAAAATTGGTTATCCCTATGATTCCGTAACCTTTTACAGCTGGATGGGTGGAGTTGATCCCGATTACAGGGGACAGGGGATCGCCAGGGAATTGATGAGGCAGCAGCATCAGTGGTGTGCCCACCAGGGTTATCTTGAGGTCCAGACCAAAACCCAGAACCGATGGCGGGAAATGTTAATGCTGAACATTTCCTCTGGTTTTGATATCATCGGTTGCCAAATTGACCGCCGGGGAGAATTAAAAATTATCCTAAGCAAAAATTTAACCGATAATCTAATTAAGGATGGAGGAGATAATTAAATGGGTCTTTATGAAAAAGGAACCTTCCCCGTTTCCGGAGGGAGGATGGATTATATTTCTTTTGGCAGTGGTTTTCCTCTTTTAATAATTCCGGGACTCGGAGATGGACTGGTTCGGGTAGGGAAAAGTGCTCTCCAGCTCTATCTTTATTACCGGGATTACGGGAAAAAAGGACGGATTATTATTGCCAGCAGACCTGAACCAGTTAAACAGGGATCTACTACCAGGGAAATGGCTGCAGAATATGCCCACCTGATGGACCACCTGGGTTTTTCGAATTTCAATGTCCTCGGTCTTTCCATGGGGGGAATGATTGCCCAGTATCTTGCTGCTGATTATCCGGAAAAGGTGAAAAAAACAGTATTTGCAGTTACCGTTCCCCGGGCGGACAAAAGGGCGAAGGGAGTTGTCAGCCACTGGGTGGAACTGGCAGAAAAAAATCGCTACAAAGACCTCCTGATTGATACCAACCTGAAAACCTTCCAGGAACCCCGGGCCAGTCGCTATGCCCGCCTGATTTCAATTCTGGGTACCTTTTACAGGCCCCGGGACCTTTCCCGCTTTATAATCCAGGGACAGGCCTGCCTGGATCATGATGCCAGGGATATCCTGGGAAAAATTGAATCCCCCGCCCTGGTTATTAGTGGAGAAAAAGATCTGATTACTTCACCTGAACTGGGGCAAGAATTACACCAGTCCCTTGAGAACAGTTCATTTGAACTGTTAAAGGGAGTTGGACACGGAGGTTTCGAAGAGCGCAAGCAGGAATTTTCCCGGTTGATCTGGGATTTTTATTCCAATAGGAGTAAGGAGGAATAAAATGGATTTTCCAGAACTGGAAACCCTGGCCCGGAAATTGATGGGCAAAAGGAAAACCCGCGATAACCGGGAAACAGGTTTCATTTTTAACCACGGACGGAGAGTGGGGTTCCTTGCCACCAAACTTCGCTCCCTGGTGGCAGCAGATTACCCGGAATTTGATGATTTAATTTACCTGGCCGGTCTTTATCACGATATCGGCAGGGGCATTGAACCCCATTCCTGGTCAGGTGCAGTTCTGGCGAGGGAAATACTTAAGGAACACCTGGCAAAGGAAGAGCTTGAAACTGTCCTGGATATTATTAGCAACCATAATCGGATCCTTCCCGGTGCAGAACACCCTTTTTATATCAGGGTAATTCAGGATGCTGATCTCCTTGATCATATGGGAACCATGGAAGTCTGGCTTAAATTTTTCGATTTTTCCAGCAGAGGGGATGGCCCGGAAGGGGTACTGGAGTACTGGAAAAGTGAAGATTACCAGAGAAAAACTGTCCAGTGGCGAAATCGGCTGAATTTCGAGGAGTCAAAAAAAATATTTGATGAACGGATGGAATTTTTAAAAAGGTTTATCAGAAGGATGGAAAGGGAAAATAACGGGGAGATTTTCGGACTGGAGGAGATGGAAGGTGCCCCTGAATAAAAGAGAACCGGTAGTTATTGTTCCCTACGATCCCTGCTGGCCCCTGGAATTTAAGAACCTTGCGGAAGTCTTGAAAAACCACCTGGGAGAACTGGCCATAGCAATTGAGCACGTTGGCAGCACTTCAGTCCCGGGTCTCCCCGCGAAACCAATAATAGATCTGGATGTGGTAATTGCAGGAGAAGAAAAACTGCAGGAGGTAACAGAGCAACTCAAAACCCTGGATTACACTCCCGAAGGGGAAAAGGGTATTCCAGGCCGGTGGGCTTTCAGCAGGAAAGACGAAAAAACTCCCAATGACGGGAGCCAAAAAACCTGGATGGACCACCATTTATACGTGTGTCCGGAGGGAACGCTGGAGTTAAAAAGACACCTTTTTTTACGTGAATACCTTCGTTTTCACCCTGAAACTGCCAGAGCATACGGGAAAATGAAAAAGGTTTTTTCGGAAGAATTCGCACAGGACCGAATGGAATATACTGAAGCCAAAACGGATTTCCTGCAGAAAATTCTTGCCAGGGGCGCTCCAGATTATGAACTGGAAAAGGCCAGAAAGTGAGATCAGTCAGGGGTAATTATACCCGAACTAGAGGACAAAATTTGCTGGTTTTTAATATCACTGATTTAAATTTGGAAGGGGGAAGAGGAGGTATGGAAAAAATAAACGGACTGCCGCCGGTAATTGCTCCTGGCTGCCGGGTTTTACTCCTGGGCTCCATGCCCGGGCAAGTTTCCCTGGAGAAAAGAGAATATTATGCCCATCCCCGGAACGATTTCTGGCCAATTATTTTTTCCCTGCTCCAGCTTCCTCTTCCTTTTGATTATCAAAAAAGGCAGGATTTAATTCTTAAAAGAGGCATTGCCCTCTGGGATGTCCTGAAAACCTGCCAGCGAAATGGAAGTTCTGATTCTTCGATCAGGGCAGGAGAACTTAATGATTTTTCAACACTCTTTAACCGTAATAATTCTATACGGGCTGTTTTTTTTAACGGGAAAAAGGCCGGGGATCTTTTCAATACCCGGGGAGGTTATCTACCCCGAGGAACAAATAGTTTTTACCTGCCTTCTTCCAGCCCGGCCCATACCATCAGCCGCAGGGAAAAACTGGAGGCCTGGAAGAGAATACTGGTTTACCTTGATTAAAAAAAGAATGGGGGAATGCACTGTGGCACTTGAACCTGGATTAAAAGGAATGGCTGAACTTTTAGTTAAAAAGGAAAATACGGCTCGGGAAATGGAGAGTGGATCCCTATCTGTCCTGGCTACTCCAGCGCTTGTTGCTTTAATGGAAAAGGCCGCAACCAGGGCCCTGGAGGGGCACCTGGAAGAAGGAAAGACAACGGTTGGGATCCGGATTGATGTTCATCACCTGGCCCCAACTCCCCTGGGAATGACCGTAAAAGCCCGGGCAGAACTCATTGATGTCGAGGGCCAAAGGCTCCATTTCCAAGTGGAAGCAGGCGACGAGACTGAATTAATTGGCCGGGCAGAACATTTCCGGGTGATTATCCCCGGGGAAAATTTTGAAAAAAGGGCCGAAGGGAAAAAGGAAGCACAGGAGTGAAAGCTGTTAATTGTAGAAGGGGTCTTTTGTTTTAAAACAAAAAAATGGAAAATCATCAAAAAACCAAAGAAAAAAATAAAAATATAGGTCAAAAAGGTTAAAAAAATCAATTTTTCCTTGACAAATATTCTCTTTCTGAATATAATAAAGACATAAATAAAAGTTGACACCCCAATAACATATATTCCACCCCGGAGGCCCTGCTTTTTTGCAGGGCATTTTTTTGTAAATCTGCAGGTATTAACAGTGTTTTTTAGAATTTTAAAATAAAGAGGAGATTTAAAAGGGGAGTGCCGGTAATGGTAAAAAAATTCGGGGATATCAGGCTCCGCGAGGCCAGCTCCAGTGATGCTGCATTTTTACGCGATCTTTTTAACCTGCCGATTATAATGGATATTTTTAATCTGCACCCCTCAACTACTTCTCGCTGGAGAAAAACCCTCCAGGAGTGGGAAGAAAACCCCAGAGCCCGTCCCCTTATTATTGAAAAAGGAAAAGGAACCCGGAAAAAGCAGGGAATCATGGTAATAAAAGATGATCCTCAAGAACCAGGCCTGGTCTGGCTGGATTTAATTGCCTTTACTCCAGAATACTGGGGATCGGGCCAAGCCCAGACCTCTCTCGATATTTTTTTCCGAATGTGTTCTTTGGAGGGAAAAAGAAGAATTCGGTTGCGGGTAAATAGCGAAAACAAATGGGCCAGAAAATTTTTTGAAAAAAATGGGTTTTTTAACTCTGGAGAAGTGGAAGAACCATTCGGTGACACCGGAGAAAGAAAAAAACGCCTGATTATGGAGAGAAGTGTTATTTCTATTGAAAGACGCCAGACTCCAGAAGGGAGAAATTGAATTGGCGGAAAAAATGGGTTTGATAAGGGAGATTGTATATGAGGTTCTGGGGGAAGAACCGGAAATTTCCCGGGAAGGGGGCAGTTATTTTTTCCTGCGGAAAAGCGGTGAACCCTGCAAGTTAAAAATTTCCCAGACAGAAAAAGCCCAGCCTTTAGAAATGGAAGCCGCCCTGTTTAACTTTATCCAGAAAGAAACCAGCCTGCCCATACCCCGGGTCTTGGGCAGTGGAAACTGGGGAACGCTTTTTTATCTTCTCCATTCTTATTTTTCCGGTCCCGTTTTGGAGGAGGTTCTATTAGGGAACAAAAATGTTGATAAACTGCTTTTTTCTGCAGGACAGTTGCTGGGTATCCTGCACAGTATAGAACTCCACCGGGGTGGAATCTTAAAACCAGACCTGAGCATCAAGGAATTTACCTTTTCATCAAGACAGGAATACCGAAAGAAGTTAGAGTTTCTTTTAATTGGGGAATATATTTCCCGGGATCTTTTTGGGGAACTCCAGGAAATTGATATCGATTTTTTCTTTATGGACAAGCCCGTCGTGCTCTGTCATGGCACTTTCACCCCGTCAAATCTTTTTACGGGTGAAAAAGAAATATCCGGAATAGCTGGCTGGGATTGCACCCGGGCAGAACCTCCCTTTATTGACCTGGCCTCTTTTGAGCTTGGTCTGGAGGAACTGGCGGTAAATATTTCTCCCACTCCTTTTTACGATGGCTATAGCCGGATTAAACCCCTTCCATCAATCTACCTGGAATATGAAGAATTCTACAAGTTTTACCGGTTGTTAGAAGAACTGACCCTGTTAAGGGGAAAGAAACAGGTTGGAAAGAAATTAGAACTACTCTTATTTTATGCTCGCCAGAATGGCAACTGGCCTCGCTGTGGGGTGGGTTCCGCACCCTGAACAAAGATTTGGCATGCAATTCATTAGGAGGAATTTTTATGGGCAACCATTGGGAAAAATACCAGAAAACGGCTTCTTTCTGGGATAAAGTTTTTGACCGCCTGCCTGATTTTGACCCCGAAGAACCTCTACCTTCAATAGAAATTGAAAATGCCCTGGGCTGGCTTGCAGAGGGAGACCCCAGGGTTCTTGATTTTGGCTGTGGCCACGGTCGGGTACTATTTCGGGCGCAAAAGCACGGGGCAAGAGAAGGGATTGGAATCGATGTTTCTAGGAACGCCGTGGAGAAAGGCAGAGCAATGGTCAATAAATTTGGCCTGGAAGAAAAAATTAGCCTGGTCCAGGGGGGGATTCCGGAGCTGAAGAAGTTCCAGGATGAATCATTTGAAGGAATAATAATTTTCAATGTCCTGGATAATCTGCTCCCGGATCACGGAAAATTGTTCCTCTCAGAAGCAAAGCGCCTCCTTGCTCCAGAAGGAAAAATGTTAATCAAGTTAAACCCCTTCCTGGAGGCGGAGGATATTAAAGAAGCAATGCAGGATGCTGTTGCAGTTCAGGCAAATCTTTTTCTGCAGCAGAACGGTATCTATTTCTGGAATATCAGGTCGGAAGAAGTCAGGGAAATGGCTGAACCGGAATTGCACATTGAAAAGGAAAAAGAAATTGATCAGGGGGAAAATGCTCCTCAAAACAGGTTGTTTTTCCTTCGAAAAATTAATTGAAAGGATTTGAACAATGCGAAAACCACAGGAACTGGCCCGGGAAATTGTTCCCGATATTATTTCTATGGAGGCAATTACAGAAGGAGAAAGCGGTAGCAGCCTTTTTCGTATAAAGGCAGAAGGGGGAAAGAGGCTGGTTCTGAAAATAACCCGGCCGGAAACAATTCCTTCCTATCTTCTGGAACAGTACCCTCAAATAGGGGAAACCGAATATTATTTTTACAAGGAGATTTTTCCCTACCTGGAACTACCCGGCCCCCTGGTTTTTGAAAGGGACCTTTTACAAGGGGGAGGAAGTTTTATTTTTTTCTCCGATATTTCGGAAACCTTTTTCATTCCCAGCCAGACCAGGTATTTGAAAAGAAATAACTGGGAAAGAATTCTGCGAAGTTTTGCTCATATTCATGGGTTCTGCCAGAAATCTTTCCAGAATAATGCAATTCCCTCCTGGTTAAATCCTCCCCTCTGCAGCAGGTATACCCCCGTTTCAACCATTTCAACCTGGGAGAAACTGGCCAAACACCCTCTGACCTGTGAGATTACGAGTGGAATTGCCAAATCACCAGGCCTCCTGGACCTGGCAGAAAAAGTTCAGGCTTGCCTGGAAAAGGCCAGCAGCACACTTCTACACAATGATTTTTTCCCTGGCAATATAGCACTGCCCCTGAAGGAGGGAGACCGGGCAGCAATTCTGGACTGGCAGTTGAGCAGTAGCGGTCCCGGGTCTCTCGATCTGGTTCAGATGGACCTGGAATGGGATGATAACTGGCTCGGGTTTTACCACAGAGAACTTTGCGGTTTTTTGGGTGAGAACATTTCCCTGGAAGAACTTAAAGCAGAATTCTATTTTTCCAGGCTTTTATCCGGGGCAATTTTTCTCCCCGTAATATTGAAAGCCGCCCACCGGAATAACAAGGAAGGGAAAAAACTCTCTCCCTGGATGCTGGGTTGTTTACAAAAATTTTCCCAGGACTGGAAAAAAGCCCTGGGATTAAGCTGATCCTTTTTTTAGAATTCGGTTAACCTGGGATAATATTTCCCCCGCAGAACCCTGCAGTATGAGGTCAAACAAAGAAGAAAGGGGAGGGGATTCCCGGTTAATTAAAACCTGAGGGCCTCTTCCCTCAAAGAACAGAGGAAGCTGATTAACCGGTGCAACAGCAAGACTGGTCCCGACTACCAGAAAAAAATCAGCCTGCTCAAGATGGCGTGTGGCTTCTTCCCAGGGTTTTTGGGGCAGACCCTCTCCAAAGAGGACCACTCCAGGCCGCAGCTTTCCATTACAGTGCGCGCAGGCTACATCCTTTTCAAATTCTTCTGGGGAAAAGGAAGCACTGCACTTAACACAGCTGAACCGGTGCAGGCTCCCGTGGAGTTCGAGCACTTCTTTACTTCCTGCCTGCTGGTGAAAACCGTCTACATTTTGAGTAAAAACAGCCTTGAGAAACCCCTCTTTTTCCCACTCTGCCAGAATCTGGTGTCCCCTGTGAGGAGCGGCTTCTTTTAATTTTTGAACCCGCCAGAGGTAAAATTCCCTGAACTCCCCGTAATTATCCTGCATCGCCTGGAATGAAGCAAGCTGCATGGGATCTTTTCCTTGCCAGAGGCCTCCTGGAGACCGGAAATCGGCCAGGCCACTTTCAGTTGACATACCGGCACCAGTAAGGGCAACAGCATGGCTTGCTTTCTTGAGTAATTGGGTAAGCTGGATTATTTCACTTTTCCCCTGCATTCTTTTCACCCCCGATTTTTTGGGCAAGCTTTGCTGGTAATTGGTCTCGGTTCTCCCGAGAAACCTCTATCAGCCTGATCCCGGGAATTTTCTTGAGAGGATCGGTTTGCGGATTGGAAGCGGCCAGGATAGTGGCAACAACGGGGATATCTGGAGTCTCAAGGATTTCTCTGACCAGGGGAAGAAAACGGGGATTGAACAGTTCCATTTTTCCAATTTCATCAATTAAAAATAAGGTGGCCCCGGCTTTTTCTGTCCCCAAAAACCTTTCCATTTCGTCTATGAAGGGGTCAAGGGCTTCAGGGCAAACCCCGTATGGTCCCACCCGGTAGTTGCTTTCCATTTCCCTGTGGGCCAGGGTTGCAACTTTTTCCAAACCAGGAAGAGAGCCAATGGAAAAACCCATTCGCCGACCACTTTTTTTTATTTCCGCTGTAAGGAAGCCGGATACGGGAAGAGGAGAAAGGCTGCTCAGCTTTTTTACTGCAGTTGTCTTGCCCGACCCGGGTCTTCCACTTAAAAGGATCTTCATCAGGAAACCTCCTTAAGAAAAAACCTAACCCCACCAGGAGTTTGTAATTAAAAAGCAGGAAAGCAGGGTGAAAAAACTAAATAGATATAAGTAGGCAATTTAAATTTCTTAATCCTTTAGTTTAGGGAGGGAGTAGCTTGCTCAAAATAGGTATGGCTTTTTTCCTGATTATGGTTCTGGGTTTTCCAGCTTTTTCCCTTGGTCTCAGGGACCAGGAAAAAGAATATCTCCAGGACCATTGCCAGGAAATTGAACTTGGAGCAGCAAATTTTCCCCTCCTTGAGAACTATCTTGAGGATTATTCCATCTTTCTTGCAGGGAAAAATCAGGGTCTTGCCTATAATTCCCAGTTGCAGATGGATCTTTTGCAGTTTCTCCACCAGGAAGCGGGTGTGAAATACCTGCTGGTAGAAGCACCCTTTGCCAGCGGAGAATTCATAAACCGATACCTGGAAACTGGAGAGGAGGAATACCTGGAACTGGTAATCACTTACTGGCGGCGCAGCAAAGAAAGATTTGATTTCTTCCGGGATCTGAAGGAATATAATTCAAAATTCCCTGAAGAGGAGCAGATCCGGGTAATTGGAATGGACTTGCAGGGTCCTCCCCGGACATTAATTTCTATAAAATATCTGGGAGACCTGCTCATGGACACCCGAATTCCCCTTGACCTGGAATACTTTCTTCTTCCTCTTGTTTCACTGGCCCAGGATTTTATAGAATTGCGGCAGGATCCAGACCACCCCCTCAGGGCCCAGACTGAATACCGGGCTGGAATCCCCGGCGAAATGATAGAATCCGCCCGGGAAATTGCCCGGGATATTCTTGATCACTGGAAAGAAGACTCCGAGCCCTACCGGGAGCTTTTAGATCAGCCCGAACATTTTTACCTGGTTTTGAATAATATTGTTGATGCCTTTATTATGGAAGAAAAACTCCGGGAAGGTATTGAAGCAAGTCACCAGTTTCGGAGTGACAGAGCATTTTCCAACCTGCTTTTTCTTCTAGAAGGAATGGAGGGAGAAAAGTTTTTTGGCCAGTGGGAAGAGCTCAATGTGTTCCAGAAAAAATTCCGGGGTGTTGATTGGCTGGGGGCCAAACTTGCCGGTCCGGATTCCCCCTTTAATGATCGTGTTATGTCTATCTGGTATGTCTACCATGATTCCCAGCAAATGCAGCCCTTTTCTCCTGGAGAGGTGGTTGATTTTGACAGCACCTATATCATGCGGAACCTGGAAGAATTAACCGAACTGGCTCCAGGGAAGCTGAGTATTTTCAAGCTAGATGCTCCTGGTTCCCCCTTTTCTCAGGGCCAGTTTTTTCTGGAGGATGTTGAAGAAAACATAGTTTCCACTGATTTTTTCCAATATCTGCTTTTGATAAAAGAATCCCCTGCCGCAAGTCCTTTTTACCAGCCCTAAAACCTCCCCAGGGAGGTTTTTTCTTTTCCTTCTATATTTCCAATATTGTCCTCGTTCATCCTGGTATTTTCCCGGTTTTTTTTAAACCTAGTGCAGGCCTGTAGAAATTTCTGCAAAAATCGCAAATTTTGTGTTATCATAAGGAAAGGATAAAGAAATGGACGTTCCGCTCCAATGGGAGATGATGATATGAAGTGGTATCACCTGCTAACCTATGGGTGTCAGATGAACGAACTGGACAGTGAAAAAATGGCGGGAATGCTTGAAGAAAACGGCTGGGAAAAAGCCGAGAACCTGGAAAAAGCAGACCTGATAATTTTGAATACCTGCTGTGTTCGGGCCAAGGCCGAGGATAAGGTTAAGGGTAAGCTGGGCCAGTTAAAAAAACTAAAAATAGAAAAACCCGACCTCCTGATTGGAATCGGGGGCTGCATGATGCAGCAGGAAAATGTTGGCCAGAAATTTTTGCAGCAATTTCCCTTTGTCGATTTCATCTTTGGTCCCCATACCATGGATAGGCTTAATGAAATCGTGGAAAAAAGCTGCACCGGTAGGGTTCTGGAAATTGAAGCCGACCGTTTTGATGTTCCCCGGCTACCAATAAAGCGAGAAAGCAGTTTCCGGGCCTGGGTATCCATTATCAAGGGTTGTGAAAATTTCTGTTCGTACTGTATCGTTCCCTATGTCAGGGGCAGAGAAGTAAGCAGGCCCCTGGAAGAAATAATAGATGAGGTTAAAGAACACGTTGAAAACGGAGGTAAAGAAGTGGTTCTCCTGGGGCAGAATGTTAATGCCTACGGGAGGGATTCCGGCAGGGTTGATTTTGCCCGCCTGCTGGAAAGAACAGATAGAGTTCCTGGTCTGGAGAGGCTTCGTTTTATGACCAGCCATCCCCGGGATTTTCCCCTGGAACTGGTTCAGGCCCTTGTGGAAATGCCAAGGGTCTGTGAGCACCTCCACCTGCCAATCCAGGCGGGAAGCAACAGGATTTTGCAAAAAATGAACCGGGGTTATACCCGTGAGGACTACCTGAAACTGGTGGAATTTATCCGGGAGAAGATCCCCGGTGCCAGTATAACCACTGATATTATTGTCGGCTTTCCCGGTGAAACGGACAGCGACTTCGCGGATACCATGGACGTTGTGGAAAAGGCAAGGTTTGCCTCAGCCTTCACCTTTTTGTATTCCCCTCGGGAAGGGACACCGGCAGCCCGTTATTCTGAACAGGTCCCCCATTCCATTAAACGTAAAAGGCTGGATTATTTAATGTCTCGCCAGAACCAGATCAGCCTTGAATACAACCAGGCATTGATCGGTAAAATGGAGGAAGTTCTGGTAGAAGGTCCGAGTAAAAAAGACAGCGAATTTTATATGGGAAGAACAAGAACCAACCGGCCCGTAATTTTTTCCGGACCTGCAGAAAAAGGGGCTCTGAAACCGGTAAAAATAACGAGCTGCAATGCCCACACCCTTTACGGTGACCTGCAGGAGGATAGTGCCCATGAATGAGAATGCTACTCCCATGATAAAACAATACCTCCAGCTCAAGGAAGAATATCCTTCCTGTATTCTATTTTTCCGGCTTGGAGATTTTTATGAAATGTTCTTTGAGGATGCAGAAACTGCAGCCCGGGAACTGGGTATCACCCTGACCTCTCGCCAGGCAGGAGGAGGGGAGAAGGCTGCTATGGCCGGAGTCCCTTATCATTCTGCTGAGGGCTATATAGCCCAGCTGATTGAAAAGGGTTACCGGGTGGCCATCTGTGAGCAGATGGAAGATCCCCGGCAGGCCAAGGGTATCGTTTCCCGAGAGGTGGTCCGGGTAATCAGCCCGGGGACAGTGGTAGAAGAAGAACTGCTTCCTGCAGGAGAAAACAATTTCCTGGTAACCATTGTGAAAATAGAGGATGGCTGGGGGCTGGCCTATAGTGATATTTCCACGGGAGAAATCGGCAGCACTGAAATTGATTCCGATAATCTCAATACCCTCTGGGGAGAAATTGCCCGCCTGCAGCCCAGGGAGCTTTATGTCTGCCCGGAATTATTGAGGCAGGAAGGGTTTCGGGAAATTACCACCAGCCTTGATCACCCCCTGGTCAATTCCATTTCCGGGGAGATGTCCTTAAGCCAGGCCCGGAAATTTCTAAAGGAACAATTCGGGGTAGCCAATCTGGAGGGATTCGGCCTGGAAAAAAGACCGGGGGCCACTGTAGCAACAGCAACCCTGGCCGAGTACCTGTTAAAAAGCCAGAAGCGCTCCTTAGAGTATCTCCGGCAGATCCACTATTACAACCTGGAAGGGTACATGGTTCTGGATCCCCATACCAGGCGAAACCTGGAGTTAAACCAGGGGCTCATGCACGGTTCAACAAGGGGCAGCCTCGTGGGAATTCTAGATCGGACCAGGACGGCAATGGGCAGCAGGCTTCTGAAAAAATGGATCAACCAGCCCCTTCTGGATATAGATACCATTAACTCCCGGCTGGATTTTGTCGAGGAATTAATCAGAAATGATAATATCCGGGAGAGGTTATCTCGAATGCTTGGTGAGGTGTATGACCTGGAAAGGCTCCTTACCAAGGTTAGTTATGGTACAGCCAACGCCCGGGACCTGGTAGCACTCCAGAAATCCCTGTTCCACCTGCCCGAGATTAAAAACATTCTCAATTCGTTGGAAAGCGGTGATTACCTCCTTGAGGGTGAAGAAATGGATGACCTCACCGACCTGAAAGAACTTCTTCAGGGTGCTCTTGCAGAAGAACCTCCAATTACCCTGACCGAGGGAGGGTTAATCCGGCAGGGGTTTAATGAAGAACTGGACACCCTCCGCAATGAGGCCGAGGAGGCCCGGATCTGGATTGCCAATCTGGAAAATTCGGAAAGGAAAAGAACTGGAATAAAATCCCTGAAAGTCGGCTATAACAAGGTGTTCGGCTATTACCTGGAGGCAACCCGGGCCAATCTGCACCTTGTTCCCGATGAATACGTTCGCAAGCAGACCCTGGCCAACGCAGAACGCTATTTTACCCCCGAGCTTAAAGAAAAAGAAAATCAGATTTTGGGAGCCGAGGAAAAAATTAATGCCCTGGAATACGAGATCTTTACGGGCCTCAGGAAAAAAGTAGAGATAGAAATGACCCGAATTCAGCGAGTGGCCTCTATTCTGGCAGCCCTTGATGTCCTGCTTTCCTTTAGCAGGGTTGCTCTGGACCGGGACTACTTTCGTCCCACTCTGGATAATAGCAGGGAAATTGAGATTAAACAGGGCAGACACCCCGTAGTTGAAGCAGTAATGGATGAGGAAGGCTTTGTTCCCAATAATACCTACATGGATGGAAAAGAAAACCGTTTTCACCTGATTACTGGACCCAATATGGCCGGGAAATCAACATACCTCCGCCAGGTAGCCCTGATTGCTTTAATGGCCCAGGTTGGGTCATTTGTTCCCGCCCGTGAAGCCCGAATCGGCCTTGTAGACAGGATTTTTACCCGAGTGGGGGCGACTGATGACCTGACCCGGGGCAAAAGTACATTTTTGGTAGAAATGAATGAGGTGGCTCAGATCCTCCATTCCGCCTCTCCCCGCTCTTTAATCCTGCTGGATGAGGTAGGGAGGGGAACTTCAACCTATGATGGGCTAAGCATCGCCTGGGCGGTTACAGAATATATCAATAATCCAGGTCGAATTGGAGCTCGTACTCTCTTCGCCACCCATTACCATGAGCTTACGGTCCTGGATAAAAAAGAAAAGGGACTGCGAAATTACAACGTTGCTGTTGAGGAACAGGGCGAGGACATAATCTTTTTGCACACCATTAAAGAAGGTAGCACAGATGAAAGTTATGGGATCCACGTGGCCCGCCTTGCAGGGATACCTCCCGAGGTCTTGTTCCGCGCCCGGGAAATCCTCAACTCCCTGGAAAACAAAGAACACAGGGTAAAACCTCCACCACCACGCCGGGTTCCCCTTTTTCCCGATTCGGACAGGGAAAACATGAAAAAACTTTTACAGGAATTTTCCCGGATCGACCTGATGGAACAATCTCCACTGGAGTCCCTCAATCAGGTTCACAAGCTCCAAAAAAAGGCTCAAAAACTTATAAACGGGGATGGTAAAGATGGGAAAAATTAAACCCCTTCCTCCCGAGGTAATTGATAAAATTGCTGCGGGCGAAGTTATCGAACGACCGGCTTCGGTTGTAAAAGAACTCGTAGAAAACAGTATTGATGCGGGTGCTGAAAATATCCAGGTTCATTTTACCGATGGTGGTCGGGATAAAATCCAGGTTATTGACGATGGTGAAGGAATGTCAGAAGAAGACCTGCAACTGGCAGTCCAGAGCCACACCACAAGCAAACTGGAAGGAATAGATGACCTGTGGCGTTTGACCTCCCTGGGTTTCCGGGGAGAAGCCCTGGCTTCAATAGTAAGTATAGCCCGGGTCAGTATTACTTCTCGTCTCAGGAGAAGTGATAGAGGAATTAAACTGGAAGTAAACGGGGGAGAGCGGGGGAACATTGAGGCTGTTGGTTCACCCCCGGGAACAACAATTGAAGTGCGGGACCTTTTTTACAATACCCCTGCCCGGAAAAAATTTATGGGAGATCCCCGCCGGGAGACAGGGTTTATTCTTCAGCAGGTTATCCCCCTGGCCTTGGCTCACCCCCAAATCCGCTTTCGGGTTCTACATAACCAGAAACAGGTAATTCGAACCACGGGAAGAGGAGATGTTCTCTCGGCCTGGGGAGACATTTTTAACCATGAAGAAAAGGAAAAATTCCTGCCCATTGACCCTGTAGAGAAAAATTATGTTGAACTGGAGGGCTTTTTAGGTTTGCCGGAAATTTCCCGTTCCACCCGCAGAGGGATTTATCTTTTTGTTAACGGAAGACCTTTCTATAACCGCAGACTGGTCCAGGCTGTAGTTGAGGGTTACGAAGAAATGCTTCCCCCGGGAAGGTCTCCTCAGTCCCTGGTTTTTTTCAGGGTTAATCCCATCCACCTGGATATTAATGTCCACCCAACCAAAAGGGAGGTCAGCTTCAGCCAGCTGGAAACACTGGCCCGGAACCTTACCGGCTTAATCAGGGAAACCCTCCCCCAGAAGGTTGGGGGTGGTAAGAAAGAAGAAACCGGGGTCCATTCCCAAGAAAAAACGGGTAAAACCCAGGGGAAAAGCAATCTTTTCCCCACCCCAACCCCCACTGAAAAGGTTGGGGGTGGGGACAGAGAACAGGTAAAGGAGCCTTTGCCCTCAGAGTACGATCCCGTTTACCGGGTTTTCCAGGTTCGCCAGGCCTATCTATTCGTGGAGAAAACAGATGGCCTGTTTATAATTGACCAGCATGCTGCCCACGAGAGGCTTTTATACAATCAATTACAAAAGGATTTTTCCAGGGCCCAGAGCCCCCAGAAAAACCTCTTGACTCCGGTGCCCATATCCCTTGATCCGAACCAGGTAGAACAAAAAGAAGAAATTAAATCCTACCTCCTGGGGCTGGGTTTTAGCGTTGAAGAATTCGGGACAAGAGAGCTGCTCCTCAGGAGCATACCCATGAGTATAGGCCGTTACCTTAAGTGTGGTGCAGAGGTATTGGTTCGAGACCTGATGGATCTTTTTTCCGAAGAACAGAAGGAAAAGGACCGCTTAAACCTTCAGAAAAAGGCCCTTAAAACCCTTGCCTGCCACCGGGCCATTAAGTTTGGCGGTGAACTATCTCCAGAAGAGAGCAAAAGGCTTGTCGAAGACCTCTTTTCCTCTGAACAGAACAGCACCTGCCCTCACGGGAGGCCGGTTTTTAAAGTTTTTTCCTGGGCTGACCTGGAAAAGTGGTTTGCCCGTTAACCAGGAGGTGGGGGATATCAGCAAAATAGTTGTTATTACAGGACCGACTGCTGTTGGT
The DNA here is from genome assembly GCA_003551665.1 of Halobacteroidaceae bacterium. Lineage (GTDB taxonomy): Bacteria > Bacillota > Halanaerobiia > B1SED10-174 > B1SED10-174 > T1SED10-26. The sequence goes on from PUNE01000013.1 coordinate 37,176, forward strand.
AAAACTGACCTGGCCATTTATCTTGCCCGGCAGTTGAAGGGAGAAATAATTTCTGCTGACTCCATGCAGATTTACCGGGGGATGGATATTGGGACAGCAAAACCAACCCCTGTAGAGCGAAAAAAAGCACCCCACCACCTTATTGATTTTATTGATCCCCGGGAAACCTATTCAGCGGGTGATTTTCAACGTGATGCCCGGGAAAGAATTGAAAAAATTTCCAGCAAAAAAAATCTTCCCCTGGTGGTTGGGGGTACCGGGCTTTACATCCAGGCCCTGCTATATGGCCTGCCAGCAGGGTTTGATAAAAAGGACCCCAACCTCCGCCATGAGCTTCGAGAAATTGCTGCCAAGGAGGGCAGGGAATTTTTGCATAAAAAACTCCGCCAGTGTGACCCCGAACTTGCCTCTCGAATCCACCCCAATGATATTCAGAGGGTAATCCGGGGACTGGAAGTTTTCAAATTAACCGGCCGGCCTCTCTCAGAACTGCAAAAAGAAAACCAGTCCGGCGAACTTCCCTACAGGGTTGGGGGTTATGTGTTGAATCGACCCCGGGAAGAACTCTACCAGAGAATTGACTGGAGAGTGGAAAAAATGATAGAGGAAGGCCTGGAAGAGGAAGTCAGAGGCCTGGTTAATAAAGGATGTAACCTCGGCCACACCGCGATGCAGGGGCTGGGTTATAGGGAACTTTACCTCTATCTGCAGGGTGAACTAAACCGGGACGAAGCAGTTCAGCTTATCAAACGCAATACTCGCCGTTATGCCAAACGCCAGCTCACCTGGTTCAAAAATAAATTTGATTTTTCCTGGATCAGGGTCGAGGACAGTGAAGAGTTTTTTCCCGGTGTCCTGGAAAGGATCCGCAATGATCTGGGGGAGGGGAGGAAGAGCTAGCTGGATAATGGTGGTAGTTTTATTTCGCAAAACAAAAGCCTTTCCTACCTCAGAGCAGGATAAGGGTGGGGGTTGTCGAAATAGGAAAATATATAAATAGAGAAAGAGGAGGTTGATTAATTTGAAACCCCAACAAAACCAACAGGATGCGATGCTTAACGCCATTCGTCGGGACAGCGCTTTTGTTACTATCTATCTGGTTAACGGTCTACCCTTAAGGGGAACGGTTAAAGGTTTTGATAATTTCACAATTTTACTGGAGAGCGAGGGGAAACAGCACATGGTCTACAAACATGCAGTCTCCACCATAACCCCACAAACTCCGATTAACCTGCTGGAAGAACAGGCCGGCGGAGAGGAAAAGTAAATAGATGCTGGAATTTCAAAAATATCACGGTCTCGGCAACGACTTTATAATTATTAACACTGAAGATCAAGAAAGGGACTGGGGAAAAGTTGCCAGAAAAGTGTGCCAGCGCCGTTTTGCTGTTGGTGCTGATGGGCTGATGACCTGTACTGTAAAAGAAGGAAAACCCTTAATGCGCATTTTCAATCCCGATGGTTCGGAAGCAGAAATGTGCGGCAATGGTCTGCGTTGTTTTGTGCACCACCTTTACAGGCACGGCCTTTTCCCGGGCAAAACTGTTGAAGTCCATACCAAAAACGGGTTGCTTCAGGGAGAGGTCTTGGAAGAGGAAGGAAACAGAGTCAGGATAGCGAATATTCTGGGGATTCCAGAGTTCCAACCCGGAAAAATCCCCGTGAATTTCTCCGGGGAAAGGTTCTTGGAGGAAAAGATAACTGTTGCCGACGAGGAGTTTAAGGTTTCGGCTGTACGGACCGGTCCCCCCCATGCGGTAATTTTTGTTTCCGACCTGGAGGGTTTTCCCGCCCAATACTGGGGACCGCTGGTGGAAAAGCACCCGGTTTTTCCCAACAAAGCCAACATCAATTTCACCCAGCTTCTGACACCGGACCGGATAAGAGTGGTGGTCTGGGAGAGGGGCGTTGGACTGACCCAGGCCTGTGGCACCGGGGCCACTGCAGCTACCGTAATTGGCCAGGTTTTGGGGAAATTGAAAAGGAATGTTATGGTCGAATTACCGGGTGGTTCCCTGGAGATCAAATGGAACGGCTTGGGAACACCCGCAACGATGGTGGGTAATTCTCAGTATGTTTTCAAAGGGAATGTTGACTCCCAATTATAGATATATGCCCCGCCAGCCTGAAAAATCAACCTCTCGATTGAACAGGACAGGGGAAAAAAATACAGGGCAATAATGGAGGTTGACCATGGAAAATAAAGTTAAGGTGGTTTCAATAGGTCTTTTTGTAGGCCTCTTCCTGATTCCTTTTCTCGGAGTTTTCTTGGGCCGGGCTATTGGAATTGGCGAGCTCTGGGGCTTTGCTATCGGCGGCTTTATCGGCTTTTTCCTGTTATTGTGGGTCTTTATGGTCCACCTTAAAGCCAAGGCTGAAAAATCCGCCGAAGAAGAGGAAGAAGAGGGAGGAGAATCTTAAAAGGGATGTTCCCCTTCAGGAGGGAAAAAATTGCAATTCAGGTTTTTTATCGCCATATTTTTCAGCTTAATATTGGTAACCGGCTATCCGGCAGAAGGGAAATCTCTCTATGAAGAGGACTGGCTTGCTTTTCTTGCTGCCAACCAGATGGTCCTGGATGAGGATGAGGATAATCCCGAAGCCCGATTCCAGCTGGCAGTAGCCCAGGCCAACCTGGGCTTTGTGGATGAGGCTATGGAGTCCTTTTCTCGCTTTGAAGAAACACATAACGAGGAGCAATCCCAGGAAATGCTGCAGAAAACCCAGAGCGAACTGGAGCAAACGCCAGATAATTTTTTAATTCTGAACCAGAAAGGGTTTCTGCTGTTTTCGCTGCAACGCCATTCGGAAGCCGAAGAAATTTTCCAGGAATTGATCAAGGAAGATAGGGAAAACCCCTGGCTTTATAATTTCCTGGCCTTAACTCAGTTTGCCCAGATTAAAACCGATGAAGCCAGAAACACTCTTTATCAGTCACTGGAGGTGGAAAACAACAACTATACTCATGCCCTGCTGGGCCAGATGTACTGGGCAGAAGGCAGGTATTTTTCCGCCTGGAGGCATTTCCTGCAGACCGGTTCGCTCCTACTGTCAATTAGAGAATCAATTAGACCGGAGGTGGATTAATTGTTCTGGGAAGAAACACCCAGGCCCGCTTCGCTATTCTCTCCCCAGGAAAGCAAAACCTATGCCGGGGTAAAAAAAGAAGCCCTGGAATGTAAACGCTGCCACCTGCGTGAGGGATGCAGTCAGGTTGTCTTCGGGGTCGGCAACCCGTCAGGTTCTCTGATGCTTGTTGGAGAGGGCCCTGGAGCCCGCGAGGATGAGCTGGGAGAGCCATTTGTTGGCAGGGCAGGTCAGCTTTTGACAAGGATCCTTGCCGCCATTAACCTGGGCCGGGAAGATGTTTACATAAGCAATATTGTGAAATGCCGGCCTCCCAATAACCGGCAGCCCTCGCCCCAGGAAATGGAAGTGTGCATGCCGTGGCTGAAAGAAGAATTTCGGTTGGTGAAACCCCGGGTGCTCGTCCTTCTGGGAGCAACTGCTTACAAGGGACTAATTGATTCCCAGGGGAAGATTACCCGTGACCGGGGAAAATGGATTGAACGGAAAAACCTTCTAATAATGCCCACCTTTCATCCGGCTGCCCTTCTGAGGGATCCCCGGAAGAAAGTTCCCGTGTGGGAAGATTTCCAGAAGATTGAAAAAGCCCTAAAATCCTGAGAACGGGAGTGATTTTTTGAGAAAAAACATTTTCTTTGTTGCTGTTTTCTTCTTTTTTGTCCTTGGGTTTTCCACTTCTCTCATAGCCGGCAATATTAACTTTCTTGATGAAGCCTGGGAAGAAAGGGGAGAGATGGACCCGGTTATCCAGGCTCTGGAAAAGGCCAGGGGAATGGAAGAAGAAATGGATAACCCGGAGTTTCTCTGGAAAAAAGCTCGCCTTTATTACTTTTACGGGGATAATATTGCCCAGGAACGTGATTATAAACTGGAAAACTTTGAAAGAGGACTGGAATTAATAGAAAAAGCAGAAGAACTCGATGACCAGAGTGCAGATATTTATTACTGGAAAGCTTCTCTAACAGGAATGCGGGGACAAACCAGGGGAGTTTTACAGAGCCTTTTTATGGTAAGTCCCATGAAAGAAGCGCTGGAAAGAACAATAGAGCTTGACCCGGACTATGATTCTGCTTATTTTGTTCTGGGTATTCTTTACCGCGAAGTCCCGGGCTGGCCTTTAAGTATTGGAGATGATAAAAAGAGCGTTGAATATCTGGAAAAAGCACTATCTTATCGTCCCGATGACCTGGAATGGAAATATGAACTGGCCTTAAGTTTAATTGAAAAAAAGGAAAGAGAACGGGCCCTTCAAATCCTTGAAGAAATAGTTAATACTGATCTTGCCCAGGATGCTTCCTTTGAGTGGTTCAGGGCACAGGAAAAAGCAAAAAAGTTACTGGAAGATGAGTTTTAACCATTCTACAAGAGAACCAGGCAAGGAGAGCTACCAATAAAAACCAATCAATTGGCCATCAGTTTGATAGCTTTTCTCATTTCAAAAGGAGGAAGGTGAACTGATGGCTTTGTTTTAATAGTGAAAAAGTTCTAATTAAAAAGGAAAGGACTCAGGTAAGAAAAAATGAAACAGAAAAAAGTTAGACCAAGTAAAACAAGGATTGAGGAGCGTATTTCCGAAATCAGCACTTTTAACCTGACTCCGGGGCAGGGTACAACCAGGCCAACCTTTTCCGAGCCGTATATAGCCGCAAGCAAATATCTTTTTGATATAATGGAGGGCCTTGGTTTAGAAACCGGAGTCACCTGCCACGGCAATATGATTGCAACTTGGGAGGGAGAGAATAACCAGCCTGGTATCCTTTTGGGATCCCATATTGATTCCGTCCCTCACGGAGGAAATTATGATGGGGTTACAGGGGTAATAGCGGCCATTGAAGCCGTTCAGTGCTTAAAGAAAGAAGGTTTTAAACCTTTAAAGCCTGTTCATATTATTGTTTTTGCCGAAGAAGAGGGAACAACTTTTGGTCACATGCTTGTCGGAAGCAAGGCCTCCCTTGGGCAGATAACCCAGAAAAAGCTGGCCTCTCTTAAAAACAAAGAAGGAAAAAGCTACCTGGAGTGTGCAGAAAAATTCCAGAAGATATTCGGAAAGCCTCTCTTTGATTATATTCGTCCCGAAATGACACGAGCAATGCTGGAATTACATGTTGAACAAAGTGTGGTCCTGGAAGAAAAGAATTTCCAGGTTGGTATTGTTACAGAAATAGCAGGGGCCCAAGAGTATATTATCTCAATCAAGGGATTGGCAAACCATGCGGGGGCAACACCGATGAAATTTCGCCTGGATGCTGTAGCCGGCCTTGGAGAAGCCATTGTTGGAATCGAAAAAACCATAACTAAACATAAATCACCCCTGGGGGTGGCCACTGTTGGTTCCGTTTCCTGTTTTCCTGGTGCAGCAAACATTATAGCTGGGGAAGCTTCTTTTTCTCTGGATATACGGGATGTAAAAAAAGAAAACCTAGAAATACTGGAACGGAATATGCTTTCCAAAATAGGCAAAATTATGGATAAAAGAAATCTTTCTCTTGAAATCAATAGGACCTCCAGTTCAATTCCTATCGTTCTTGATGAAGGTATAAGATCTCTGCTGGAAGAAGTAGCGGAAGATAACAATATACCAGTATTGAAGATGCCCAGCGGGGCAGTACATGATTCTGCAGAAATAGCCCGGTTTATCCCCACCGGAATGATTTTTGTCCCCAGCAAAAATGGGCGGAGCCACTGTTCGGAAGAATATACTAATGCCGAGGATATTACCCAGGGGTGCACCATCCTCAAAGAAACAATAAGAAAGCTTTCCCTTGACCAGATTTTTAAGTAAAAAGCAAAATTGGTTATCATTCTTTGGGGTAATCAGGTTTTCAAAACAGGAGGAAATCAGCCTCGCAGAAGAAAGAATTAAATAAATTTCTCCCTTGGGCAAAGAAGAACAAAATTTCTGGAAATTAAAAGGGAGGGAGTACGGAAAAAATTAAAAAAAAATATAGAAAATTTACTTTCTTTAAAACCCCTTTATAGAGGAGCTTTCGCTCTTCTTTTTTTTTGGTTTTTTAAGCTTGTGACTTAAATTTGACTTAATTATGATTTTTTTGTGACTATAATCTGGTAAATTTTGACCTAAAGACAAGTAAGCCGGTAGTATTGATAGGTTTATTCTGTTTTCTTCCTTGCCACTATTCTACCAAGGGATCGGCAAACAAATTTGAAAAGGTTCTTCCAGATTGGTGATTTTTCCAAAAATTTGACAGATTTGGCCTAAAAAATAGCTAGGGGGAGCGATAAAATGAAAAATAAAACCAACTTTTTAAAGCAATTTGCTGGGGGAGTTATAATTTTTACTTTTTTTGTTTCAGCTATTTTCAGTCAGGTTTCCATAAGTGCCCCCGGGAAGGAACTGAATTTTGGCCAGGTAAAAGCAGATGAAGTCCAGACAAGAAAAATTGTAATCAACTATTACCCAGAATTTGATGACCCGGAAAAACTAGAGATCTGGTTAGAAGGGAAGCTTATTTCTCAAGGAAACAATCAACAACTGGCTGCAAATAGGGTTCGGGTCTACATAGCAGATGAAGCTTTAACTCTCGAAGAATATCCTTCTAATTTAATTAACATTGAAACGAAAAACCAAATCCAAATAGTTTTGGAAATTACCCTAAGACCAGAAGATCTTCCCGGAGAATATAAGGGATTGGTTTTCATCAGGGAAACCAGCCAAAAAGGAGAAATATCAGCACCAAGAAAAATCCCTCTTCGAGTTAAGGTTGGAGCCTGGCTTGATGTAGAAATGGACTTTTCCGGACCATTGCGGTTAAGACACCCTTTTACAAGTGAAAATCAGGTTTTAACTGAAGTCCCCGGAAAAATAAAGATATCGGGAAATGTCCCTTGGGAACTTAAGTGTTACCTCGAGGAAAAATTCCTTTTTGATACTTCTCTAAGCATCAAGATTTTGGCCCATCAGGAAAATCTATTTGAAAGGATTTATTCCGATTGGATTAACCTGGGAGAGGATCCAGCAACCATGGCCAAAGGCAATGCACCCGTTTTGCTGCCGGATAATTTTATAGAAATTGAATTTTCTCTAAGTATTGAAGATTTTACCCAAGTTAGGGGAGGAGTTCATCACTTTCCACTCGCCATTATTGTCCGACCTGGTTCTTAGCGACAACAACTTCACACTCCGTTTTCCGGGGAGTGAGTTGTTAATATAAATAAAATATTTCAGGGAGGTGTTAAATGGAAGAGGTTTGATGGCAATAAAAAACTTCATTCGGTGTTTTGGTAAACGGAAAAAACAGGAGGCGGAGAACCACCCAATCCTAAACTGGTCACCAACGATTGAGTGGGGAGCCAATGGTGAAACCGGCCAAAATCCAATGAGGAGGGTTTTTAAAAATGAAAAGAATGTCAATTCTTAGTCTCGTATTGGTGTTTGTCCTGGGTCTTAGCCTTAACGTAATGGCAGATGGTTATGGAGAAAAGCCCGATCCAACTATACCGGGAGAAAACGATCCGGGCTTTGAAATTGGTAAAGGAATATTCGAAGACTATGAGGGGTTTGCAAACTTCTCATTTGAAGAGACTGACATCGATTCAGAATACACTGTTATCTCCGGAGCAAGAACCACCGGAAGCACCGAGGAATTTTTCGTTGAGCAAGGGGACCAGAAAGTAAAAGTAATAATTAACACTGTTGCCAATATTCCCTGTTACTTAGAAATGGAACTTACAGGAAACGCAGGGTATAGCCATGGAATCAGCTTTGGTCCCGAAGCGGAAGCCCTGATGGACAGAAGGGGCGAATCCCACTGGATGCTCTTCCATAGTGACTTTGGCGGATTCCTTAATGAAAACTGGGAATCTGTTGCCCAGGAAGATGTTGAAGCTGGAGCCGGGCTTTATCTACATGCCTGCGATATGTGGGAAGCCCGGGTATATGGTAATATCAACCACCGGTTGGACGTAATAGCTACTCCTCTTGTTAACCAGGAAAATGGAGAAGAGATCCTTATGGATATGCGCCATACCCTCGAGGGCAACCCTAATTGGGTTGAAAATACCGAAATCAGTGAAGTAACTGTCGGAGATTTCGATTACCTGGAAGAAAATACTATCTATATGCAGTTCAGGGTTCCCTTTGACGACGTTCCTGCAGGCCAATACGATGGTGACATTACCTTTAAAACCTATTCCATCTAAATACGGCCTTAAAAGGCTGGGAATTTAAAAAAAGGGGCTGATGTTAACTGCATCAGCCCCTAAAAAAAGAAGTGGAGGGATGGTCGTGATGGCCAAAATGGTAAGAGTTTTAATGGTATTTTTGTTACTTTTTGGATTTGCTATAACCACAGAAGCCAGCATTAAGGTTGACCCTTCCCGGGTAATTTTCCACATGGAAGAGGGACAGAGAAAAACAGGAACAATTCAGGTTTACAATAACTCCAACCGGGAACTTGACCTCTTTGCCGTCCTTTACGATTGGGAATTAGATGAAGAAAATAACCTGGTTGATTATGAAAGCGGAACTTTTGAACATAGCCTTGATGGCTTAATCAGATTTAACCCCAGGCAATTTTCTCTTGGACCAGGGGAATCCCAGCTGGTTAGATTTACAATTACTTTTCCTGAGGAAGAGAACCCTTTTGAAAGAAGAGGGATAATATTTTTTGAACATGAAGATCCTCTTGATGAAGATGATGTGGCGGGAGCTCAACTCCGAACCATGATTGGAACAACTGTTTATGCTATGCCGGAAATTTATGAAATTTCTCTTCATTACCTTGAAGGCTTGGTCCATGAAAGCGAAGATGGAACTTTCTGGGGAGCAATTCTTTTAGGTAATAATTCTCCAGTTCACACTCGCCTAGAGGTTGATTACACCCTGATTAACGAAAAAGGCGCGGTAATCGAGGAAGGGCGCTCCGAAGAGAGGGTTTTGCTTCCCCAGGATGTTCGAGGAATTTATTTTCCCCTGGAAGAAAATTTTGAACCAGGTAATTATCAGTTATTATGCGATATCAACCTGGTAGGAATTGATTTTACTATTTCCGAATCTATTTCATTCGAAATTGAGTGATTAAAATGGAACCTATTTTTCAGAATAACCTCCATAACCAACAAAAAACCAGGTTCCCTCTTAATTACCTTTTGATTTTTTCAATTTTTTTCTTACTGAGTGTCCCTGTGAATGGAGCCCATTTCGAAGATGTTAGCTTTGTAACCCTGGAAATTAAAAAGGATCATTATGTTTTCCAGGCCGAAGAATACTTTGAAATTATTGACCTTTTTGATTATATCCTTCTGCCCGCCAATCAGCTTTCCATTTTCCTACCGATTGAGTTAAGCTTTGACAGGGAAAAGGAAGTTCTAAAAATAATTCATGAAACATCCAAAAAATCTGGAGAAGTTGATTTCAAAAATGGAATATACCCAGACTTTCCGGATTTAAATAAAAAAACGCCCATTTTATATGAAGGAGACTTTTTTGTAGCGCCGGAATTTTTAGAGAAAATAACCGGGAAAGGTTTTGAGTGGAATTCAAGACGCCAAAAACTCTATGTTCATGTTGACTGGGAAATACCTGAAAAAGAAAGAGAAGAGGGCCCCATCGAACGAGACCGCCCTCAGGAACCAGAAACCCTTGAGTTAAAACCAACTCATTACGGGCAGGATATTACTCTGGGATCAATCCATTATAATATAACTGGAGAAGGGCGCTGGGATAAGGAGGGTGATTTCAGTTCTCATTCCAGGCAGAACGTTTTTTTCCACGGTAGATATCATGACTGGGCAATTTCATTAGGGCTTTCTTCTGGGTTTAGCCTTTATGAAAAGGAAACAGAAAACCACCTATCTGTTCCTTTAATCAGGGCCCTTTACCTTGACGATTACCGGATTGTAATTGGGGATTCCAGGGTAAACTTTCCTTTAACTGTGGGAAATAAAAACCTGCGGGGCATTCTTTACAGTAACCCCGCTTTTTTTACCAGGAAAGACATCCCTCGGGTTAAGGTTACCGGTGAAGCTCAAGAAGACGAATGGGTATATTTATTGGTAAATGGAGAAAAGATTAACAAGCAATACATGTCAGAATCTGGCCAGTATTCCTTTGCAAATGTTCCTTTGCAAAACAAAAGAACCAACCTTATTCAAATTATCAGGGAAAAACCTAGCGGAGAATTGGTTGAAGAAAGACGTGAAATTGGGGGGCATGTTCGAATTCTAGAAAAGGGGATCGGTGAGGTAAAATTTGCTGCGGGGAGTTTTCAGCGCAGCAATGAGCAGGAAAGCCAGGGTAGGTTAATAGGTCTGCAGTTGAATGAAGCACTGGATGAGCGTAGCTCTTTTAACCTGGGGTTATTGGGTCGAGAGGTTTTAACTCAAGATAGCTGGGAGCCATTTGAATTGGGAGGGATAGCAGGTTTTTCCCTGCAACCCTTAAAATCCCTAATCCTTACCGGAGATTTTTTATTCGGTGGAGAAGTCGAAAATTTAAAAGGAGGCCTTGCTAGCTCCCTTGTTTATACCCTTTCCCGGGGCTATTTCAGCACCTCTTATAAATATATACCAGATGAAATAACCGAAATAGTTGATAAAAATTCTGGAAAACAATTTCAACTAGGGGGAGAGTATGATTTTTCTCCAAGGTGGAGTTCTTTTTTCCAGGGGAACTTCCGGGAATCAATTGGAGATAGGCCTTTTTATTCTATACCTCAAGCCCGACTAGGATTTTCTTACAGGGATGCCTGGGAAGGAGCCACTACCGTCTCCGGGATCCTGGGAACCGGACAACGTGATCTGGAAACAGGACAGGATGAACTCACAAGAGCTGAGTTTGATGAATACGGCCTTAATATAAGCAGGCAGAGGAGGACAGAAGTTTTTTCTTCCAGGTCCAGCTTGGATTATTCTGAAACTGATTTTTATTTTCCGCAAGCTTCTTCCCATTCAGAACAGAAATTGGATTTAGTCAGTAATATGTCCTGGAGAATCCGAGAAACAATTCGTTTCAATAGCGCCTTTGATCTGTCCTTACTTTGGAAGGAAAAAGAACTGATTCAAGGAGAAGCAGAACTTAATTCAGGGTTTAGGTGGAATCCAACCCTGAATACATTCGTAAGAGGAACTGGTTCTGCACTTGTAGAGGCAAGCAACAACCTCTCCAGTGAACTAAACCTTAGAGAATCAAAAGCAAGTTTTTCCTTGCGGAGATTTTTACGGGCAGGTTCTTCTTTTGGAGTTGAAGGGAGCTATAATATCCTCCATTACATCCAGGATTCTTATTTCACCCTGGGATTTGACCTGGCCCATCAGTGGCAGGAAGGAAAATATACTGCCGGGTTAAATTTCACAGCCAAATCCCCCGTTGAAAGAAGAGATACTTATCAACTATCCGCCGGACTGGAGTTGGGTTGGAAACTTCCTTCAGAAATCCTGTTAGAATTTCAGGCACAGAGGATTTACCAAAACCTATTTGAAGAGCAACCAGAACATTCTCTTTCGGTTTCAATTAGCCATGCTTTGGGTTTTTCGGGGAAAGAGATTTTTGGCCAGAGCTACTCCTCTAGAGGTACCCACCAGCCCACAATCGCTGGAATTGTGTATCTTGATAGAAATCAAACTGGAGAATTTAACGAAGGGGACCCCGTTTTAAAAAATATCCCCATGGCTCTCGGGGGGCGAAGAACTGAAACGGATGTCAGGGGCGAATTTAAATTTGAACGGGTTAATCCAGGTGTTTACCCACTCCATTTTGATCTTGGCTCCCTGCTGGCTGATTATTCAGTAATAACTGAGGAGAAGATTGTGGAAATCAGGGAGAACGAAAACCTATTCTTTTATTTTGGTCTAACCTTGAATGGATCGATATCCGGTCGGGTATTTCTGGACAGGAATGCTTCAGGGACCTTTGATGAGGGAGATGAACCCTTGTCCTGGATCGCTCTAGAAATAGAAACAACTGGAGAAACGGCTTTTTCAAGGAGTAATGGCGAGTTTTATATTGAAAATGTTCCCCTCGGTCAGCATCAAATAAAAGTAGTGACAGACGGTCTTCCCCCTAATACTACCCCAAAAGAAAAAACAATACCGGTTGAAATTACTCGAGAAGACCTTGAAAAGGGGGAAATATTGATACCTATCCGCTATAAGGTTGATAATTAAAAGATTTTAAAAATTTGCTTTCTCTCACCCCATCCCTCATAGATATACCCTGCTCTTTGTTGCAGGGTATATCTCCTTTTCGTATTCTTTGACTGAATGGAGTTTGATATGGTAAGATTATTTTGCAACAATAATAAGTTACTCTAAAAAACCTCTTTTTAAATACATAAAGACTGGAGTTGATTAAAATGCCTACTGAGAAAATAATAACTGCCTGTCCCCGGGATTGTCAGGATTGCTGTTCCCTGGAGGTTGAAGTTCAGGATGGGAAAATAATAAGGGTGGACGGGGACAAAAACCACCCCATAACAAAGGGCTTTGCCTGCCCCAGGGGACGTTCTTACCCTGAACTGATTTACCATTCCGAAAGAATTTTAACACCACTTCTGAAAGACAATGATGGCTGGAAAGAAATTTCCTGGGATGATGCTATGGACCTTGTTGAGGAAAAAATTCGAGGCTATATCCAGGAATATGGCCCGGAAAGCATTTTCCATTATCACTACAGTGGCTCGGAATCCCTAACCAAAAAAGTTACCATGCGCCTTTTTGACCGCCTGGGTACAACCGGAGTAAGTGGTGATCTCTGTATGCAGGCAGGAGTTGCTGCCCAACAATATGATTTTGGGGGCCTGGAGCAAAGCGATCTGAAAGATTTAACAAATGCCAAAGGCTGCGTTGTCTGGGGCCGCAATATCAGGGTTACCCATCCCCATTCCCTGCCTTTTATCAGGGAAGGGAAGGAGAAGGGCATGCAAATGGCCACTGTTAACCCTCTTTCCACTGGTGTAGAGGATATGGCTGATTTAATTATCAGGCCCCGCCCCGGAACTGATGCAGCACTGGCCCTGGGAATTGCCAACTACCTGATCCAGAAGGGATTGATTGATGACGATTTTATCTTTGAACACGTTTATGGGTTCACTGCCTTCCGAGAAGTTGCTGAAAAATATTCTCTGGAAAAAACCAGTGAAATAACCGGTGTTGAAAAGGATAAGATTGTTGCCCTGGCCTGGTATTACAAAAAAAATAAACCGGTCACCACTCTCCTGGGGTACGGTTTAACCAGATATAGGGGAGGGGGAAACATAATCCGGGCAATAGATGCCCTGGCTGCAATTACCGGAAACATTGGAGAAGAAGGAGCTGGAGTTTCCTATTGCTCAGATCGCTTCTGGTTCCTGGCAAAACACCTCCAGGGTGAAACCAATCCCTACCGCCGTTACCTGGACATGGCTCATCTTGCTCCTGCAATTATAGAGGCCGAAAATCCTCCTCTGAAAATGGGATTCATAAATGCGGCCAATCCCGTAGTCAATGCACCCGATTCTCTGGAAATGCAAAAAGCCCTGCGGGGGCTTGATTTTCTGGTTGTTTGCGATCTTTTCCTTACTGACACTGCCCGGGAAGCGGATCTGGTCCTCCCCTGTACTTCTTTTTTTGAGGAGGAGGGGGTCAGAGTAAGTTCCTGGAGCCCCTGGGTCTATTTCTGCCCACAAATTATTGAACCCCTGGGAGAAGCCCGTTCTGATGAAGAAATCGTGCTTGAACTGGCTCAGAGGCTTGGTATAAAGGATTTCCCCTGGCTTGATCGGGATGAGCTCCTGGAATGGGCTGCCGAACCCCTTTCCGAGATGGGAATAACCCTTAAAGATCTACGGGGAAAGGGGCACCTGCTGCCCAGGGACCACAATCCAGTTGCCTGGGAGGGATGCAATTTCCGAACTCCATCCCGGCGGGTCGAGCTCTTTTCCCACAGGGCAAAAGAAGATGGTAATTACCCCGTTGCAACCTATCTGCCGCCCCTCGCTGATAATTATGAGTTCCCCTTCCAATTGATTTCTGCTCACTCCCAGTACAGGATCCACTCCCAGTTCCAGGTAACTCCCTACATTAAAAAATTAAACCCCGAACCTCGGGTAATAATCAACCCCTCAATTGCACAGGAAAAGGGCCTGGAAGAAGAGGACCTGGCCATAATTTTCAATGACCGGGGAGAAATAACCGCCCGAGTGGAAGTGGACAACAGGATCCGGCCCGGAGTATTGCAGGTTGAGTCCGGCTGGGACATTGACAGCGGGGGCTGTGTTAACTGTCTCCTGCCTCCTCAGAAAACTGAAATGGGAGATTGTGGAGCCTTATATGACGTGCGTGCCGACATCAGGAAAAAGGAATAAAAAAAGCCCCTGGACCAGTTATCCCGGCCAGGGGCTTTATATATCTCTAATACTTCCGCAAAAGGCTGATTAATTTTCCGAGGATTGTTACCTCGCTGGTGTAGATGGGTTCCATGCTGGAATTATCCGGCTGCAGGCGGAAGGTATCGTTTTCCCGGTAAAACCTTTTAAGGGTGGCCTCATCACCCATGAGAGCTGCAACAATATCACCGTTTTCTGCAGTTTGCTGTTGCCTTATTATTGCCAGGTCTCCATGGCGGATCCCAGCTTCAATCATACTGTCACCTTCCACCCGGAGAACAAAATGTTGCCCTCCGCCGGAAATAAGTTCCGGAGGAAGGGGAATTGTATCTTCAATGTTTTCCTGGGCCAGGATAGGCTGACCCGCGGTGATTGCTCCTACCAGGGGGAGGCGGATGATATCATCACCTTCATAAATGCTTTCCTGTTGATCGGGGTATTCTTCTTTTAACAGGCCGATTGTTCGAGGCTGAGCAGGGTTTTTCTGGATATATCCAAATTTCTGCAAACGTTCCAGGTGATTATGAACTGTGGAAGGAGAACGAAGGCCTACCGCTTTTCCAATTTCTCGAACGGAAGGGGGGTAACCTTTTTCTCTAATATTTTTACGAATAAATTCGAGGATTTCCAACTGCCGGGGGCCCAGCTTTTTCTTGCTGGCTTTTTTATCCAACACAAGCACCTCCTTTTCCCATATTATACCACAGCATACCCCTCAATGCAAACCTTTGTTCCAAAAACATTTGTTTGGGCCCTTGATTTTATGAAAAAAAAGTCCGAAAATTAAAAAATTCCCTGTAGCCAGCCTCAGACCTAATTCCTTTAGTTTTGCCTGCCAAAGGTATAAAACCATTACCCTGGACCCTCAAGGGCCTTAAAACGGCTCTCAGAGGGTCATTTTTTATTTGATTTTTCCAGGATAGGGTCTGGGAAAGAAAAAATTTCTTTTGGGAAAAAAGAGAAGAGTAAAAGAGAAAAAACAAAACATTTGTTCTAAAAACACTTGTTCTTAGAACAGGTGTATGGTATAATTAAAACCAACAGATTGAATTAAGTCGTTTATTTTCATATCAGGAAGATTTATAAGGAGGGGATCTAATGCGGTGGCGTTATCCATTTTTTGTTCTGGTCCTGGCCCTTATTTTCATAGCACTTTTTACTATTTTTGCCCACAGTGAGGAGCCAACCCAGGTGGTTACAGTAAGGGTAAGCTCGGGAGACACACTATGGAGCCTGGCGAGGGAATACGGGGATCCAGGAACCGATCCCAGAAATACTGTGTTTGCCATAAGGCAGATCAACAACCTGGAAAACCCCCGGATCTACCCGGGACAGGAATTAAAAGTTCCCCTGAGCAATTAGATAACTAGAAGAAACTGAGAGGCGGAGCTTTTAAAAGGGAAAGGCAAATTGATAAAGGAAAAAACTAAGAAACCGGGGTCAAAAAAATAGACCCCGGTAAATTTTTTTCGGGGTGAGAAAAAAGGAAATGTTGTTCTGGTTTTAATGAGAGTGATTTAAAAATAAGCTGGCCGAATGGTTGGGGGTCTGGAAAAAAAATTAGAGGATTTGCAGGAAAAAATCATCTTTTGTGGTAATTAAACTATAAGATTTCGCAAAATTATTATTTTGCGAAATCAAATTCAGGCCAAAAAGGGGTTTTAATATGAATTTTGATCGGGCCCTGGAGTTTTATGTTAAGTATCTGCAAACCGAACTGGGCTATTCCCTGCTAACTGTCAAAGAATACAAAAGTGACCTTACCCTTTTTTCTCGGTACCTTCGCCAGAAAAAAAATTTAAAAGAAACCCAACCCTTATCTGTTTCCAATATCGATAAATTTGACCTGGGTGATTTTCTGGCCGACCTTATCCTGGAAAGAAATAATGATCCCCGGACCAGGAATCGAAAACTTTTTGCTCTCCGCTCTTTTTTTCAGTTCCTTGTCCGCCAGGAAGTAATTACAGATGACCCCACCCGGGCCTACCGCTCCTCCAAAACCAGGACCTCTATTGAGCCCATATACCTGCGCCTGCCCCAGGCAAGGACATTTATGGATACCATATCCCGCTCGGGCCTTAAAACGGCTATTAGAGACCTGGCTATAATGAAACTCTTCCTTTATTGCGGTCTTCGTCTAAGTGAACTGGTCAGCCTCAACCTGAAAGATCTTCGTCTTGATGAGGACCCTTCCATCAGGGTTCTGGGTAAAGGAAATAAAGAAAGAAATGTTCCCCTGCATGGAGAGGTTGCCAGCACCCTGAAAGAATATCTTCCCTGGAGAAATGAACTGAATCCAACCGGCAAAGATGCTCAGGCCCTCTTTTTATCCTTGCGCAAGCGCCGGATAAACCCCAGGACAATCCAGATTATGGTTAAAAAGTATGCCAAAAAAGCCGGCCTGGAAAACTCTTCGGATATCACTCCCCACAAACTCCGCCATACCTTCGCCTCTCTACTTTATAAAGAAACAAAAGACCTGCGGGTGTTACAGGAACTTCTGGGCCATACAAGCGTATCTACAACCCAGATCTATACCCACACTGATCCCGAACAACGCCGGAAAACAGTGGATAAAATGCCCAGGTTGTAAAAGAAAAATATTGACAGATCCCCCCTATGCCTGCTGATTAAAAGATGGGCGTGCATATAATGTTGCCACACACTTTCAAGCAAAAAGGGGGATTAAAATGTGTTGGAAGCTCCCGCAGTATCAATGTAAGAAGGATTTTTTCCCTCGGTTCAGAAAAAAACAACGGAGAAAAACTTAAAACCTATCGGCTCGCTTTTAAATTGATCCTGGAAAAGAAATTGACCTCCCCCCTCCTGACTCATACTTTTCCCCAGACGGACTATAAAGAAGCGATCAACTTGAATAAAAAAGAAAACAGGCTGATAAAAAGTTCCTTTAAAATCTAATAGTAGCAAAAATATAAGCCCATGCAGGGCTTATTTTCTGGTTCTGGATTTCTGACAGAAGAAATCAATTGACAGGAGAAATGGATCGAGTAATTTATTGGTCATAGCCAGTTTATTTGAAGAAAATTATTTTTTGGTAATGGGTCTGCCAATTTGCTTTTCAATTCTCCACTGGGGGGCTTTTCCGTCGTCGCCCCAGTATTCATCCAGCACTATAATCTTGCCAGCTTTAAACTCGAAAAAGGATACCGCGTGGAAAGAAATTGCTTCCCGGTTTTGTTGTTGTACTTTTACCACAGAAATCACCAGGTTTCCTCTTTCTTCTAATCGTTCAATATCTATCTTCCAGTCTCCCGGGTATTCTGAATTTACGGTGATAAACTCGGCGACACTAAAGCTTTCATTGGTATTATGCCAGTTAATTATGGCCTCATCATCAAAATATCTGCCCAGGTTTTGCCATTTCTTCCTGTCCATATCATTCCATAAAGCCACTACCTGTGCTCCATATTCCATGATTTCTCCCCCCTTTTATTCATTGTGCTAAAAGTTTGATATTCCACATTGTTTTTTCCCGGACTTAAGAATTAATTTATGGTGTTAACAAAAGCTTTTTATGCTTTTCATTGGAAAACTACCCGGGTTAAAACCCTTTCCATGGAAACCAGTGTAATCCTTCTCCTCCCGAGTTTCTTTCTTTGGAATGGGGAATAACCCTCTCCTTGATCAATCTTTCTAACTTAAAAAAACTCCCGGAAAGGGAGTTTTTTACAATGAGTTAACCAAAAATGAAATTATTATTATCCCCGCCAGGGTCCAGACGTAATAAGAAAAGAACCTGAACTTTGCCCGGTAAAGCAGCGTTATTACAATATAAAGAGCCAGGATTCCAACCAGAGCAGCTACAAAAAACCCAATTATCAGAGACAACCAGTCCAGGCTGGCGAGTCCCGAACTAAAATGAATTTCCAGGCCATGCAGAAAAGCTGCCCCCAGAATGGTAGGGATGGCAACGAAAAAGCTGAATTCTGCAGCCCACCTCCGTTTTAAACCGACAAGAAGGGCGGCTACGATGGTTATCCCGCTTCTGCTGATCCCGGGTAAAAGAGCTATGGCCTGGGCAAGACCAATGATCAGGGCCATCCAGAGGGCAAATTCTCTTAAGCCTCTTGGTCGCCTGGGGAGAATATCGGTTACCCAGAGTAAAATTCCAGTGATGATAAGAGTAAAAGCTATAAAAATTGGCTGAGCAAAAGCTCTTTCAAATAAGCTTTTTAAGGGAAAACCTACCATCCCCGTAACCAGGACAGCAAAAAAACCAAATCCCATTAATTTCAGGTGCAGGGCTTCCCTCAGGGGAACTGTACCTTTCTTCCAGTTTTTAAAATCCCTCAAGGTATCACTAACTAGCTGGCGCAGGCTTTTTCTGAACACGAAAATAATGGAAACAACTGTCCCCACGTGAACCACCAGGTCAAAAGCAATCATTTCCGGAGATTCAGGAAGCGGTAATCCCCCTCCCCTGCTTATCAGCCAGTGCTGAACCAGCACCAGGTGGCTGGTTGAACTAACGGGAAAAAACATAAAAATTCCCTGGATTATTCCCAGGAAAATAGCTTCCCAGATTGCCATTTCATCTTCCTCCAGCTATTCAAGTTATGTTAAAAATAAATCGGCCCGCTTCCGCAGGCCGATTTACTTCTTTCCTGCTGACATTTAGCCAAGCAGGGTTTCGAAATCATCTTCGTGCTCGACTTCTTCCTGCATAATGTGGCGGATTACGTGGAAGGTAATCGGGTCTTTAATATCGCCTTTCAGTTTTTCCATTATTTCCTCGTAGACTTTAATGGCGCACTGCTCAGCCTCGATTCCTGCCTTGAGAAATCCTTCCAGGTCTTTGGGATCCTCAGGAAGGTTTACAGTTTTGCAGTTAGCCTGAGCTTTTAGCTCATCAAATTCCTTTATCACCTCTCCACCGAGTTGTCCGATTCTCTCGGCAAGCTCTTCGGCATGATGAAGTTCTTCGTCGGCGATTTCGCTGAACTTGCTCGCTACGGCTTCTCTGTTTAAGCCCTCTGCGATTTCTGCTGCAGTTTTGTAGTAAAAAAATGCCAGCCACTCGTCCGCATAAGCCTTATTCAAGTCCTTAATTAACTCCTCGACCTTGGGTCCAACCATTTTTCTTGCATATTCACCCATAAGTATCTCCCTCCTATTTTTATTATATTATTGGGGGTTAAAACCCTATGTCCTGCTCGTTTTCCCAGAGCCCATGAATGTTGCAATAGCTAAGCGCCATGAGTTTCCCGGGTTTTTCCAGCGTGATTCTGGTTTTTACAGCGGGTTCGCACCTGGCGGGTCCAGTATCGGGACCCTGAACAGATTCCCCGTGGGCTTCAAATTGATAGGTTCCCAGGTGATAGGTAAATTTATCTCCCTCTGGCTGGAAAAATAGTTTAATCCACCGAATATGGTGTTCGGTTTTGTGGGGGTGGGGGATTTCGGCTCCCACAGAAAGATGAACGTTAAAGGGTTTACCTTTTTCCGGCTGATCGGTAACCTTAATTACCGGAACGTGTTTTTCATTTTTCCAATCGTCTGTCTGAATATATTTCCCGATTGTACTCATCCAATCACCCCTCCTTTCGAATCTATATATAAATTCTATCTGAAAACAGGTTTTCCTTCCCAAATTAGGAATTATTATTTATTCAAAATTTTCTCTTTTCTCCCAGAACGGAACAACAATGGTTATTATAGGTAAAAGCCAGTTCATAAAAGCATATGGCAGGTAGGCAAGAACATCAACTCCCAGGACGCTAACCACAAGCAGGGCATTAATATTCCAGGGTATCAGGGGAGAAAAAACCAGCCCTGTGTCCGCAAGGGTCCTGCCTAGAAGGCGCTGGGCTTTTTTCTCCCTGTATACTGGCAGGAAGGTATGCCCCGGGAGCAAAACGGCTAAAAGCTGATTGCAGCCCACCATTGCAACAAAAATACCTGAAAGCCCGGTATAAAAAACAAGTCCCGCCAGGTGCTGGACCTTTTTTAAAAGTGTATTTAGCACCAGGGTAAAAACACCCATTCCTTCCAGAATACCTGCCAGGCATGATGCCAGCATGATCAGGGCCAGTAAATCTAGGAGACTCAAAATCCCCCCGCGGGAA
The DNA here is from genome assembly GCA_003551665.1 of Halobacteroidaceae bacterium. GTDB lineage: Bacteria > Bacillota > Halanaerobiia > B1SED10-174 > B1SED10-174 > T1SED10-26. The sequence continues at coordinate 57,670 of PUNE01000013.1, forward strand.
AACAGTTGATCTAAAAAGGGTTCACCGGTATCAAGAATAAGGCCGTCATATGTGCTTTCTAAAACCCCGATAATTTCCCCGGGAAGAATAATAAAACCGATGATCAGGCTGAAAACCAGCCCTGCTGCAAGATTGGGCAGGGTGGGAAGGCGGAAAAAGGCTGCCAGGATAATAAAAAGGGGAGGCAAAAGTACCCATGGAGTTATGGGAAAATTAGAACTAACGAAATCCAGCAATTCACTTCCTGCAGAACCCAGATATCCAGTCCCTGTTTCCAGGCCCCTTCCCAACCAGTAATATAAAACAGAAGAAATGGCAAAAGCGGGTATGGTGGTCCCCAACATTTTCCCCAGCAAATCCCTGATAGAAACACCGGCGGTATGGGCTGTGAAAATTGCAATTGAGGAAACCGGAGAAAAACGGTCTCCAAAATAAGAACCGGAAACAATCGCCCCGGCTACCACAGGTAGAGGCAGACCAAGACTGCTCCCGATACTGAAAAGGGCCAGGCCCATTGTGCTCATGGTTCCAAAACCCGTGCCCATGGCCAGGGAAACAACCGAACACAGCAGGAAAGAAACCAGGTAAAAAAGCCGTGGACTGATTAAATCAAGACCATAAAAAACCATTGTAGGGATTGTTCCAATATACATCCAGACTCCAATCAGGCCCCCAATAAGCATGAGAATAAGGACAATGGGACCGGATTTCTGGAGCCCCTTTAGAATCATCTCCTCAACTTCTATCCAGTCGCCACCCCAGAGAACCGCTAAAAAGGCAGTTATGATCAATTGAAAAAGGATGGGCAGATGAAGCGGCAGTCCCAGAAGACCAAAACCTACAAAAACAAGGACTGCCATTATAACAAGAATCAAAAGTGCCTGTCTTAGGTTGATTGCTGGCATGATAGCCTCCTTAAGGGCAGGGCTTTACTGGTCATCTGGGTCGTAGGTTTTTTTCGATTTGATGGCAATACCCGTGAAGTAAAAAAGCCCACCGAAAATAACCACAAGGCCAAAAATCATCATTAAAAGGGCGTCTAAAGGCATCTAATTCCCCTCCTCTTCTGGTAAGGGGCGGTCAAGAAAATCGGGGCGGGATGCTCTTATTCGGGCAAAAATAAATGAAATGGGGATGAGAAGCAGAACAACCAGCCAGCCCCCAGCCAATAGGCTTGTTGCTGGGTAATCCCGGTAGGGAATCATCAGTCTTTCACTCAGGGTAAGAATTACGGATATTCCCAGAATTAGTGGGGTAACATACTTGATCATGATATCCCACCAGGCGCCAACTTTTACGTCCGATACGGGATTGATAAATTTGCGCATTTTTTCTGCCTTGTAAACCCAGCCAATGAAAATGCATTCTAACAGGCCGACGACTGCCAGTCCAAAATTAGTAATAAAATGGTCTACTATGTCCAACCACCACAGTCCCGCGCCGGTGGAAAAAACAAGCCCCAGCAGGAAACCGAATAAACAGACGAGTGTAAGCCAAATTGACCTGTTAACCTTAAACTTATCATCCAGGCTGGTAATAACTGATTCCGCAAGGGAGAAGGCCGAATCTATTCCCAGTGTGAGCAGAGTTAAAAAGAAAACAAAACCGAAAAAGGCTGCTCCAAAGGGCAGCAGGGATATTGCCTCGGGGTAGGCGATAAAGGCAAGTCCTATTCCCTCCTCAACAACACTTTCAATTCCAACGTTTTGCACATTGGCCATGTACCCCAGGGTTCCAAAAACCGCAAATCCAGCAAGAAAACTGATCCCCGCATCAGCCAGGGCAGTAATTATGGCATTGTTATTGATATCGCTGGTCCGGGGCAAATAGGAGGCATAGGCTATCATCACCCCGAACCCCAGGCTCAGGGTAAAAAATACCTGGGAGTAGGCCGCCACCCAAACATTATAATCAAGGAGAGCAGAAAAATCAGGTTGCAAGTAGTATGTAATCCCTTCCATTGCGCCATCCAGGGTTATTGCTCTGATCCCCAGTATTACCAGCAGAATAATCGGCAGGGGAACAGTAACCAGAACAACCTTGCCCAGAAACTGGACACCCCGGTGCAAAATCAGCCAGATTACAACCCACGTTAAAAGGAGGCCGATCATTACCGGAACACTGATTGGTCCGAATTGCAGAGGACCGTCAGTGCTATTTAAGATATCCCTGTAGAAAAATTCTAAAACCTTGCCTTCCCAGGCAACAGAAAGAGAACCATAGATATAATTCCAGGTCCAGGCCATAATTACGGCGTAATAAGACATTATAATAAAACCAATAAAAACTGCCCACCAGCCAAGCCCTTCCCAGGTTTGCCTTATCCTTGCTATAGCTCCTGGTGCACCCGCCTGCATTTTCTGCCCCAGTCCATATTCAAGAATAAGCAAGGGAATTCCGGCGGTAAAAAGGGCGATAAAAAAGGGAATTAAGAAGGCTCCTCCCCCGTTTTGATAGGCTATGTAAGGAAAACGCCATGCATTACCCAGTCCGGCTGCCGATCCGATTGCAGCAAAAACAAAGGCTGGCCGGTTTAACCAGCGTTCCCTTTTGATCGCCATGATTACACATCCTTTCCAGGTAACCGTATTCTCTCCTGTGCATATATTTCTGCACCTGTTTTTATTTACCTGCCTGCCCTATTGCAAAGTTGTTCCAGCAAATCTTTAATAATTCTGAAGTCGTCGCCAGTTCCCTTAAAACCAACAAAATTTTCGTCTCCCCAGAGGTTTTCCACCTGACTATCACCAATCCCTCGCTTCATTATTTCCAGCAGGTCAATTTTTTCCTGGTAATTGGGACTCTGGACGAGCCGTATAATTATATCATCACCCTCCTGGGAAAGAACAAGGGCTATATCGGCCCCCAGTTCAATCAGCATCATTGCAACGTAATATACGTAGTCCGGACTGGTCCGGGTAAAAACAAGAAGTTCCTCTTCCAGCCAGTAGATCTCGGCATCAATAGCGGCTTTTAATTTAGTTTCCCGGGAAAGCTTCCTGCTGATGCGCAGAACTTCCAGAGCATCCTTAAAGGTTATTTCCCCTGCCTGAAGGATCTTTCCCAGGATTACAATGGTCTCATTGCTGGCCTTTTCCAGGTAGATTGTATCCCCCAAAATCCCGGCAGAGAGAGCCAGTGCAATTTCCCTATCCACGGGAAAATCCATTTCTTTAACCACTTGGAAAACAAGCTGGCAGGTGGAGTCTACCTTTTCATGGAAAAAGGCCTGGGCTGTTTCCAGTAGTTTGTTATTGTTATGATGATCAATAACGGCAAACTCTCCCAGTTGAATTTCTGGAAGCTGTTGCCTGTCAGCTGTATCGGCAATTATTACCGGTTTTTCCCGAAGATCACTGGGCCCGAATTCAACTTCAAAACCAATTTGATCCATCAGTTCCTGGCCGTGTTCGGAGACTTTTTTGGGAACCACAATTTTACCCCCGGTCAATCTACTGAGAACGTAACCGGCACCCAAGGCATCGGCATCGGAATCGTCGTGCAGAAGAATAACCGGTTCGTTTGCTTCTCGGATAAATCTGATAAAATCCTGCATGGAATTTTCCTCCTGTTCAAAAAGGTCAGGCAGGGTTTCAGGTAAAATTTGCCGAAATAATTATTTTGAGGTGATAAAATGGATAAAAAGGAAGTTGCGGGCTTACTTAAAGAAACTGCCTTGTTTCTGGAAATACAGGAAGAGGAACCATTTCGTGCCCAGTCCTACCTGAGAGCTGCCCGGGCCCTAGATAGTTCCGAAGAAGACTTAGATACATTAATTCAAGAAAATCTCCTGGAAACCCTTCCCGGGATTGGAACCAATCTGAAAAAAAAGATCGAAGAAATACATTCCACTGGGACCCTTTCCCTTCACGAGGAATTAAAAGAACAAATTCCCCCGGGGCTGTTGGAAATCTTAAAAATCCCCGGACTGGGAGTGAAAAAGGTTAAAACCCTTTATAAAGAACTTGGTATTTCCAACCTGGGTGAACTTGCTTATGCCTGCGAGGAAAACCGCTTGCTGGAACTCCCGGGCTTCGGGAAAAAATCCCAAGAGAAAATTCTGGAGGGTATTGAAACCCTTCTCCATTACCAGAAATCTTTCCTCCTGCTTACTGCCCGAGAAGTTCTGGAAAGGGTCCAGCAAGATCTTCTTTCCTATGACAGGGTTGAAAAATGTGTTGCCACAGGTTCTGTCCGCCGGTGGTGCGACATTGTCCATGATCTGGATATTCTTGTTCTGGGGATAAGTGCTGAGGACCTGGTTCCCCTGTTAATTGAGATGGAAACAATTGAGGAAACTGAAATGGTAAACGAACGACTGGTAATTGGGAAAACTCCTGAGGGTATTCCAATTGACTTCCACATCGGTGACCACCAGGCCTGGGGTAGCTGGCTTGTAGCCACTACGGGGAATTCAATGCACCTGGGTCTCATCCAGGAAAACGAAGCTTCTTCTCCGCCAGCCCTTGATCTCCGGGAGGGGAAAGTTCCCCAACCACAAATGAAAACTGAAAAGGATTTTTACCAACATTACTCCCTCCCCTTTATCCCCCCTGAATTAAGAGAAGGATACAAAGAAAAAGAGTTTTTTCAGAGCAATTCAACACCCCGCCTGATCGAGTCCTCTGATATCAAGGGAATTTTTCATATCCATACAACTTTCAGCGACGGTGCTGCTACCCTGAAAAAGGTGGCAGAAGAATCCGCAAGTCTTGGTTGGGAATATATTGGCATCTCCGATCACAGTCAGTCCGCTTTTTACGCCAATGGACTTGAAAGAAAAGACCTGGAAAGACAGGCTAAAGAGATCGCCCGGTTGAATGAAAAATACGGAGACAGGATTCACCTTTTTCACGGAGTAGAATGCGACATTTTGCCTGATGGATCCCTGGATTACCCTGACTCACTTCTGAATGAATTAAATCTGGATTTTATTATCGCTTCGGTTCATTCCCACTTTCGAATGACCAGAGAAGAAATGACCCGGCGAATTACCAGGGCCCTGAAACATCCCCGTGTAACTATGCTGGGTCATCCAACAGGAAGACTTCTTCTTGCACGAGAAGCCTATCCTCTCGATCTCGAAGAGATTATCAGGGTTGCAACTGAAAATGAAGTTATCCTGGAGATAAATGCTAACCCCTACCGCCTGGATTTAAGCTGGGAATGGGCAGATTATGCCTATGAACAGGGAGCTTTCCTGGCAATTAACCCCGATGCTCACCGCTTGGACGGATTGGAGCACCTCGAGTATGGGCTTGCAGTTGCGCGCAAGGCCGCCCTTCCTCCCCAGGCAGTTATCAATACCTTTTCCCGAGATGATGTCCAGAAACTTTTCAATCAGAAGAGAAAAGGTTGATAATTTCTGGAAAACTATCGATCAGGTGGTCGGCTTCCTTTAATTCCTGGGCCTCTCCGTAACCGTAACGACAGCCAACGGTAATAAGACTGTTGTCCTGACCTGCTTCCACATCCGACCTTCTATCGCCAACCATGGCTTTTAAACCGGGGAACTTTTGCCTGGCAATCTGCAAGAGGTCCCCTTTATTTTTGGTTCCATATTCCCCAGCACTATAGATTCCCGCAAAGAAAGCGTTTAAATTATGAAATTCAATTACTGATTTTACGTACCCTTCCCCTCCGTTAGAGGCCACCAGGAAATCCCACCCCTTTTCTTTCAATTCCTGGAGGGTATCCCTGACACCGGGATATATTCGCCCCAGTCCTTTTTGCAGAAATTCTTTTTCAATTTTTTCCAGGAGGTAATCAGCCCTCTCCTGGACCCGGGGACCTGAACCAGGCAATAGAAAATCCCAGATTTCTTCGCTGATCATCCCAAGAACTTCCAGGCATTCCTCTTTTTGGGGCTCGGGCCGGGAGTAAAGCCCTTCTTCCTTCAGTTTTTCCATGGTTTTCTTTACAGCAACAACGGCAAGTTCCTCCGTCTCGAAAAGGGTCCCATCCAGATCGAAGGCAATAGTTTTTTTCTGGATCATTTTGATGTTCCTTCCTCCTTTTTTTCTACAATAAACAGTGATGCAATAAATCCTACCAGGGCAAAAATTATGAAGATGGAAAAGGCATCCTGGTAAGCAGAAAGTGGATATAGCCTGAAACCTTCCACCAGTTCACCCTCCCACCGTTGGTCAAGCATATATCCAATTATCAGGCTGATAATTGAACTGATGCTAAAGGCTCCGAAGTTGATTACACTTGTGGCTATTCCCGAATAACGGCTGGGATTAACCTGGGTAACATTGGTAAAACAGAGGATAAAAACAATTGAAAAGAATCCCACCCCAAAATATAAAAAGGGCCATAGCCAACCTGGGGCCTGGGGGAAAAATACGATTAAAACCCAGAGAAAAAGGGCAACCCCCCCACCAAAATTAATTATGGGTTTAACTCTTCCCCAACGGGAGGCAAGACTTCCAAAAACAGGAGAACCTAAAAGCAAACCTAAAAGCACAAGTAAAATATAGGAGGAAGCTCTATCCTGACTCCAATCCTGGACCTGCATCAGGTATGTAACTCCCCAGACTCCTGCCAGAGACATACTCGTTCCCATTAACCCCGAAATGGTCAGGAAATTTGGCCAGGTCTTCAGATTCTTTATTACCCCAAGAAAACCTCCCCAGAGACTCCTTGCATCTTCTTTGGTTTCTGTTTTCCTGTCATCGGGGCGGGGAAACCGAGAAAGCCAGAAAATAGCAAGGCCAATCAGGAGGGAAAAAGCCCCCAAAACCCAAAATGTGCTCCGCCACCCAAGGGCCAGAACAACAATGGCAAAAGGAGCAGAAGCCAGAACAGCCCCAAAATTTCCCACAGCAGAAGTAATACCAGTTAAGCGGGGAAATTCTCTGGGTTGGAACCAGGTGGACTGGACCTTCAGGATGGAAAGGAAGATAACCGAAACTCCAAGGCCAACAAGGAGTCGGCCGGAAAAAGCAAGAAAATAAGTAGTGGAAAAACCGAACAAAATTGAACCCAGACCAGTTACTACCATTCCCAGTGCAGAAATACGCCTGGGCCCTATTTTATCAATCAGCAACCCCGAAGGGATCTGCATAATTCCATAAACATAAAAATAAACTGCGCCCAGGTTACTCAGGGCTGCCCCTGTCAATCCAAGGGCACCACCAATATCTGAGGCAACCACTCCAAAAGCAAAACGATGAAAAAAGGAAATAAAAAGACCCATAAGTAAAACAATCCAGGTCAAAAGAGCCAGTTTTTGTTTGCCCATTTTTTTCCTCCTACCCTACGGTTTTTTCCTTGGTCTTCAATTTTACAGCCGGCTTTTTCCAGTGACCAGAAGCAAAACGAAGGCTGGTTAAAAAGAACCTGATAATAAAATCAACAGAAAGCCCTATCCAGGCACCGAGCAGTCCAAGGTTAAAAACAAAGGCCAGAAAATAAGAAAGAACTATTCTGGCTCCCAATACGCCCAGGGCTGTGATATACATTACCCATTTGGTATCCCCCGCACCCCGAAGGGCTCCAGAAAGAGTAATTGTTGAGCCCAGGAAAGGCATGGTCAGGGCCACAATTCTCAAGACCAGGGCAGCCTGGGAAATCACCTCGGGATCTTCAATAAAAAGCCGGGTAAACTGAGGGGCAAGGAAAAACAATATTGCCCCAAGAGTTCCCATGGCAAGCATTGCGATCCTGTTGGCAGTAATCCCACTTTCTTCAGCTCGATCCATAAGCCTTGCTCCCAGGTTCTGCCCCACAAGGGTGGTTGCAGCCAGGCCGAAACCGAAAGCCGGCATAAAAGCAAGAGAAAGACCTCTCATGGCAACCTGATGGGCAGCAAGTGACACGGTACCAAGTCCCGCAACCAGAATGGTTAGAAGTGTCTGCCCACTTGAACGAATTAACTGTTCCATTGCCGCAGGGATCCCAATTCTTAAAACATCTTTAATCAGGGGAATTTCCAGCCGCATCGAGGTCCTTGAAAGGGAGATCCGGAAATATTTAGTGCCCCGGAGCAGAATAAAGAAGGCTGCCAGTGCTGCAAAAACCCGGGCCGAACCGGTTGCAATGGCTGCTCCCCGAACTCCAAGTTCTGGGAAAAAGCCAATGCCAAAAATCAAAAAATAATCCATAACAATATTGTAGGCATTGGTTAGCGCCATTATTATCAAGGGAGTTCTCATATCCCCCGCTCCCTGGAAAATCCCGTTGAAAAGGATCAGGCTAAAAAAAAGGGGGATTGAAAGAGAAATTATCCGCAGGTATTCTCCTCCGTAAGCAATAACCTGGGGATCTGTTTCCTCCATTCGGCTAATCAAAATTTCAATGATTTCGAAGGAAAAAAGAAAGCCAAAAAGTCCTACTGCAAAGGAAAGCAAGAGGGTTACAAGTAACGATTGAATGGCTACTTCCTGTGCTTTGTCCTTTCTATCTGCCCCAATAAATTGGGCCACCAGCGTGGTGGTCCCGATAGAAAAGGCAGTTATTATCCCAATAAGGAAAAACACAATCTGGTTGGAAACTCCAACTGCAGCGATAGCGGCAGCTCCAATTCTTCCCACCATAGCCGTATCAGCCAGGCCTACTAATGACTGCAACGACATTCGGGCGACTACTGGAAGAGCCAAAAGTAAAACGCTTTTTTTGATATCCATTTCTGTTAACCTGGGCATTAATAACATCCAATCCTGTTCTTAACTCCAATAAATTATTTTATCACTTATAATAACTCATGTCCAATTTTAAGGGGGTTTAGTATGACCGGGAATAAAATTAACGTTATCTGGGCACCAGGTGAAGATTACATTATCCACCAGGGGCACCCTGAGAGTCCAGAACGAATGCTGGTGTTTAAAGAAATAGTTGAACATTTTGGTTTTGAACTCCAATCTCCCCTTCCCCTTTCCCGAAGCCAGATTGAAAACATTCAATTTCTGGGACCTGAAACCGAAATCCAAAACGCCCATCAAATGGCTGCGGGTGCCGTGAAAATGGCCTGTCAAAAACTTTTAAATGGGGAAAGAGCCCTGGTGCTGGCCAGACCTCCCGCCCACCATTCTCCCCGGCTTAGTTATGGAACAAGGGGCTTCTGCACAATTAACAATGATGCCATTGGTATTGCCCACCTATTAAGGGAAAAGCCAGATCTCCGTCTGGCAATAGTTGATACTGATGCCCATCATGGAGACGGCAATGAAGACTTCTTTTTTTACGATGCCAGGATTAAGCATTTCTCCATTCACCAGGACGGAAGAACCATTTTCCCGGGAACCGGGTTTCCCGAGGTTATTGGAGCTTATAACAATAATCGGAACATACCCCTTCCTCCTGGAACAGGAGATTCTTATCTTTATCAGGCTCTAACTGACCTTGTGATACCGGAGCTCAGGGCCTTCTCACCTGATTATGTAATTCATGTAACAGGTTTTGATGGGCACCAGGCTGATTATCTTTCCGCCCTGGAGTATTCGGACGATGCCTGGGGGATGATTTCTCACCTCCTGCAGCCAGACCTGACAATAATTGAAGGGGGATATGATCTGAAAAAAGCCATACCCTCTTCACTTCCACCCCTTATAAAAGCCCTAACCGAAAAGACTTATTCAATTTCGCCTCCTCCCCACCTGAAAAAAGCAAAGAACTGGACGGGGGCAATCAGGGGGATCTGGGATCAGAGTGAGGAAGAGCTGGAAAATGGGAAAAATGATCCCCGGTCACGTCATATTTCCTTTTTTTACGATGAAGCTTTTTTTGCCGAAGAACGGGCAGAAACTTACTATCCCTGTAATCGGTGTGGGGGGTTGCTCCACGTTATCTCCAGTTGTTTTTCCCGCCGAGAATTTCTCTATATGCCCCCTGAGATCTGCAATAGATGCGAGGAACAGCAGGGTTCTTTACAAAATAAAAAAGAGGGCGACCCGCTGATTATCCGGGAGGCCCCCTTTTAACCTATTTCCTATAGACAAATTCCCCACCAACAACGGTTCCCAGGATTTCCATTTTCTGCAGTCGGGAAGGATCTTGCATGAAATCCGAGGAAAAGACGGTCAGATCGGCAACCTTGCCCGGCTCAATTGTTCCTTTAAGTTTTTCTTCGCCCGAAGCAATTGCAGGACCATAGGTATAGGCCCGCAGGGTTTGAGATGGTGTAAGAGCCTGTTCCATGTTTTTCCCCTGGCGATAAATGGCATAATACATTCCCTCTACAGGGTCTATGTTTTCTACCGGGGCATCAGACCCAAGGACCAGTTCTGCACCACTATCCAGAAGGCTCCGGCAGGCAAAGGCTCCCTTACCTCTTTCCTCTCCCCAGTGCCTTTTAATCAATTCCTGGTCAGCCTTGAGATGAACTGGCTGCATTGAAGGAATTATATCCAGTTCCCCAAACTTCCTGATATCTTCTTCTCTCAACAACTGGGCATGTTCAATTCTGTGCCTCAAACGGAAAAATCGGGTTTTTTCCTGGTTCTCTTCGATAACCTCCACGGCAAGCTTGTTAACTCGATCTCCTATGGCGTGAACTGCAATGGCGAGACCATTTTCAATTGCTTTTCTGGCTATTCCCCGAAACTCATCCTCTTCCATGGTAGGAATTCCACGGTAATCGGGACTGGAAGTATAGGGTTCAATTAGAGCAGCGGTCTGGGATCCCAGGGCCCCATCCAAAAAGAGTTTTACAGGACCTATTCGTAAAGAAGAGTTACCAATCCCCGAACTTATGCCCATGGATATTGCTGAATCAAGCTGGGGAGCAGGAATTCCCAGGAGAAATCTCATTTTTAACTTCCCCATCCGTTGTAGTTGCTGTAATCCCTGCAATGTTCGGAAACCCTCGAAGGAATGTACACCGGTAAGCCCCAATGCAGTGGCCTCAGCCATTCCCTTTTCCAGGGCCTCAATGGCTACATCAAGTGAGGGGGGTGGAATTTTTTCCAGGACCAGGTCATTGGCATTTTCCATCAGAATTCCTGTTGGCCATCCTTCCTCGTCCCGAACAATCTCCCCGCCCGGTGGGGTCGGGGTATCCGCAGTAATTCCTGCGGCCTTTAAACCGGCGGTATTCAACCAGAGGCTATGGTGATCCTTACTGAAAAAAGCCGCGGGAACATCTCCTGTAACTTCATCCAGATCTTTCCGGCCAGGTAAACCCTCCGGCCAGAAGTTATGGTCCCAGCCTCCTCCCAAAAGCCAGCCCCCGATGCGGGGCTTTTTTTGTATCCCCGATGCAACAAGTTCCTTCGCCTCGGCCATACTTTTACACTGGCCAAAGCGGAATGAAAGAAGTTGTTGAGAAAACATCAAAAAATGAGTATGGCCGTCAGTCAGGCCAGGAGTAATAATGGAACCGTCCATATCAAATTTTTCTACATCCCTATCCAGGTGGGGCTCAATATCCTCCTTGCGACCTACCGCCTTTATTCTGTCGCCAGTAACAAGAAGACTGTCATTAATATATTCATCATTTTTCCCTGTGTAAAGGCGGGCATTATAAAAAAACTTTTTCATTTGCTGACCCCCTAGTTTTGCGGTTTTTACAGGAAGTGGGTTTTAACCCACTCCTCTTCTTTCCGGGGCTTTTCCTGAAGAAAAGTAAAAGAAGTTGGCCTAAAAGTCAATCTTTTCTTCCAGGATTTTTCCCAGTAGAGCAACTGCAGCCTCTACATCTCTCAGATCTACCATTTCCGCGGGACTGTGCACGTAACGGCAGGGGATAGAAATGCAACCCGCCAGAACTCCCTCTCGAGTAAGGTGGATTGCCCCGGCATCCGTTCCTCCCCGGGCCAAAACCTCCAGCTGGTACTTAATGTTTGCTTTTTCTGCAATTTCCACCATCATGTCCTTAACAAGAGGACTGGTGATCAGGGAACTATCCTTTACTTTTATGGCTGCCCCGCCCCCCAGCTTTACATCCATTTTTTTGGCCTCGGGGGTATCACCTGTCATGGTGACATCAACAGCAATTCCCAGTCCAGGATTCAGGCCATAGGCGGAAGTCCTGGCTCCCCGGATTCCCACTTCCTCCTGGGAGGTAAAAACAAAGTAGACATCATTGTGGTTATTTTTTAGTTCTTTTAAAGCTGAAATTAAAACAGCACAACCAATTCTATCATCCATTGCCTTGGCTACCAGGCGATTTCCCAGAGAAACCATTGGCTGGTCGTAAATGGCAATATCGCCTATTGTAACATGTTTTCTGGCCTCGTCCTGGTTTTCGGCCCCAATATCAATGTACATTTTTTCCAGGTCAAGTTCCTTGAGCTCTTTAAGTTGTTCGTGGAAAACTACTCCCTTTTTCCCCGAGGGAAGAACCACCCTTGCTCCCACCAGGCGTGAGGGACCAACCCCTCCCACATTGGTAAAACGTAAAAAGCCATCCTTGTCAATATGGGTTACCATCAAACCAATTTCGTCCATGTGGGCAGCAAGCATAACCGGCCTGGTTTCTTCCGAAGCAGTGCCCTTTTTCAGGACTATTAAATTGCCCAGGTAATCTGTCCTGATTTCATCAGCAAGTCCCGAAACTTCCTCTTTTATTACTTCCCGAATCCTATCTTCCCTACCTGAAGGACCATAGGTTTCGGTTAACTTTTTAATAATTTTTTCCAAGGGGAAAACCTCCTTCGGCAATATCCTCTAAAATTGTTTTAACCAGGTCAATCATGCCTTGCAAATCATCCATATTTAAAAGAGAAACAGGACTGTGAATATACCTGCAGGGCAGGGAGAGTCCAATAGTGGGTATTCCTTCCTCCACGAGGTGGATCCTTCCGGCATCAGTTCCCCCAATATTGGTCCGGCGAAATTGGTAGCGGATTCCCTCTTTTTCAGCCAGTTCAGCAACCCTTTTATTCAGGTGCTGGTTGGCCAGAAAGGACCTGTCCATCAGGGTAATTGCCGGTCCCTGTCCCATGGTAGTTGAATATCGGTGCTCCGGGCTTTCTGGAACATCCGAAGCCGTCGTTCCCTCCAGCACAATCGCCAGATCCGGCCGGACATTACTGGCGGCCACCCCTGCACCTCTCAGCCCGACTTCTTCCTGGACTGTAAAAGCGCCTGTGAGATTTATCCGGGGTTTGCTTTTTAAAATTTCGATTATTGCAGTACAACCTGCCCGGTCATCAAAAGCCTTGCCCTTCATTACCTTTTCGTTTATATACTCAGTTCTGGTAGCAAAGGTAATCTGATCCCCAATTTTGGCTTTTCTTTTTGCTTCTTCTTCACTGCTGGCCCCAATATCAATAAAGAGTTCCTGGCGGGAGAAGGGTTTGTTCTGTTCAGCCTTTTTCTGGAGGTGGATGGGTTTGGCCCCGACTATCCCCAGAACCTTATCCTCCCCTACATAAACCTTTTTCCCGACAACAACCCGGAGGTCAATTCCTCCAACCGGCGCAAACTTCAAGAGTCCACCGGGGTCATAACCCATTACCATAAAGCCCACTTCATCCATGTGACTGGCCAGCATTACATGGGGAGTATCCCCTGCTTTATGCCGGGCATACATGTTGCCCATGGCATCCAGGCTGAATCCAAGGTCTTCCCCGACCAGTTTATCCTTAATATAACTGCGGACCTGGGCTTCCCGTCCCGCAATTCCTGGAACTTCCGTCAGCTCCTTTATAAGCACGTTAATCCCTCCACAAATTCGACATCGGCCTGCAAGCAAAACCTGGCTAACAGTTTTCCAGTTCTGCGGACGTCCCTGATATCAATTACCTCCAGGGGGGAGTGCATGTTGGCGAGGGGAATGGATAACAGGGCTGTAGCAACACCACAACGGCTCATCTGGATGGCATAGGCGTCGGTTCCCCCTGGATGAGGGGAAGGTTCCATCTGGAAAGGAATATCATTTTCCACAGCAATTCCCTGCAGTCGTGAAAAGAGATCGGGATGGACGTGGGGCCCGATACCCAGGGCGGGACCTTTATTTGCTTCAATACTGAGTTCTTTTTCCTGGCCTGGTCTCTGAGCAAAACCCACATCAACCGCAATACCCAGGCAGGGTTTTAGCAAGAAAGAACTGGTAATCGCACCTCTCACACCAACTTCTTCCTGAACCGTTGCCACAAAGGCAATATCTATCTCCGGTTGGGTCCCTTTTAATTCCAGGAGAGCTTGATGTAAAGAAGCAACACCTGCCCTGTCATCAAGGCTTTTACCTGTGCAAACATTTTCATTAAACCATTCCAGTTCTTGATTAAAAGTAATGGGGTCACCAATCCGAATTTTTTGGGTCAGGCTCTCTTTCTTTTCACCACAATCGACAAAAATTTTATCCAGGGGAATTGCTTTTTCCCTTTCTTCTGGTTTCTGCAGGTGGGGTGGTTTTGCACCCACAATGCCCAGAACCTTTTCCCTGCCCCAGATTACCACTTCCTGGCCTGGAAGCAGACGGGGATCAATCCCCCCAATGGGTTCTATCCGGACAAACCCCTCCTTATCAATTTCATTAACCATAAAACCAATTTCATCCTGATGGGCAGCAATCATTATCGGCGGATGGTTACTGTTTTTTCCCTTTCTCCAGGCAATAACATTGCCCAGGGTATCCACTTCAACTTCGTCTGCCAGGGTTTCCCAGGTTGAAACAATTTTCTGGCTTACTTCCTTTTCCATTCCGGAAATCCCTGGGGTATTGCTGAGACTGGCTATGAACTTTTTTAGGTCCATTGCTTACCTCCTCTTCCTATTACTAATATTTATTACTTCTTTAAGAGTTAAAATGTCCCTGCAAATTATTAAAAATGTTTAAGGGAATTTGTATTTTTTAAAGTTTTTTTATAAATATTAGAGGGAAAACCCAAACCGAGTAGAATTTTTGATAAAATTATTAATCCCCATTCTGCCCGATCTAAAATAAAGGAGGCCATTGATTAGGTCCCAAAAACCGTTTTTAAAAACGTTTATTCCTGGTTTGCTGATATTATTTTTTTCTTTCTCCCCCATTTGCCAGGCTGGGGAAATAGCCACAGGAGACCTGGCCAGGTTATTGCGTTTGCATGATCCCTTTAAGGTGGAAGTTGACAGACCATCAGTTTCTCCTCAGGTGGAAGTTTACCGAACAAAGAACCCCGTGCCCTACGAGGAATCCAATCCCAATCTGGAGGCAAAACCAAGCGAAATCCTGGATATTGGCCAGATGATCCTTTATCCAGAAGAAGGAGATAAATTATTTTTCCTCTTCGTTCATCAAAACCTTTTAGTTGCAGGAGAAGAAAAAAAATTTTCACTGGGGTCTAAAGCGAGAAGGTGACCGGGGAGAGGCCCTGGCCCATTCATCATTTAAAATTGATGTTCCCGAGCTTGATGATCCTGGATTCGACTGGTTTTATGGCCTGGACCCAGTTTATGCCGTATCTGAAAATGCTTTCTCCCCCCTTTACATGCTCAGGGGCCTGGAAAAAAATAGAGAAGCAATAATTATTCATGATCCGGAAAAGGACAACCTTGATACCCTGATTCAAACCCATGATATTATTATTGTTATTAATTTCCGGTTGGATTAATTATCAGTTCTCTTTTTTCCTCGCTCCGCGAGAACAATAAAACCCCGGGGAAAAAGGGTTTTGTTCTTTTCTCACAATGGGGAAAACTTCCAAAAAAACAAGAAATACCTTTATCCAGATAATTTAAGCAGACCAGGGTCCATTAAAGAATTGGCCCCTGTTTTTCTACAGGTTCAATCTCGTCCTCTTTTTGAAAATCATCAAGGGTATTTTTCAGAGTTTTTAGACCTTCTTCCAGGCTTTTTTGATCCCCCGTTGCAAAGCTCAGCCGAAACCAGGGAGAGTTTTGTTCACCTGCAAAAAAAAGTGATCCCTGGGCAATAGGGATTCCCCTGGCAAAGGCCAGGCGACTCAGTTTATTTGAGTTTCCCCCTCTATTGACCCTTACCCAGAAAAAAAGCCCTCCTCCAGGATCCTGGAAATGCAAAAGAGGTTTGGCATTTTGCAAAAACTTTTTGACCAGCCGGTACCTGGACCTGAATTCTTTTTTTATTTCCTGAAGGTGAGTTTCCCAGGAATCATCCTGCAGGTAAAAGAAAAGAGCCCGCTGTAAAAGCCCAGAACTGGAAATATCCGCGGCATATTTTCCCTGCAGGAATTTTTCTTGAAGTTCTTCGGGAAGAATGGCAAAACCAAGGCGTAACCCCGGCATTAAAACCTTGGAAAAACTTTTCAACAATATAACACGATCCCAGCGGTCCAGGGCTTTTAATGACGGTTCAACTTGAGGATCGCTCCCGTAATCCAGCAAGCTGAGATAATCATCTTCGATTATATAAAAGTTGTACTTGTAGGCCATCTGGAGGAGCTGTTCTTTCTGGTCTCGCGTGTAGGAGTAACCCGTGGGGTTTTGCAATCTGCTCATTACATAAATCAGGCGTGGGCGGAAATCAGCAAGTCGTTTTTCCAGTTCAACAAAATCAAGGCCGGAACGGGTAATGGGAATATGAATAATCCGAGCCCCTCTGCTCTGAAAGGTTAAAAGAGAACCTGGATAGGTTGGTTCTTCCAGAAAGATTGTTTCTCCCTGCCCAAGGAATACTTTTGCGGCAATATCGATTCCCTGCTGGCTCCCTGAAATTACCTGGATAAAATCCGGAGATACCTGGATACCCTCCTTTTCTAAGAAAGAGGCCATTTTTTCTCGCAGAGGCCTGTAACCCCGGTGGGGTTGATATCCCAGAGCTTCACCTCCATAATGGTCAAGCACATGGTTAAGAGCCCTTTTAAACTCCTGAACGGGAAAGAGCTGAGGTGAGGGTGATAGGGATGAAAAGTCATATACTTCTGCCCCTCCTTCCATTTTTCCAGGGCCTTTTAGGATAGTCGAAACAAAAGATCCCCGACCCACATGCTTGTAAACCAGGCCTTCTCTGGCCAGCGCATCAAGGGCATGAACCACGGTACTGTTATTGATATCTAAATCCCTGGCAATTTTTCGGATTGGGGGTAACTTTTCCCCTTGAGTCAATTCACCTTTTTGAATTTTTTCTTTTATCCCCTGGTATAACTGGACATAAATCGGAATTTCACCGTTTCTTTCTAATTGTATCCCTACAATAGGATTGTTTTTATCCATTATCATTCCCCTCCTTGACTTTTTGGCGGCAAAGGGCTAATATTGTACCACAGTTTGGGTGATATTTTTATATTGTACCCAAACATTATAGCACGTTTAAGGAGGTAAAAGCAAATGGAAGCAAGGTTTTCTCTCGAAGAGCTCTTTGAACACCTGCAGGGTGGCGTTATCATGGATGTTACCAATCCTGATCAGGCCCGAATAGCTGAAGAAGCAGGAGCTTCTGCTGTAATGGCTTTAGAAAGGGTTCCTGCTGACATCCGAAAAGAAGGTGGAGTTTCCAGAATGTCCGACCCTGGTATGATCAGGGATATTATGAAGACCGTATCAATCCCCGTAATGGCCAAGGTCCGCATCGGGCACTTTGTTGAGGCCCAGATTTTAGAGGCTCTTGGGGTAGATTTTATAGATGAAAGTGAGGTTCTTACTCCTGCAGATGAGGAGCATCATATTGACAAGAGAAATTTCGGGACACCTTTTGTTTGCGGAGCCCGCAACCTGGAAGAAGCACTGCGGAGAATAGCTGAAGGAGCTTCCATGATCAGAACCAAGGGTGAGGCCGGAACAGGAAACATAGTTGAGGCTGTAAGGCACATGAGGAAAATTTCGGGCCAGATCAGAGAACTCAAGGCCCTTCGAAAAGACGAACTCCCTGCCCGAGCCAAAACAATAGGTGCTCCTCTTCATCTTGTTGAAGAGGTTAGCACCAAAGGTCGTTTGCCGGTATTAAATCTGGCCGCAGGAGGGGTTGCAACTCCAGCCGATGCAGCGCTCATGATGCAGCTTGGTTGCGATGGAGTTTTCGTAGGATCGGGAATTTTCAAATCCTCCGAACCAGAAGAAAGAGCCCGGGCAATTGTACAGGCAGTCCAGAGCTACAGAGATCCTGCTTCTCTGGCCAGTATATCCGAAGGATTGGGATCGGCAATGACTGGTATTTCTCTGGAAGATATTAATGAAGACCAGCGCCTGGCCTCCAGAGGTAGCTGAAATTGTTTCCAAAACCGGACCTGCAAAGGGTCCGGTTTTCTTTTCCCAACAAAAAAACCGCCATGAGCGGTTTTTGTTTTTCAGCGAAAAATTATCCTGCCCAGAAGGGGCCGGTAAATGGTAACTGCCTCGTATGGACATAGCTCCTGGCAGCAAAAGCAACGTATACAACCATCAAGGTCGATTTCTGGGTTTTTATTCTCTGTTCCACTGATAACCTTCGGTGGGCAGTGTTTTTCACAAATCCCGCAGCCCACGCAAATCTTCTTATCAAATCTGGGAACAGGCTGAAGAAGGTTGTGAACCCTTGAAACCCACTTTTCAGAAAGAATCCTGGCAAACAGGGTTATTTCCCTTTTCCCCGTGGGAATAATGAATTTTTCTGAACCCGGCTCGCCAAAAATTTCTATATCGGTCAGTTTTGCTGGTAACCCGTGGGTTTCTGCCATTCTGATGGTTGGAACCTGAAGGGGATTGATCCCCATTATCCTTGCCATGGCTATATCTACTGCAAAAACATTGCATCCCATGATAATTTTGCCTGCTTTTTTTATTGTGCCACTGGAAGGACCATTCCCCTCCATGGCCTCGATCCCGTCAATAATAGTGAGGGGAGGATTTAAAAGCCTGGCAATATCGACAAGCAGGTTGGAGAAGTGGCTGATTTCGTTCATTTTCATGTGATATTCCGTTTTTTGAAGCCCGGGGACCGCTCCAAATAAGTTTTTTACACCGCCCGTTATCCGGGTTAACCCGTGGGTTTTCATTTTGGCCATATTGATAAGAATATCTCCACGGGCAATAAACTCAGCAATATCAATTCTTTTTATTACCCTTCCTTCTGAATAGGGGGTATCTACCTGGGACGTATTATAATTAAGGGTTGCCCCTGAAGCACTGCTGGCCACTTCCATCTGGGTGGTTTTGTATAAAGCCCTGAGGTAAGCTCGATTAAAGGGGCCCCCCGGTGTGTCACCTATGATGGCCTCTTCCCCTCCGTGCTCCATTACAAGCTCGGCCATGGCCTGAATAACGGCGGGGTGTGTGGTTACACCCTGCTCCGGTTTTTTGGGTAGCAGTAGGTTGGGTTTCAAAACACACTTTTTCCCGCCAAAAAAAAGGCGAGGGTCTATATCGAGAACCTCAAGACCCTCACGGAAAACTTTTTTTATGGTTGCAACATCATAGGAATCACACTGGCCAATAAAAACCCTTTCTGTCATTTACTTCACCTTCTATCGAGGAGGCAGGTAATTTAAGGGATTCACCGGGTCTCCATTTTTAATAATTTCGAAATGTAAATGGGGTCCAGTACTGACACCGCTATTACCACTGAGAGCAATTACCTGACCCTGGGCAACATAGGATCCTGCCCGAACCAGCAGGCTTTCATTGTGGGCATAAAGACTGGAATAACCATCACCATGGTCAATAATTATTGTTCTCCCCAGGGCACCTTCCCATCCGCTTGTTGTAACCAGACCGCTGGCAGTTGCCTTCACAGGAGTTCCCCTTGACAGGGCGATATCGATACCACTGTGAAACTGGCGGCTACCACTTACCGGGTGGGTTCGGTATCCAAAGGGGGAAGTGATCCTCCCACTGGCAGGCCAGATAAAATCTGTGGAGGAACCTGTTCCGGATGTGCTCCCTGGATTGGGAATTTCGAGAGTCTGTCCTGCTACAATCAGGTCCCCGGACAAACTGTTTTTTTGCCTTATTTCCTCAATAGAAACACCAAAGCGTGAAGAAATCCTGGAAAGAGTGTCTCCTCGCTCAACACGGTAGCGTATTGTCTGGCTGGTGGGGTTCTCATCGCTTCCACCCATCCAGGATCGAGGGATAATAATTTCCTGGCCCGCGTAAATAAGGTCACTGGTAAGACCGTTGGCAATCTTGATTGCCGAAATGGTGGTGTCAAAGCTTCTCGCGATTTGGGAAAGGGTTTCCCCGGGTCTGATTATGTAGGTAATAAAGGGTTTTGCTTCCTCTAAAACCTCCCAGGTTTCCTTTCCAACTACTCCGTCGCTTTCCAGGTCAAAGCTGGCCTGAAAGGATTCCACAATTGTTTTTGTTTGCTGGCCAAAGTAACCATCAACCTCAATGTTGTAGCCTAAAGAATTAAGTAATTCCTGTAGCTCCTTTACCTCACTACCTTCCATTCCCATTTTTAAAATGGGGGGCGCTTCATCTGCAAAAACATTCGCGGGCAGAAAAGCTAAAACTAAAGCCAATAAACCTACTGTTATGAACTTCTGCATGGTCTCTCCTCCGCATATTAATATCGTTGCTCCAGGTCAACTCCCTGATAAAAAAGCTTTATGATTTCCGAATGGTTTAAACCGTCTGCCGCCATCTGAGCGGAAGCAGTCTGGTCCAGTCCTACCCCATGGCCCCAGCCCCCTCCCCAGATCAGGAAAAACTGGGGGGTGCCCTGTTCATTTAGGAGGGGTTCTACCATAAAAACATTGCTTTTCAAACCTCCTAACTGACTCCTTATCCGGTCTCCAGAAATCTCCTCTTCTCCTTCTTTTCCCCGAACTAAAACCGTTTTAACAAACCCACTTGCTCCCCTTTCAAGGGGGATAATTTCAGTAATTGGCCCCACCCTGCTGGCAACGGGTGGTTCCTGGGGCAACAAAACTCTTGTCCAGCGGTAACTGGTAGCCGAGCCAAAATTTTCAGCCCTGGAATAGGACGGGGGTCTTTCCCGCAACCATTCTGATAATCCAGAAGGAAGTAAATCCAGTTCATAGTGGTCGGGGAAAATGGCCTGTCCCTGCAGGTAGGGGACGTCCCCACCCCAAACAAGTTTTCCATCCTCGGTAAAACCACCGGAGTTGGAACTATAAACTGCATCAATGGCCAGACCCCTGTAGGTGGCAATTAGACCCCTGGTTTCATCAACGGCCCTTGTTGTTCTTTCATGCTCCCAGTAAGTCCCATTATAGGCAGCATTCATAACCGAAGCGACCAGGTGAAACCTGGCTCCGGTGTTTCGGTAATAGCGATTAAGGGTATAGCTCCTGGCAGCAATGGTTTGCGCCTTTAAAGCCTCCATGGGCCAGGAAGCCGGCATTTCCGATGGGATTACAGAGTAAAGGTATTCTTCAACATTAACTTCATTAATAAAATAAAAGCTGTTCTCGTCCCTGGGTTCGAAAAT
Organism: Halobacteroidaceae bacterium; assembly: GCA_003551665.1. Taxonomy (GTDB): domain Bacteria; phylum Bacillota; class Halanaerobiia; order B1SED10-174; family B1SED10-174; genus T1SED10-26. The sequence goes on from PUNE01000013.1 coordinate 78,884, forward strand.
GAAAGCCCCTCGATACTTCCTATCTTCTCTACCAGCCCAGAAATATCCTTCCCCATATTCCACATCAAAGATATGAAGGGTGGTATGGCTGTCGTGAAGATCGAGACGGTGTTTCTCCCCTGTAAAAAATAATTCTTCTCCCTCAAGATTGCTTAGAGAAAACCTTCCTCCATTATAATCAACAATGTAGGTGGTCTTTTCCTCTCCTCGAAAAAGCTCTTCCCCCTCCATGTTGGAAATGGAGAAATCAGCTCCTGCCTGAAAACTGACCTGTAAGCCCTGGGTTAGAAGGGCAACCCTTAAAACAGGAATGTTCTCATCGACAACGGGTTCTACCCTTTCAAAATGGACGGGTTCTTCCCTTCTTTCAAAATCAGGTTTGTCGGGAGGTTCGGGAAGCAAATCCTGGATAAATCCAATCCTTTCTCGGACCAGAGCACTCCTCAGGTTGGCCGGAGTCCGCAGGTAATAATTGTAGGCACTGTGATAATCATCACGCCGAAAAGCCAGGTGGCCAAGCAGTAAATTGATCCCCGTAAAACTTGTATCCCGCCGCAATCCGCTTTCCAGAATTCTTTCCGCAGCTTCCCAGTTTTCCATTTCATAATGGGCCAGTCCAAGGAAGTAATAAGCGGCAATGAGGTTGGGATCAAATTCCAGGGCTTTTTCCAGGTCACTGATACTTTTTTCCCACTGTTGTTCCTGGTGGTAATGCAGGCCCCGATAGAAAAGGAAATCACGAAATTCGACTGTTTCAATTTCTCCCGGGGGAATGCCTCCGCGTTCTGATATAACCTCGAGCCTCACAAGTTCTGCTTTTATGCGATCTGTGTCCTCTGCTTTTTCCAGGCCTGCCTCCAGAACTGAGCGAGCCTCAGTAATATTGCCTTTCTCTCGAAAAACATTGGCCAGGTCGATATATACCCGGGTGGCAGAGGGATCCTTTTTCAGGGCGTAATCAAGCAGAAGAGTACAGGCAGCGAGCTCTCCCCTTTTATAGGCAATCTGTGCATTGTTAATTGCCTCGGTAAATGCATCTTCTCCTAGAGTTGGCTCGGAGAGAAGGGTAATCCCGGAAAAAACAAGAAAAACAATTAAAGCCAGATTAAACTTCGCCATCCTTGCACCCCCACTACCTCTTATTCGACAGGACAGCCGAAATCCCTCTGTTTAGAAATATTCATTTTTTTAGGAAAAAAGCCGCAAAAAGCGACTTTTATCTGGTGGTATGATAATAGTGACCCTGGGACATGTGGTATGCTTCGCCCAGCCCTTCGCTATAGGTGGGGTGGGCAAAAATTGTTTTTGCCAGTTGCTCAACTGTTTGTTTCATCCTGATAGCTCCAGCACCGTGGTGAATAATTTCTGTAGCCTCACGACCTATAATATGGATCCCAAGAAGGGTCTGGTTTTTGCCTTCAAATATTATTTTTATCAACCCTTCAGGGTCAGAGGATGCCACCGCCTTACCCAGGGCGCTAAAAGGAAATTTAACTGTCTCAAATTCATAGCCTTTTTCTCTGGCTTCTTCTTCACTGAGTCCTGAACAGGCAATCTGGGGTTCGGTAAAAATACAGTTGGGGACACCTTCGTAATCAACCTTTTCCACATCGCCCAGCATATTATTTATGGCCACAATCCCCTCGTGGTAAGCAACATGGGCCAGCTGATAACCACCGATCAGGTCTCCAGCAGCATAAATTCCATCCCATTTGGTGTGCATATGTTCATCAACTTCAACTTCCGGGTTTTCTCCCAGAAAGCCGAGGCCTGTATAAACGGGTTTGCGGCCGGTAGCTACCAGCAGGTGGGTTCCTTTTGCAGTTGCATCTTTATTTTTCCGCTGATAGTGAACGGTTATTTCTTTTTCTCCGGTCTTTTCCACCTTTTCTACCTGGGCTTTTGTTTCAATATTGATTCCCTTTTTCTTGAGGAATATTCTCGCCCTCTGGGCAATCTCCTTATCGATTCCAGGTAAAATCTGGTCCATCATTTCTATTACAGTAACCCGGGCCCCAAGGCTATTGAATATTCCTGCCATTTCCAGCCCTATTACCCCGGCACCGATTACGATTAATTCACCGGGCATTTCTTCAAGATCCAGGATGGTATCACTCGTTAAAAAGGGAGTTTCTTTTAAACCAGGGATTGGAGGAATAGCCACCTGGCTCCCTGTCGCAAGAAGAAGGCGTCTGGCGGTAATTTTTTCCCCTCCCCCAAGAGTTATTTCCTTGGGGTCTCCAGTAGAGGTTACCTCGCCTTTTTCATTATAGTAATCTATCTTGTTGGCTTTTATCAGTTGCTTGATTCCCTGCCTCAGGTTCTGGACCACTTCGTTCTTTTTATTCACCAGGCGGGAAAGATTAAATCCGGCTCCCTCTACCTCCAGCCCATACTCTTTGCCTTTTTCCAGGGAAGCTTTTATGTGAGCACCTTCAACCATTGTTTTGGTTGGAATACAACCCCAGTTCAGACAGGTTCCTCCAAGAAATTTTTTCTCAACCAGTGCAACTTTTGCCCCCTTCTGGGCAGCATGAAGAGCCCCCATGTAGCCAGCAGGACCTCCACCAAGAATAATAATATCATAGTCAGGCATAACTCAGGCCTCCTTTCCTTTTTTCCATTCAAGTTGTGAATACTTTTCCTTTTCCAGACTGAATGCAAGACTTTTTTCTTCCTGTGTAAGTTCACTCTTACAGAATTCAATTTCCAGAACCTCGGAAAAGCCTTCAATAATTGCCTGCTGAAGAGGAGACAGGTCCTCCAGGTATTCATCTTCTCGACAGGTGAGTCCTTCTTCCACAAGACTTGAAGCCTTCCTGTCAAGAATCCTCTCCAAAACATCTCTCCTGTCTGAGGAAAGATTTAAAAGGGAAGTTAGCTCCCGGTTGTAGTTAAAGAGGGGTATTGAACCGTGCTGCAAAAGAGCCGCTCCCCGTCGGGTCTGGGCGCTCCCAATTAATTTTTTCCCTCCCGAATTAATTTCATAGGAACTGGCGACATCAAAACAGGCTGCACTTGAAGTTTCCAGTTTTTTCTGGGCGGGGGTTAACTGGGCAGGCAAACCCACCTTCTGTAAACCTTTGGTCAGGGCCGTACTCAGGGTCTTGTAGGTCTCCAGGAGTTTTCCCGGTAAAATACTCAGGGGTATGGTTACACTGTAGGTCAGCTCGTTTTTGTGGAGGACTGCCCTGCCTCCAGTTGGTCTCCTGACAACGTCAATCCCTTTTTCCGAACAGGCCTGCAGGTCAATTTCTTCAGTTTTTTGAAAATACCCCAGGCTCAAACAGGGAGGCTCCCACTTATAAAACCTGAGGGTGGGGATCTGGTTTTGGCTACAGTGAATAAGCATGCTTTCATCAACTGCCATATTCCAGGATCCTTTAGATGGTGCCTGGGTTATAAGTCGCCAGGATTTTTTCTTCATCCGGGGTTCCCTCCTGTTTGGTATTGATCAGGGTTTTTTCAATGGCCTTTCTATACTCTTCAAGGGACAGTTGTCTTGGATAGTTATATATTTCACCGCCAGGTCTTTCATTATAATAAGGCCGGTTACAGTTGTTACAGCCCGCAGTCTCATAAAAGCAGGGAGATAGAAATCCAACCAGAGTTTGCCGGGAAACTCCCCAGTCAACCAGGTCCCCTTCCCTAAAAACAAGGTTTTCTATGGTTGACTTCCCCTCCATAAAAAGGTGTCTAGCAGCCTGGACCTTGCGATAATAGTCAATTTCTGGAGGTGAATGGTTTGCCAGGGGTGTTCCCTTTATTGGCGTGAAGGCAAATAGCCCCACGGTTATCTTTTTCCAAAGGAGGTCCTGGAGAATATTCAGCATTTCTTCCTGGGTTTCGCCCAAGCCGACAATTAGATGTGTGGCAACTCTTCCGGGAAAGGTGGAATTCAACTTTTCTAAATCATCCCAGGTCCGGTCCCATTCCCTTCCTTTAATTTTTTCAAAATGTTCCGGGCTGGCACAATCCAGGGCCAGGGAAATTCTCTCAAAGCCTATTTTAAAAAGTCTTCTCGCCGTATCCACATCCTCAAAAACACAGGAGGTATTTACAGCAACTCCTGCCTCTATCAGGGGAGTTCCATATTCCACTAATTCTTCAAGGTTTCCCGGGGAATCTGTAACCTGAAAACAGGCCTTTTTAATAATACCCTCCCGGGCAGCCCGAATAAGTTCAGGGTAAACCACTTCCCACTCAAAACGAGGCCAGGTAATTCGGGAGAGAAAATTCCTCTGGCTTTCTCCTAAGGTTCCCTGGGGACAGAAACTGCAGTTGTTGCTGCATCCTGATCCAATAAGAAGGTAGGCAGTTTCAGGGAGGGTATCATTTTTAGTTTTTTTTAAACCCAGTGCAGCAGCGGTTCCACTGGAAACACCTACCAGTCCCATAGGGCACAACACTCCTTGCTAATTATCGGACCCGAAACACTGCAGGACGGCTGAACAAGACCTGCAAATCCAAGGTTTAACACCCCACGATCCAGTTCTGCCCGGTATTTGCCTCCCGGGCGCATGCATCCCATTACCAGGGGAATGCCCTCCAGCCTGGATTTGGCCCAGCTCAAAAAATGGATGACTTTATCTACCGGGGGAGGTTTTTGGGGAACGATGGCGGACTTTATCAGGGGAAGGTAAACCAGAAAAATAACCGCCGGGGGAGGAAAATTCTCCAGGAGTTTAACCACCCTTTTTTCCCCCTCAAAACTTTCTCCGCCCAGACCAACCAATATATGGGGGATAACACGGGTCCGAGACCAGACCCTCCTGTAACTATCGGCGTAATCAGAAAAAGATTTGTTTAATCCCAGTACCTCTCGAATAACTCGTTCGTCACCATGCAAATCCTGGGAAATGGTGTGGGCCCAGGGAATTATTTTATTCAATTGTTCCTCATCAACCAGGGTCACGTGAAAATTTAGCCGGCCCCGCTTTCCCAGGAGTGACATTTTTTCCTGGGAAGGCAAAAAAACCCGCCCTTCTCTGTCACAACCCCCGCTGATTAGAAAACTTCTTTTATCACTGGCTTCGGATGCCAGCAATTCTCCAAGGTCGGTCATGTTTTTCAAAAAATGGCCCCGGCAGTGGGCACAGTCAAGAGAACAGCTGTCACCGGACACTGAAACCGCCTCCGTCTTAGAGGGGTTAAAAAAGACCGGAGGGCAGGGTCCAGTGATTAAAGAAGCCGGCCGCAGTTCGTTTGCTGCGGCCGGTCCCCTTTTCAAATTCATCCTTTCGGTTCCCATTTTAAAATGGGATTGCGGGCGGCGCCTGCTTCATCCAGTCGCCTTACCGGAGTTGTATAGGGTGCTTCTTTAAGTTTCTCGGGATCTTCTTCGGCCATTTTTGCAATCTTCTCCATGACGGCAACGAATTCATCCAGGGTTTCTTTGCTTTCCGTTTCTGTTGGCTCTATCATCATTGCCTCTTCAACGATAAGCGGGAAATATACTGTGGGTGGATGGATACCGTGATCAAGTAGATTTTTAACAATATCCGTTGTGGTAACCCCGTGTTCATCCTTCTGCTTTTTGCCTGATAGGACAAATTCGTGCATACAGTTGCGGTGATATTTAAGGTGGTAGGACTTGGCCAGTTTTTCCATGATGTAATTGGCATTTAATACGGCGTCCTCACTGACCTGTTTAAGCCCTTCTGCTCCGAGCATCCTGATGTAGGTAAAGGCTTTTACCAGAACGCCAAAGTTCCCGAAGAAGGATCTGACTCTGCCAATGGATTGAGGGCGATCATAGTCCAGGAAATACTTTCCGTCCTCTTCTTCAATCATTGGATTGGGAAGGAAGGGAACAAGTTTATCCTTAACTCCAACCGGTCCAGAACCAGGTCCTCCTCCCCCGTGGGGAGTGCCAAAAGTTTTGTGCAGGTTAAAGTGAAGGATATCAAAGCCCATGTCTCCTGGCCGGGAATAGCCCATTATAGCATTGGCATTTGCCCCATCATAATAGAGCAGACCTCCGCTTTCATGAACCAGGCGACAGACCTCACTAATATTTTCCTCGTAAAATCCGAGGGTGTTGGGGTTAGTTAGCATGATCCCCGCCACTTTATCATCCAGAACTTCTTTTAAGGCTTCCAGGTCAATACAACCCTTATCATCAGAAGGAATTTCAACGGTCTCATAACCACACATTGTAACTGATGCGGGGTTGGTTCCGTGGCCGGAATCAGGAATAATTATTTTCTTCCTGTGATCCTGTCCCCGGTGGCGATGGTAAGCCCGGATCAACATCAGACCCGCAAGTTCCCCGTGGGCCCCTGCTGCAGGCTGAAGGGTTACCCGGTCCATTCCTCCTATTTCACAGAGGTACTTTTCCAGTTCCGCCATGAGCTTTAGGGCCCCCTGGGTCATTTCTTCTGACTGGTAGGGGTGAAGCTCGGCAAAGCCGGGCAGTCGGGAAACGTCCTCATTTATCTTGGGATTGTATTTCATTGTGCAGGACCCCAGAGGATAAAACCCGTTATCCACGCTGTGGTTTAACTGGGAAAGGTTAATATAATGCCGCAGAACCTCTCCTTCGGCAACTTCGGGCAGTGGAGCGGGATTTTTGCGCTGCAGGTTTTCAGGTAAAAGGTCTTGTTTTTGGGGAACATCCAGCTCGGGAAGAGAATACCCTTTTTTCCCGGGGCGGCTTTTTTCAAAAATCAAATCCCTGTCCTTCATTTAAACTCCCTCCAATCCGGCCGCAAATCGGTCCATTTCTTCCCGGGTCCTTTTTTCGGTTACACAAACCAAAAACCAATCATCCATGCCTTCATAGTAGGGCTCAAGGTGAATGCCGGGCAAGAAACCTTTATCAACCAGTACTTTCTGAACTTCCTGGAAAGGTCGATTGGCCTTAACAGCAAACTCTTTAAAAATCGGCCCGTTAAATGGTATCGAATACCCCGGAAGGGCGTCGATTTTTTCTTTTAGGTAATTTGCTTTCTGCAAACACTGGTGGGCAACTTCCTGGATTCCTTTTTTGCCCATAAGGTTCAGGTAAGACGCAGCTGCAAGAGCATTTAATGCCTGGTTGGTGCAAATATTGGAGGTGGCTCGATGCCTTCTGATATGCTGTTCCCGGGTCTGCAGGGTCATTACAAAACCCCTCTTTCCATCAACATCCTCGGTCTGCCCGATTAAACGACCCGGCATCTTACGAATCAGTTTTTCCCTGGCGGCGAAAAACCCTAAATGGGGACCTCCGAAGGAAACAGGGTTACCCATGGGCTGCCCTTCCCCAAGAACAATATCAGCATCGTAATCACCCGGGGGAACAATCACACCCAGGGAAAGGGGATCAACGACACTGATTAAAAGGGTCTTTTTCCCTTTTTCTTTTAATTTGCTGATGGGGAAAGGATCTTCGATAATTCCGAAAAAGTTTGGACTCTGGAAAGCGATGGCAGCCGTTTTGTCATCAATGGCTTCTTCCATGGCCTCCAGGTCAGTCTGGCCATCCTTATGTGGAATTTCCACAATTTCCAGTCCGGTTGCCCTGGCATAGGTCTGTACTGTTTCCCGGTACTGCGGGTTTACCGTCTGGCTGATTACAATCTTATTCTGCCGGGACACTGAAGAAGCCATAAGCACGGCTTCGGCCAGGGCAGATGCGCCGTCATACATGGAAGCATTGGCTACATCCATTCCGGTAAGCATGCAGATCAGTGTCTGAAATTCAAAAATGTTCTGCAGGGTTCCCTGGCTGACCTCTGCCTGGTAAGGAGTATAGGCTGTGTAAAATTCGCTGCGGGAAATAATATGATTAACTGACGCGGGAATGTAATGGTCGGCAACTCCTCCTCCCAAAAAGGAAACGAGTTCAGAAGCAGGCTGGTTAACATTGGCAATCTGGGTTAAAAGCCTCCTGGCTTCCAGTTCTGAGAGGGGTTTGGGGAGGTTGAGTTTTCCCTTGAAACGAACATTTTCCGGAATGCAACAGCCGAAAAGTTCTTCAATGGAATTCAGGCCAAGAGATTTCAGCATCTCCTGCCGCGATTCTTCATTATTGGGCAAGAATTGATGATTCATTTTACCACCTACTCTAAAGTTTTTTGATAGGCTTCACTGTCCATTAACTGGTCAAGCTGGCTTTCGTCGGAAAGTTCAATGGCAATAATCCAACCTTCTCCATAAGGATCTTCGTTGACTGCTTCGGGTGAATCCTCGAGGTCCTCATTAATTTCAACAACTTTTCCGCTGAGAGGCATAAAGAGGTCAGAAACAGTTTTAACAGATTCAACCACTCCAAAAGAATCTCCCATTTCAAATTCTTCCCCGATGTCAGGAAGCTCTACAAAAACAACATCACCAAGCTGTTCCTGAGCATAGTGGGTAACACCCACATAGGCCTTTCCATTTTCAACACGAACCCACTCATGATCATCTGTGTACTTTAATTCCTCCGGATACATTAATCAACTACCTCCTTTTATAAAATGGTAATTTAACAACCTCGGCTTGGAGAAGCCTTTTTCTGATTCTAATATCTAAATTACTACCTGCTTGGGAAAATTCCTTTTTCACCATTATTATTCCAAGATTTTTTTCCAGGGTTGGAGAATAGGTTCCGCTGGTAACAAAACCAACTTCTTTCCCTTCAACCTCTACGGGATAGCCCTGGCGGGGTATGCCTTTATCCTTCATCTCAATCCCGGCGATACGCCTATCTAACCCTTTTTCTTTGACCTCAAGCAGAGCTTCCCGGCCAATAAAATCATCTTTTTCCAGGTCAACAAAAAAACTCATTCTTGCTTCCAGAGGGTTAATCTCAGGGCTCAGTTCATGGCCGTACAGGGGCAAGCCCGCTTCAAAACGCAGGGTATCTCTGGCCCCAAGCCCACAGGGCTGGAGATTACTATCCTTCCCTGCTACCCAGATAGCATCGAAAATATCAAGGATAGCATCGTTGGGGGCATAGATTTCGAATCCATCTTCTCCAGTATAACCCGTCCGGGAAACAATGCATTTATGACCCGCAATTTTCCCTTCCTTTTCCAGCCAGAAAAACTTGATCTGGCTGAGATCCAGGTCATAAACCTTTTGTAAAAGTTCCTGGGCTTTCGGGCCCTGTAGGGCAATCTGTCCGGTTTGGGGGGATTGGTTCTCTATTTCTGCATCAAATTCTTTGGTGTTTTCCTGGACCCACTCCCAGTCTTTTTCCAGGTTGGCTGCATTTACCACGAAGAGAAACCGATCCTCATCAAGCCTGTAAACGAGGAGATCATCAACCACTCCCCCGTCGGGGTAACACATGGGAGTGTACAGGACCTGGTTAATCTTTAGTTTGGCTGCGTTGTTAGCAATAAGTTTTTGGACAGCTTCCAGGGCCTGGGGACCCCGGAATTCAAATTCGCCCATATGGGAAACATCGAATATTCCCACTTCATTCCTTACAGCCCTATGCTCTTCAATAATTCCGGCGTACTGAACAGGAAGCTTATAACCCGCAAAATCAACTACTTTCCCTCCCAGCTCCACATGACGCTCGTAAAGAGGGGTTTTCCTGGTCAATAAAAACACCTCCATAAAATAAAATTGGACATAGCAGTCAACCTGGCCGACTACTCTGTCCCTTTAACCTGAGAGATTATTATTACCCCTTCGGTGACCAGTATCGCTGGTCTCTCCAGAGTCCTGTCCAGAAACGGTCCGTATACCTGAGCGTTTCTCCAAAATTGGCCCAACTTCGGATTACGCCTTCGGTGTCCTTTTAGGAGCTCTCCCGTTCCCTTCATCCAACTTTATAGATCTTTCCGAAAAAAGTATACCATAAAATGGTTGGTCTGGCAACTTAAAAAACCTTGTAACTGGGGCATTCTTCACCGATAGGGCACTCGGGACAGAGAGGCTTCCGCGCTTTGCAAATTGTCCTCCCATGAGAAATCAATAGATGGTGAAAAACAATCCAATCTTTTTCGGGGTAGATAGAAGTTACCTCTTCTTCAACCTGGTCGGGGGTTTTTCCATTGGTCAGGCCCAGCCGGCGGGAAACGCGAAAAACATGGGTGTCAACAGGAAAGCTGGCCTTCTCAAAAGCTACAGCCAGAACCACGTTGGCACTTTTTCTGCCCACTCCTGGCAGGGACATTAATTCTTCTCTTGTTACCGGGACTTTGCCATCAAAATCTCTTAAAAGTTTTTTTGCACAGTTAATTAAAGCTTTGGTCTTATTGCGATAAAGACCAATCCCCTTAATCATTTCTTCCAGTTCCCTCTGGTTTGCAGAGGCCAGTTTTTCTGGAGTGGGATATCGGGAATAAAGACGGGGAGTTATTTTATTTACCTGTTTATCAGTAGTTTGAGCAGATAAAATAACGGCCAGCAAAAGCTGAAAAGGGCTGGAATAATCCAGTGCTGTTCCTGGTTCACCATAAAATTTTTTTAGTTCCTGATAGAAAAATTCTGCTTTTTCCCTGCCCATTTTTCCACCTCTTATTTTATTTAGCTTGCGATTTTTTCTGAGTTCGTTTTAATTAAAATACTGAACGAAACCTCCGGAAAAAGGAATCATTGCCGTAATAAATCCTGCCGTCGGCATTTATTTCAAGGAGGTTTTTTCCCATGTATTCCTTTATTGTGGAGCGATCATTGGCAAAAACAACATTCCCGCGACTTTCAATTTTTACCGTGGGGTTTCCTTCAATGAATCGATCAAACCCGATAAAAACATCGCCACGTCGGGCCTTTATCTCGACCCTTGAATTTCCGGTAATTTGTTCTCTAAAACGGAGATAAATATCACCCCGCTCAGATTGGATATTGACCCTGGAGTTACCGGTAATATGTCCCTGGAAATCGAGGTTTATATCTCCTTCTTCTACAAAATTAAAGGTTTCATTGCCACCAATATTTCCTATTTGTTCCGCTTCCCCTGGAACATCAAAAGAAGGCGTAAACTGGACCGTCCCAAACCCAAAGACAAGGAGCAAAATTACCACAATAAAAATAAGTTCTTCCAAAAAGTTTTCCTCCTCTCTTTTGAACAGTCAGCGGGTAATAGTTTTAATCCAGATTTAAAGGCTGCGGGGGGAAAATATCCCCCGCAGTAACTTTAATCATCATTTTCATCTTCTTCTTTACTTCCTTTTTCTCCTTCTTTTTCATGATAGCGGGCCATTTCTGCAAGGCGTTGTTCCACGAGTTGATTTATACTGCCCTGAGGATAAGTTCCCTCTTTGGTTACTTCTCCGGCTTTTTCCCCGGTCAAAAGTTCAATGCCCTCGTCAACAGTTTTAATTGCATATATCTTGAACCTGTCTTCCTGTAGAGCAGTCTTTACTTCTTCGGAAAGAAGGAGGTTGTTCAGATTGGATTCGGGAATAACAACAGCAGCTCCTTCTTTTATTCCCCTGACCTTGGTGGCCTTGAAAAAACCTTCTACCTTTTCAGTAATTCCACCTACCGGCTGAATTTCACCCTTCTGGTTTACTGAACCGGTTACGGCAAAATTTTGTTTTATGGGAATTCGGGAGAGACTGGAAAGAAGGGCAAATAATTCGGCTGCGGAAGCACTATCTCCTTCAATTCCCGAATACATCTGTTCAAATGTAAGGCTTGCAGAAAGGGAGAGAGGATTCTTCTGGGCGTATTTGTAACCCAGGAAACCGCTGAGGATCAAAACTCCCTTGCTGTGGATGCGCCCGCTCATCTTAACTTCCCGCTCAATATTTACAATTCCAGACTTTCCGAGGAAAGTATTGGCGGTAATCTTAACCGGGTGGCCAAACTGGTAATCACCCATATTGCTGACCGAAAGCCCGTTGATCTGTCCAACCTTTTCCTCTGCAAAATCAAAAAGCAGGGTCCCCTCTTCTATCATTGTATGCAACTTGGATTCCACCCTGTTAAAACGGTAGGTCCTCTCCTGAATTGCTTTCTGGACATCTTCGCTCCCCACAAGTTCTTTGCCTGCCTGCTTGGCATAGGCTTCTGCTTCATAAATTATTTCAACCAGTTCATTGAAGCGAGTTGACAGCCTCGCATAATGGCTTGCAATTCGGGAACTATATTCAGCGATGGAAATAACTCCCTCCCGATCAAAGTGGAGTAAATCTTCCTGGTGGCAATGGGTAGCAATAAATGAAGCAAGTTTGTTTACATTTTCCTGATCGGCATCCATTTCAATATCAAAGTCGGCCTTAATTTTAAAAAGTTTGGCAAAGTCTTCATCGTAATGATAGAGAATATTGTAATAAAGGGGGCTTCCTATCAGGATAACCTTGACATTGAGAGGAATGGGTTCGGGTTTGAGGGCAGCAACTGTCATAAAACCCAGGTGTTCTCCTATATTTTCAATAATAACTTTTTCATTTTTCAAGGATCTTTTTAAAGCATCCCAGGCCTGGTAATGGCTTAAAATATCCCTGGCCTGAATTATTAAATATCCCCCGTTGGCCTGGTGGAGACTCCCAGGTTTTAACAGGGTAAATTCAGTTTCCATTGCTCCCATCCTGTTGCGGTATTCAGTTTTACCGGTCAGGTTGGTATAGGTGGGATTGCTTTCCTGAATAACCGGAGCCCCTTCAGTATCGTGATTATCGATAAAAAGGTTTACCCTGTATTTCCGGCGGGGATCCTCCTGCCGCCTGGTTAAAAAGGGGATCTGGGGCTCTTCTTCCTCAGTTTCCTTGAACTCGTTGATGTTTTCAATAATATCCTCCCGGACTTCTTTGAGGTACTGGATAACCTTGTCATACTGGGGGTATTCTTCTTTCAATTCATTGATAGGATCATCAACTGCCATCCGGGCAATATTTTTGTCCAGGTCTTCCATTGCTTTCTTGGCTTCCCTGTCAATCTGCCGAACCTGCCGCATGGCATCGGCAACCTCCTGCTGTACTTCCTGGGAAATCTGGGACAATCTGTCCCTTTCTTCCTTGCTCAGGCTGTCAAAATCCTCCTGCTTCATGGGCTGGCCATCCTTTTCAGGGATGGTAAAAATTCCCGTGCTTTTTCTCTGGATTATAAAACCTTTTTCCCGGGCAGACTGGTCCAGGTCGCTCATTACTTCCTGTTGTTTATCCTTATATTTTTTTAATAGTTCACTTCGCTGACGCTCATAATCCTCACCTTCAAAAGTCTTTTTTATTTCTGCCTGGACTTCTTCAATTAACTGGTCCATTTTTTTGCAGAAGTTTCTCCCTTCACCTGCAGCCAGGTTGATTGCCGTAGGCTGGTCGGAAGCCTGAAAGTTGTGGACATATATCCAGTCATCAGGTCTTTCTTCTTTTTTTGCCTTCCTGTCGGTATAGTTCCTTATGTAGGTTATTTTTCCCGTTCCCGGCGGACCGGCCACAAATACATTGTAGCCTTGCTTTTTTACAGAAAGCCCGAATTCAACAGCTTTTACTGCCCTGCTCTGCCCGATTATTTCCTGGAGGGGTGTTATTTCCCGGGTTGAACTGAAGGATGCTAACACCCTGTCAAATTTGCTATCCAAATCTGAATATTTAACCTTTTTGGCCATGGGATAATCCTCCTTTCAAACTAAAAACCTGTTTTTCAAGAACCGATTAACTTCTTCCGAAGCAAATTCTAAATCCTCTCCGGATATTTCCAGATCAAAGCGGGGAAATTTTCTCAAATACCCGGAGTAAAGGGGATCATAATAATCCCGCAAAAGAACCAAAATAAATGTGTAAATATCTTTTTCAGCCAGGGCTTTCTCTAACCTTAAAAAGACCTTTTTCCCGGCTTTTTCCTTTACCCTTTTTTCAATATTCTGTAAACATTTTCGCGCCTGAACCCACAATTCCTTTTCTTTGAGGCCAGAAGAATATTCTTCCCTGATGTACCGGGCCCTTTTTTCCAGGGGAGTATCAATTAATATATTTACTCCCTCCTCTCTGTTTTTCCCCAGCAGAAAGTCGGGAAGGTAAACATTACCGAGGCGCTTGGATTCGCCTTCAATAACCAGGAAAGGAAAGTCCCCCAGTTGATCCAGTTCTTTCCAGAGCAACCCATCAAATATTTTCTGTCCTACCTTGTTTTTAATCCCCAGATGCCCGAAAACAGAACCACGGTGCCCGGCCATTTTTTCCAGGTCAAGAACCGGTAGCTTTTTATCAGCAAGGTTTTTTAAAATCAGTGTTTTTCCTGCCCCGGTCATTCCGTGTAGGGTTACCAGTGGTGAAGAAAGCTCGTAATTTTCCAAAAAGTCAAGAACAAATCTTCGAAATTCCCGGTAACCACCCTTAAGCCTATAGGTTTCTATATTGAGCAACTCACTCACCTGCTGGATGGCCTGGCTTCGCAACCCTCCTCGCCAGCAGTATAGCACGACCGGTTGATTTTTCCCCACCAGGTTGATTTTCTCTATTATTTCCGGGAGTTTGGGGGCGACCATTCGGAGACCTGTTTCCCTGGCCCGGGCAGGAGAAAGGTTTTTGTATTCCCATCCCAGCCGTCCCCTTTCTTCATCAGAAAAGAGGGGAATGTTAATTGCACCGGGGATCCCTCCCCCCGAAAATTCTCCCGGGGTCCGCAGGTCAATAAAAACCGGGTTAACTAGATTTCTGGTTTCCTCAAAAGAAATTACTTCCATTGTTTGGGCTCCACAATGGAAAGACTAAGGTTACTAAAATCAAGCTGTTCCTGCAGCAAACTTTCCAACTGGGAAAAGTTGACCCTTTCCAGTGCAGAAAAGTGGTCGACCAGTTCCAGGCCCCGCCGATAATCTTTTACGAACTGCCCGGCAAGAACCTCCAGAGAATTCAAACCGGCCACAAATCCACCCCAGATCTTTTTTTTGGCCCTTTCCAGGTCCTGGGGCTGGATACCATCATTTTTTGCCTGTTTAATTATTTCTCTGACCCTTTCCACGAGTTTTTCGGGATGGTTTGTTCCTCCCCCCAGGACAAAATGTCCGAAGCTCTCCTCGCCGGAAAAACCGGCGGAAAAACCATCATCAATCAGTCCTTCGTCGTAAAGGTCATAAAAAGCGGGGGACCCTGTTCCAAAAAGAATATCTGATAAAAGGGCAAAGGCCAGGTCTCTTTCCAGTAGTTTAATCCCCTGCTCTGGTTGGTCATTAATTTTAAAACCCATCTGTAAAATGGGCTGTCCGATACTGAATTTTTCCCTGGTTTCTTTTTTCTTTATTCCTCGAGGCTCTTCTAACCCGGTAAACCTGAACCTTGGGGGCCTGGAAAACTTTTTGCCTGCCTGGTTTTCTTCAATAACCTGGGTTATTCTTTCTTCCTGGAAATCACCTATAACTGCTAAAAGAAGGCTCTCAGGGTGATAAAAAGTCTGGTGGCAGAAATTCAAAATTTCTGCATCTATTTTTTCCACACTCTGAGGGGTTCCGGCAATATCATTACGAATAGGGTGCTGGAAATAAAGGTTCTGGAGCAAATTATGAAAAACTCTCCAGCCTGGATGATCTTTGTACATGGAAATCTCTTGCAGGATTACCTTCTTTTCTTTCTGAATTGATTCTGGACTCAGGTACAGATTCTGAACAAAATCGAGCAACAGTTCCAGGCACGAGGAAAAGTTTTCTGTGGTTGAAAAAAGGTAGCTGGTCCCTACAAATCCGGTATAGGCATTGCAGGAAGCACCCAGGGAAGCAAAATAATCAAAAACATTTCCACCTTCTTTATCTGCAAAAAGCTTGTGCTCAAGAAAATGGGCAGTTCCCTCAGGAATGCTGTATTCACTTCCCCCAATTTCCACACCGGTGTGAATAGACCCAAGGGGGGATCCCAGGAGTGCATATTTTTTCTGATAGCCGGGAATATCCCACAACGCAGCAGTTAAACCCGAATTGAATGTTTTAATTTCAGGAGTTTCCTTAAGCAGAGTTTCTTTCAGGCCGGCCATTTAGTTCCCCTCCTCTTCAGGTTTGAGGAAATAAATTGTGTCTCTTTTGATTCTGCCTAAAACCCTTGCAACATCTTCGGAACTAACCTGATTTATTTTTTCCATTAGCTCCCGGCGAGATTGACCGAAGGAATTAATTGCATTAACGATTTCTATACCCATCAACTGAAATGGATTATCCTCACTTATCTTTAGCTGACTGCATAGAGCCTTTTGGGTAAAGTTAATTTCCTGTTCATTAACCTCGTTCCTGACAATTTTTTGCCACTCTTTTTCAATAATATCAATTGTTTCCTCAAACTTTTCTGCATCAATTCCCGCGGAAACAGTTAGCAAACCCTTGGTCGATTCCAGTCGGGAAAAAATATAATAGGCAAGCCCGTGTTCTTCCCTTATTGTCCTAAATAACCTTGAGTGAGGGAAAGAACCAAGGAGACCGTTGGCCACAAGGAGTGAAGGAAAATCAAGGTCTCGACGGTTAATTCCAGTTCGATAACCAATATTAAGCTTGCCCTGGGAAATAGTATCTTTTTCCACGACAACTTTTTCCGGTCTGGAGGGGATTATTACCCCGTTGGTCCTGACCTCGAAAACCCCCTCGCGGGAAGGAAAGGAGTTATTTACCCATTCCTTAACCTGTTTAAGGGGAATGTTCCCCACAAAAAAGATAAAAATGGGAGTTTGGGAGCTGATTTTCCGGTGGTGTTCAAAAAGCTCTTCTGGCGTTATCTTCCTGATCTGTTCAGGGTCTCCATAACGGAAAACAGAAAATGGCTCCCCCTGGCACATTTCCTGAAAACACCTTTCCAGGGCATATTCCATTTTATTGTTTTTCAGATTAATAATTTCTTCTTCCAGGGTCCGTTTTTCTCCCTCGACATAACTTTTCCGAAAACCTCCATTTTCCAGGAGAGGCTTAAATTGAACACCGCTCAAAATTTCTAGAACATCGGGAAAAATATCCCGGGTTTCGGGAAGAAAATCGCTGTTTACTGTCTCCAGAGAGAAATCAATTAACTGCCACTCCCCCTTTTTCCGGACGTCAACAGACAGGTCCGTCCCAAATAATTCCTCCAGCCGCCTTATCAGGTCGATACTCTCAGGAAAGTCAGCAGAACCCCGGTAAAGGACAAAGGGAAGAAGGGCATTGGCTGAAGCCTTTTCTCTGTCCAGAGGAAGAGGTAGAATGCATTTTAAGGAGTTGGTTTTAAATTTTTTGGTTTCCTGGTGAAAAAGCCATATCCCCTTTTCAGGAAGGAAATGGCGGGAAAAATTAAAACTGCTCATCCAAACCTTCCTCCTCTATTAGTATAGCCATTTCCTCAAGGATTTCTCTGAGGATTTCCTGCTGAGAACCATAGGTTGCCCAGTCTCCTTCTTTCAGAGCTTCCTGGGCCCGGTCATAGGCCTGTTGGGCTCTGCTTATCAGGTCGTTCAGGTCACCATTTTCAGTTACAGGAAATACAGGTGGTTCCTCCTCCGAAGGGATTTCCTCTTCCAGAGGGAGTTCCTCCTCCAGAATCAATTCTTCCTCTTCTTCCAGAAGAAGTTCTTCCTCAGGCAGGATATCTTCATCAATCAGCCCTTCTAACTCTTCGGGAATCTTTTCTCCCAATAGAGCTTCCAGGGCCATTTCAATATTTGGTTCCATAACAACTCTTTCTCCTGTTGCCATGATTATCCTGCGCAGCTGGGGAATTTCTGCCTGTTCGGACTGCAAGAAAAGAGGTTCCACATAGAGAACAGTATCTCCTATGGGTAAAACCAGTAGGTTGCCTCGAATAACCCGGGAGCCGTGCTGATCCCAGAGAGAAATTAACCGGGAAATTTCGTCACTCTGGTCAATCTGGGCTTCAATCTGCATGGGACCAAAAACCAGTCGATCCTTGGGGAAATTGTACTGGATTATTTCTCCGTAGTTTTCGGGATCGCATTTGGCAGCAAGCCAGGACACCATATTGTTCCTCCCGATGGGCGTAAAGGGAGTCATCAGGATAAAATTGAGCTCCTCCTCTCCCGGCAATTCCATCAGAGTGTAGTAAGGTGTCATATTAATCGTTGATCCTCCGTACCTTTCCTGGGGAAGTTCCCATTGATCCTCGCGATTATAAAATACGCGGGGGTCGCGCATGTGATATGTGGTCAGCATTCTGCTTTGAATGGAAAAAATATCCTCCGGATAGCGGAAGTGTTTTTCCAGTCCTTCGGGGAAATCTTCAATGGATTTAAACATATCGGGGAAAATCTTCTGATAGGTCTGGATTATGGGGTCTTCCTCGTCAACAACGTAGAAATCCACGCTTCCATGGTAGGCATCAATAACAATTTTGACAGAGTTTCGAATATAGTTAATTCCCTCCCGGGAAACCTCTGAGTAGGGGAAAAGGTCAGTTACAGTATAGGCGTCCTGAATCCAGACAATTCTCCCATTATGAATTACCGTATAGGGATCTGCATCATAGGCCAGAAATGGTGCGATCTTTCTGATTCTTTCGTGAATGGAACGATCAAACATAAGCCGGCTTTCTGGGTTAATATCTCCTGCAAGGAGAATCTGGAAACTGTTGAAACGCAGAGCAAAAAGAAGTCGCCGCAGGGTGTTCTGGATAGGGATCCCCCCATCGCCTGAATAATCATAATAGATATTTTCATCGCCGCTGGGAAAGTGAAATTCCTGGCTGGCATTTTTAGCAACCACGAAATCATTTTCCATTTCGCCAAAGTAAATCGAGGGGTTATCAAGGGGGATATCATCGGGATAAATCGGTGGAATATCCCTCATAATAAGGTCGGGAAAGCCTTCCGGGGTAGCAGTATTTACAGGGCTCATTGCCATTCCAAAGCCATGAGTATACCGGAGAGCCTGGTTAACCCAGGTTTTGGCCCTTTCAGGTAGGAGGTTCTGGTCCAATTCCCGCGGGGCAAGCATTACTTGCCGTAACTCCCCGTCAATTTCGTAACGATCAATATCAATCCTGTTAAAAACGTAATAGGGGCGTCTTTCCTCCAATTGGCGATAAGTTTGCAAAATTGGACGCCAGTCCCAGATCCGGAGGTTTTCAATTGTACCTGAATGTTCTTCAATAATATCCCAGTTCAGTTCACCAGTAAAGGGATGAGCTCTTTCTTCTATCTGGTGAAGGTTAAAGCCAAAATTGGTGAATTCTATATTATTGGCGATATATTGTTCTTCACGAGCAAATTCATTGGGTTCAACCCTGAACCTCTGAATAACATTGGGATAAACGGTAGTCAAAGCAAAGGCCACAACAAGCCATCCAACAATGAGGTATAAAACAGGTTTTTTAGAGCGAAGGAAAATGGAAAAAATAGTTACAAGGCCAATAATTACCAGTGCTATGCTCAAAATATTAAATACCGGAATTCGAACAGTGGCATCGACATAACCAGGTCCGAAAACAACTCCTTCACGGGAAAACATAAGTCGGTAAATATCAAGGCGATAACCCCAGGCCCTCCAGAACATCAATAAGCCCGCCAGGACCATTAAATGTTTTTGAGCCAGTGGGGGAATTTTATAAGACCGAAGGGATGGCCGGGTGAGGAGAAAATAGCCGGCGGCTGCAATAACCAGCGTGACTACAAGTAATATTAAACCGGATTCAAAAACAAACCGGAGAAATGGTAATTCAAAAACGTAAAAGCCCACATCCATGCCTAAAATAGGGTCGACCATACCAAAATCCGTTCCATTAAGGAAAAATAGAAATTGCCGCCATGCCTCGGGATTGGCAACACTAAATATAACTGCAAGAAGCAGGGAAATACCTCCCAAGAGCAGGTTGGCTCTCCTGCCAGGGAGGTTTTCCAAAAACGATAGGTCGGTTTCCTGTCCCCCAATATTAATAATATTGGAAGAGGTCTGTTGAAGAAAACGCTGGAATATTACTTTTTTCAAAACCATAAAATTAACCAGGAAAAAGAGGAAGAAAATTACAATTTGAACTCCCCTTAACCCCCAGTTTGTCCCAAGCATCTTAAAAAAGGTATTCAGGTAGCCAACTTCCTGAAACCAGAGGATATCAACATAAAAATTGACAATAATGCTGGAAAACAAAAACAGTAAAACCAGCAACCCCAGAATAATCCACCTCAGTTTTAATTTCTTGGCCATTTTATTCCCTCCACTCCTAAAAGTTCAAGCATAAAAAAAGGCCCTAGGGCCTTTATAGTAGATTTAGTTCATCAAAGCTAAAAAACCCCTTTTTATGAATAACCACGTGATCCAGAATCTCAATCCCGAGAATCTCCCCGGCCTTTACCAGCCTTTTGGTCCGCAAAACATCTTTTTTGCTGGGGTGGTTTTGTATGGAATTGATGTTTTGGGCCAGGATAACCGAAGTTTCCCCCTTGAATAAGATGGGCAATCGGAAAATTATCTGGGGGTCAAAAGACATTTGCTGTCGGGTTCCCTCGCCGATTGTTTCCCAGGTCAGAAGACGGTTTTCCTCGTCTACAAGGAAAATCATAAGTCTCTTTTTTTCAGGATCATTGTATTTCCTAAACAGGTTGTAAACATCTTCGGGCTGTTTAATCATCTGCCCCTGGTCCTCAACTAAAGTCTTGCGCTGAATTGAGCATACAGTCAAAAACTCTTTAACAGTTGAAATCTCTTCCAACCTGCAGTGAAAATCAATTAAATCATCGGCCTCAAAATTGGACTGCATTTGGGATAACATGATCTCTTCGGGGGTCAACTCCGGATGCTCAGACATTTCAGAGGGTTGGTTTTTCTGGAAAGGGTTTTGACTCAAAAGCTGGTATTCCTTGCGGTGGCAGGCCGAACATTCAAAGGTAACAAAGGTGGTTCCGGCATATTTCCCTATATTTTGATCAAAGGTACCAACGCCGAGGATATCTTTTTCCTTAACTTCAGCTCCACATTGCGAACAGAATATTTTCATTGAAGTCTTCCCCCCCTCTCTAAGTTTTTATACTTGTAAACTTCGCTAAAAAAACCCCAAACCCTTTTACCAGGGACTGTTATTTTTCTATCCTGAAAGGCGTGCAGTGCGATTTCGGACTTCCCACTTAACTTTTTCCACATCGATAGTGTAAAACTCCCCTTTGTCATATAGAATTGTCCCATCAACAATTGTAGTCTGGACGTCATTTCCCCGACAACTATAAACCACGTGGGCAAGTGGATCAAAAACCGGGGTAAGATGTACCTTATCCAGGTTGAGAAGAATTATATCAGCTTTTTTTCCTTTTTGCAAACTCCCAATTTCTGATCCCAGGCCAAGAATATCAGCTCCCATAGCCGTTCCCATTTTAACAACCATACCTGCGGGGAGATTCTGGGAATTTTTGCTCGCAACCTTCTGCAATAAAGCCCCTGCTTTCATTTCCGTGAACATATCCAGGGAATTATTGCTACCAGGGCCATCTGTCCCAAAACCAACCCTGACCCCTTTTTCCAGTAACCGGGCAATGGGAGCTATACCACTGGCCAGTTTCATGTTGCTCTGGGGATTGTAGGCAACCCCAACGTCTTTCTCCTTTAAAATGTCAAGGTCTTCATCATTAAGGTGAACACAATGAGCCGCCAGAGTTTTATGCTCGAAAACCCCAAGATCAAGAGCCCATTTAATCGGAGATTTTTCAAATTCTCTTGCCAGTTGATCTATTTCATCCCTGGTTTCCGCAAGATGGATATGAATGGGCAGATCGTTCTTTTCAGCCTGTTCAAGAATCTTTTTCATAAAGGAAGGTGGACATGTATAGGGTGCGTGGGGGGCCAGCATGGTTTTAATTCGTCCATCTGCCTGTCCTTGCCAGTTCCGGGCAAAATCCACGGTCTTTTTTAGCTGAGCTTCTGCTCCTGGTTGCAAGCCAATTAAGCCCCAGGTTAAAACTGCCCTGATCCCGGATTCTTCCACAGCTTTGCCTGCTCTGTCCATGGCAAAATACATGTCGGTAAAGGTAGTGGTTCCCGAGGCCAGCATTTCAGAAATAGCCAGGAGCGTTCCCCAGTAAATGTCTTCAGAGTTTAATCTGCCTTCCAATGGCCAGATATAATCTTCAAGCCAGGTCATTAAAGGCTTGTCATCTGCAAAACCCCGGGTGTATACCATGCCTGCATGGGTATGGCAATTGATAAGTCCCGGGAGGGCAAGACAGTTAACTCCGTCTATTTCTTTTTCCGCGGAAAAAGATTGGGTTTCATTATTATTTCCACAGGCACTAATCCGGCCATTTTCAATACAGATATCCCCTTTTTTAATTCCTTTTTCTCCATGGAGAAAATCCACATTCTTGATTTTTAAACGCATAATCTTTTCCCCCCAGACATTTCTTTTTATTTAATTTCTACTTCCCGGGGGTTAATCCTTTCCAGGTTTTTGTTTTGCCCAATTTTCCAGAAAATATCCTTTTTCCGTTGACCCCCTCCCCAATTTTATGTTATAATTTTATTTAGGAATTACACTCTGAAAATGGCAAACTCGTCGAAAGGCGGGGACGCAAAGCCACGAATCTAAGGCTAAAGCTAAGATGGTCGGGCTGCCGGAGAATCAGGATTTGGCCTTTTTCTCGCGGCTGAGAAATTGGCTTTTTGTTTTGTTATTTTTAATTCCTCCTTATCAATCCTCCTTTCTAAACCCCTTGCAAAAGGGGTTCTTTTTTTTCGGCTCTTTCCAGCAAGAAAGGAACCTCCCCGGTTCGAAAAAGGATCCCCTCCTAATCCCTTTCCAAAAAACCTGGAGGTTCCAAACTGAAAAAACAAGCTTTATTAATATATTCTATTTTTTCCAAATTTTTCCTGCAAAAAATAAAAAAAAAGCCTCCCAGCCTTAAGAAGGCTGGCGAAGCTTTTTCAGGGTTATCCGGAAATAATCGAGAGCTGATAAAATAGCGAGGACAGCTCCTATCCAGATCAGGGGTCTACCCAGGGTGGGAACATCAAAAATATTAATAATCGCAACGGAATAGAGAAAAAACGCAGTGGATTTGCCGAAGTTTGTAGGGTGAATCATGTCCTTCCCTGAAAGAAAAAGCACCGCAGAAGCAATGAACAAAACAGCATCCCTTGCTATTATTATTATTCCCGCTGCAAGGGGAATAACCCCTTTAAATAAAAGAGTAATGAAAATGGCAATAAGGGTTAACTTGTCAGCAACGGGGTCGAGAATTCGGCCCAGATCGGTTTCAATATTAAATTTCCTGGCAATAATACCGTCGAAAAGGTCAGTCAGAGCTGAGATTACAAATAAAATACCTGCAATCAACTTGTAATTTCCCACTTCAGAAACCAGGACATAAACTATCACGGGTATTAATAATAGCCGAAAACTCGTAAGCAGGTTAGCAAGATTCATCCCCACATCTCCTCCTTAAATCCCAGCAAAATGTCAATAGGAAGTAAATTTGTTAACAGTTTTTTTATCCAGCCTGGTAATAACTTCCAGGAGCAGTTTCAGAGTATTTTCATAATCCCTTTTACTGATTATACTGTAATGGCTGTGAATATAACGCGCCGGAACTGCAAGGACCAGTGAGGGGACACCGCTTCCAATAAGGTGTATTTTGCCAGCATCGGTTCCTCCACCTTCCATAAAGTCAACCTGGTAGGGAATTTCCTTCTCTCGAGCGGTATCAATTACAAAATCCCGCAGGCGGGTATTGGGTATCATTGACCTATCCAGCATGAAAATCACAGGTCCCTCACCCAATTTTTCCTGGGCCTGGTGCTCGGTCATACCCGGCATATCACCTGCAATCCCAACTTCAAGGGCAAACCCAACATCGGGTTCAATTGTCTGGGAACTGGTCTGAGCTCCTCGCAGGCCAACTTCTTCCTGGACGGATCCTACTCCATAAACTGTATTGGGGTGTTTTTTTCTGTTTAGTTCTTCGATTAACTGTATAAAAAGAGCACACCCAACCCGATCATCCCAGGCCTTGGCCATAAGGGAATCCTCATTGCCCATTTCAACAAAGTCACTGCTGGGGACTACAGGGTCCCCGGGTTTTACGCCCAGTTTTTCTGTTTCTTCTTTGCTCGTGGTGCCAACATCTATAAACATATTCTTAATCTCCACGGGTTTCTTTTTTTCCTCTGGATCAAGAACGTGGGGAGGCTTGGATCCAATGATCCCTTCAACAGGGCCATTTTTGGTGAGGACTTGAACCCGCTGGGCAAGCATAACCTGATTCCACCATCCTCCCAGTGGAGAAAAGGTTAAAAAACCCTTTTCGTTGATTGTTTTTACCATAAAACCTATTTCATCCATATGACCACTGATCATTATCTTTGGCCCGGATGGGTCTCCTTCTTTTTTGCAAATCACGCTTCCCAGTTTGTCAGTAGAAATTTCCGCTTTGCCCTCCATCATTTCTTTTATTAGGTCCCGGACGGGATCTTCGTGTCCGGGAACCCCCGGAACCGAGGTAATTTTTTTCAATAATTCCAGGTTTGCTTTCATTGTGGTTCCTCCTTGTTAATGGTTTTTTATTTTTTAAAAGTTGGCTCTAAGTCCAAAGGCAGCACTGGGCTCATCCCAGTTTCCATCTTCAAAACCAATACCCAGGTCCGCCCGGATCGGCCCAACATTTAAGCCCAGGCCCCCTGTATAATAACGGGCATCAGCACCTTCCCGAGCAAAACCAGCCCGAAGTGCAAAAAGCCCGGCAAGAAATCTTTTTTCCACTCCTGCCCTTAAAGCAATTCCGCCCTGAGGTAACGAACTCAGATCAGTGGAAGCAGTTAGGCCCACAATAGGAAGTTTCACCCCCGCACCAACTGTATAAACCCTTTCTGCTCTTTTAATGAAATCAGCCTCACCATCGAGAGAAAAGGGTTTGATTAAATTTTCAATTCGGGCCCCTAAATTAATAATATCAGTCAATTTAACCATAGCTCCAAAATCAAGACCAAATCCATTTCCCAGAACCGTACTTTCACCAATAACCTCCGGTCCATTGTTGCTGTCTTCAATATAATATTGGTAGTGAGTCCCTTCTATATATTTGGCATTAAAGCCCAGGGACAGGGCCCCTACATTTCCAAAGGGTTCTAAAACCCGGTAAGCATAGGCAATATTAAAGGAGTTGTAATTGGTGAGATTAAACTCTTTTTCTTCCAGGGATCCTTTTCCTTTAAAGGAAATCCCCGCTCCGAGGGTTCCAAATCGCAGGCCGGTAAAATGGCCATATTCAATGGAAGCAGGCTCAATTTCAATTTCCAGAAGGTTTGTGGGATCGGCAAGAATATTCTGGACACTGGAAATAACTTCAACTACATTATCTGTTTTTCCTCCTGTTGAGCTGCCCAGGCCAAACCCTATCCAGCCAGTATGAGCAAGTCCGGCAGGGTTGTAGAGTATTGCAGAATAGTCATCAACAATTGCTGTATAGGCTCCACCAAGGGCAAAAGCCCGGGTATTATAATAGGAAAAAGCTTCTGCATTCTGAGCCGGAATAAAAAGAAAAATGCTTAAAATCATCAAAACCAATACAACTTTCCTGCACATGGTAAGTCTCCTTTCCAAAATAACATCTACAATAGCTATTCCATAACCTGAATTAAATTCCTTCCAGGCAAACAAAAGAGGCCTCTTTTTAAAGAGGCCTCCTGAGCCTAAATAACCTTCCTACCTGGAGGATACCCCCCATTAAACAAAAAATAAGTACAAATAAGTAGAACGTCTAGATATCGACTGATTCTTTGAGGGCCTTGCCGGGCTTGAAATTAGGTACTTTCTTGGCTGGAATGCTGATTTCAGCCTTGGTGCGAGGATTTAGGCCTTTTCTGGGCTTGCGGTCCCTTACATCAAAGCTACCGAAGCCAATGATCTGAACTTTCTTTCTCTTGTTCTCGGCCTTCTTTGCTTCCCCGGCAAGAAAGTCAGTGATTGAATTGAATACAATGTTTACTACTTCTCCTGCGTCTTTTTTGGTCATTCCTGCTTTCTCAGCAACCTTTTCGATTAAGTCAGTTTTAGTCAAGCAGCTACACCTCCTTAAAATTTCCATTCCAACAAATTAATTCGTGACCTTCGCAGAAACTCCTGCAAGAAAAGGCGAAAAATTCCCCAGAATTCAACATTTTGGGGATTCAGGGTCAAAATTTTTCTTTCAAATCGGGAAGAATTGACTACCCCAACCCCCCATTCCTTCTAAATTCCCCCGCTCTATGGCTGGAAAAAGCCTCTATTCGCGCGGTTTTTTGCGGAAAGGGGAAAAATGGAGTTTTTTTTCTATCTTTTTTTTTCTGAAATCTCACTGATTTACCAAACTGGGAAAAATTTTTGGAAAATGCCCGGGAAAAGCACGGGTGTTTCTGGTTTTGGGAAGTTTTACCAGTATTCTGTCCCGTCTGGCTGATCTTCCATTTCCACCTTGGGTAATCTGCCCATTAACTCATACACTCCCTCCCGAGGTGAGAGACCCTGGAAAAGTACCTGATATACCTTTTGGGTAATCGGCATTTCAGTTCCAGTTCTTTTTGCAAGCTGGTAAACTGTTTGAGTGGTTCTTAAACCTTCTACTGTCTGGTTGATTTCCTTTAAGGCTTCTTCGGTAGATTTTCCCTGGCCGATCCGAAAACCAAATTTCCAGTTCCTCGAATGCCTGCTGGCACAGGTTACAATAAGGTCACCCAGTCCGGCCAGTCCGGAAAAAGTTTGTGGTTGGGCACCTTCTGCTTTTCCCAATCGGCTGATTTCACTTAGGCCCCGGGTAATGAGGGCGGCTTTGGTATTATCCCCGAAACCCATTCCGTCGCAGACACCTGCTGCAATTGCAATAATGTTTTTTACCGCTCCCCCGAGTTCAACTCCTATTACATCCGGGCTGGAATAAATCCGAAAATGATTGTCCATTATTGTATTCTGAAAATAACTGGCTGTCTCCCGGTCTTCACTGGCCACAACAGCAGCAGAAGGAAGGCCCCTGCTTACTTCTTCAGCATGAGTGGGACCTGATAGGACTGCAACCTTTGCCCTGTTAGCAGGGGGTACACTTTTTTGAATAACCTGGGAGAGGCGTTCTAAATTTTTCTCGTCCAACCCTTTACTGCAGCTTACAAGGTACTGGTTGGGTTTGATTAAAACCTTTACTTTCTGAATTACTTCGCCAACAACATGGGAAGGGACAACAAGAAAAATGCTCTCGGCCTGATCCAGAACCTCCCCGATTTCCGTCGAGGCCTCTATATTTTCGGGAATTTTTACTTCAGGAAGATACCGGGAATTTGTCCTTTTTTCATTAATCTCTTCTACCTGTATTTTAACTGGTTCAAAAACCTTAACTCTATAATCTTTTTTTGCCAGGTGGATACTCAGGGCTGTTCCCCAGCTCCCCCCACCAAGTATGGCCAGATGGGTCATTTCTTATCTTCACCCCTCTTTCTTAATTTTATCCAGATTGGGCTTCCGGCAAACCCAAAAGCTTCTCTGAACTGATTTTCCAGGTACCTTAAATAAGAAAAGTGGATAAGATTCGGATCATTAACAAACAGAACAAAAGTAGGGGGACTAACAGCAACCTGGGTTCCAAATAGAATTTTTGGAGCCCTTCCCTTTTTACTGGGCGGTGGAGCTATTTGAATTGCATCCTGAATAATTTCGTTTAAAACACCTGTTTTAACTCTCTTCTTCCACTCCTCTTCAACCACCATTACCGTTTCCAGTAGCGAAGAAAGCCCCGTTCCCTCTACCGCAGATGTATAAACAAGGGGAACATAAGAGATAAAGGGCATTTGTTCCAAAATTTCCCTACCAATTTTATCCTTATCCCCTTTTACCAGGTCCCACTTATTCAAGGCAAGCACAATTGCCTTGCCCTGCTCCAGGGCAACACTAACAACCTTTTTATCCTGTTCTGTCAGTCCGGTTGCCCCATCAAGTACTACAACTGCAACATGAGCTCTACCTACAGCCTGGTAGGAGCGGAGAACACTGTATTTTTCTACTCCCCTCTCTACTTTTCCTTTTCGGCGTAACCCTGCAGTGTCAATTATGGTAAACTGATTACCCTGCCAGGAAAAAACACTGTCAACTGCATCCCTGGTTGTTCCCGGAGTTGAGGTTACCAGAACCCTTTTTTCACCCAGCATAGCATTTACAAGAGATGATTTCCCCACATTAGGCCTTCCAATAATTGCAATTTTCAGGGTTTCATCCTCTTCCTCTATTTCAATTTCCGGGAGTTTCTCCACCACCAAATCCAGGACATCTCCTGTTCCCTGTCCGTGTTCGGCCGAAACAGGCTGAGGCTCCCCCAGGCCGAGGCTGTAAAATTCCCAGAGGTCTTTTTTCTGTTTCGTGTAATCATCAATTTTGTTAACCACAAGAAGTGTCTCTTTTTGTTTTTTTCTTAACAGGGAAGCTATCTCATAATCCTCTGGAAGAATTCCGGCCCGTCCGTCAACCAGAAAAATTACATAATCAGCCTCTTGTATTGCCAGCAGGACCTGTTCGTAAATTCCGTGTTCAATTTCGGTTAGTGGGCTTTGACTTAAACCCCCGGTATCAATAACCGAAAAATTCTTTCCATTCCAGAAAACCTCACCATAGATCCTGTCCCGGGTTAATCCAGGTTCATTATCTACAATTGCCGTTCTGGATCCTATCAGGCGATTAAAAAGAGTAGATTTCCCTACATTCGGTCTCCCCACAATTGCAACAACTGGTTTCATAGCGATTCTCCTCTAAATGAATTGATTTTTTCCAAAATTTCCCCGAGATCAGAAGCAAGTTTAATTCTAACCGGAGAAAATTGCTCCTGCAAATCAAATAAACTATAATTATCAAGAGTTTTCCCATCTTCATTAAACATAACCCGGGGCAAAAAAACCAGAGCAGGTAAAGGATCCTTTTTCTCCAGAAAAGGATGGAGGTCTCTTCCAGCAAGAAGCCCGGTAACACTTATATGGGGGCCTAAAAAACTGTTGGCAGGCACTAGCGTCCTTAGGAAAACACCTTTTTCTTTTAATTTATCCAGAACGGGTTCCCAGGCCCAGGCCCCCAATTTGCTGGTAAAAAAACCTGCAACAAATTTTTCCTCCTGTGTTTTCAAGCTTTTTATTGTCTCCTTACTTTCTTCTCGCAACAGCCTGGCCAGTCCAATTCCATTTTCCAGCTGTGGATATTCCTCATATTCCTCGTGAGAGGGTAGTTCCCAGCCTGTTAGAGCGTATAATTCATCTGCTCCAAAAATACCCCGGCTTCTCCGGGTTTGATAAAATCGGGCCTGCCACTTATTAATGGTCTGGAGGATTTCCCTGGCTTTATCTTCTTTTACGGGTTCAAGGGAGGGCAACCCTTTTCTGTATTTGGTTAAACCTACCGGGACAACTCCAATGGAAAGGATTTCCGGACCCAGGGAATAAAGGTCCTCAATTGTCTTCTCCAGCTCCCTCCCGTCGTTGTACCCTGGACAGACCACAATCTGGGTATGCAGGAAGATACCTGAAGTGGTAAGATCCTCAAGTAGAGGTAATACCCTTCCGGCTTCAGGGTTGCCCATCATCCTGGAGCGGACCCCTGAATCCGTGGAATGAACGGAAATATAAAGGGGGGTGAGCCTCCAGTTTTTTATTCTTTCTAATTCTTCTTTTTTCAGGTTGGTAAGGGTAATGAAACTTCCCTGGAGAAAAGAAAAGCGGTAATCATCATCCTTGATTTTCAGCGAACTCCTTTTAACCGGCCCTCCCTGATCAACAAAACAGAAAATACACTTATTTTGACAGGTCCGCAGCCCATCAAAAACAATCCCCTCCAGGCTTATTCCGAGGTTATTCTTAGTGTTTTCAAAGAGAACCGTTTCTTCTCTTCCTGTTTTTTCCTTTCTAACCCTCAGGACAAATTGATCCTCCGCAGTATAATATAAAAAATCAAGGTAATCCTTTATTTTTTTCCCATCAATGGACAAAACCTCATCACCGGGTTGGAGCCCATATCGAATGGAAATTTCTTTATCAAGTTCTTTAATCCTGGGCACAACCCAACCCTCCTTTGCTTTCCTTCTTAAAGTAAATTATGTATTAAAATACCTTTCTCGTCAAGGAAGGTTTTGGGTTTTTCCCAAATAGGGCTTTAGATTGGAATTAAACCTGGAATTTAAATAGGTTATGAAAAAGCACCCGGAATTCCGGGTGCTTTTTGGTACATAATATTTTCTAAAACCCAATTTATTTTTCTTCCTCTTCCTCGTCCTCATCTTTTTGAAAAATATCTCCAACCATATCTCCAATGGTGATATTGCCTTCTTCTTTGGCCTGATCAGTAAACTCTTTAACTTCTCTCTTCTGTTTATCTTCTTCCATTTCTTTTAAGCTCAGGCCAACCTTTCTTTCACCTTCATTGATGTTTATTATTTTTGCCAGCACCTTGTCACCTTTTTTGACAACCTCGTCAGGATTTTCCACGTGACGCCGGGCGAGCTGAGAAATGTGGATTAACCCTTCAATTCCATTTTCTATTTCCATGAAGGCCCCAAAGCTTACAGTTTTGGTAATTGTTCCATCAACCTTGTCTCCCACCTTATGCTTTTTCACAAATTCATCCCAGGGATCTGGAAGGATTTGTTTTAAGCCAAGGGAAATTCTTTCGCTTTCCTTATCCACACTCAGGACTTTTACTTCAATGTCCTGTCCTTCTTCAAGGACTTTAGAGGGATGCTCTATCCGACCCCAGGACATTTCTGAAATATGGAGCAGCCCTTCTATGCCGCCAATATCAATGAAAGCACCGAAGTCAACAATTTTTGTAACCAGTCCCTTAACAACATCTCCTTCGTTGATGTTTTCCATGGTTTCAACTTTTTTCTTATCCTGTTCTTCTTCCAGAACCTTCCTCCTGGAAAGGACAACGTTGTTATTTTTCTTTTCAACTTCCAGGACTTTCATTTCCAGTTCCTGGCCTATGAATTGTTCCAGGTCTTCCACGTACTCAATTGCAATATGAGAGGCAGGAATGAAGCCCCGCAACCCAACATCAACCACAAGACCACCCTTTACAACCTTGGTTGCCTTGCCTTTAATTATGGTTTGATCTTTCTGGGCCTGGGTAACTGCTATCCAGGCTTCTTCAATATCTGCTCTTTTTTTGGAAAGCCTGGCTGCACCATCATCATCGGTTCCCAGGAAAAAGACTTTAATCTCTTCCCCGACCTGAACATGATCGGCTAAGCTTTCCACTGGGTCCTGGGCTACTTCCCGCTTGGGAACAAAGCCCTCGGTTTTAGAACCAATATCCACAAAAATTCCATCTTCAGTAACTTCGACAACTTTTCCATCAATTATCTGGCCCTTGGAAAACTCCTGAACGTCCTGACCGTATTGAAGAGCTTCTTCCTCATCCATTGGATGAGTGACCTCTTCTTCTTTCTTTTCCTCTTCTTCTTGGTCTTGTTCTTCTTCTTGTTGTTTTTGCTCTTCTTCTTCCTCTTCTTCTTGTTCTTCCTTCTCTTTTTCTGCTTCCACCTCGGCAACTATATCTTCAGAAGGCTCGCTTTCTCCTTCTGGTTTTTTATCGGTTTTTTCAACTGGTTCCTCTTCTTCCATTACTTCTTCAGTTTCTGCTGCTGTTTCTTTTTCTTGAGCTTCAGTTTCTTCTTCCCGAGTAGTATCTTGTTCTTGTTGTTCCTCTTCTTTTTCCTCTTCTTTCTCTTCTTTAGGTTCTTCTTTTTCCTCCGGTTCTTGAGCTTCAGTTTTTTCTTCTTCGCTCTGAACAGAGCTTTCTTTTTCTTCAGCCTCTGGTGCTTTTTGTTCTTCCTGCTCTAATTCTTTTTGTTCTTCCTGTTCTCTTTTTTCTTCTTTTCTTTCTTCCGACTTCTCAAACATCAACTCTTCGACCTCCTTAATTGTCCAGTTCGGGGTTGACGCCCCTGCAACAATACCGACTTTTTCTATTCCATCAAACCATTTAAGGTTAATTTCACTCGGGTTTTCAACCTGATATGTTGGAGTTCCTTTTTCTTTACATATATTATAAAGACTCTTTGTATTTGAACTGTTGTGGCCTCCGACAACAACTACAACATCAACATCCGAGGCCAAAGAGCTGGCTACTGCCTGTCTTTTCTGGGTAACTGTGCAAATAGTATTAATTACCCGCAATTCACTGGTTTTTTCCAGGAGTTTTTGCACGAGTTCCTGGAAATGTTCCTGATTTTTGGTAGTTTGGGGAACAAGACCAATTTTTGCTGTTTGTTCCACCTTGAAAGCGTCCTGGGGGTTCCCCAAAACAAGGGCTTTATCGTTAACATGACCCAATATCCCCTGGACTTCAGGGTGTTCCCTGTCTCCAAAAATAACCAGTTGGTACCCTTCACGGACCAACAGGCGGCTGAAATCCTGGGCTTTTTTTACAAAAGGACAGGTGGCATCGATTATGTGCCAGCCCTTTTCTTTTAACTGGCAAGTAATTTCTGGCCTGATTCCGTGGGAACGAATAATAACTGTTCCCTTCTTTTCATGGGGTAATTGGGATATATCGTCAATGGAATGGACCCCATAATCCTCGATTTCTTTAACAACCTCTGCATTGTGAATTAAAGGGCCAAGAGTAAAAATCGGAACGGGAAGCTTCCTGTCTCTGGCCGCGGCAAGGGTTATATCTACCGCTCTTTTTACCCCGAAACAAAAGCCCGCATTATCCGCAACAATAATCTCCAAATCGTTCCCTCCGTTGCACTTCAAATTACAATTTTCTATATTCAGACAGAGAAGTCCTCTTTTTCAGGGGAATTTTTGAACAATTTTTATTAATCAAGCTTTCTTACCCGCTGCATCAGAAACTCAGAAAATTCCGCAAGATCTTCTCTTGACTGTTTTCCCCAGGCCTGTTCAAAATTTATTGGCTCTCCAATAATAACCCTGATGGGTCTTCGCCAGTTATTCCAGTCAACCCTGACTGGAACAACGTCAGCTCCTGTTCGTTTTACAATCTGGGCAACACCTCTTTTGGCCTTCCCCAGTTCTCCCTTTTTCTGACGGGTTCCTTCTGGAAACATCCCCAGCACCTTGTCTTCCCTGATTTTCTGGTAGGAAGTTCGAAATGCCCCGAGATCAGCCTGTCCGCGTTTCACAGGGTAAGTGCCAATAGCAGTAAATACCCAGCGGAATAAGGCGTTTTTGAATAGTTCCTCTTTGGCCATAAAATGAACCTGCTGGGGATAAACTGATGCACCAACAACGGTTGGATCCAGAAAGTGCTGGTGGTTGGCAACAATAATATAAGGCCCCCTGGGGGGAAGGTTTTCTTTTCCCTTAATCTGCAACCCGTAAAATAATCTGTAGAAAATATAAAAACCCCAGGCAACAAATTTATATATAATAATGCCAGCAGCTTGCTTGAAGTTACTGATCTCTGATCACCTCCCGGGCCCAACAGACAATTTTTTCCACAACTTCTTTTCTGGTCAGGTTCGAGCTGTCAAGGAAAATTGCATCTTTGGCTGGTTTTAAGGGTCCAGCCTTTCGGTTTTTATCATATTCATCCCGTCTTTTTAAATCCTTTCGGATAAATTCAAGGGGAAGTTCCCCATTTACCTGCAGGTACCGTCTTTTCATTCGGATTTCAGGAGAGGCAGAGAGGAAAACCTTAAGTTCTGCATTGGGGCAAACCTGAGTTCCAATATCTCTACCGTCAAGAACAAACCCACCTTCCTGTGCAATCAATCTCTGTTTTTCCACGAGAATCTTGCGGACTCCTGGCAGGCTCGAAACCCAGGAAACATGTTTCTCCACTTCCTTGGTCCGGAGATAAGGAGTAAGGTCTTCTCCGTTGACGAATATCCTGTTTTCCTGCATATCCATATTCACCTTTTGCAGTTCTCCAAGTATTTTGTCTTCATTTTCCAGGGGAATGTTATTCTTTAGCAAAAAATAGGTTGCCCCCCTGTACATGGACCCTGTATCAAGGTGAGAATAATTCAGTTTTTTTGCAACCTCAGAGGCAACACTGCTTTTCCCTGCCCCGGCTGGTCCGTCTATTGCAATTATTATGCCCTTTTTCTTGTCTTCCATTCCTTCCCCTCCAGTTGAGTCCTTTTAAAAGGAAAACTTCCGGGTAAACAAAAAAGTCCCAAAAAAGACTCGCTTTCCAGAATTCAAGGCCAATTTATTTCCATCGTTCCATCTGGGCAATAGCATGGGCTGCTGCATTCTGTTGGGCTATTTTTTTGGTAGGTCCTTCTCCCTTCCCCTGGAGCTTTCCATTGAAAAAGACATTAATCAAAAACCACTTTTCATGATCGGGACCTTCCTCCCCCTCAATTGTGTACCTGGGAAGTTCTTTAAATTTCTGTTGAACCATTTCCTGTAAGGTTGTTTTTGCATCACGAAGGTCTTCCCTCTGGCCAACTTCTTCAATAATAAAGCCCAGTTTTTCCAGGACAAAGTTCCTGGAAAACTCCAGGCCCCGTTCAATATAAACTGCACCGAGAATTGCCTCAAAAGCATCGGCCAGAATAGAATCCTTTTCCCTCCCCCCGGAGGAAACCTCCCCTTTTCCCAGTAAAAGCTTTTTCCCCACACCAAGCTTGCGGGAAACCCGGGCCAGAGAATCCATGCTAACAATATGGCCCCGCATTCTTGCCAGTTCACCCTCGGGATGATCGGGAAAGGTTTGGAAAAGATATTCGCTTGTAACCAGGTTTAAAACCGAGTCACCCAGGAATTCAAGGCGTTCATTATTCCAGGATAATCCTCTTTCATTGGCCCATGAGCGGTGGGTCAATGCCAGTTCTCTTAGGTCAGCCGATCTAACAACTTCTTCCAGTTCCGTCATTCTGATTCCCACTCCCAACAGAAAAACCTTTTTAAAGGGAAGCCCCTTTTAGAGGCTTCCCATTTTATTAGTTTTTATTTTTTTCAATATAATCAACAGCCTCTTGGACCGTAGTGATTTTTTCCGCTTCCTCATCAGGGATTTCCAGTTCAAACTCATCTTCAATATCCATGATAAGCTCAACAATGTCAAGTGAATCAGCACCAAGGTCATCGATGAAAGAAGCCCCCGGAGTTACCTCATCGGGCTCAACCCCCAGTTTTTCAACAATCAATTCAACCATCTTGTCAAAAACGCTCACTGCTCTCACCTCCTCTTTTTTTTATAAAGCAAGTCCTCCATCTACTACAAGAACCTGTCCGGTAATATAGCCCGCTTCATCGGAAGCGAGAAACTTAACCATTTCAGCAACATCTTCACAGGAACCAAATTTTTGCATTGGGATACGGTCCAGCATCTGTTTCTTAATTTTTTCCGGCAACCTGTCGGTCATTTCTGTTTCAATAAAGCCTGGTGCGATCACATTGGCCGTAATATTTCGGATTCCAAACTCCTGGGCAAGGGTTTTTGTGAAACCAATTATTCCTGCCTTGGCAGCAGAATAGTTGGCCTGCCCGGGATTTCCAGTTAAACCTACAACAGAAGATATGTTAATAATTCTGCCCCATCTTTTCCTGGTCATGGAACGGACAGCAGCCTTGGTACAATGGAACATACCGTTCAGGTTGGTTTTGATTACTTCCTCCCAATCTTCCTCATTCATTCTCAAAAAAAGGGAGTCCCGGTTAATTCCCGCATTATTGACCAGAATGTCAATTCCACCCCATTCATCAATTGCTTTCTGGATCAGCTTATCGGCCCCGTCTCTGGTCTGAATATCAACCCCTACACCAACTACCTGCAATCCTTCTTTTTGTAATTCGCTCGAAATTGAATTAATCCTTTCTTCTGAACGGGAATTTATTACTACACGTGCCCCATTTTTGCCAAGGGTGCGGGCTATTGCAAGCCCGATTCCCCGGGAACTTCCTGTTACAACAGCCACCCTATCTTTCATAAAAACCCCTCCAATTTTTCATTTCCCTGGTTTTTTATCACTTCTTCTATATCCTCGGGCATGGAAAGTTCCTTTGCCTTAAACCCGGAGTTGATGGAACGCAACAATAGCCGCAGGGATTTTCCAGGTCCAAAAATAAAGAATTTTTCAAACCCGGCACTGGCCATGTTTCTTATACTTTTCTCCCACAGAACAGGCATGGTTACCTGCTGGACCAGTAGAGCTTTTATTTCTTCCGGGTCTTCAACTTTTTCTCCTGTTACATTGGCCCAGACCGGCCAGGCTGGCCTGTTGATGGAGATTTTTTTCACTTCGTCAGCCAGGCCCCGAGCAGCAGGTTCCATTAGCCCACAGTGAAAAGGAGCACTTACATTTAAGAAAACAACTCTTTTGGCCCCTTCTTTTATAAATTTCTTTTCCAGTTTTTCTAAAATCTCCTTTTTACCCGAAACAACAATCTGGTTGGGAGAATTCAGATTGGCAACCTCAACCCCCGTTCCGGAAATAATTGCTCGAATTTTCTCCAGTTCCAGG
This sequence comes from Halobacteroidaceae bacterium, assembly GCA_003551665.1. Classification (GTDB taxonomy): domain Bacteria; phylum Bacillota; class Halanaerobiia; order B1SED10-174; family B1SED10-174; genus T1SED10-26. Next base: position 115,064 of record PUNE01000013.1, read on the forward strand.
TTGATTATTGCAGCCATTCCTCCCTGGTTTCCAGGATATGATTCTGCCATCAGCTGTCCCCTACGGCGAACCAGATTCAGTCCATCTGCAAAAGAAAGAACCCCGGACCCTACAAGGGCTGAAAATTCTCCAAGGCTGTGCCCCGCAAAACCCCTCTCCCCGGGGATAAAATTTTCCGCTGCCCGAAGGGCAGCAATGCTAACGGTTAAAATTGCGGGCTGAGCGTTTTCAGTAGCCCGCAGGTCTTCCTCTGAACCCTCAAAACAAATTCTACTCAAAGAAAAACCCATTATTTCATCGGCCTCTTCAAAAACTTCCCTGGCTACAGAAAAATTGTCATGAAGCTCTTTCCCCATCCCAATATGTTGCGATCCCTGGCCGGGAAAGAGGAAACCAAACTTTTCCATCCTCTTTCACTCCCTGCATCAATTATTACCCGATCCACTCAATTATTACTGATCCCCAGCTTAATCCCGCGCCGAAACCAACCATCAGAATCCTGTCACTCTTTTTAACGCGCCCTTCTTTCCATGCTTCATATAGGGCAATGGGGATAGAAGCAGCAGATGTATTTCCATAGTATTCCAGATTCATAAATACCTTTTCCGGAGGAATTTTCAGGCGTTTTGCGGCGGATTCAATTATCCTGATATTGGCCTGATGAGGGATAAAGAGGTCAATATCTTCAATAGCAATGTTGGATTTTTCGGCGACTTTTTTCGCGGAGCGTGCCATGGCTTTAACAGCAAATTTAAAAACCTGGTTACCGTCCATTTTTATGTAATGAAGTTTTTCTTCCACAGTATTTCTAGAAGCAGGTTTTGCGCCACCTCCTGCTGGCATTTTCAGAAAGTCTCCCCCGCTGCCGTCTGACCCCAGTTCAAAACCCCAAAACCCTTTTTCCTCAACGGTTCCCATTACAGCTGCACCGGCTCCATCCCCGAATAGAACACAGGTATTCCGGTCCTCCCAGTCGGTTATCCTGGATAGCACTTCCGCCCCAATTACAAGGACATTTCGGTACGCACCATTTTCAATAAACTGTGCTGCCAGGGTCAACCCATAAACAAAGCCAGAACAACCTGCCTCCAGGTCAAAAGCCGCTGCAGATTCAGCTTTTAGGGAATCCTGTAAAAGACAAGCAGTTGCAGGAAAAATCATGTCGGGAGTTACAGTAGCAACAATGATCAGGTCCAGTTCTGCGGCAGAAATTCCCGAATTTTCCATTGCCTCTCGAGCCGCTTTCTCTGAGAGAGTGAGAGTGGTTTCTCCGTCTGCTGCTATTCGCCTTTCCTTAATTCCGGTTCTGCCGCTAATCCATTCATCAGAGGTAGCAACCACTTTTTCCAGTTCTTTATTGGTTAGAACTCTCTCGGGCAGGCCAATTCCCAGGCCCAAAATTCCTGCATTTTTTTTGCTCATATTTATACCTCAATCCCTTCGCCCTAGAATAAATCCTCCAGGGTATTTACCACCTTTCTCTCTACCATTTCCTGCCCAACAAAAATGGCGTTCTTGATTGCCCGGGCGGAGGAACTCCCGTGGCAGATTATTACAGGTGATTGAAGTCCCAGTAATGGCGCCCCACCATATTCTTCATAGTCCATCCTGCCTTTGAGGGTAACAAGGGCTTTTTTCATTAATAGGGCCCCTATTTTACTGGTAATACTTTTTTTGATTTCAGATTTTAACAGATTAACCAGGGTTTGACCTGTTCCTTCCATGATTTTTAGAGTTATATTGCCTACAAACCCATCACTTACAATTACGTCACAGTGATCAGAAAAAATATCCCTTCCCTCTATATTCCCTGTGAAATTCAGGTTGGGTGTTTTTTTTAATTCTTCATAGGCTTCCTGGTATAACTTGCTGCCCTTTTTTTCTTCTGCCCCCACGTTTAAGAGGGCGACCCGGGGGCTGGACCTTCCATGGATTTTTTCTATAAAAACCCGCCCCATCTGAGCGAATTGAACCATATTCTGTGGTTTGCACTCCGAATTAGCTCCCGCATCGATTAAAATTGCCATCTGAGCTGTTCCGGGAACTGGAGTTGCTATGCCCGGTCGGTCAATCCCTGGAAGTCGGCCAATAATAAAAATTCCCGCAGCCATGGTCGCGCCGGTGTTTCCTGCGGATACGTAGGCCTGGGCCTTTCCCTCCTTCACCAGCTGGGCTCCCTGCATCAGAGAAGAATCTCTTTTTTCTTTCAGCGCTTTTGAAGGAGCTTCATCCATCTCAACCAGCCCCGGGGCATGGAAAATCTCCACGTTAGAGGGTTTTCCACCATGCTTATCAAATTCTTTCGACAGAGCCTCAGAATCTCCTGTAACAATAACTCCCGGCCCCCCGTCCCTGGAAGCCTGGATAATTCCCTTTACTATTTCTTCAGGCGCATGGTCACCGCCAAAACCATCAATAGCGACCTTCAATTTACTCCCTCCTTCTCCATTTTTTGCCGAAAAAAATACAAGATAAAGAAAACTCCTTTATCTTGTATTCAAAGGACAAAAAACATTATACCTCAATTGCCTTTTTTCCTTTGTAATTTCCACATTCGAGGCAAACCCGGTGCGGAAGTTTAGGCTCGCGACACTTTGGACACTCCACCAGCTTTGGAGCAGTAGCTTTCCAGTGTGTGCGGCGCTTTCTTTTTCGAGTTTTGGAGACTCTCCTCTTGGGAACCGCCATTTTCCCACCTCCTACAATTAATTCTCCAGATACTGGCGCAATTTCTCCCATCGAGGATCAATTGCTTCTTCCTTACAGTCACACTTCCCACTATTTAAATTTTTGCCACAGCCAGGGCAAAGACCCTGACATTCTTTCTGGCAGACAGATTGCATGGGAATACTTAAAACAAGATGCTGATAAATTTCCTGGCTGATATCCAGGACACTGTTTTCCTCAAGGTTCAGCTCTTTTTTGGCATAAGTTTCAATAATCTCGCGCATAATTTCCCACCGGAAAGGTTCTAAGCAACGGGTACAGGCCAGTTCGGCTTCACCTCTAATTGTTCCCTGAACAAGAATGTCATCCTGAGTATTGGTAAGGGTAACTTTAACCCGGGGAGGGTGAGGGAATAAAACCTTCCGAGACTGAATTTCAATCTCTTCAATAGGGAAGTCTTCTTCCAAAGAAATGTTGCCACCTACGGAGCCTAAAATATCCTTAAGATTAATTTTCATTTAAACTCCTCCTTAACCCTCACACCATTATATAAGGAAGGTTACCCCTTGTCAAGAAGACCCGTTAACCAGTTCATGGGTATCTCTTGCAATTACCAATTCTTCATTGGTGGGCACTATAAACACCTTGACCCTGGACTCGGGAGATGAAATCTCGGCAAATTTTCTACGGGCTTTGTTTTTTCCGGGATCCAGCTTAACCCCTAAAAAGTCAAGCCCTTCCAGCGCTTCTTTTCGAACAATATCGGAATTTTCCCCAATTCCAGCAGTAAAAACAATTGCGTCCAGGCCTCCCATTGCAGCAGCGTAGGCTCCAATATATTTCTTCACCCGATAGCAGAAAATATCCACGGCAATTTGAGCCCTGTGGTTACCCTCTTCTGCAGCTTCCTCAACATCTCGGGAATCATTGCTTATTCCTGAAATCCCAAGCAATCCGCTTTCCTTGTTCATTACATTTTCTACTTTTTCTGCATCCCAACCCCTGTTTTTCTGCAAAAAGGGAACAATAGCAGGATCAATATCTCCACAACGGGTTCCCATAGCCAGTCCTTCGAGGGGGGTAAAGCCCATGCTGGTATCCACAGATTTTCCACGGTCAATGGCAGTAATACTTGCTCCATTTCCCAGGTGAGCTGTTATTATTTTTAAATCTTCCATTGCTTTGCCCATTTCACGGGCTGCACGCTGGGCAACAAACTTGTGGGAAGTTCCGTGGAAGCCGTAACGCCTGACACCCATTTCTTTATAAAATTCATAAGGCAGAGCGTAAATATAGGCTTTTTCTGGCATTGACTGATGGAAAGAAGTGTCAAAAACAGCCACCTGTGGTACACTGGGCAGTAATTCTCTTACTACCTGGATACCGGCTGCATTGTGAGGGTTGTGGAGCGGCGCGAGACGAGAAAGATCCTTTATTTCCTTGAATTCTTCATCTTCTACCAGTGCAGATTGGGGAAATGCCTCGCCACCGTGGGCAACCCTGTGCCCAACAGCTTTAATGTCATCAATGCTCTTCAAAACGCCATACTCTTCATCCTGGAGAATTTCAATAACTTTTCCAACTCCAGTGTTGTGATCGGGAACTTCTTCTTCGATTTTTGTTTTCTTCCCCGAAATTTCAGCATTGTGTTCCAGGAAAGATCCTTCAATTCCAATTCTTTCAACAACACCTTTAGCCATAACAGATTCGTCCCTCATATCAAATACCTGGTATTTAATTGAGGAACTTCCACAATTCAGAACAAGAATTTTCATATGCTTGCCTCCCCATTAAGTTTTATGAACTGGCTTGTAATGCTGTTATTGCAACTAGGTTTATAATATCATCAACTGAACAACCCCGGGAAAGATCATTTACAGGTTTGGCCATCCCCTGCAGAATGGGCCCTACCGCTTCTGCCCCGGCCAGTCTTTCAACCATTTTATAACTGATGTTTCCTGACTGCAGATCGGGGAAAACGAGGACATTTGCTTTCCCGGCAATGGGACTATCGGGAGCTTTTTTGTTTCCAATTGCGGGTACCAGGGCAGCATCAGCCTGCAGTTCTCCATCGTAATCCCCCTGGGGATCCAGTTTTTTTGCTTTTTCTGTTGCCTGAAAAACCTTTTCCACCAGGGGATGCTCCGCACTGCCTTTAGTGGAAAAAGAAAGAAAAGCCGTTCGTGGTTCGAGTCCGGCAATATTTCTGGCCGTTTGAGCTGAAGCAACGCCAATCTGGGCCAGCTGCTCTGCATCGGGCTCGGGGTTTACAGCGCAATCTGCAAAAATTAATTTCCCCTGAGGGGCAAATTCTGATTCCAGAAGCATTATAAAAGCTCCTGATATTACGGAAATTCCGGGGGCAGTTTTAATTATCTGCATGGCAGGCCGCAAAACATCACCAGTTGAATTATTGGCCCCGGCAACTGAACCGCTGGCGTAACCCTTTTGGACAAGTAATGTAGCAAAATAAAGGGGGGCATTTACAAGGTTTTCCGCTTCTTCTTTGCTCATACCCTTTTCTTTCCTCATCTGGAAAAGGGTTTCAGCATAATCCTCTTTCTCTGGGAACCGATCAGGATCAATTATTTCCACTTCAGAAAGAGTTATCCCCTCTTTATCTGATCTGGCCTGTATTTCATCTTCTTTACCCACCAGGATTATATGGGCTAAATTTTCTTTTGCTAAGAAAGAAGCTGCTTTTAAAATCCGTATGTCTTCACTTTCAGGAAGGACTATTTTCTGTTTTTTTTGCTGGGCTTTTTCTCTGATTTCCTGGATAAAGTCCATTTTTAAATACCTCCATTTTAGTAAATTGCTTCACAAATAAAAATTTACTACAAAAAGCACCCATCTCCTGCTTTATTTAACAGGATTTACCCCCGGGAGAGCGAATTCAGAAAATTAAGGAGGGATTATCCTTGTCAAAACTGGGAATTGTCGCAGAGTATAATCCGTTTCACAATGGCCATTATTACCACCTGCAGAAGAGCCTGGAAAAAACTGGTGCTCACAGCACTGTCGTAGTAATGAGTTCAACTTTTATGCAGCGGGGTGAGCCGGCCATTTGCGATAAATGGAGTCGGGCTGAAATGGCAGTGAGCTGCGGTGTGGATCTGGTTCTGGAACTACCCCTGCCCTATGCCTGTGCCAGTGCAGATTATTTTGCCCGGGGAGCAATTAAATTGTTAACCGAGGCAGAATGTACCCATATTGCCTTCGGGGCCGAACATCCCAGTTTGCCGGAGCTGGAAGAAGTGGCCCGGTTTATTGAACTGGAACCCCCCGACTTTTCCCGGGAACTTCGCAAAAATCTGGAAAGAGGGCATTCTTTTCCCCGGGCCCGCAGCCTTGCCCTCCAGCGACTTTTGGAAATAAACCCGGAGGTAATTGAAAGTCCCAACAATATTCTGGCCGTAGAATATTTGCGTTCCATTTTCCGGGAAAAATCAGCTCTAAAGCCGGTTGCAATTCCCCGCAGGGGGGCCCAATACCATGAAAAAAACATGGGAAAAGAAGGTTTTTCCAGTGCAACCGCCATTCGCACGTACATATCGTCCGGCCAGCCACTGGAGAACCTAATCAGGCACATGCCAGAAACGGCATTAGAAATCCTTGGTCGGGAAATTAATAGTGGCAAGGGACCGGTTTTTCCAGAAAAACTTGGCACTGCCCTTCTGGCAAGGCTTCGAGGAACAAAAGGGGATAATCTCTCCGACTATCCCGAGATTGCACCTGGACTTGACAAAAGACTTATAAAGACTGCCTGCCAGGCAACTGGTTGGAGTGACCTCCTGGAAAAGCTGCAAACCAGGCGCTTTGTCCAGACCCGGTTGCAAAGAATATTTATCTATATTCTGCTGGATCTTACCCTTTCCTTCCGGGAAGAAATCCATTTCCCCGCCAGCCCCATGTATTTCCGACCCCTTGCTTTTAACCAGAAAGGCCAGAAGATCCTAAACGGCCTCAAAGAAAAGGAAGATGTCCCCCTGTTAACAAGGCCAACTATTCGCCGGTTACCAAAAATTCCTGCCATTTCCAGCATGATTAACCTGGAAGCTCGAGCAACAGATCTCTGGACACTTTTTGTCCCATCAAATTCCCATCAAAAAGGAGGGCGAGATTTCAGAACCCCTCCCGTGTCCCTGATTTAATTTGCAGAAAAGCTTTTTGCCAGATCCTGCCGTGGAGCGGATTAGTATTCTCCACCTTTATTCTTATAAAAGTCAATCAGAAAATCCCTGACAGGATCAGGAACCAGTCCATCAATACAACCCCCCAGCGAAGCAATCTCTTTTACAAGGCTGGAGCTCAAAAACCCATATTCCTGAGAGGTCATTAAAAACATTATCTCCAGGTCGGGGTTTAATTTTTTGTACATTAGGGCCTGCTGGAATTCTTTCTCAAAATCAGACAGGGCCCGCAAACCACGAATAATATTCCGGGCGTTTTTCTTCACAGCATATTCATTGAGCAATCCGCTAAAAGAATCAATCCTGACACCTGGAATATCTCCTGCAACCTTTTCCATTAGTTCTACTCTCTCGGCCATGGAAAAGGAAGGAGACTTGTTGGGATTATTAAATACTGCAACTATAAGCTCATCAAATATGTTGCTGGCCCGCTTAATTATATCAAGGTGTCCATTGGTTACGGGGTCAAAACTCCCCGGGTAAACAGCTATCCTGTTCATCTGTTTCACTCCCTTTGCCAGATCAAAAGCCTGGTATCTCCATAAACACGGTTCTCAATTTGTTGCCAGAACGGGCATTCGAATGGATCACTGTGACTGGAAGCTTCCAGGATAATTATTCCTCCCGACAACAACAAACCCTTTTCTTCAATCAAACTTAACACCCGGCTGGGGTCATAGTTATAAGGTGGGTCCAGGAAAATAATTCCAAAACCAAACCCTTTAAGACGCCTCCTTAAAACCCCATAAACATCTCCTTTCCAGACCGAACTTTTATCCAGAAAACTGGTTTTCTCAAGGTTTTCTTTAAGTATTCTGAGAGCAGTAGTATTGTTTTCAATAAAATGGGCCTGAACTGCCCCCCGGCTCAAAGCTTCTATTCCCATGCTTCCGCTCCCTGCAAAACAGTCCAGAAAAACCGTACCGGCAACATCAGCTCCTATAATATTGAATAGAGCTTCTTTGACCCGGTCACCAGTAGGCCGGGTAATTTTTTCTGGGGGAATTTTCAAACGCCTCCCCCTGGCTGTTCCCGAAATTACTCGCAAAGGCCTCCCCTCCCTCCGCCCGAAACCAATCGACTGTCCTACCTCATAATATCTCCAGGAAAACGGCGATCGCTTTCATGGAGAAGCTTTACATATCTCGATGCTTTTTCCCGGGCCAAGCGGAGAAGTTTTTGATGGGCAACAAGATCAGCAAAACGGAAAGGTGTGTCTCCATGCTGCCGGGTTCCAAAAAAATCACCCGCTCCCCGCAATTTTAGGTCCTCCTCTGCCAGCAAGAACCCGTCACTGTGTCGGACCAGTGCATCCAATCTCATTCTTGCAGAATCATCTTCTACATCTGACATTAAAATGCAGTAGGACTGCTCTGCACCCCTTCCAACTCTTCCACGTAACTGATGTAACTGAGAAAGCCCAAAGCGGTGGGCATCCTCAATCAGCATAATGGTTGCATTGGGAATATCTACACCCACCTCAATTACTGTAGTGCTGACCATAATATCAATTTTTCCCTCTTTAAAATCCTTCATTGCCCTGGCTCTCTGGACTGCGGGCACCTGCCCATGAATTAACATTAATTTCAGGTCAGGGAACACCTCTTCCTGTAAATAGCGGAACATATCTTCTGCAGCTACAAGTTGCAATTTTTCCGATTCCTGAATAAGAGGACAGACAATGAAGGCCTGCCTCCCCAGGGTTATTTGGTCCCGAATAAATCTGTAAACATTGGGGCGGGAATTGGATTTGCGGGCCCTTGTAATTATGGGCTTTCGGCCAGTTGGAAGCTCATCAATTACGGATACTTCCAGGTCTCCATAAAGGGTCAGTGCCAGCGACCTGGGGATCGGAGTTGCAGTCATTACAAGAAGATCCGGAGTTTTGCCCTTGCTCAAAAGGGCCTCTCTTTGTTGCACACCAAAACGGTGTTGTTCATCGATTACTACCATCCCCAGTTCCGAAAAATTTACTTCCTCCTGGATCAGAGCATGTGTTCCCACGACAATATCCGCATCTCCTGAGGTTATTGCCCTGTAGTTTTCTTTCTTTTCTCTTGAAGAAAGGCTTCCGGTAAGCAGAATGGTTTTCAGCCCGAATTTTTGAAAAACCGGTTCCATTTTAAAATAATGCTGTTCTGCTAAGATTTCCGTTGGTGCCATAAAAGCACCCTGCCATCCATTTTCCACTGTTTTTAAAAGGGCCAGCAGGGCAATCACCGTCTTTCCCGCACCAACATCTCCCTGGAGCAACCTGGACATGGGAGCAGGGCTCTCCATATCTTCATTAATTTCTCTCCAGACCTTTTCCTGGCTGGAGGTCAGATTGAATTCCAGGGATTTAATAAATTTCTTGGTGTGAGAGGGAGATGCTTCATGACAGTAACCCATCTCCTGGCTTTTTTCTTCCTGCCTGATTGCTAGTTTTACCTGGAACAATAGGAGTTCTTCAAAAACCAGCCTTTCAAAAGCCTTTTCCCTTTTCTCCATTGCTGAGGGAAAGTGAACTTCCCATATTGCTTTCTGTCTGTCGGGCCATCCCATTTCCTTCAATAATTCCTCGGGTAAAAACTCCCCCAGTTCACCGATATGTTCTTCCAGGACGCCATTTACCCAGCGTCGAAACTGGTTCTGGTTTAAACCTTCAGTCAGGGGATAGAGGGGAACTATTCTTCCGCTATGCAGGCCTCCCTCCCCGTCCAGTTCATAATTGGGGTGAATAAATTCAATCCTCCTGGTTTGTTCCCAGACCTTTTCGCTGATTTTTCCGCTGATTAGAACCTCCTGCCCAATAGAAAAATTATTTAATATATAGGGTTGGTCAAACCAGGTGGCATAGGCAACCCCTGTTTCATCTGAAAAGGCGATCTTATATATATTTCGGCGAGAACGGGTTCGAATTTTATCTCGCGCTTTAACAATGCCAGAGACTGTTACTTCCTGGCCGGACTCAATTTCATTAATTTTCCTAATCTGACTCCGGTCTCTGTATTGGCGGGGAATATGATACAGTAGGTCTTCTAATTTTTCAATACCCAACCTGGCCAGCATCTTTGCCCGCCTGGGTCCAACTCCTTTTACAAACTGAATGCTTTTGTCCAGTCCGGACAACAACACCACTCCCCAAAAAAAATCCTAACACATTCCCCGGAATGCATTAGGACTCTTATTATTCCCTTACCTGGGTGTCAGGACTATACCAATTGCCCCGGGGCCGGTATGGGTCCCAACAACTGGTCCCAGTTGCTCAATTTCAATATTCTGGGGCCCAAATTTCTCTTCAATAAGGTCCTTCAGGCTCTCCGCCTCTTCTTCTGCTGCCGCGTGCAGAATGGCCTGAAAACAATTGGGACCGTGCTGTTCAATAAATTCCCCATATAGCTCAGCAAGCCTCTGATAAACTTTTTTTTGCCCCCTGATTTTTTCAAGGGGAGCAACATAACCTTCCTGGTCTACTGTTAAAATTGGTTTTATATTCAGGAGGGTTCCCAGAAGTGCCTGGGCCTTGCCAATACGGCCTCCTTTTTCTAAAAATTCCAGGGTTTTAACCGAAAAATATATCCTCTGATTTTGTTGGGCTTTTTCCAGTCGCTTCAAAATTTCTTCCTTGGAGGAACCTTTTCGGGCTTCTTCTGCAGCCATTCTTACCTGAAAAGCAAGGGAAATGGTAACGGTTTTGGAGTTGACAGGAATAATATCAATATTGGAAAACTCCTGGGCAGCCAGAACGGCAGCCTGATAGGTCCCACTTAGTTTGTCAGAAATGTGGATGGAAATAATTTTATCATAACTGGCAGCAAGCTCTTTATAGATTTCCACAACCCCTCCCACTGAAACCTGGGAGGTCGTAGGAAGCCGATCAGTTGCTCTAAGCTTTTTGTAAAATTCTTCGGGGAAGATTTCAATACCATCCAGAAAGCTCTGGTCACCAAAATTTACACTGAGCGGGGCTACTTTGATGTCCAGTTCTTCAGCTTTCTCCCTGCTCATATCAGCAGTGCTGTCGGTTACAATTGCTATTTTGCCCAATCGGTTCACCTCCAAATTATTCAACCGAAATAATCAGGTAATACAGGGGCTGATTGCCGGGGTACATTTCAACATCACAATCGGAAAATTCTTCTGTGACCATTTCTTTTATTTTTTCCCCTTCTTCCTCACTCAGTTCCTCGCCGCGATAGATTGTAATTAGAAAATCTTCTTCGCTAACCATTTCTTTGAGCAGTTCCAGGGAAACCTTGCCCACATCAGTGTTGGTAATGATCAATTCCCCATTAAACAGACCAATAACATCTCCCTCTTTAATATCCATTCCTCCAACGGAAGAATCCCGTACAGCAAAGGTAACTTCCCCGGTTTTTATTTCTTCAAGGCCTTTTTCCATTTCTTTAATTACACTGGAAAACTCTTCCTCGGGGTTGATTCTCATCATTGCTGCAATCCCCTCAGGAATAGAGGTTGAGGGAATAACCGTTATTTCTTTGTCTGTTACTTCTTTTACCTGTTCTGCAGCAAAAACAACATTTTTATTGTTGGGTAAAATGATTATCCTGTCTGAAGGAATTTTTTCGCACCCTGCCACAAGGTCCTGAGTGCTGGGATTCATGGACTGTCCACCGGTAACCAATTCGTCGGCACCAAGACTGGTGAAAATATCCCCAAGGCCTTCTCCCGCTACAACGGCAACAACACCAAAATCTTTTTCCATGGGAACTTCTTCTTCAGTGGGGGCTTTTGGAAGGGAACTATATTTTTCTTCAGTCTGTTCCTGCATGTTGTCGATTTTTATTTTGCTCAACCGCCCATATTGGACAGCATAATCAAGGACCTTTCCAGGGTTGTTGGTATGAATATGAACTTTTGTTACTTCAGTTGAACCAACAACAAGCAGGGAATCACCGTGTTGATTGAGATACTTCCTGATTTTTTCCAGGTTGATCCCCTGTCCCTTGATCAAAAATTCAGTACAGTAGGCAAATTCCAGTTTTTCCGGTTCAGCTATTTTGGCTTCTCCAGCTGGAGCCATCTTTTTCAAATCTTTTTCCAGAATACGATCCCCTCTTAGAGCCCGCAGGTAACCTTCGAGTATCAGGCAAAAACCCCGTCCGCCGGCGTCAACAACGTTGGCGTCTTTTAATACCTTCAACATTTCCGGGGTCTTGTCCAGTGTCTCTTCTGCATGCAGAAGGATTGCTTCCAGTAATTGCCTGAAATCATCGGTCTTTTCAGCTTCTTTCTGGGCTGAGTTAGCGGCTTCCCTTACTACAGTGAGAATTGTTCCCTCGACAGGCCTCATTACAGCTTTGTATGCTTTTTTGGAAGCTTCTACCAGGGCCGAAGAAAATTCTTTGGGATCAAGGGTTTTTTTGTTCCGGGCGCCATTAGCAAAGCCCCGGAAAATCTGGGATAGGATAACACCCGAATTTCCCCTGGCCCCCATCAAGGAACCATTGGCAAAAGCATCGAGGATTTTGCTGACCTCATTTTCCTCAATACCTTCCACTTCTTTGGTAGCATCAAACAGGGTCAGGTACATATTTGTCCCGGTATCCCCGTCAGGAACGGGAAATACGTTTAAAGCATCTACCTCTGCCTGATTCTCACTTAACCAGAGGGTGGCTGCAACAATCATTTTTTTCATTAGTGGTGCATCAATTTTTTCCACCTTTTTTTCTGGAGATGGATCAGCCTGTCTCACCTATTCGCACCCCCTGAACATACACATTGATTTTGCTTACCTGTAAACCCAGAATATTTTTCATGGTAAAGGCTACCTTGTCAATTATATTGTTAGCCACTTCATTGATGTTTGTTCCATATTCCACAATAACGTACAGGTCAATTACCAGTTTTTCTCCCTCGCTGTTAACAGCAATACCACGACTCAGGTTTTCCCTGCCTAACAACTCAGCCAGGCCATCCTGGATTTTCTTTGAGGACATTCCCACCAGACCATAGCACTCCATCGCTGCCAGCCCGGCAATATTGGCAATTACTTCCTTAGAAATATGAACTCTACCCAGTTCATTTTGAAATTCTTGGGCCATTTTAAGCTCCCCCTTTCCTATACTAACCACTTCTATTATAAAATTCTCCTTTTTTCTAACGGTTCCTGCAACTACCCTTGCATCACAACCCCTTTATGTGGTAGAATAAGATGCTGTAAAGGAGGTGGAACAATGGCAAAGGTCTGCGCCATCTGTGGCAAAGGGAATAATACAGCTAATAGAATAATTCAAAGAGGTAAGGCAAAAAGACTTGGCGGTGTCGGCCGTAAAACAACGGGTATCTCCCGCCGCCAGCAGGAACCCAACCTGCAAAAAGTTAAAGCAATGATGGATGGTTCTCCTAAAAGAATAAAAGTTTGTACCACCTGTATTCGTTCCGGAAAAGTGGAACGGGCATTATAAAGAGAGGTCAGACCTCTCTTTTTGTTTTCTTGAACTATTCTATCAGACCGGCTCTCAAATTTCAAAAGTACTGACCCCCCTATCCCCCCTTTTTCTGCTATGAACTGTAATTTTCCAGGGAAAAAGGGGCCTCAGACCCCGCAGGCTTATAAAAGCTTACTATTGAACAACCAGTTTTATTTTTCAATTAATACTCCCCGTGATTTTCCTTTGACGACCGAAGATATCAACAACCTGCAGCACAACCTCTCGTTCATCTCCGGTTAGGGGCAGGGTAAACCTCTGGGGAAAAGGCGGCATTATACTGGATATTTTCTTACCGTCCAGCAAGAGATTAATTGTATCCAAACCCTCTTCGGGTTTTATTTTTTTCAGGGGTGAATTTTCTCCTGCTGGTTGTTCATAATCATCGATACAAATAATCAGTTCCCCACTTTTTGATTCCAGAGAATAATGCAGGCGCCCGAGAGGGAGCCCCGTTTGATCATAGAGGGGAAATAGAAATAAGTTTTCCTTTCCCTTTTCCAGTTCGTCTACCCGTTCCCAGGGATAATCAATATCCCACCAGTGGACCTCTTCATCTTTGTGTTTCAAGACTTCATCAATCCCTTTTTTCCCGGTTCCAACAATAACTTTCGCCCCGGGAGAGGGATTTTTCTGATAATAACCTTCTTGCAGTTCTTCGCTTTTTTTCAGAAGGAAATTTCTATCCCTGGCAAAAAAACAGGGGCCCTTCGTCCTTTTCCTGGCCAGGAAAAGTCCAAAATTATTCTGGTCTATTCCAATCCAGTTCCTCCCCAGCTTATCAGCTGCTTCAAGGGTGGTCCCCGAACCACAAAAGGGGTCAACCACCAGGTCCCCGGGGTCAGAACTGCCCCTTACAATCCTTTCCAGGAGCTCCAGGGGCTTCTGAGTCGGATAACCAAGCCTCTCCCTGGCCTGAGAATTGATTATGGGCACTTCCCACACATCTTCTGGGGGTTTGCCCCGGGGGTTAACCCGGGTCTTTCTGCCAAAGGAAACCACACCTTTTTCCGCCTGATACAGGGTTCCCTGTGAATAGGGTACCCGGACTTCTTCCAGGTTAAACTTATAATCAGCAGAGCGGGAATAGAAAAGGATCGTATCGTGCTTGCGAAGGTAGTTCTTCCTGGTATAACCAGAAGGATCATGGTACCACCAGATTATTTCATTGCGGAAATTCTTAGAACCAAATATTTCGTCCATAATTAGCTTGGTAGCATGAGCTGTCCGCCAGTCCAGGTGAACAAAAATAGACCCGGTATCCTTTAATAGTTGCCAGCACAAATCAAGCCTGGCCCGGAGCATTTCCAGGAAATTGCCCATCCCAGTACTCCAGTAGTCTCGGAAACCCAGGCTTTCAACCTCCAGATTTCCTGCCCGGGTTCGAATCTTGCTTGCAAAGCGATTTCCAGTGCAGAAAGGGGGGTCCATGTAAATCAGGTCAGCCTTAACCCCTTTTTCCAGAAGCCAGTTTAGCCAGACATAGTTATCCCCCTGTAAAAGGAAATTTCGGTTATCCTCGGTTCCTTCTACCGGGTAAGGGTTGGGGCTTTCAGGAGGGGGTGTGCTCCCCTTCCCAGGCCAGTTAAGAGTAATATCACTCATTGGTTCCAACCACCTTATTTATCTTCTAAAAAACTCTCCAGTTTTCGCTCCCGGATTTCTTTCAGAAGTTCTTCTTTAAACCGGGAAAATTCCAGCTGCCCTGCCTCTCCTTTCTGGCGATGCCTGAGGGAAACCTTCCCACTCTCAACTTCCCTGTCCCCAATGGCCAGCATGTAGGGAATTTTCTCCTTCTGTGCCTGTCGAATTTTGTAACCCACTTTTTCATCACGTTCATCAACTTCCGCCCTGATCCCTTCTTTTTCCAGTTCTTCCGAGAGCCTGCGGGCATACTTAACGTGACCCTCTCCAATGGGAATAAATCTTGCCTGTATAGGAGCCAGCCAGGTGGGGAAAGCTCCAGCAAAATGTTCAATTAATATTCCCAAAAACCTTTCCAGTGCCCCAAACAAAGCCCTGTGTAATAAGACCGGACGGTGTTCCTGTCCATCGCGACCAACATAGGTCAGGTCAAATCTCTGGGGCAACTGGAAATCAAGCTGTATGGTCCCCAGCTGCCAGCTTCTACCCAGACAGTCTTCAATATGGAAGTCAATCTTTGGCCCGTAAAAAGCACCGTCCCCTTCATTTATTTGATAGGGCAATCCCCTTTTTTCCAGGGCCGAGCCCAGTGCTTTTTCAGCCTGATCCCAATCTTCTTCGCTACCCATTGATTTTTCTGGGCGGGTACTGAGTTCCAACCTGTACTTGAGACCAAAGGTATTATAAATCTCCTCGGCCAGTCGAATAACCCCAAGGACTTCGTCGGTAATCTGTTCAGGAAGCATGTAGATATGGGCATCATCAATGTGAAAGGAACGAACCCGCAAAAGTCCATGCAAAACACCCGAGAGTTCATGGCGATGGACAAGACCAAGTTCTGTTACTCGCATGGGAAATTCCCGGTAACTGTGCGGGCGGGATTTATAGATTAATACTCCCCCGGGGCAGTTCATGGGGCGAATGGCATAGTTGTCCTCATCAATTCTGGTAAAGTACATGTTTTCCCGATAATTATCCCAGTGCCCGGATTGATGCCAGAGTTCTTCGTTTAATACTAAAGGAGTTCTAATTTCCTGGTAACCCCGCACCCGGTGCAATTCTCGCCAGTACCTGGTCAGTTCATTCCAGATTGCAACCCCTGAAGGGTGCAGAAAAGGGAAACCCGGTCCTTCTTCGTGCATGCTGAATAAATCGAGTTCTTTACCAATTTTCCGGTGATCCCTCTTTTTGGCCTCTTCCAGCTGAAGCAGGTACTTTTTTAATTCTTTTCTATTGGGAAAGGCGGTTCCATAAATCCGTTGTAGCATTTTGTTTTTTTCATCTCCCCGCCAGTAAGCACCCGCTACGCTGAGGAGTTTGAAGGCTTTTAATTTTCCGGTGCTTTCCAGGTGGGGGCCCCGGCAGAGATCGAAGAAATCACCCTGGCGATAAATCGAAACTTCTTCACCTGGCTCCAGTTCTTCAAGCAGTTCCAGTTTAAAAGCTTCGTTTTCTTTTTCCAGCAGTTCCCGGGCCTGGTCTTTGGTCAGAACCTCCCTTTCCAGGGGGAGGTCTTCTTTTATTATTTTTCCCATTTCTTTTTCTATGCGGGCAAGATCCTCTGGATTAATCCTCTCTTCCAGGTCAAAATCGTAATAAAAACCATCTTCAATTGCCGGCCCGATTCCGAGTTTTACGTTAGAATAGAGTCTCTTAACTGCCTGGGCCATTACATGGGCTGCAGTGTGGCGATAGCTTTCCAGATGTTCGTTTGCCATTTTCCTTCCTCCTTGAAAATAAAATTATAAAATAAAAAACCCTCGTCTCAAATGTAGAGACGAAGGGTTCGCGGTCCCACTCTACTTGGCTTGGGTTAAGCCCTCTCTCCAGTGGTAACGGCCTGCACCGGGCCCTCCTACTCATTTAACCTTTCAGAGGCCAGCTTCCGGGTGGTTTTCAGTGTGCTTTCCAGGGGAAAACTTCCAGCCCAGATTTTCCCTCTCTGTCAGGAGGACACACTTACTCTTCCCGTTCCTCGCTTTTCTTGCTTTGCCTAATTTTACCCGGTTTTAATTCTTTTGTCAACTCAAACCTAAAATTTGACCCTTACATTTTCCCTTTCTTCGGCCTTGGCTTCAAAGTAGGGCTTTTCCTTAAAATTAAAAATATTGGCCAGAATCATTGTGGGAAACTGCCGAATTGCTGCCCGATAGGACATAACCTTATCATTATAACTCCGCCGTGTTCTTTCAATACTGTTTTCCGTTGAGGACAGTTCCTGCTGCAGTTGGAGAAAATTCTGGTTGGCCTTCAGCTCAGGGTAAGATTCCGCCACAGCAATCAGCCTACCCAAAACACCTCCCAGCTGGTTTTCAGCATCTATTCGTTCTTCTGGATTTCTGGCCTGGGTTACCATGTTTCTTGCTTTTGTTACTTCCTCAAAAACCTCCCTTTCATGTGTAGCATAGCCTTTAACGGTCTCCACAAGATTGGGGATCAGGTCATACCTTCTTTTGAGCTGAACATCGATCTGGGCCCAGGCTCCCTCCACACTGTTCTTTTTCCGAACAAGGGAATTATAGCCAAATAAACCCCAGAGGGCTAAAAGCACTACCACAACAATGAAAATAACCATTTCCATTTCCCGCCCTTCAGATTTATTTTTAAATAACAGTGTATTAAAACGTTAGTAAAATTATACCAGTATTTTTTCCAGCCTGTCAATTATTTTCCAAAATCAACCTTCCCAGTATTTGAATCACAGTTTCTATTTCATCCTTTGTATTAAAGAATCCCGGGCTAAAACGAAGTGCTCCCTGGGGATATGTTTTTAAAGCTCTGTGCCCAGCAGGACAGCAGTGCAGGCCGGCTCGAACCATTATGCCCTCTTCTCCAAGCTGGTAGGCCAGAATGGCCGGATCCCGGCCCTGGACTGTTATTGAAAGGGTTGCAACACTGGCTTCATCATAACCTCCAGTAATTTTAACCCCCGGGAGGTTTTCCAGCCCCCTGGCCAGAAGACCAACCAGGCTCTGCTTTTTCGAGTTTACCTGGGAAATCCCCTTTTCAAGGATAAATTCAATTCCCTGCCTCAGTCCAATCAGGCCAGGGGTGTTGGGTGTCCCGCTTTCCAGTTTATCCGGGAGAAATTCCGGTTGGTATTCCAGGTGAGAAATGCTCCCCGTTCCCCCCTGGAAAATGGGTCTGATTTCTTCTGCAGCCTTCTGGCTTAAAACCATTCCTCCTGTTCCAGGAGGGCCAAAAAGCCCCTTGTGCCCTGTGAAGGCTGTTATGTCGATGCCTGTATTCTCGGCATTTATAGGCACACTTCCAGCCGTTTGGGCAGTATCTACTGCAAAAAAGACCCCTTTTTCCGCGGTTATTGCTCCAATTTGTTCTATTGGCAAAATCTGCCCCGTAATATTCGACGCATGGTTTATTATAACCATCTTTGTCCTGGTCTCGAAAAGTTTCAGGAACTCATCCTTTACAAAACCATTTTGGGCAAAAGGGTAAACAGAAAGAGTAATCAACCCTTCCTTCTCCATTGTTTTAAGGGGGCGCCAGACCGCATTGTGCTCCAGGTCCGAGGTAATTACGTGGTCCCCTTTTCTTAAAAGCCCATAAAGAGCAAAATTAAGGGCCTGGGTTACATTGTGGCTGAAAACCACATTTTCCAGTGAAGAGCCTCCCAGGAATTCACAAACCGTCTCCCGGGCCTGTAAAACTTCTCTTCCTGCTTCTAAAGAACACTCATAACCTCCCCGTCCAGGGTTGCAACCCTGGTCCCGCAAAAAGTAGCTCATGGCCTCAATTACCCCGTTGGGTTTCGGCCAGGAAGTTGCTGCATTATCAAGATAAATCCTTTTTTCCATTGGACGCTCCTCCTTCTCGCAAAAAGGCCAGGAACCTTTCTACTCTGCCGGGAAAGACCCTCCGGGAATTATAGATTACGAAAAACTTCCTTTCTAAATCCAGCTCTTTTACTTCAAAAGTACCCAATCCTTCATTGGGTTGAACCGCAATACCAGAAATCAAACCTGCTCCTAATCCTTCTCGGACATGGTTTTTTATGCCCTCCAGGCTATTTACTTCCATGAAAAATTTAAAATCCTTAATTAGATGCCCCTTAGAGGACAGGCTATCACAAAATACCCTCCTTGTTGCCGAACCAAGTTTGGGAAGAATCAGGGGTTCTTTTTTTAAATCCTCTATATTAACCCTTTTTCCCTCCCACTCATGCCCGCAAGGCACAATTCCAACCATCCTGTCCTGGTGAACAAGAAATTTTTTAACCCCTCTTCCTGTATCTTTCTCGCCTTTATTTTCTACTTCTCCTGTTATTCCCAAATCACACTCATATCCTGCTACCATTTCCATTGCTCTACGGCTATGGGTTATGCTCAAGGAAAAGGTAATTTCGGGGTAAATCTCATTAAATTTTTTCAAAAAAGCCGGCAGCAAATAGTTACCCGGAGTAGAGGAAGTAACAATATCAATTAATCCCCTGGCCTCGTTTTGATATTTTTCCAGCTGTTCTCGGGCCTTTTCTTTTAAACTGATAATATCCAGGGCAAAGGGATAAAATTCTTCTCCTGCCGGGGTTAAAACAATTTTCCTTCCCCTCCTTTCAAATAAAGGAGAGCCTGCTTCCCTTTCCAGGTGTGCAATATGAGCACTGACAGTAGGCTGGGTCAGAAAAAGCTTCTCTGCCGCACGGGAAAAGGTTCCACTTTTTACTACCTCAACAAAAACTTCTATCCTCCTGAAATCCATGAGGTTTATCCTCCCAATATTGTTTATTCCTATATATTATATCAGTTGTATTTATAATTGCAATTTTTCTTTCCCTCCTTTTTAATTTATAATGATTTTGGTCACAAAACAAAATTTCAGGAGGAAATGATGCACAATAATCGTCTGGTTGTAATCGCAGGACTGGTCGTAGGATTTTTTGGCGCTTTTCTCGTTTTATGGGGGAATCCCCTTAATATGGGAATATGCGTTGCCTGTTTTGTAAGGGACATTGCAGGAGGTATTGGGCTCCACAGAGCAGAGATAGTTCAATATATTCGCCCCGAAATAATCGGCTTTATTTGGGGTGCTTTTTTGCTTTCAATTTTTAACGGGGAATTTAAAGTCAGGGGAGGATCCGCTCCTTTAATCCGGTTTTTATTAGGAGCAATAATGATGATTGGTGCCCTGGCATTTCTCGGGTGTCCCTTGCGGATGATTTTGCGACTTGCAGCAGGAGATCTTAATGCTCTCGTCGGTTTTTTGGGTTTTTCTGGGGGAATCTGGGTAGGGAGTCAATTTCTAAAAATGGGGTTCTCCCTGGGGCCCAGCCAGGTCCTGGGCAAAATCAATGGGTTAATTATTCCCGGCCTGATGTTAATCCTTTTTGTCCTTTTTATTAGCTTACCAGACATTTTCTTCTCCAGCACGGAGGGTCCCGGTTCCTCTCGGGCCCCCATACTTCTTGCTCTGGGAGCAGGCCTGGCAGTGGGATCCCTTTCCCAGAGAAGTCGGTTATGTACCGCCGGAGCTTTAAGAGATCTGTTTTTAATTAAAAATTTGCATTTATTTATTGGTATCATCGCAATATTCTCAGCCGCTTTAGTTGGAAATCTAATCCTGGGTAATTTCTCAATAGGATTTGCCGATCAACCTGTTTCTCATACTGATTATCTTTGGAATTTCCTCGGTCTCGGTCTGGTTGGTATTACAGCAGTTATGCTTGGAGGTTGCCCGCTTCGCCAGTTAATTCTTTCCGGCGAAGGAAATACCGATTCTGGATTGATTTTCTTTGGAATGCTGGCTGGAGCTGCCATTTCCCACAACTTTGGACTTGCGGGTTCCCCCGGGGGACTTGGAATGGCAGGACAGATTGCAGTAATCGGAGGTTTTATTATTACCTTTTCCATCGCCGGTACAATTATTATTGTCAATAAAAAATAAAGGGGGTTTGGTTAGCAATGGGGAACAACTTAATCGATACCCGGGGACTCTCCTGTCCCGAACCAGTTCTCAAAACAAGACAGGCAATGGTAGATAAAAATAATTCCGTTATAAGAATTCTGGTTGATACCGAAGTAGCCCGTGACAATATTCGTAACCAGGCAGAACAAGAAAATTTTTCTTTTTCTTTGGAAAAACAGGGGGAGGATTACCTGATAACTTTAAAAAGAAGGGACTAAAATGACTGAAAGAGATTTTTGTGTAATAACCTTTCCCAGCACGCACTTTGCCCTTCGCTGGGAAAAACAGGCAAAAAAAAATAACATCTCAATTAAAATCATCCCTGTTCCCCGGCAGATTAGTTCCTCCTGTGGACTTGCAGGACGTTTCTCGTGTAATGAACTACAAAAAATTGAGCATCTCTGTCGGGAACACGAGATTCCTTTTGAGAATATTTTCCGTTTTAATTCTGAAAAAAGCAACCCCCAGACACTTAAATAGAAAAGGCTGCCAACCTGGTGAAGGTTAACAGCCCTATTTGTTTTTCAGCCAATTTCCCCGGAAATTTTTCATTTCAATTGGTTCTTTTCCCTTCCGGGATTTTTCTGCAGCAAAAGCCTGGAGGTGGCTTTCCAGAGATGCTTCCACTCCAGTTGAAACATCCAGTTCCTTCCCCAAAAGCAGCCTGTTGAAATTATCCATAAGCCCATCATCTCCACCCCCGTGATCTCCGGTATCAGGACCAAGCTCCAACACTTTTTTCGGCTTTCCAAAGGGTTCGATTTCAATTTTCCCGCTGAAAAAATCTCCCCTGATTTCCCCCTGGGTAGCAAAAATACGTGTAGTTCGATTGATCCTGGCGGAAAAAGCGGTGAGGGCAAATTGAATAATTGTTTCGTCCTCGTATTCCAGCTCAACAGTTTGAGTATCAGGGACATCGTTGTCACAGAAAAAAACACACCTCCCATAGGGCCCTTTCTCCAGGGCTCTTTTGATTCCACCCCAGGAAAGGTTCTCGGAAATTGCCGTTGTAGGCCATTCCATTCCGGCAGAGAGGTATATTTTTTTTGCCGAAAATTCACAATTCTCCTCCACACTGCATTCCAGACAACGCTCTCCTGCTCCCTGAGGTTTTTGCCCAGGATGGAAAAAGTTAAGCGCCCCCCTTGAAGCTAGCCTCCTGCATTTACTGGACATCCACCAGTGAAAAAGATCAAGATCATGGCAGCATTTGGCCAGGATAATTGGGCAGCTTGTTTCTTCCCTTCTCCAGTTACCACGAACAAAACTATGGGCGAAATGATAATAACCAATCTCCTCGTTATGCTGGATTAACCGGGGCCTGCCAACAACCCCTTCTTCCAGGAGCTTTTTTATTCTTTGGAAAAATCGGGTGTAGCGCAGAACATGGGCCACAAGCAAAGACCGGGGAGTCCCCCTGCTGGCCTGATAGAGCTGCAACAGATCATCGGGATTTGAAGCCATGGGTTTTTCCAGCAAAACAATTTTCCCCGATTCCAGGGCAGATAGTGTAGGCTCAAGGTGGTCCTGGTCCATTGTTGCAACAATCACACCGTCAAAATCGTTCCGGGTTGATAATAAACCTTCCCAGGAAGAAAAAACATCACCAGAAGCGAGGCCATGTTTTCTGGCAACGCCCTGGCGACGAACTCTGTCAGGTTCGGCTACAGCAACCAGCCGTAACCGGTCCTGGTGGCGGAGAATATAGTCACTGTAAACTCTGCTCCCCCTGTTCCCGGCTCCCAGGAGAGCAACTCTTGAGTATTTTGGCATTTTATCACCTTTCAATCCTAAAACTCGGGACATCCCCAAGACGGAATAGGCGTCTATGGGGATCAAGTTCAATGGATAGAAAATTTTCTTCAACGGGAAGAACAATCTCATTGGTTCCCCTGGCAATCCTCGGGTTAACAACTTTTGTTCCCCAGGGATATTCAATTACAATATCCAGCAGATGATCGAGTTCCTGGTTACTGGTTACAACCATGTAAAGCTGATCGGAAGACCGCTCCATAATCTGCTCAATAAAAAGGTCAACGGGAGCAGATCCCTGAATCCAGTGTCTGAAAAAGTGAGAGTAGTTTTCCTGGAATATTTTCTGGGCAGATAGTTCCATACTCTTTACCAGATCTACCTCAGGACTATTTCTAACGTCTTTTATAAACTCGAATAATTTCTCTTCCCCATAGGTCTTTTTGATCCCATCAAGCATGAGCACACTTTTATAATAGGGAACTGGAGAATATTCAAGATAGGAATACTGAAGTAGAGGTTTGGAAACAGGAGCTCTTTCCAGTCGACCAACCGCATTTCGGATCCGGTTGTCATATTCCAGAGAGCCAAAACGCTGGCCAGAACTCCAGATGGCAAGGTATTCAGTAAAGCCTTCCAGATACCACTGGCCACCCCAGAGGTTGGCAAGGGAAATTGTTTCAAAGTGAAACCAGAAATGCCCCAGTTCGTGGGCAAGGAGCGTGTGGAAATTAGAATTTTCCCGGTCCTGCGAAAAAAGTTCCAGGGAAGCCCGGTTTATTAAAACCAGCCCATCAGTGTAAAAAGTCCCTCTTTGCTTGCTGTCCACAATAGCCAGGGAAAGGTTCTCTGGTCCCGAAGGCCCTAATTTATGGGTGTATTCTTTAAAAATTTCATCAGCTCGCCTGGCCAGATCTTTTCCAAGACCTTCATGCTCTGGCGGAAGGAAAAGCGTCATAATCTTGTTGGAACCCATGTAGGAAAAAACCTCAAAAGGATGAAAAACCAGAGAAGAGAGCATGCCGCTCTGCCAGACTGTTTGATTATTTCCATTCTCCTCCCTGACCTCAACCAGCTTACCTCCGGTAACTCCCAGCAGCGGCTGGGGTGAGTTCAGGCGAACAACCTGTTCAACGTCCCGAAAGTTTTCCAGATATGGTCCCAGGACTATTGGTTGCCATAACGACAAAATATCCAGGTAGGCTCCAGTTTCACGGGCATAACCAGGGCTTCTGGCGAAAATCTCTTCATAGGTTCCGCTATAATGGAAAGTCAGAGAAAAGTCTTCATTCCTCTGCTCACGGGGAACACTTATTAGCTGGAAAATCCATAAACTCCGGGAATTTATTTCCCGCCCATTCATTTCCAGGAGGTCAACATCCATGTAAGGTGAAATTGCCAGCAGCAAAAAAGACCGGGACCTGGTCGAAGCAGGTGAAATATCCATTTCTACCCGGAAAGAAGTTCTGGTTTTTTCAGGGTCGTAGGTGACCTCCATGTCCATGTGCTGAACATTATATGTCCCTATAAATCTCACAGCCTTTTCCAGGAGTACAAACTGAAATTGCCGGAAAATAACCAGCACCAGAAGGATAACCATAATGAAAATAATTATCTTGTAAATTTTGTTCAAACTAAATCACCTTTTTAAACTGGCCCACAAAGGGCCAGGTAATATTAGGGTTTTGTATGGGAAAATCCCAAAACTATATTTCATCGGGGCGTTCGCTGAATACAATATCTTCGGAGTCATAGGTGAACTCAATCAGGTGGGGGCCAATAAAAATAGGGGCTTCACACCTCAAAGCCAGGGCAATCGCATCACTGGGTCGAGAATCTAATATCAATTCCTCGTCTCCCTTTTTTAAATATAATTCTGCATAAAAGGTTCCGTCAGTGATATCGCAAATAACGGTTTTTTTAACCTCGGCCCCAAGTTTTTCGCATACAGAGCGAAGGAGATCGTGAGTCATAGGACGCGGAACAGCCTTGCCTTGTAAGGGTAAAGCAATTGCCTGGGCCTCGAATGGACCAACCATTATTGGCAAAAAATTCTTTTCTTCCTGATCAGCCAGGAGAACAGAGAAACTTCCATCTTTAATTAAGGCTACTGTTTTAACTTTCATTTCCAGCATCCTTTTCACCTCCCTTTCCTCTATTATACAGGTGTCCAGAACACAATACAACTTTAATCTGCGAAAAACCGGGGTCAGGAAAGCCCCGGTTTTCGGTAATGTAAACTATTTTTTAATTTCAGAATAGAGATGGGAATCCAAAAGTATAATTTAATTCACCCTGGAAATTACCTATGACCTATCACCAATCCAATGGCTCTTAATCCTGGGAACTTGACCCCAGGGAAAACACTTTTTCTTCCTGGTACCCAATCCTAACTGGATAATAACCGCTAAATTTTTCATCCGTTTCCTGATCACCAGTGTCAATTTTCAATTGTCCATCGGGAATCGATTGAAGTTTGTTTTTGGTTGCAATTATTAAAATATCGTCTTTTTCCAGGTTCTGAAGAACCCCGGGGCTGAATTGTTGGTTTCCTCTTCCAAAAACAAACCCCTGGCCTCCAATTGGAGTCACAATTATTTTGCACTTACCCTGCTTGTGATATTCCAGTAGTTCTTTTTCTCCAACGTCCAGGTCCAGCAGCTTTCCATTTTGAACAACATCAACACCCAGCAGTGTATATTTAAGGTCAAGCTTTTCCATTACCCTGCGGGTGGTTGTTCCCGGGCCTATAAAATAGAAGGTTTCTTTTTCCATGTCTTCAACAATTCGCTCTGCAATACCATCGAGTACTGCTTCCTGCCCCTCTTCCTGGACTCCTGTTTTTAATCCCTGCATAAAACGGTTATCAGCGGGTATTTTTAAATACCCAAAAAGTTTGGCGGAAACCCTCCCCTGCCGGAAGGCTTCCTCGTCAATGTCCATTACTTCTGCTTCTATAAGATCTTCAATTTCTCCTCGCAGAAAGTTGAGAAGGAGTTGACCTGCATCCGAAGGGGTATTGGCAAAAACACCGGAGTGAATTTTTACCCCGGCGGGAATTCCAATAACGGGGATCGAACCATCAATGGCTCTAAAAACATCCCTTGCAGTTCCATCTCCTCCTGCAAAGACAATAATATCCACACCCTTTTCTTCCAATTTTCGAGCTGCATTTACGGTATCTTCTGGGCCGGTTTCTTTCCCGGAAAAATTCAGAGGTACCACTTCAAATTCCAGTTCTGTTTCCTTTAAGATGGATTCTCCCATATCCCCCGGGCAGGTCCATATCTGGAAACTTTCATTCAGTGAGGAAAGGGCGGCTAAGGCTTTTTTTGCCCTTTCAGGAGCGAGAGGTTTTGCCCCCCTGGCCCGGGCTTTGGCAAGGACTTCAGGACCATCGGTTCCCTTTAACCCAACTCTGCCTCCCATCCCTGCTATGGGGTTAACAATCAGGCCAATTTTTTTCATTCCAACTCGTTCCTTCCCTAAAAAACATAGTTATTTCTGGTCCAGTTTGAATTTATCTACCATTTCCATCAATTCGTCAGCTAGTTTTTTCAAATCCATTCCCGCTGTGGAAATTTCCTCACTTCCGCTCTGGCTACTGGCGGTTACCCTACTTACCTTTTCTACACTTCTGGCAATTTCATCGTTGGTTGCAGCGTGTTCCTCCATGGCGGCGGCCACATTCCTCAATAATTCAGACATTTTTTCTATTACCCCAACCATTTCCTCCGTTGTTGCAGACTGGTCCTGTGTAGAAGAGGAAACATCCAATATAAGGGTTTTTATTTTTTCGGCGGCCGCACTTACCCTCTGACTTTGTTCCGCTTCTTCATTTACATTCCTGGTAATGGACTGGATCCCTTCGGTAACTTGCTCCACCGCAGCAAATATATTTCTAAATGCCTCGCCAGTTTCTCCTGCAAGGACTACTCCCTTCTCCACCTCTTCCTGGCCCCTTTTACTGGTGCTTACCGCTCGAGAGACATCACTCTGGATCCCTTTAATTAACTGGGCTATATCCTTGGTTGCTTCCTGGGAACGATGGGCCAGGTCTCCAATAGCGCCGGCTACTACGGCAAATCCTTTTCCATTTTCCCCCGCCCGGGCAGCCTCGATGGAGGCATTAAGGGCCAGTAAATTGGTTTGTTCTGCGATATCATCAATAACTTCAATTATTTCCCCAATTTTTCCTGCTGAATCTCCCAGAGAGTTTACCACCCCCCCCAATTGCTGTACTGCTTTTTTCAGTTCCTCAATTCCCCGAACAACCTGTTCAACCTTCTTCTGTCCATCGCTTGTAAGCCTATAAGCTTCTTCCATTTGTTTTTCCGTATTTCTTGTCACTGCAACCGATTCTTCTATAGCCTTGTCCATTTCTGCGATGGAATTTGCTACCCCACTGACCTCTCCGGTTACCCTTTTAATATTCTCCTCAACAATTTTAAAAGAAGAATTCATTTCCTGGGCACTTGTAACCACACCCTCAGAATAATTGGCAGCTTCCTGGACGTTTTCCGAAGATTCATTGATGGAAAGGTTCATCTCCTCAATACTTGCCAGGAGATCCTGGATAGATTTATTCTGATCTTTGGAATCCGAGTAAAGCTGTCCCGAAGTAGAGGCAATATTTTCAGAAGAAAGGTCAATTTCTGTGGAAGCTTTTTGGACTTTTTTCATGCTTTCGCGCAAACCCTCTAACATCTGAGAAAAGGCCTGGCCCATTTGACCAATTTCGTCCCGACTCTTGATTCGGGGCTTTATCGTCAGGTCCCCACTTTCAGCTTTTTGCATATAACCACTTATATGTAAAACGGGTTTGGTTATAGAGTTGGAGAAAAAATAACTGCTCCCCAGGATTACCAGGGATCCCACTATCATAATCATTACAATTGCACGCCACAAAAGCTGGGTCTGGTGATATATTTCTTCCTGGTCAACCTTAATCACAACCCCCGCAGGACTTCCCCCGAGCTGTAATACACCCATGCTTCCCAGGACTGGATTGCCAAGAAAATCTTCATACTCTGCCTGGTGGATAAAATCCACTTCCCCTCCAGTGATGGGGCCTGAAAGAACCGCTACTTCCTCTGATTCCAAAAACTCATGCAGGGCAGCCCCCTGGTCAAAAGGTTCCTGCCGGGTATTGCTGAGTAAAAGGCCCTCCTGATCGATTAAAAAAGCATCACTGCTTTCTCCCAGGCTGGCAACGCCACCATGAATCATTTCGTCCAAAACTGCCCGGGGAAAAGCAATACCAACTACTCCCAACAGCCGATCTTCTCCAATAGGAGCTGTCACAATCATTGCATTTTCCCCTACCTCTTCCAGATAGAAAAAGTCCGACCAGCCAATGAAACCTTCCAGAGCTTTTTTTACGTAACTTTCCTCTCTAAGGTCGGTCCCAATTTCTTCTTCATTGGTACTGTAAACAATCATCCCCTCGGGGTCAGTAGTAAAAAAGGAAAGGTAACCAAAATCTTCCAGGACAGATTTGGCAAAATTTTCTAAAACACTTCTTCTGCTTCGCCACATTGAACTCTCCAGGTCATAACCTGCAAGGCGAAGGTAATCCAGGGTATTATTCACATCTGCTGTGCGGGAAATAAACAGGGCGTCCCTTTCCCTTTCTGCGAAGAAATCCTGGACATTGGCCCTTACCTGCTCTAAAAATAGGTCATTGGCTTTGAGAACCTCCTCCCGAATATTATCCTGTGAGGACCTGTAACTTAAGAACCCAATAACCAGCATAGGCAATAATCCCACCAGCATAAAGATAAGGACCAGTTTGTGTTGTAATTTTTTCAGCATTAATCCACCTCCAAAAAAGTTTAACCGTATTTAGAGAAAATGTTTGGTTGTTTTTTGCAGGGATCATAAATTAAACTGTCTTTCCCTTCCCCAGGGAAACAGAATAATTTAGTAATAACCCTGCATTCTTTTTATCGGATATTTGGAGAGATTTATTCACCAAAAATTCAACAGGCCTTCCGGAAAATATTGTACTAGCCCGCCCAGGAGATCCTGATATTTAGCCTTCCTTTTTTAGGAAAATTCCAGAAATGAAAAATACCCCGGGTGCACTAAAACCCGGGGTATCAAAAAGAAAAATATAAGTTTTCCCTGGGGCCCATTTCTCAAAGGGTCAGGGGAAAAGAGGAGCTTCTGGACAGAAACCTCCCCTGTTTTTAATTTAATTATTAGGGTTTTTCGCTTCTTCTTTACCTTCGGGGAGGGGATGGACCGAAAAATTGATAATAATCCACCCTGATATTCCCATTAAAAAGCTTTCTCTTCTTACTGGCCTTCTCTCCAAAGATCCTTTCAAACCCGGGGTGGGCAGTCAGGATATAAAAAGACCAGGTATCAAGTTTTTTTAAAGTTTTTCCCATTTTATTGTACAGGTTTTCTGCAGTTTTCACTTCCTCCATCCGTTCTCCATAGGGAGGATTGCAGATGATCTTTCCATATTTTTTCCGAGAATTTAATTCTTCCAGTTCCTGCTCCTGAAAATGGACAACATCCTCAACCCCTGCTCTCGAAGCATTCTGGCGGGCAAGTTTTATTGCCCTGGGGTCATAATCATATCCCATAATATAAAAATCATTACCGGTTTCAACTTTAGATAGAGCTTCTTCACGAACTTCTTTCCAGCACTTTTCCCCCATTTGGGGCCACTCTTCAGAAACAAAGTTTCTTTTAAGCCCGGGTGCCAGGTTGGTTCCAATCATAGCTGCCTCTATGGGTATTGTCCCGGAACCACAAAAGGGATCAATCAGGGGGATGTCTGCTTTCCAGCGGGCGATTTGTAATAATGCAGCAGCAAGGGTTTCTTTCAATGGGGCTGGGCTTCCTGTAGGACGGTATCCCCTTTTATGAAGGCCAGGACCTGTCGAATCAACCGAAATTGTTACCCTGTCTTTTAGCAGGGCAACCTCAATTTTATAAAGTTCCCCGGTTTCTTCAAACCTTCTGATCCCGGTTTTTTCACTCATACTATCAACAATGGCCTTTTTGGTTATTGACTGGCAGGCAGGAACACTTGAAAGCTGAGATTTTACCGATTTCCCCTCCACTGGAAACCGGGCTTTTTTGGGAAGAATATCACCCCAGGGAATTTTTTTTACTCCCTCGAAAAGTTCATCAAATGTTTTTGCTTCAAATTCTGCCAGTTTCCAGCGAACCCTGTCTGCTGAACGAAGCCAGGTATTGGCAAGGCAAATATCCCGCGGACTTCCCCTGAATTCCACCCTGCCATGCTCCACTTCAAGGTTGGAATAACCCAGTTCTTTTAATTCCTGTGCAACAACAGCCTCCAGGCCAAAGGTGGCCGTGGCAATAATATCGCAATCCATTTACATCATCCTATCCAAAAAATCACCTTTTTTTCCTTTCCGGTTGCTGGGGATAAAAAAGTAGTGCCATTTCAAAAAGATCGGTAGTATCTTCCCCGCCTGGTTTGGACCGGGCCATCATTTCCTTGAGGAATGCCTCCATACGTCCCTGGGCCCATTCCAAATCATCAGGTGAAAATTTAAATTGATGAAAACTGAACGTTGCGGTTTCAATAAAGGTATCGTCAATCTGGGCCATGGTCTGGGCAAAACCTGCAAGCCGGTCAATCAACATTTCTTTGAAAGAATCCATGCCCTCCTCTTTTTCTAAAAGCTCCTTTTTTACCCGGTAATATTTCGCAACGGGCAGGTAGCTTTCCTCTCCCTCTTCTTCAATTACATCAATAAAGCCAATGGAAAGAAGGCCGTGCAGGTAACCCTCAACTTCAAGAGGTTCCATGTCCAGGTGTTCAGAAATCTCAGGAGGTGTACATGCCCCTTTTTCTTCCATTAACTTAAATATCTTGGTATGAACGGGGTGGGCAAGGGCTCTAAGTTGCTCAATCTCCACAATATCAAAATTTTCCAGCCTTGGTTCACGCTTTTTCTCCAAATTATAGGCTCCTTTCTTTTTTAGTCACCAGGGACTTCCCAACCAATAACTAACCGCTTAACTGTTAATTGCAGTGGAAGGCCCTTTCTCTCCCAGTAAGAAACCCTAAACCTGACTTCCCAGATTTGTTTGGGATCAACCCCCGAAAACTTCTCCGTGGAACTTTTGTTCAGGAAGAACAGATGCTCCTGTTTTTCTTCCTCTTCCTCAACCCGGGTATTGAGACCAACTACCAGTCCACCAATCCCTCCCTGTGTTAAAACCTCCCATTCCATCCGGACAAAGGTAACTACTGCATCACAAGGAATGCTTTTCTTGTCTTTTAAGTCCCAGGTTGCCCTGTAGGACCAGGTGTTGGGATGAAAAACCTGCAAAATGGCTGGTTCAGGTTGATGGAGTGTTAAGGTTCCATGCTGATCTGAACCGAAAACACCCCCGGAAACAATTAAAACAAGGATAATACCGAAAAAAATGGCTTTCCCAGGCATGGAGATCCTTTCCTTCCTCACCCCAGAATGCTTACAAGGGGAGTTCCAAAAAAATAAAAGCTAAGCCTGATTTTCAGGGGAGAACTGGCATAATCTTTTTCCACAAAAAAGGTGAGTCCGTCTTTTTCCATTTTAACAAATTCATCTTCTTTATCTGGTTCTCCTGCATACACGGCAGGATAGGAGGTCTTTCCACCTCAGCCACTGGCAAAAACTTTCTTAATGGTAAAAACCTGGCTATCCTTTTCCATTTTTAACCTGGCACGTTGAGAAATTTCTATTTTCAATATTTTTCCCTCCCCTCAAGTTCCAGCAATTTCTTTTTCATTGAAACCCCTCCCCCAAACCCTACCAGTTTTCCTCCCTGCCCAACCACTCGGTGACAGGGAATAATAATTGCCAGGGGGTTTTTGTTGCAGGCACCCCCAACTGCCCGAGCCTTGTTCTTTCCGCCAAGGGCATTCGCAATTTCCCCGTAGGTCCGGGTTTCCCCGTAGGGTATTTTTAAAAGTTCCTGCCATACTGCAATCTGGAAGTCGGTTCCTTGAAAAACAAAAGGTATATGAAAATCAACTCTCCTGCATTGAAGATAGTCCTGGAGTTGGGATCGGAGTTTTTTCAGGACAGGATGATCCTGTACTTGAACTTTCTCAAAATCCTCTGGAACAGATCCAGGCAGGAAAAGAGCAGTTAAATTTTTTCCTTTCCAGGTTGCCCCCCACTCACCCCAATCATTCTCGAGAAAAATTCCCCTAACCATTAAAAATCCCAGTCCAGTTGAGGTTTTGGCAAAAGAAAGGTATGATCCAGTTCTTTTAGGAGATTTTCTGGTCCGGCCATTTCATCGGTTACAGCAAGTCCACTTGCCGGCAGAACTCCCATCCACATCCGGGTAAAGGCACCCACGGAGGTTTTCAAAACGGGAAGTGATTTCCGAAAACCCTTTTTTATTTCCGACTCTCCTGCAATTGTTACCGTATATTCTCCAGCTATTCCCTGCCATTCTTCTTCGGGGGGAAGAAATTCTTTAACAGGATCGTCCAGCTCCAGGTTAAAAGAAACCTCATTTTTGGGCAAATGTGTATTTTGAATACATTTTTCCAGATTCAAAATTCTCAATTGCCAGTACG
Source organism: Halobacteroidaceae bacterium (assembly GCA_003551665.1). GTDB lineage: Bacteria > Bacillota > Halanaerobiia > B1SED10-174 > B1SED10-174 > T1SED10-26. The sequence continues at coordinate 147,241 of PUNE01000013.1, forward strand.
CAGATGCTCGGTTTTTTACCTCAAATTTCCCCCTTCTGGAAATTCGGGATCTCTTCATTGGCTGCCTTAAAAGATCCTGGAGTTGGATCCCAACAGGTTCACAAATATTTACCAGGTTAACCTGGTCCCCCAGGTCCCTGAGCAGGCCCAAAAGCTCAATGAATTGACAATTCTCTCTGAATACAGCCCAGAGGACATTGTAAGGTCCATGCTCTACCTCTTCAGGGCTTATCCAAAAATGGTGGGTAAGCTCTTTACTTTCCTCGTCTCTAAACCCCAGGCCAAACCCACTGTCCTTATATAAAAGATCTCCCCTGGTAACCTCAGAAGGAAAAAGGTTTACATTACCATGACGTTGAAGACGTTTTTTTCTGCTTTGATGTATTTCTTCAGCATCCTTCAAACCCAACCGGCAGGGAGTTCTTTTTGTTGGGGCAACCTTTAAGTCTGCAGGATCGAAGGAAAGATAATGTTCATAAGGGCCGGTACCAAATCCAAGAAGGTTGTAAAATCCCTGTTCGAACATCCCCAACCCTGCAACGCATTGCCCCTGGCTTGCTTCCTGCGCCATAGATATTGCTGTAATCTTGCCCGCAAGTTTCTTTTTCCGGGCAACCCTGCTGGTAACAACACCTGCAACTCCATGCAGGGGAAGTGGCACGCCATTGTAATTAACATCTCCCGAAACACTGAAAACAGAGGCTTCAGCCGCTCCATTTATTTCTCCAACAAGGATCCTGGAGCTCTGGGCAAAAGCCTTGAAAACTCCATGGTCTTCTTTGGGGTCAATCCAACCCACTTCCTCCCAGACCCTTTTAATTTCCTGATAATCTTTGTCTAAATATTTTCTAATTATCATTTCATTCTCCTTAAAGATTATTCTCCCCTGCGTTTCAACAGGTAAGGATTACGCTGGGCAGTGGGCATAATAATCAAATCCTGGATATTTACATGTTTCGGGGTATTTACTACATAGAAAACTGCATCAGCTACATCCTCCGGCTGCAGAGGCTTAAACCCTTCATATGTTTTGGCAGCCCTTTTTTCATCGCCCTTAAACCTGACCCGGGAAAATTCTGTCTGGACTGCCCCGGGATCAATGCTGGAAACTTTAATGTCTGTTCCATAGAGATCAATGTTCATACCGTCATTCAGGGCCCGAACTGCAAATTTTGTTGCGCAGTAAACATTTCCAGCGGGATAAACTATGTGTCCTGCAATACTGCCAATATTTACAATGTGCCCGGTGTTTCTTTTCACCATTCCCGGAAGAATTGCCCGGGAAACGTAAAGAAGTCCCTTTATGTTGGTGTCAATCATCCGATCCCAGTCAGAAAAATCCCCTTCCTGCAGTCTGCTCAAACCACTGGCAAGTCCTGCATTATTAACCAGTACATCGGGTTCGATTGTTTTTTGTTGCAGCTTTTCCGCCCAGGACTGGACCTCTTCCCGTTTGCTAACATCAAGGCAAAAATATTTGGCCTGTCCCCCGTGCTCGTTTTCCAGTTTACTAACCAGCTCGGCAAGCCGGTCTTCCCGCCTTGCTACAAGCACCAGCCGGGCACCATAACTGGCAAAAACCCGGGCACAGGCCCTGCCTATACCTGATGAAGCCCCGGTAATCAAAACGGTTTTCCCTTCAATTCGGTTCACTTTTCCCACCCGCCTTGGCTAATCTTCTTTGTTGCCCCTGGTCCAGAACCAGGCAACAGCCCAGCCAGAAAAAATCAGGAATATAGGGATGCCCAGCATTGGGTGGGCCAGTCTCCACCCGACCACACCAATACCCAGGGCAAAAAAAACTGCAACCATCATTTTTACTGCATCATTAATAAAACATCTCCGACAGCGTGCCCTGTTAGTTGCGGGTCTGCTAAAACAATTGGAACAGAATTCTTCGGTGATTATCCTCACCTCCCTGTATTGCCAGTAGTATAGAATTTCGCCCAGGGGTTTTTAAACTCCTTTAATGTAAATACTACTGAAAAGGTAAAATCCTCCCGAAGGAGGATTTACCACCAGCCAACTAAAAAACCCAGAATTACTCCAACTAGAACCTCAAAGGGGGTGTGGCCCAAAAGTTCTTTTAGCCGATCTTCTTTTATCTTTTTGTGAGCCATTATTTCATCCATAATGCTGTTCAACACTGCAGCCTGTTTTCCCGCTGCTCTTCGAACTCCCGCAGCATCGTAAAGAACAATAATTGTAAAAACAAGGGCCACGGCAAAGATAGGTTCGGAGATTCCCACTTCTTTCCCGATCCGGGTGGTCAAAGCAACAGTAAGCGCCGAGTGAGAAGAAGGCATCCCTCCTGCCCCTACCAGGCGTCGGAAATCAAAGCGTTTGTTCTTCCACCCATAAAAAATTATTTTTAAAATCTGGGCAATCAGCAGGGCCAGTAGAGGCCTGACAAAAAACACTCTTTTTCCCCCTTAAGGCTGTAGTACTTTTTTAACCTTTCCTATTGCCCAGTCCAGGTCCTCCTTGGAAATAATAAGAGGTGGAGCAAGGCGGATTACATTTTCATGGGTTTCTTTACAAAGAACACCTTCGTCTTTCAATTTTTCGCAGTAAGGACGGGCCTTTCCCTTTAATTCGATTCCAACAAAAAGCCCCTTGCCCCTGATCTCTTTTATTTCAGGGTTTTCAATAGCGGCAAGTTCCTTTTGCAAATACTCTCCCAGTTCCAGAGAACGCTCAACAAGCTGCTCTTCCATAATAACCTCAACTGCAGCTCTCCCACAGGCGCATCCCAGGGGATTCCCTCCAAAAGTGGAACCGTGGGAACCTGGATTGAAAAGATCAAGCAGAGAACCGTCTGCTACAACGGCAGAAACGGGGATAACTCCTCCACCCAGTGCTTTACCCAGGATATACATATCGGGAGTTACATCTTCCCAGTCACAGGCAAACAGTTTGCCTGTCCGGCCAAACCCGGTTTGAATCTCGTCGGCCAGCAGGAGGACGTTGTTTTCCCGGCAAATTTCAGCGGCTTCTTTTAAATAACCTTCAGGTGGAACAACAACTCCGGCTTCACCCTGGATGGGTTCAACCATAAAGGCAGCGGTATTGGGTCCAATTGCCTCGCGGAGGGCCTGTGCATCCCCGTAGGGGATCACTTTAAACCCAGGTGTCAGGGGACCAAATCCCCGGTAATAATCAGGGCTGGAGGAAAAAGAAATGACGGTTGTGGTTCTCCCGTGAAAGTTTCCCTCACAGACAATAATCTCCGCCCTGTCATGTTCAACCCCTTTAACATCATAAGCCCAGCGGCGGACGCATTTTATGGCTGTTTCAACAGCCTCTGCCCCGGTATTCATTACCAGGGCCCGATTTTTGCCTGTTAGCTTGGATAATTCCTGGCAAAACGGGCCAAGCTGGTCGTTGTGGAAGGCCCTGGAAGTAAGGGTTACCTTGTCCAGTTGTTCTTTGACCTTTTCAATTATGCGGGGATGGCGGTGCCCCTGGTTGAGGGCCGAATAAGAGCTTAGCATGTCCATGTACCTGTTTCCCTCGGGGTCTTCAACCCAGACCCCTTCTGCTTTTTCAATTACGATGGGTAAAGGCAAGTAGTTGGGTGCCGAGTACTGCTCTGTTACCTTCAGAATTTCTTGCGTTCTCAATCCATTCACTCCTTGTTAAAATTATTAATTCCAGAAAATTAACCAACATACCAAGGATTCACCATAAGACTGCTCATTCCCTTTTCCCAGACCAAAAAACCTAACAATTTTCCCCGGCCAAAAAACCCGTGGAAAAAGCAGCCTGCAGGTTATAACCTCCTGTAAAACCATGCACATTAATAATTTCACCCGCAAAAAATAATCCGGGAACAAGTTTTGATTCCATTGTTGAGGGGTTAATTTCACCGCATTTAACTCCTCCCATGGTTATTATTGCCTCTGACCAGTCCCTTTTGCCTGTAACGGTAAAAGAAAGAGCTTTAAGACCCCTGCATATTTCTTCCCGTTCTTCCCGGGTTACCTGGCTTGCCCTTTTCTCAGGGTCCAACCCGGTTACTTCAAAAAAGGGGACAACTAGTTTCCGGGGCAATAACCCAGCCATAATATCCCGGAGCCCATCTTTATTTTTATCCTCCAGATCCCTCTGGAGGCGTAGATCAAGTTGAGACCATTCCAGACCGGGTTTTAAATCAAGTTCCAGAAAGTATGTCTGCCCTTCTTTAACCAATAAGCTTGCCGAAAGGGCCAGGGCACCGGAAAAACCAAAGCCTGTAACCTCTATTTCCCCTAACTCGCTGTACAGTGTCTTTTTTCTTTTATTTTTTAATTTAACTGCTACGTTTTTTAATAACAGTCCTGCTGCAGGAGTAAGCTCTTTTTCCCTGGTCTGAAGGGGAACCAGCCCGGGTTCAGGATTAACAACTTCGTGGCCGAATTTTTCTGCCCACCCCAGTCCTTCCCCGCTTGAACCCGTCTGAGGATAAGAGCAACCCCCAGTAGCAAGAATTAATTTTTCTGTACTCAGGGTTTCTTTACCAATAGTAATCAGAAACCCCTGCCCTTTCCGTTCACATTTAATTACCTCCTGCAGGGTTTTCAGTTCTACCTTTTCCCTTTTCATAAAACCAACCAGGGCATTGCGAATTCTGTGGGCATCATCTTCAGCCGGAAAAACCCTCTGCCCCCTTTCCACTTTCAATTCTACACCCCCCTCTTCCAGCCACTTCATTAACTTCCAGGGGGGGAAAGCAAAAAGGGCAGAATATAAAAATTTCCCCTGGGGAAAAAGGTTGGCCACATGGTTTTCTATATCAGTATCATTGGTCACATTGCAGCGTCCCTTACCGGTTAAGAGCAGTTTGCGTCCAAATACTCTGTTTTTCTCCAGGATGGCGACACGACCACCTTTGCTCCCGGCAATGCCTGCAGCCATCATTCCAGCAGGGCCACCCCCGATTACGATAACTGAGTAGTCCATGGTAAATTTTCCCCACTTTTAAATAAAATTTTCGCCAGGCACCCCAGAATAATTTACTTAATGCTCTTCCCAGGTGCCGCGGGCAAGTTGCCTTAAATAACTGAGCAGAACCTTTTTTTCCCTGGGGCTTAAATCACTTTCTGCGCTTCCTTCTTCCAGGGATTCCAGTTTTTTCTGCCAGAAAACCAGTTCTTCCTTAATATCCTGCTTGGTAAAAACTTTCTGTTCCCGCCGGAGGTAACCTTTCACAGCTTTTTCCAGCAAACCAGCAATTTCCTCTTCCTTTTCTTTTGCCAGCTTGCTCAGCTTTTTCCCTTCTTCAGGAGATAAAATATAACTACTGCCATCAGCCAGGGTAATTCCCGGGGCATCATTTTCTGTTGAACTGGTTTCTTCTTCAAATTTAACTTTTTCCAGAAAACGATCCAGGGTTTCATCAAGAGCTTTCTCCAGGCGTGAGGTTTTCTGGTTTTTCTTTACCATTTTTTCAGCACCTCCTCTGCCAGTTCCAGGTAAGCTTTATAACCCCGGGCCCGGGGGTCGAAAAAATTTATTGGTTCCCCTACAACCTGGGCTTCCCCCAGGTGGACATTGCGGGGAATAAAAGATTCCAGGATTAATGGAGCATAGGCTTCTCGCAAAACCCGATCAACCATTTGGTGCAGACGGGTGTTGGGCTGGGCTTCATTGTAAAACAACCCCAAAACTTTCAACTCGGGGTTGATATTCCTCAACCGCAGCCGAACAATGGTCAAAAAAAGCTGTTCCAGCCCCGTTATTGAAAAGTGCCCGGCCTTCACGGGGACAAGAACTCTCTCTACAGCTGCAAAAACATTTAAAGTTAGTCTCCCCAGAGATGGAGGGCAATCAATTACAACAAAATCAAAATCTTTTCCCACCTGCTGGAGCCGATCTTTAAGGGTGTCAATCGGAAGGGAATCGGCCTCCAATCCTGCCAGCCCTACATGAGCCGGGAGAAGAGAAAGCTTCCCAAAGCCTGCTTTTTGGACCGCCTGTTCGACTGAGCAATTTCCTTCCAAAACATCCGCAGTGGTCCATTCTACGTCTTTGTTAAAAAACCCCACTCCTGAAGTGGAGTTTCCCTGGGGGTCCATATCAATAAGGAGAACCTTGCTTCTGCCTGCCCAAAGAGAGGCAAGGTTGATTGCTGCAGTTGTTTTGCCTACGCCTCCCTTTTGATTGGCAAGAGCAATTGATTTCATAGGTGTAAGCCTCCCTGATTAAGAAAACAATATATATTCTTTCTCCAAAATCAGGACTTTTCCTTTTGTGGTTTGCAAATTAAAAAGGGCGCCCGAGGCGCCCTTTTTATCAGTCTTTTGTGCCTGCTTTTTCAACTTCCGGGATCTCTTCTTTTCCAAAGTATTGATACATGAAAAACATTCCAACACTCAGGATCAGATACCCAATTGCAAATTCACTCCCGAAATTTAAGCCCAATTCAGGAGCGTGCATAATCCCAATTCCCGTAAGGATAAAACCGGCAAGGGCAACCGCTGTGGCCCGCAACCAGTCTCTATCAATGGCAAATACAGCAAAGGCACCCCATATCAGGGCCGTAAACATTGCACCCTGTCCCAGGGCTTCTACCGCAGGATATTCTGCCATAAAGGCTTCAGGGTCTAGCCCACGGAAATTAGTCATCAGATAATTGGCCAGATATGGGAACATGGCAAGAGCTACTGCCGGAGAATGACGTTCGGGGCTGGTTACAAAGGCTTTACCAACCATAATAATACCTACGTAAACAAGGATAGGTGCAATTACAGGTCCAGGAATTATTTCTGCAATTACCGCAATTATACCAAAGATTGCAAACAACAAGAAAGCCGCACCGTTCAGGACACTGTAACCCCGGCCAGCTCTCATTTCTTTGGCCCCGGTGGAAGCAATATAAACGGTTGTGGGGAAAACACCGCCAAACAGTGCTCCGATTATGGTTCCAACTCCATCAACAATCTGACATTCCCTGACGCTATAATCATCTCCCAGTCCTGCCACTGCCTCGACATTGTTCATGGTTTCAATAAAGTTATAGAGAGAAATGGGTATAACTGCAGCAAGAACTCCTACCCCAATCATTTCTCCAAACCCAATAAAACCGGCCAGTGTAGGCAGGGGAAAATAAAAGCCGAAATGGGTAAACCCTTCCGAAATAGCGCCCGGATCGGCCCGGCCTAAAATATAGGCCAGGATTGTTCCAATGACAATTGCTAAAAGGGATGCGGGTAATTTAAAAGGCATAGCATGACGACCAACCAGTCCAATTACAATAATTGCCAGAACGATGGCACCCACAATTGGCATTTCAAAAGTCTGGAAGAAGAGTTCTCCACCAATAAAAGTTATTGCAACACCAGCAAGGGCACCAACCATTGCCGCTCGGGGAAGGTTGTTCCTAACCCAGGGGCCAATTATACTACCCAAAACCTCAATTATTCCCCCGAGCAAACAGGCAGCAACACCAATCTGCCAGGCACGCTCATGATCCCCATCAGTTGCCGCCAGAGCAGCTCCCAGAACAGCGAAAAGGAAAATAAACATAGGAGGAGTGCTAATTCCGTAAGATAAAGCAGTTACATCAGACCTACCCTCTTTTTGGGCCAGCCTTTTGGCCATGTAAGCATAATAAATATTACCAAAAAGGACTGCAATTGCCGCCCCCGGAATCACCCGCCCAAAAATTATGGACGTGGGGAAACCCTGGCCCAGCATAACCGTGGCTATAATGAAGAAGTTTGCCAGGTTATTTTGAAAAAGGGCAAAAAAACCATCAACATCTTCTCTCTTAAACCATGGATAAGTAATATTTCCCATCTGCAACCTCCTTTTCTATAATTATTCCTTTCCTATAAGAATTTAACCAAACAAAAAAAAAGTCCTTCATAAAAAAAAGGCCCTCAAAATCAAGGGCCTCTTTTAACTACTCTGTATTTATCTTTAGCTGTTTTGCATCTCTATTCCATTCAACCTCTACCTGATAACCCAGAGCAATTAATTCAGGCATAACAAGGGTCCTATCCCCTTCAAGAATGGGATGATGGTCTATATTCCAGTGTCCTTTGGAACCAAAAGCGACGTTATTTTCAAGCTGAACAATTATTCTAATATCCTTATCCTTGTCAACCATTGCAACGGTACGGGGATCTTCAAACCAGTGAACTTCAGCTCCCAGGGCGGAAAAAACTGCTCTTAGAGGAATAAGTAAGCGGCCATCCCTGATAACAGGATCAACATCAGTCTGAACCTGCACTCCATTTACAATAATCTCTATTTCACTTAAATCCTGGCTGGAAAACCCCGTTACATTAATTGGAAACTGGACATCTATCTTGGGTGCAGAAAAAATTGTTCCTCCTACCAAAAAGGTAATCATTACTGTAATCATTAAAATGGGAATTGTTCTTTTTAAACCCACTTTTACAAACCCCCTTTCATAAAAGTTAAACTCAATTTTTTTTCTGTCTGCCTTTTATTCAAGCAAAAAAACCCGTTACTTAAAAGCTGAAAACACCTCCAAAAGCCCCAGGTTGGATTGAACAATTTCCTTTATTTTTCAAAAATTGGATGTGATGGTTAGTTCATTATAACACGCGAACAGGCGTGCTGCAAGAGGTAAGGCAAACAGTTTCCCAAAATTTTTTAACATAGATTTTTTTTGGAAAAACCGGTAATTCTTTTCCCAAAACACATCGGGTTTTCCCAAAAAACTCCCGGAAACCAAAAATAAATGACTGTTACTCTTTGCAGGTTATTTAACAAATTCTCCCCAGTCATTTGCTTTTTCTCCCAGCATGGCCTGCTGCCATACTTTTAGCAGTGAACCCGTTTCCTTCCAGTTTTCCAGTTGAGAAATTCTCTGGATATTTTTTTTATAAGAAGGCCAGTCAGTAAGGGATAAAAGTATTTCTGCCTTTTTTCCCAATTCCTCTTTTCCGACAGGGTTTTTGGCATCTCCTTTTGGTGCTTTTATTCCTTTGGAAAAAGTTTTCCCGGATTTGTGTTTTACATAAACCTCAGCTGGAAAAAATTCGGGGCGAAGTTCATTCATTTTTTTGTCGATTTTATAGGAAATTTTGGGGAGAATCTTCCTGACTTTTTTGTCAGTAAGAGCCTCCTGGGAAAATTCTTCAAGGAAGGCCCGCCCCCTGCAAAGCGAAACTCCCACACCCCAGTAAATACTGAACTGACATTCTTCAGGTGTTTGGGGGTTTTTTTTCTTTTCTTGGGGCTCGGCAACTAAGAAAATATCCTCATCAGGAATTACTATTTCCACTTCTTCAATTTCTTCAGGAGAAAAAGGCTCCTTATTTTCAGATATAATTTCTAAAGCAGCAGTAATCGAGGCATGAATAGCCCTGCAACAACCAAAAAGTTTGAAGGACATTCTTTCCACCTCAAAAATTTCATGGATATCACTAAGGGCTTTTTCCCAATCGGGGTTTTCAGTATGAGCATCCATAAAATTATACTTCCCAGAAAGAACCCCTTTTGGACCCGGAAAGCCATTGCTGGCAAGGAATGCGGAATGCACTCCTGCATTTGCAGCCCAACCGGGATGAAGTTTCTTAGTCCACCCGCCTCCCTGCAGGTAAGTCATTAAACCGGAGGCCTTTGAGGCTGCAATTCCAAGGGCAAGATCAATTTCTTCCCGGCTCAGATCTAATAAGTAGGAGATTCCACATGCTGCCCCAATGGCTCCATAAACTCCAGTGGGGTGAAACCCTCTAGCGTATGGGTCTCTCCCCCGAGCAGCAGCCCCAGTCCGGCAGGCAACTTCATAACCAACAATAATGCTTTCCAGTATTTTTTTCCCTGTAAAATTTCTCCCCTTGAGTCCAAATGCGGCAGCAAGGACCCCTCCCATAACCGGGCCAGCAGCGTGAACACTTGAAAGAGAGTGGGTATCGTCAATCTCAAGAGTATGAATGGCGGCCCCTCCCAATATAGCCATCTCAGGAGTTGATATTTCATCACTTTCATTTCTTCCATATAAATTCTTTAATGCTTTTCTTAAAGTTTCAATTTCCTTCTGGCAGGAGCCCAGCAGACCACAGGCCAAACCATCTAAAAAAGCTTTTTTCCCGGCTGAAAAAGCAGGGTGAGAAATAGGCATTCTCCTTACCATATCAATCTTATCAAGGATTATTTCATTTGTTCCTTTTTCTTTCATGTTTTATCTACTTTTTCCTTTAGTAAATTAACCACTTTTTCCACCTGATCAATTGCTGTTCCAAGATAGTTTTGGGGATCCATAATTTCCTGAAGCTCTTCTTCACCCAAGTATTTTTTTACCCGGGGATCCTCAGTTAATGCTCTTTCAAAAGGAACCTTTTCTTCATATGCTTTCATTGAGCATTCATAAACGATATGGTGGGCTTCTTCTTTTCTCCCCGTTTGGGAAGCCAGGGCAAACATTACCGCTTCAGACATAATAAATCCCCCCGCAGCTTTAATATTCCTTTCCATGGCTTCCTGGTTAACCTGGAGATTAGCTATGTTTTCTGCTAAAAACGAAACCATTTTTCCGAGGACAATAAAACTTTCTCCAATCAAAAGATGCTCTGGAGCATTTCGACTTGCATCCCTTTCGTTTTCCTGGAGCACTCTGCTCATTCCATTGGCATTACCCTGAATAACATAAGCCATTCCCAGAACGGTTTCACTAACCTCTGGATTTCGCTTATGAGGCATGGTGCTGCTGCTCACCTGTTCTCCAGTTTTAAAGGCTTCTTCAACTTCAGCAAATTCTGCCCTATGTAATACAAAAATTTCTTTGGAAATCCTGGCAAGGGTTGTAGCAATGTGGGATAAAAAGTTTACTAATTCTATATATCTCTCCTGAGAAGGCTGAATGTTAACAGGAGAAACCCTTAACCCTAAAATATCCATTACCTGTTCTTCTATTTCTTGTCCCCTACCTTGAAAGGAGGCCTGAGTCCCAACTGCTCCTTTCAGGCTTCCAACTAGAATTCTAGGTTTTATCTGGCCTAAGCGAATGCGGTGTTCTCTAATTTGATAACCCCACTCGGCCACCTTGTAACCAAAGGTGATTGGAAGAGCAGGTTGTCCATGAGTTCTACCACACATCAAGGTATTTTTGTTTTTTTGCATTAAATCCAGCAGAGAAATTTCCAGTTGTTTTAAATAATCGTCTAAAAGTTTTATTGCCCTTTTCAGAAGAATTGCCATCCCGGAAATATGGATATCCTGGGAGGTTGCTCCAAAATGGATCCATTGCCTGGTTTCTCCTGCACATACATTCCCCAGGGCTCTCACAAGAGAAACAATATCATTGCCGGTTTTTTCAAAATGAACAGCTATGTTGTCCAGGCCAACTTTTTCAATTTTGGCATTTTCAGCAATGTCTTCGGCAGCTTCAGTGGGAATCATTTTTAATTTTGACTGAACTTTTGCTAAATAATTTTCCACATCAAGTCTTGCTTGTTGAACATTTTCTTCAGAAAAAATTTCTGCCATTTTGGGGTCACCAAAAGTTTTTCCATAAACAACACTGTCCAGGGGATGTTTTGCTTTTTGCAAGATCGGCACCTCTTTCTTAGATTTTTAAGCTATTTATTCAACAATTGAATAATGGTCTTGTCCATGTTTATCATTCCCTCGGTGCTTAGTTGACTCAGGTTTTCAATGGTTTCTTCAAGAGATTCTGCAATAAAGCCATTTCCGGCTGGGACACTCAAATTTTCACAGGCAAGCAAGGCACTGTACCAGGCGGTAATTGCACTGGAACAAAGCTTTAATGCGCAACCCACCTTTCCCCCATCACAAACCATACCCGCCAGGCTGGAAACCACATTTTTGACTGCCATTTCAATTGCCTTAAAGCCTCCCCCAAGTAAAAAGGTTAATCCTGCTGCTGCACCAGCACCTGAGGCAACTGCACAACCGCAGCTTGGAGAAAGGCGACCTGTAAAGGTTTTAATGTAAATTGTAACCAAATGGCTTAAAGCAAGTCCACGAATCAAATCTTCTTTTGATTTTTTTAACTCTTCTCCCACCAGGGCCAGGGGAATTATCGCGACCAAACCATGGTTCCCGCTTCCGGCACTTGTCATTACAGGAAGAGGTATGCCTGTCATCCTGGCATCACTTGCCGCAGCAGTATAACCCGCGATCCTATTGGTTAAATCCTTATTAACCAAACCTTTCCTTTCCATCAGTTTCCAGGCTCTACCCACCTTTAATCCTTCTTCCATATCCCAGCCTCTTTTTGCTATTTTCATATTTAGATCAATACCTTCAAGTAAAAATTCAGCATCTTCGGATGGTAAGGCCTGGGCAGCCTTTATTATTTCCCCAAAGGGGTATTTTGATAGGTCCAGTTTTTTCTTTTCTTTACCTTTCAGGTTGTTTCTTTTATCCAGAATTATTTCTTTATTCTTTTGCAAAAAAGAAATGTTGGTATGGGTTTCCTGGAGAATTGATTTCCCCTTATCTTTCTCAGTCTCCAGCAATGCTTCAATGTAAACAGGTGGAGCCTGAAAATCTATTTCAATTTCCAGGGGGATTTCCGCTTTTAAATCCCTTGCTTTTAATAACTCCTTTTGAGAAAGATTGGAAAGAATAGATAAGTCCAGATTGGGGTTTTCAATTGCCAGTCCTAGAAAAATTGCCAGATCTACACCGCTGTCTTGAACTCCAGGAATTCCAACGGCTTTTGCATTTTTAAATACATTTGCACTGAGGATTACCCGGATTCTTTTAGGAGTACTCTGTTCCAACAGTTTATGACAACAGGCAACCGCCAGGGCAATGGCAACTGGTTCTGTGCAGCCAGTTGCTGGTATTACCTCATCTTTTAGAAGATCAATAATTTCCTCGGAGACCATATAAAAACCTCCATTTCTACATAATAAATTGGAGTCTGGGTGGATCTTCATATTAAAAAATTCTCGGGACTTCTAACCAAAAAAGACAGGATTTACTCCAGAGGGAAAACCAAAAACCCTTTTATTCTAAATCCAGTTTTCTATAAAGGGTAGCTCGACTTATTCCCAAATTTTTTGCAACTTCCATTTTGCTTTTTTCGTCCCAACCCACTTTATTCAATTCCTCAATTAATAATTGCCTTTCAAACTTTCGAACTTTTTCCTTTAAAGATAAACCTTCTTTCATAACATGACTTCCCTTGAGTCGGGTTTTCAGCAAAGAAATGGGAATGTATTCCGAATCACTGAAATTAATAGCATATTCAATTATATTTTCCAGTTCTCTAACATTACCCGGCCAGGAATATTGGATTAAAAATTGAATTGCTTCAGTTGTCAATCCCTTAATATTTTTATTAAACCTTTCATTAAAGACTTCCAAAAAAGACTCGACAAGCAATGGAATATCATCTGGGCGTTCCCGGAGCGGGGGGACTCTAATGGGAACAACATTTAATCGATAGTAGAGATCTTCCCGGAAAAGCCCTTCCCTAATTAAACAATCAATATTCTTATTTGTTGCAGATATTACTCTTACATCAACCTTTTTTTCCGAAAGCCCTCCAACTCTGGTAAAGGCCATTTCCTGGAGAAACCTCAATAATTTAGATTGAAGAAAAAGAGGCATATCCCCGATTTCATCAAGAAAAAGTGTCCCGCAATGGGCAAGTTCAATTTTTCCCGGGTTTCCTTTTTTCTTAGCACCAGTAAAAGCGCCCCCTTCATACCCAAAAAGCTCGCTTTCCAATAAGGTTTCGGGAATAGCGCTGCAATTAATTCCAACGAATGGTTGTTCTGAACGAGAACTATGTTTATGAATTGCCCTGGCAAAAAATTCTTTCCCTGTACCACTTTCCCCGGTAATTAAAATCGTGGAATTGCTTTTTGCTACTTTTTTTGCAAGTTCTTTTGTCTGTAAAATTTGCTTGCTTTTGCCGATAATATCTTCAAAAGAAATATCATCAGATCTACCCATAGTCCTATAAGCAGATTTTTGCAGATCTTCTAAATCAGAAAAGGTTCCAACCACACTGGAAATTTTCCCTTTTTGCCGGATAATTCGGACCGTTGTTAAAAATCTTTTATTAAAATCACCAGCGCTATAAACTTCTTCCTCTTCAAGAAAATCTTTTTCTTCAATCAAAGCTTTTTGCAAAAGAGAATCGGGCCAGACTTTATTAATTAAAGAGCCCCGCAAACCAGGATTTTTTTCTTTCATCATCAGCAATTCTAAGGCCTTCTTATTAAATTGAGTAATTTTTCCCTCCTGGTCAATACAGAGAACCCCTTTATCTACATTTTTTATGATCGCATCAAGTTCCTGATTATTTGCAGACAATTCATCATAAAGAACGGCTTCCCCAACTTTACTTCCAATTAAGTCCGCCATTTTGTTCAAAAACTCCAGATAATGTCCCTTTTTCTGGTGCATTCTATTCTTCTGCTCTTCATTAAAAGCAAAAATTCCAAGAACTCCAATGGCCAAATCATTCCAGATAATCGGTGTGCAGATCTCATATGTTTCAATACATTCTTCACGGGCAGAACACTCCAGGCAAATCCTTGTCTTACCTGGATCTTCAACCAGAATGGAACTCTTTTTTTGCAGGGAAAATTCAAAAGCAGAACCCTTCGGAGCTTTATTGTAAACACGGGAAAGATAAGGACCTGTTCCTGCAACCCTGGTAAGATCCTGATCAACAATTGTAACATTGGCTTCCAGTGCAAGTGCTACTGCCTCGGCAATTTTTTGAACGCTTTTGGTGATTTTTTTTAGGTAATTTATCTTCATCCCAACACCTTCTCCTATAGTGTTATCAGGCCTTAATCAATCTTTAAGTCGGGGATCAAATACATCCCTCAATCCATCTCCAAGGAGATTAAAACCCAATACTGTTAGGAAAATAACTCCTCCAGTAAAAAGCGTAACATGAGGTGCAAAACGGATACTCTCCCGGGCAGTGCTCAGCATTCTTCCCCAGCTTACGGCCGGTGGTTGAGTTCCCAGCCCTAAAAAGCTTAAACTGGCTTCCAGAATTACGGCAGTCCCCATGCCCATTGTTGCAACAACAAGCATCGGAGCAAAAGCATTTTTTAATATATGCAGGAAAATAATTCTAGGGTGCTTGGCCCCCAAGGCCCGGGCTGCCATAACAAAATCTTCTTCTTTCAAACTTAAAACCTGAGCTCTTGTGACTCGTGCCATTTGAGGTGTTCGGACAATTGCAATTGCGAACATCGCATTTACAAAACCCGGACCTATTATTGCCACGATTAAAATTGCCAGTAATATTGAGGGAAAAGAAAGGATCATATCCATTATTCTCATTATAAACTCATCAACAGTTCCACCCACATAACCAGCAATAGCACCCAGGATTACACCTGCAAACAGGGATAACCCCACAGCAATTAAACCTACCTGAAGGGTAATTCTCGTTCCAATTATTATTCTGCTAAAAACATCTCTGCCAAGATTATCTGTTCCCAAAAAAAAGGTTCCGCCAAAACCTTCTGGTGATTGGTAGCGCTGAAAGAGTGAAGTTTCCCTAGGATTATGAGGCATAATTAAGTGGGCAAAAATGGCAGTAAGGATTAGAATGGAAATTATTATCAATCCTATTAAAGCTTGTCTGTTTTTTAGGATTTTTGACACTGTTCCCATTTTTTCACCTCATTCATAACGAATTTTTGGGTTCAAAAAACCATAACTTAAGTCGACAATAAGATTGACGAAGGCAAAAAGGATGGCAATCAACAATACTCCCGCTTGGACTAAGGGAAAGTCTCTCCAACCAATCCCATCAACAATCAATCGGCCAACTCCCGGCCAGGAAAAAACAACCTCGGTAACGATTGCACCTCCAATTGTTGCCCCTAACCTTAAGCCGATAACCGTAATTACCGGCATCATGGCATTTTTTAGAGCATGTTTATAAATAACCACACTCTCCTTTAACCCCTTTGCTCGGGCCGTGTAAATATAATCCTGTCTTAAAACCTCTAAAAGACTGGAACGAGTTAGCCTTGTAACAAGGGCTCCTCCTGCAGTTCCAAGGGCTATTGCAGGTAAAATTAAATACCTGATCCCGTTTAAAAAAACTTCCAAACTGCCCGTGGAAAAAAAGGAAACAATTCCTTCCCATAAACCTGCTTCCCGCCCAAACATCGGGAAAAAGGCTATTGGCAGAGCAATAAAGGTTAATAGCATTAAACCCAGCCAGAAATTGGGAATAGAAACCCCTATAAGGGCAACAAACATACTACTTAAATCAAGCCAGGTACTGTGTTTTACAGCAGCCAGTACTCCCAGGGGAACGGCAATTAGTGTCCCAATAACAATTGCTGTGAAAGCCAGTTCAATACTTGCTGGAAGTCGGCCAAGTATAAGGTCGGCCACAGGTCTTCCAAATCTAATAGATGTCCCAAAATCACCCTGAAGAGCATTGCCAATCCACTGGAAATATTGAACATGAAAAGGCTGATCCAACCCATACTGGCTTATAATAAGCTGGATTGTTTCCTCTGAGGCTTCTTCTCCTGCCATTAGAGATATGGGGTCTCCCGGCGCAAGATGGATAGCACTAAATACTATTATCGATACCCCTAATAAAGCTGGCACAATATTTATAAAACGGCGAATAATAAATTTTGTCATTTATAGATTTCCCTCCTAAAACCAATTAAAATAAAGGGGGGAGGGCCCAGCAAAACCGAGGTTCCCCTGGGCCCTAATGTTTCATTTTTTTCTAGGTTTTTCTGCCTAATCAATTATTTCAATTTTATGTGCATTGCGGAAACTAAAGGATATCGACGGATGCAACTCCCAACCCTGAATATAATCCCGGGAAAGACCAATTTCTTGGGGGTAAAAAATTACTGCGTAGGGAACTTCTTCATGGACGATTTCCTGAACCTCATTATAAATTGCTCGGGATTCTTCACTTTCTGGAGGAACAATTCTACCTTTTTCCAACAATTCATCCATCCTGGGATTGCTGTAATATGTGTAAGGATGCCTTGCCCCTTCGCTATGGAACTGGCGATAAGATGCCCGATCGGGGTCAGTCTGTCCCGCCCACCCCATGATCAAGAGATCATGGTCATCAGAACGGAAAGCTCGATCAAAAAGAGTTGCCCATTCTTCTACAAAAACTTCTGCTTCGATACCAACAGTTTCCAGTTCATATTGCAAAAGTTCGGCAATTTGCTGGTTTACATCATTATCTCTACTGTGAATGCGTAGTTTAAAACCCCCATCTGGATAACCAGCTTCTGCCAGTAACTCCTTGGCTTTTTCTCTACTATATTCGTGGGGCTGAAGGTTTTCATTAAACCAGGGGAGAACGGGAATAATGTGGGTAATCCCTGGCTCACCAAACCCATTTAAAACATACTCCACAATTCCCTCTCGATCAATCAGGTGAGAAATTGCCTTGCGAACGCGGTGGTCCTGGAGGTATTCGTTGGTGGTATTAAAACCAACATAGTCATACCCTGCACCATACCATGTATGAACCGTAAAATTCGGATTATCATCCAGTCTTCCAACCTCTTCGTGGATTATTCCACCCTGGTATAAATCAATTTCGCCTCCTTCCAGGGCTAACAACCTGGCTGAATCATCGGGGATAAAACGGAAGACAAGATAATCAGCCTTAGGAGCTCCACCCCAGAAATCTTCATTGGCTTTAAGGACAATTCTTTCCCCTCTTTCCCACTCCTCCAGGGAAAAAGGCCCAGTTCCGACAGGTTCAACATTGAAATCTTCTCCAACTTCTTCTGCATATTCATGGGGATAAATATTGAGGCGGGCAATGTTACTTATTATATAAGAGAAAGGTTCGGTCAAATGGAAAGTAACTGTGTAATCATCAACTATTTCAACTTCTTCAATTTCCAGGAAAAGGTCCCGGTTTGGGGCTCCATTGTCAGGGTCCAGGACCCAATCATAGGTGTATTTGACATCCTTGGCGGTAAACGGTTGTCCGTTATGGAAAGTGACTCCTTCTCTTAAATAAAAAGTTACTTCCAGACCATCTTCGCTAAACTCATACTCTTCAGCAAGGCGGGGCTGGAAATCAAAATTCCGGTCATAAATCAAAAGTGGTTCCAGTATTACATTAATTGGTATCCGATCAATACTTCCAACGTTTAGGCGCCCATCGAGTCCTCCTGGCTCTCCCTCAACACCAACATTTACTGTGGAAGCTTCAACTGGATTTAAACCAAAGGCTAAACATCCTGAAATTAGAAAAACAGCAATTGTAAAAATTCTAGCTCCACTTAGCAATTTTGAACCTCCTTCAAATTTTGGAAATTGTTATTCCATCACGGGCATTTTTGTAATTTGTGCCAGTCGACCGAGTTTTTAGCGAGTTACCCCTCCTTTCAAATTCGCAAACTTTCCTCTTTTAGTTATGCAATATACGTGCCATAATAACTTATTTGCACCGTGGCCTTTATTCAATGGCATGGTTACTGAACTAAAATGATTCTTGAATCAAAATTTTTGAAACTCATAAAAAAAAATGTTTCTTTTTTGAGATTCCCTGTTTCATTTCTGAGACAACCTCAACAGCTATAGTCCAGGGTTTTGTTCTTTTCTTTTTTCCCTCTGAATTTCTGTCCCCCAAAAAAAGGTTAGACGCCCGATTTAAAATTTCATTTTTGAGACAAAAGCCAGGAAAGAAAAAAAGTTTTTCCCATGAGAAGGAAAAAACTATAAGCAGGTTTTTTAAAAAACAACAAGAACCAGTTAATTATTTGAGCAAAAGTATTGAGGCTTTCCCAGAGTTTTTCTTCCCTTAAAACAAATTCTCCCTATCATCAGTTCTCTGAGAAAACAAATTACAGGAAAAGGTGATCCAAGATGCATAAAACCATACTTTTTGTTGATGATGAGGACGCAGTCCTGAGGGCTTTTAAGCGGTGTTTTATCTTTTCCGATTACCCGGTTTATCTTGCTTCCAGCGGAGAAGAAGCCCTGGAAATCCTTTCAACCAAACCTGTGGGCATAATAATTTCAGATATCAGGATGCCAAAAATGGATGGATACACCCTTTTGAAACATGTGAGGGATAAATACCCCGAGGTAATCCGAATCATTCTCAGCGGTTATGCTGACGAGGAACTTTTGGTTAAAGCCTTTCAAAAGAACCTGGCCAAAATGTATCTGGTAAAACCCTGGGATAATGAAGACCTGCTGCAGATGATTGATAGCTTTTTCAACCTCGAGGAACGCCTTCAGGGAAAAAACCTGCCCTTTCACCTGAACCATCTGGAAGACCTCCCTCCTCTGGGTTTTACCTATTACAAAATTCAGGATTTAATTGAAAAAGACCGCTCAATGGAGGAAATTGCCGCAGCCGTGGAAGAAGACCCTGCAATTGCAGCCCGACTCCTGCGGGTCGTCAACTCTGCTTTTTTCCGGGTAAATACTGGTTCAATTAAAGACGCCCTGGTTTATCTTGGCCTGGTAAATACCAAGAATGTAATATTAACCTCAACTGTTTTTGACTGGTTGGGCAGGGATCGTGTGGGAAACCTGTACCAGGAAACTCTCTGGAAGCATTCCAGTGTTTGCAACAAAGTGGTTAACGCTCTTTTTCGCTATCTTTTGGAAAAAGAAGTTCCCAAAACACATGCCACTGCAGGTCTTTTCCACGATCTGGGCAGAGTATTCCTGATTAAATATTTTGGGACAGATTATCCCCACAAAAAAGAAAAAACCGAGACGACAATTTCCGAAAGGGAAAAGTCGGTTCTCGGAATTGAACACTCTGAGATGGGCGCATTTCTCCTCAACTGGTGGGAACTGCCCCTACCAATAATTGAGGCTGCAATGTATCACCATCATCCCCTTGACCAAAACATTATCCACAAAGAACTTGTGGGAATTGTCCACCTTGCAGATTATTTTTCCCACAAAATACTGGGAGATCGCTATCAAGCCCCAGTATATCCCCAGATATTTGATTTCTTTGGGGTCAGTGAACCTGAAATTGATAAACTAATCGCCAGGGTTAAAGGAATCTAACCCCATTATTGCAACCTTTCACTTAAGTTGAGGCCTGTTTTTGTCTGAGCAAGGCCTCCTTGGGCTGTTTCTTTCAAAGCAGAAGGCAGTAACCTGGCAATATCTGCCATGGCATCAACAACTTCATCAGGGGGAATTACACTTTTTAACCCTCCCCTGACCAGGTCTATGGCCAGCAGGGCCTGAACAGCTGCAAACCCATTTCTTTTTACACAGGGAACTTCCACCAGGCCTCCCACTGGGTCACAGACCAGTCCCAGCATATTTTTTACGGCCAGGGCAAAGGCCTGGAAAACCTCTTCTCCCCGTCCACCAAGCAAGAAAAGGGCTCCTGCCGCTGCCATTCCCGCAGCAACACCACATTCTGCCTGACAGCCCCCGGAGGCACCTGCCATTCCCATTTTCTCACCAACAACCATCCCCACCCCTGCTGCTATGAGCAATCCTTCTTTTAACTGATCATCACTCAGTTTTTTGTCTTCAGCAATGGAAAAAAATACTCCGGGTACAATTCCAGCCGAACCTCCTGTGGGGATGGCTACAATTCTTCCCATTCCAGCATTTTCCTGGCCAATTGCTATCGCATAAATTGCTGTTTTTATTACTCCGGACCCGGTTATTGGACGGTTATTGGAAAAAAAGTGGTTTAAAGTTTTGCTCTCGTCTTTAATCATTCCTCCAGGAGTTGTCTTTTCTCTTTCCAGGCCTGCTTTAAGACTTTCCCTCATTACCTGCAGGCGCTCTTCCAGGCCGTCCATAATTTCGTCCTTTTTGGCTCCCGTGGCCTCCATTTCTTTCTTCAGGATTACTTCCGCCAGGGAAAGACCCTCTTCCCGGGAACGAGAAAGCCAGTTCTCAAAAGTCCAAAGAGGTTTCATCCCATCACCTCACCCGCGGTATATAGCGGCAGCTCTGTACAGAATCCTTCTGCCCTATTTCCCGAATTGTTTTCGCATCAACCTGGTCGTCGCATTCAATGGTCATTGAAGCCAGACCCCCGGGTTGGCTTCTCTCAAGCCGCATATATGCAATATTAATCTGTCTGGAGGCAAGGAGGGAAGCAATTTTCCCCACCATTCCAGGACGATCATCATGCAAAATCCAGAGAGAAGGGTACTGGCCGTCCAGGCGAACATCAAAACCATTAATTTCCTCCACAAGGATATTACCCCCACCTCTGGAAACTCCCACCATTTCAATTCTGTCCTCTTCATTCCAGGCAATTATCTCCAGAGAATTGGGGTGGCTTGAGGCCTGTTCACCAGTCCGAATAGTGTAGTCCAGGCCTTTTTCCACGGCAATCTTGAGGGCCAGGGGTATGCGGCTATCCGCAGAATCCATTCCCATTAATCCCCCAATTACAGCCAGGTCGGAACCATGCCCCTTATAGGTGGTTGCAAATGAACCAAAAAACCCGATCTCAACCCCCTGGGGGGCTCCACCAAGGATATTCCGGGCCATCTGGCCAAGGCGGGCAACTCCAGCAGTATGAGAACTTGATGGTCCAACCATAATCGGTCCCAGTACCGAAAAAACTGTTTCACCCATTTTCATCACTCCTCCCCGGGAAATTTTAGGGGAAGAATCCGATTGGTATAGCCTATCCAGTCTCTTTTTTCTTTATCGCTTAGATCCCTGATAACATAAGGGAATAATCGGGTAAATGCCTTTTCCAGTTTTTTGCTTTCTTTAATTGAAATCCCATCTCTCCACTTCCTTATAAAAAGCACAAACCAGTTACACAGAATTTTAGGATTTGTTAGAAGGTAAAGTGGAATCCACTCATTATTTTCTTCCAGGTCACAGGTATGCTTATGGTGGATATGAAAATTGCTTGCCCTTCCTTCTTCTTCCTTCCAGGAAAAAAGACCAAGTTCCATTTTTTTTATTTCCTTGGAACAAACGTCACATTCCAGACCCATTGGGGGCACCTCCTCTTCAGGGAAAAACCCGGATAACCGGGTTTTATTGTTCTTTCACCATTTTTTTTGTCTTTTCAATTACTTCCTTTGGATCCACTTTTATTCTGGCCACACCTGTTTCCATGGCTGCTCGGGCAACAGCACCAGCAACTGCAGGAGCAACTCTTTCATCAAAAGGTCCTGGAATAATCAGGTCATCCCGCAGTTCATCGGAAACCAGAGCAGCAATTGCCTCTGCCGCGGCAACCTTCATTTCTTCATTAATATCTGTTGCTCTTACATCAAGGGCTCCGCGAAGAACCCCCGGAAAAGCCAGGACATTATTTATCTGGTTGGGGTAATCACTACGCCCCGTTCCAACAATCCTTGCACCCGCGTTTTTGGCTTTTTCCGGCATTATTTCCGGAATGGGATTGGCCAGAGCAAAAATCAATGGTTCAGAGTTCATTGACCTCACCATCTCTTCGCTAACAACGTCTCCAATGGAGAGGCCAATAAAAATATCTGCACCCTTCATGGCGTCTTCCAGGCTGCCTTCAAGGTTGTCAGGGTTGGTTATTTGGGCAAGCTCCTCTTTTTCCTTGTTCATCCTTTCAGTTCGGCCCCGGTAAATTGTCCCCCGGCTATCACAGATTATTGAATTTTTTGCACCGGCATTGATTAAAAGCTTGAGGGTTGCAACGGCTGATGCTCCTGCACCGTTTACCACAATCTTAACATCTTCCAGTTTTTTGCCGGTAAGTTTTAGAGCGTTAATTATTCCAGCCAGGGTAACAATGGCTGTTCCGTGCTGATCATCGTGGAATATGGCCATTCCGGTTTCCTCTTTTAACCTTCGCTCGATCTCAAAACAGGCCGGGGCTGCAATATCTTCAAGGTTAATGCCCGCAAAGGTGGGTTCGAGAAGTTTTACAAAGTTCACAACTTCATCTACATCCTTGGTTCCTATGCATAGTGGAAAAGCATCGATTCCGGCAAAATCCTTAAATAATACACACTTCCCCTCCATAACCGGAAGAGCTGCCTTGGCTCCAATATCACCAAGTCCCAAAACGGCTGTTCCAGTAGATACAACAGCGACCATATTTGCCCGGGCTGTATACTCGTTTACCAGTTCTTCTTTCTCGGCTATTTCCTTGCAGGGTTCAGCCACTCCGGGGGAGTAGGCCAGACTTAGATCGTAAGGTGTTTTTACACTTACCTTTCCTCTAATTTCGATTTTTCCTTTTTTCCGACGATGTAATTCAAGAGCTTCTTTCTTTAAATCATCCAAAATTACTACCTCCTTTGGGGAATACGATATTTTTCAGTTCCCTGTTGAAAAACATCATTCCCATGCATGTCATTGGAAACAAATAGCGGAAAATTCTCAACTTCAAGACGGTGAACTGCTTCAGGCCCCAGATCTTCGTAGGCAATAACTTCTGCAGCCTTAATACGCTGGGAAAGGAGAGCTCCTGCCCCCCCTGTTGCTACAAAATAAACCCCCTTAAACTTGCTTAATGCTTCCCTTACCGTCCCTGACCTTTTGCCCTTGCCTATTATTGCTTTTACTCCTTTTTCCAGGAGAAGGGGTGTATAGGTATCCATTCGCCCACTGGTAGTAGGACCTGCTGAACCTATTGGCTTTCCCGGTGGTGCAGGAGTGGGACCCACGTAAAAAATCACACTCCCCTGCAGGTCAAAGGGCAGGGGTTTTCCTTCCTCAATGGCCTGAACCAGGCGTCTATGTGCAGCATCTCGCGCCGTATAAATAATTCCGGAAAGAAAAACCCGGTCACCTGCTTTTAATTTTTCCAAATCGGCTGAGCACAGTGGCGTTTTTAGTTCAAGCATGATAACCCCCCTTATAATTCAATATAGCCGTGGCGAGATGCATGACAATTGAGGTTTACAGCAACAGGGAGGGAAGCAATGTGGCAGGGGTAGGTCAAAAGGTTAACCCCAAGGGCAGTTATTCTTCCACCCATTCCCAGGGGCCCAACCCCCAGGTTATTTACTGCCTCCATAATTTCCTGTTCAAAAGCTGCCATTTGGGGTTCAGGGTTTTGGGCATCAGGTGGCAGGAAAAGGGCTTTTTTGGATAAAAGAGCCGCTTTTTCCATGGTTCCCCCCACCCCAACTCCAATAACCAGAGGTGGGCAGGGGTTTGGCCCGGCTTTTTCTACCACTTCACAAACAAAATCCACTATCCCCTGGGGGCCATCAGCAGGTTTCAGCATTTTTAACCGGCTCATATTTTCGCTTCCCCCACCCTTGGCAGCCACTTCTATAATGAGTTTTTCTCCGGGGATAATTTCAGTATGAATAACAGCAGGGGTATTGTCACCGGTATTTTTTCTCTGGAAAATAGGATCAGCAACCATGGATTTTCGCAGATAACCCTCTGTATACCCCCTGGAAACTCCAGCATTAATTGCTTCTTCCAGGGTTTTTCCTTTTAACCGGATCCTGTCCCCAATCTTTGCAAACACCACAACTATCCCTGTATCCTGACAAATAGGAACTCTTTCCTCCCGGGCAACTTTAGAATTCTCCAGGAGTTGATTTAGCAATTCTCTTCCAAGGGGAGATTGTTCGTTTTCCAGGCTTTTTTGCAAAGAAGCGCACATCGAAGAATCAAGGTCGATATTAATTTTTACCAGTTTTTCCGCAACCGCATCCTCAATTATTTTGCTTTCAATTTCCCGCATGGAATAAATCCCGCCTTTCCCTTAACCTTTGAGGCACAGTGAAAGAAGTCCCATTCGCATAGCAACCCCGTTACGAACCTGTTCCAGGATTGCAGATTTGGGGTGATTGATCAGCCCTGTTTCTATTTCAACGCCCCGGTTAACAGGACCCGGGTGCATTAAGAAACAATTCTCTTTTGTTCTTGCCAGACGTTCCTTATTGATTCCATAAATCCTAAAATACTCTTCTTCGTTGGGAATAAAAGCTTCTGCCATTCGTTCTTTTTGAATTCTGAGAAGGTATAAAACATCAATATCCTCCAGGATTTTATCCACATCGTGTTCAATTTGCAGTCCCTTTTCAATTAAATCACCTGGAATCAGGGCAGGCGGGCCAACCAGAACAATTTCCGCGCCAAGTTTTTGCAGGCCAAAAACTTCAGAGCGGGCAACCCGGCTGTGCAGAATATCTCCCACAATGGCAACCTTCAGTCCTTCAAAATCAATTCCCCGGTTCCAGATAGTAAAAAGGTCCAGCAGAGCCTGGGTGGGGTGTTCCCTTGACCCGTCTCCCCCATTCAAAACTGGAGAATCAGTATAGCGGGTTGCCAGTTCAGGTGTTCCCGGCTGAACATGGCGCATTACAATGGCATCAATATTCATGGCATCAATGGTTTGAATGGTATCAATAAAGGTTTCGCCTTTGGTCAGACTGCTGGAACCCGCGGAAAAATTAAGAACCTCCATCCCCAATCTTTTCTGAGCAAGCTCAAAAGACATCCTGGTTCGGGTACTCGGTTCAAAAAACAGATTAACTGCTGTGTACCCCTTAAGATCAGAAAGAATCGCTCCTGGTTTTTTCTCAATCCCTTCTAAGTACTCCATTGCTTTTTCAAAAGTTATCATAATTTCTTCAGCTGTCATCTCTTCAATACCCAGAATATGTTTCCTGGTCCACTTCAATTCCAAAGCCCCCTTTATTCTTTTTTCCCATTGATTATTCAATTTTCACCCTTTAATTTCCTGCCTTAAAATATAAACCGGGAAAAAGTCAATATATTTAAACTTCTTAAACCTATTTTGCTGAAAAAATGCGGGAGCCAGTTTTACTCTTTTAATAAGAGTTTTCGTCTAGGGCAAAAGGATAAGTAAGTTCCCTTATGAGCAATAACAGGCCTTTTTTCAGGCTAATAGTTCCAACTTTTTCTTTAACCTCGTTGCTTATTCCCAGTGTCTGCCAGGGTTTTAAGCTAACCTCCCGGGTATTGAATCTGCAACCTTCAATTGTAAGGCCTCCAGCATCCCCTCCCCAGGGCACCAGGGAAAAGGCCTTTCCCTTTTCTTTTTCAAGGCTGGCCTTTTGGGAAATCAATTCCAGGCTGTTGCGGGGATTTAAAATCAGCCCATGACCCTTATTTCTTTTGATTTTATGTAAAACGGATATTCCCGCCAGGGACTGGTCTGGTCGCCCTCCCCAGGCTCCCAGAATAATAATTTTTCTAAACCCTTTATCTAGGACCAGGTTTGCGGCAATTTCCAGGTCAGTCTCGTCTTTGGCCTCGGGATAAACCTTAATTGGGACCCCTGCTTTTTCCAGGGAATTTTTTGTTTTTGCAGGAAGGGAATCGAAATCTCCAACAAGAAAATCCGGAAGCAGACCCATTTCCCAGAGATATTCACCCCCTCTATCGGCGGCATAAATTGGTCCCCTGGTTTGCAGAAAATCTTCATAATCACGAAGAGGGGCCATAAGTTCCCCTCCTGCCATAATATAGCAAATTTTTTCAGCCAAAATGATCCCACCCATCTTCCTGGAGAGGCCTGCAACCCTGTTCGTCTGAATAACTTATCCCCAGGGCTTTTTCCTGGATTTTCCCAATTCTGGTTGCCTTTATTTTTTGGGCATTGAGGATGCCCCTTATTTCTTTTTCCTTTTTTCTCGGAGCAGAAAAAAGAAGCTGGTAATCCTCACCCCCCTGGAGAGCAATTTCCCGGGGATTCTTTCTGCGTTCCCCGGCCCACAGGGTTAGGGCTGAGGAGAGAGGTAGTTGATCCCCAAAAATTAGGGCTCCCGTGCTGCTCTTTGAACAGATATGACCCAGGTCACTGGCAAGGCCGTCACTGATATCAATCATTGAATTAACTATTCCAGAAAGTAAAGGACCTGCCGTGTGATAAACCTGTGGGACCAGGTGAGCTTTTCCCAAAAAGTAAAGGTGTTTATTAATAACCTTTTCCCCGTTTCCCTCTTTAAAAAGTTCCAGTTCTTTTTCCCCCGCTTCTTCTGATAACCAGAGCAAGCCAGCCCGGGAATCTCCCAGCGTTCCAGTTACCCAGATATCATCATCCGGCCTTGCCCCCGAACGTAATATTGGCTTTTCAACGGTCCCCCAAACCATCAGGTTAATAAAAAATGGACCGGGAGAACGGGTTATATCGCCACCAATGGTTTCCAGACCATACCTGCGGCACCCCCTTGCAATTCCCCGGCCAATTTCTTCCAGGTAATTATCATCAATTGTAGGGGGAACGGCCAACCCCATTAAGGCAAATTCGGCCCGTCCCCCCATTGCATTGATATCGCTTACGTTTACAGCAACTGCTTTCTCCCCCAGTAATCGAGGAGGGTGAGTTTTTCTTCGAAAATGAACATCCTCTACAAGAATATCAGTGGAAAAAGCACTTTTCCCCCGCAGGGATTCAACAATTGCAGCATCATCACCTATTCCTACTTTTATTTTCCCCGAAGAGGGAGCAAGGATCTCCTTTAGCATCTCAATAATTGCAAATTCCCTCTTCGGTTCCAAAGCCTTTACCTCCTTGGGAATATTCCCCTTTGATAGCTTAAAGCCAGAACCACAACAAAGGTTAGTATTGCTTCGGGAACTATAAAAGAAAGGTTATAGGTCAAACTATAAAGCACAACAGGTGTCCCCTCGGGAGCATAATGACCGAAAAAGACCAGGCCAGAAATGAAATGGCTCACAAAGCGTGCAAAAAACCCGAGGGCTATTCCGCCAGCAAGGTAAAGGTACCTGCGGTTGTCAGCTCTCTGGAACCCGGCATAAAAAAGGCCGGCCAAACCCACGAGCAAAAAAGCCAGGGGATAATCCAGGATTGCCTGAAGGGGATGAACAATGTAGGGACCTAGAAAGAGTTTTACCACCCCTGCAATCCCACCGGCCATTACTCCCGCGAGAAGTCCGTGCCTGAACGCAATAACCATCAGGGGCACCAGGGCCAGGGTTACAGAGCCTCCCTGTGGAGCCCGCCAGAGTTTGATTAGGTCCAGAATAACCACAAGGGCAACCGCCAGACCGATTTCCGTCATCAAACGCAGTTCAAGTTTCTTTTTCATTAAATTCCACCTCCGCAGCCCCCTGGGCAAGCTCAACCCTACTCAGTTTGCAACGGAGATTGATGTTGAGCACCTCACTTCCCTCCGCCAGTATTATCTGGGTCAGGTTCTGGGGTCGGCAGTCCGTGAAATCCTGCCCTCTCAGCAAAAGCTCCCCCAGTAAGGGCTATTATTTTCTTTAATAAAACAACTTCTCTATTAACAGGACAGATCCTTTATCCAGGTACTTTTTCCCGAAATTTTTTCCAGTCAGCCCCATTGTCATCACCAAAAATTGCAGAACCAGCAACTATCACTCTGGCTCCAGCACTAACAATCTCCCTGACATTTCCAGCATTAACACCACCGTCAACTGCAAGTTCCATTTCTTTATCCCGGCTGTCAATTAAATCCCTGGCTTCCTTAATTTTTTTTAGCATGGCGGGAATAAAAGCCTGTCCTCCAAAACCAGGATTTACTGTCATTAGAAGTAAAAGATCAATTTCCTCCCAGATACTGTCAAGCACTGACAGGGGGGTTCCAGGGTTGAGAGAAACTCCTACCCCCACGTCATTAGCTCTTAATTCCTGTATACCCCGGAAAATATGGGGAGTGCTTTCCACATGCAGGGTGATTATATCGCTCCCGGCTGCAATAAAGTCTCCCAGGAAATTTTCGGGGTGCTCGATCATTAAATGGGTCTCACAGGGAAGATCGGACCCACGCTTACATGCTTCCACAAAAGCTGGTCCCATAGAAATATTTGGAACAAAATGACCATCCATTATATCAAGGTGGAGCAAATCAGCTTCTTTAATGTTCTGCAGGGCTTTTCCCAAATTAAGGGGGTCGGCTGCAAGAATAGAGGGAGCAATCTTAATCTTTGACATTTTATTCCAGCTCCTTTAACAACCGCAGGTAATTTTCATAACGTTCCCGGTAAACAGCTCCATCTTCAACTGCCTTTTTAACAGCACAACCGGGTTCTTTGTTATGCATACAGGAGGTGAAGCGACAGTTCTCAAGCAGGGGAATAAACTCAACAAAGGTAAAAGGAAGCGATTCTCTGGAGACAAGGTTGATTTTCAGCTGGGAAAAACCTGGCGTATCTGTAATTAAACCGTTTTCCCAGGGAAAAAGCTGGATCTGTTTCGTGGTATGCCTGCCCCGCCCAAGTTTTCTGCTTACCTCTCCAGTAGCAAGTTCCCATTCTGGATTGATATTGTTTAACAGGGTTGATTTTCCAACCCCGGTCAGTCCGATCAGGACAACTGTTTTTCCGGAAACTGTTTTTTTCAGTTCTTCCACTCCCTCCCCGTGCAGGGCTGAAGTGAAAAAAACCTGGTAACCAAGGGGTTCATATACTTCTTTGATCTTTTTCATTTCTTTCCCGTCAAGGTCTATTTTATTTACACAAATCTTTACTGGCAGCTGGAACCACTCAGCGAGGGCAAGCACCTTATCCAGGTAAAAGTAGTCTGGTGGTGGGCTTTCCAGGCTTGCAACAATAATTAGAAGATCCACGTTAGCTACCCTGGGCCGAAACAGGAGGTTTTTCCTGTCCAGAACTTTTTCCACAACAGGCTGACCATCCTCAATAACAAATTGAACATGGTCCCCCGGATGGATCTTAACTCCTTCTTTTTTTAAACGACCCCGCGCAACTGCTTTTTGGGTTTCGTTTTCTTTTGGAACCCAAAGCAAAAACTCTCCTCCGCTGGCCCTCAGTACAATACCGTTATCCATAGAACCCCCTAATGACCAATTTTTTCTTCCTTGGCAAGCTCACCATTAATAAAAACCTGTACAATTGTGGGACCTACTGTATGTGCTCTTTGGAAAACTCTATCCCCGGGACTGTGAACCTCTTCGTAAAGAGTATACCGCCCATTAATATCTTCTATTTCTATCCTGATCTCCTGTTCTTCGGGACCTTCAGGAACCGGAACCCTTATCCCTGGAGAATAAACCTGGGCCTGGTCCTCGTTAATCAGCCCTGAACTTAAAACCAGATCAACCAGGCTCCCCTCAAGCACGGGTGTACCGGAACCCGGATTTTGTCCAATAACATGTCCTGTCCTAAAACGTCTCGATTCTTCTCGCTCGATTTCACCAATATTCAGGCCCATTTCTGCAAGCCTTGCTTCGGCTTCGGACTCAGTTAGTCCTGTTAAGCTCGGGAGACGAACCATATCATCCTCACTTCCCTTGCTGAGAACAATATTTATCTTTTTTTCCGCAATAATTTCTTCTCCTGACTCAGGAGACTGCCGAAGAACAGTATTGGGCTCGTATTCTTCATCAAATTCGTACTCAATATCGCCCAGGCTCAAGCCTGCAGCGCTCAGAATAACCTCTGCTTCTCGCAGGGTTATACCATATAGATCTGGGACTTCAGCCCACATGGGTCCGCTACTTAGAATAAGGCGGACTTCTCGACTGGCCCTAATTGAAGTTCCTGGTTGAGGAAAATGGGTTACCACAGAACCCCTGGGAATTTCATTGTGGGGCTGATCTCCACTGATTACATATCTCAATTGATACTCAGCTAACTTTTCTTTAACTTCCTCCTCGGACATTCCAACCAGGTCAGGAACCTCAACTACCGGGACGTCCATATACCAGGAAAAAATACTCCACCCAACAGCTATTACAAGTATTAAAAGCACCGCGGAGTAAATTAAATACCTGTATTTTCCGAATTTGTTTTCAGAAGGCTGAACCTTTTTCTCGGGCGGTTTATCTATACTTGCAGGTGGTTTTTCTTCACCTTTTTTCCTCCTGCTGCCGGAAAATATGGAAATCAGGGCCTTCCAGGTTCTTTCTTTTTTTTCGTCCTCTTCCTCATCTTCTTCCTCATCAAACCAGTGTCTTTCAGGTTGGGAATCCTTTTGATTATTCAGGTAATCTTTAATGTGAGGTAACTCCTGAGTGTCTGCTTCATCAACAGATAATTCCTCTCCCCATTTTTCTGCCCTTTCTTCTAAGAAGGCCTCTTTTGCTGATTCAATAGCTTCCAGCAGGCATTCGGCATTGGGGTACCTGTTTTCAGGGTCTTTTTCGAGGCTCTTCATTACAATTTGTTCTATATATGAGGGGAGTCCACTGACGTAAAGCGATGGAGGGGAAGGCTTTTCCCGAATATGTTTTAGAGCAAGAGTAATGGGACCTTCACCCTGAAAGGGAAGCCTCCCGGTTAAAAGTTCGTACAAAACAACTCCCAGGGAATAAATGTCCGAGGACGAGGTAAGCCGATCTCCTTTTGCCTGTTCAGGAGAAATATATGGTGCCGAGCCCACAACACTGTCAGTATGAGTTAAAGTTGCCGAGGATACTGCTCTGGCAATACCAAAGTCAGTAACCTTACAACCGTTATCCTCGGTTAAAAGAATATTGTGGGGTTTTACATCACAGTGAACAATATTGTTCCTATGTGCTAATGCAAGGGCTTCCCCGATTTGGGATACTATCTCCAGGCTCTCCTCAACAGACAATTTGCCTTCTTTTTTTAATTTTTCTTTCAGGTCTATACCTTCTACATTTTCCATTACCAGAAAATGAAATTCTCCATCCTGACCAATGTCGTAGACGTTAACAATATGCGGATGGTTGAGGCTTGCGGCAGCCTTGGCTTCTCTCTGGAATCGTCGAACAAAATCAGTGTCGCTTGCAAATTGAGGGCGGAGCACTTTTACGGCAACCTTTCTCCCCAAAAGCTGGTCTTCAGCTCGAAACACAACGGCCATGCCGCCCTCGCCAATTTTTTGTTCAAGCTTATATCGATTATTTAAAATCCTGCCCTCCATTAACTCCCACCTCTTTTTAAAAACCTATTCCCCATCATAAGAACACAGGACAACAGTAATATTGTCGTGTCCCCCGCGAGCATTGGCCAGATCAACAAGTTTTTGAGCCCGGTTTTGAAGGTCTCCCTGTTCTTTGATAAACTCAGCCAGCTCATCCTCAGTTACCAGTCCAGTTAACCCATCTGTACAGAGAAGGAAAAGATCTCCGTCCATAAGAGAAAGCTCATAAAAATCAACTTCGATTTCTTCTTCAACTCCAAGGGCCTGCAAAAGAACATTCCGCTGGGGATGAATTTCTGCTTCTTCCTGGGTTAGTTTACCCTGTCTGACCATTTCTTCAACAAGGGATTGATCCTGGGTAATTCTCCGCAGTTCACCTTCACGGAAAAGATAGAGCCTGCTATCCCCAACCTGGGCTACAACTCCCTTTCTATCCAGGATCCCCAGAAAAGTAATCGTTGTGCCCATTCCCTCAAGTTCGGGATCGGAACCAGCCCTGGTCTTAATCTTTTTATTGGCCTCATAAACAGCTTTTCCCATATCTTCTTTGAGAGAGGAACTATTCATTTGATAATTGCCAATTACTTCAAGAGCGAGCCTGCTGGCAACATGCCCCCCTTGATGCCCTCCCATACCATCAGCGACAGCAATTTTTTTTATTTCCTGGGAAAGCTGAACCAGGTGTGCGTCCTCGTTTCTCTTCCTCACTTTCCCCGTATCCGAAACAGAACCAGTACGCAGTTGTGTCATCCTTTAATCCTCCTCTTCCAGCGGGTTAAGCTGACCACAAGCGGCTTCAATTTCCTGTCCCCTTGCTTTTCTTACCGTTACCGGCAATGAACTGGCTTCCAGAATTCCCACAAATCTTTTTAATTTCTTTTCTCCTGTTCCCCGAAAATCCCTTCCCCGGATAGGATTTGCGGGAAGAATGTTAATATGGGCTGGGAACTTTCCAAGCAGTGCTGCAAGCTGATGAGCATGCTGAGGGGAATCATTAACCCCATCCATCAGGGCATATTCAAAGGAAATCCGCCTTCCGCTGGCGGAAAAATAGTTTCGGCAGGCTTTTAATAATTCATCCAGGGGATACTTTTTATTAACGGGAACAAGCTTGCTCCGCAAATCATCTGTAGGAGCATGCAGAGAAATTGCAAGAACACACTGCAGTTCATGGGCGGCAAGTTTATTAATTTCAGGAATCAACCCACAGGTGGAAATAGTTATTCGCCTCTGCCCAATGTTCTGTCCCTTCGGATCTCCCAAAAGGTCTATAGCTTTTTTTACAGCTCCAAGATTGTCCAGGGGTTCTCCCATTCCCATAAATACAACATTTCTTATAGAGCAACTGGTATTTTGGTAAATAACATGGACCTGGCCGACAATTTCTCCAGGAGTCAGGTTCCTTTTCAAGCCCATTTTCCCCGTGGCACAAAACCTGCATTTAAAACGACACCCGACCTGGCTGGAAATACAGAGAGTGTAATGGTCAGGATGTTTTAATAAAACACTCTCAATCTTTTCTCCATCAGAAAGTTCAAGCAAAAACTTTTGCGTCCCATCTTCGCCCTGCCATATTCGTTCTATCCGGATTAGAGGAATGCATGTCTTAAGAGCAAGTTGTTCTCTTAAAGTTCCAGGAAGAGTATGCATTTTTTCAAAATCGTCCTGACATCTGGCCTGAACCCAGTGAAAAACCTGTTCCCCCCGAAAAGATGGTTCGCCCCAGTTTTTTACCAGCGTCACCATCTCTTCTTTTTTTAATCCCCTTAATTCCGGTTTTGCTTCCATGGCCCACCTTCTATTTTATCATATTAAAATTCGACAACCAAGGCCTCAGGTCCTCTGTTAAAGGTCATTTTAGGGTTCGCAGGAGAGCTGTATGAATGAAAAACCATCCTGGAGCAGGAACCCCCTGAGGAGAACGGTTCTCCACACCCCTTATTACTATATCTCCGACCCGGGCCGAAGTTGTCAGCCATTTCTGGAAATATATACTCAGGGTTGGGCCCGCCAGGTTTGCAAGAAGAAGAGCAATTATTACGTACAGAAGGGAGAAAACTCCCATTCCAAAAAGAATAACCAGGAAAAGCAGGGAAGAAAATAAATTAATTACCAGAATGGTGGTTCCGCAACGGGCATGGGTTGCAAGGTTCTCTTCCCCCTGTTGAAGTCTAAGCAGCCCCTCCCGTGCAGCCTCCTCCACTTCCAGGGGGCTGAACTGGGCTCTGATGAAAAAACCGTTCTCTCTGGCCAGGCCGGAATAAAAAAGACCCCGCCCAAACTTTTCTTCAAGGACATTTATTGTTGCGTGTTCCAGGGCATGATTCTTGCGAAGCTGCCTGTTGGTTGCTATCTGATAAATCTGCCCGGGAGCGTTAAAAAGGACAACAATAGAATTAAAAGCAAATTTAAAGGGGATAAAAACAAGCAAGAATAACCCCAGCATAAATAAAAGGGGAAGAAGCAGCGGGGGAAATATAATCAATAGTAACAGGAAAAAAAGGAACAAATAACCCATTTTTACCTCCGGGAACCGGCCAGAAGAAGGAACATACGGAGCAGATGGGCAATTGCAACTGCAGTTGCAGCAACATAGGTTAGAGCAGCAGCGTCAAGAACTTTCTTGACCTGTTCCATCTCATTCGAAGCCAGGATATTTTTGTGTTCCAGAACCTGTAAAGCCCGGTTGCTAGCATTAAATTCAACCGGAAGTGTCGCAATCTGAAAAAGGACTGCTCCAGAAAAGAAAATGATCCCTGCAATTATCAGGGCTTCTGAAGCAAACAGGAAGCCAATAAAAGCAAGAGGGATACCCAACCGGGAACCAATATTCGCTGCAGGAAAAATCAGGTTCCTGATGCCCAATGGGGCATAACCATTCAGGTCCTGCAGCGCATGGGCTGCTTCATGGGCTGCAACCCCCAAAGCGGCAAGTGAATTACTTCTATAAACTTCGGGAGAAAGGCGGATTGTCTTCTTCCGGGGATCATAGTGATCTGTCAGCTGTCCTTCTCCTCTTTCTATTTTTATTTTCCGACCCTCCGGGCCAAGTACCTCCCTTGCCATCTGCTCACCTGTATAGGAAGTCCGGGAAGGAACCTTTAAATACTTATTAAAGGTGGATTTAACTTTAAATTGCGCGTAAAAAGCGAGAATTATTGCCGGAATAAGCACAACAATTGATCCATCAAATATGGGAAAATACATTACCCCACCTCCTTACACAAACTTTTAATAGCTCTTTCGAGTTCAGTCCAGTCAACTTCGGTGTTAAAACAGGGCCCCTGAGGCCGAATATTAACCACCCCCAGCACGGGGTGGGGAAAAACTTCCTGGATCCCACTCATTAAATCTCGTTCACAGGCAACTGCAATGATGGCCTTTGGTTTGATCTTTTTTACCATCTGCCTTGCAGCCGTTCCCCCGGTTACTACTTCAAGGCGAAAGCCTATGTCTTTACGGATTTCAGATAGGTTGCCTATCTGGCATTTTCCACATTTTCGACAGTTATTTAAATCGTGAGTTACCCGGTGTGGACAATTTGCTTCCTGTATACAGTGGGGAGCAAGAACCAGAATATCTTTAGACCAAAACCGCTGATCCTGGTTTTTTACCAGGCTGTTAGTCAAATTGATATAGTTGCTTTGCAACTTCTCCCGGGAAAACCCCAGAGCTTCACCAGCTCGCACCACAAAACCGAAGAAATAGTTAACCGTTAGTGCCATGGGGAGCTGGAAAATAACTGGTAGCTTGTTTTTCCGAAGCACAAACCAGATGCCAGTTAAGCCAGTTATCAAGATGAGGAAAAGTGTTGTTAAAAACAGGCTTAAAACCAGAAAGAAAATATTAATAAAAACTGAGGTCCCAAAGATATTATAAAACCATAGAAACCCCAGAATCAGAGTGAACCCCAAAAAAACCACTAAGACCAAAAACCAAAAGGAAAAGTAATTCTGTTTTTCAGGCATTGATCTCGCCTTCTTTCCCAAAACTGCTTCCATCCTCCAGGGGAAATCCCCGCAAAAATTCAACCACTGCCAATTGCTTTTTCCCGGGGCGTTGCAACTTGAGAATTTCAAGGGAACCATTTCCAGTCTGAACAAAAACCCTTTCCGGCCCAACCTTAATCTGGCCGGGTTTTAAACAATGAAACCCTTCAACTTTTCTGCTTTCCCAGATTTTCCACTCTTCCCCTTGGTAATATGTCCTGGCTACTGGAAATGGATTCAGTGCTCTGACCTGTCTTTCCAATAATTCACTGTCCTTTTCCCAGTCAAGGTACATTTCCTCGTTCTTTAATTTTGGAGCATGACTTGAAGGTCCCTTTTGCTCCCTCGGTTTTATATTTCCTGCCGCTAAAAGCTTAAGACTTTGAACCAGGAGCGGAGCTCCCTCCTTTGCCATTCGGTCATGGAGAGTTCCCAGTGTCTCCCCGGAGGTGATTGTTAGTTTTTTTTGCATTAAAATCGGTCCCGTGTCCCATCCCTCATCCATCAGCATTGTTGATAGCCCACTTTCGCAATCTCCATTTAAAATGGCTCTCTGGATGGGATTGGGGCCCCGGTACCTGGGAAGCAGAGAAGCATGAAGGTTGACTGCCCCTTTATCCGGCAGGTGTAAAAGTTCGCTCCCTATTTTCTGGCCAAAGGCAACAACGACCAGAAAGTCAGGTTTGTTCCGGGCAATAAAATTCAGGTTTTCACTGCTGTTAATATCCCTGACTTCTTTCAGAGGAAGGCCCAATTTCTGGGCTGCTTGAGCAACTGGAGTAGGGCGGATTTTTTGTCCCCTTCCACTGGGCCGGGAAGGCTGGGAAAAAACTCCTACAGCATCAATATCATTTTCCCTGGCTAAAGCCTCCAGGGAAGGCACTGCAAAATCAGGCGTCCCGGCAAAAAATACTTTCATCAATCTTCTATCTCCTTTTTGGGAAGAGGGCGGCCTCTCTGAACAATTAATTTACCCTGCAGGTGGTCTATTTCGTGCTGAAGAACCCGGGCAGAAAAACCAGAAAATTCTTTTTCAACCTTTTCTCCCCGGCGGTTTAGTCCTCTAACCTTAATCCAGGTTGCCCGTTTGATAGCTCTTTCTTCTCCTGGAACGCTCAGGCATCCTTCCGCACCCTCTTCTTCTTCACCCTCCTCAATTATCTCAGGGTTAAGCAATACCTGCAGGCCTTCTCCAACATCATATACCACTACCTTCTTATTTACTCCAATCTGGGGGGCAGCAAGACCAACACCGGGTGCATCGTACATTGTATCTGCCATGTCTTGAATCAACCTTTCCAGGCTTTCATCAATTGTTTTCACCGGGCTGCATTTACTTTTTAATACCGGATCTCCCATTTTTCTTATTGGACGAATGGCCAATTGTTACACACCTCGCAATTCTAGATAATTATAACATTCCTTTTGGATTTAATTCAAGGTTAACCCCTATTCCGCCGCGGATTAATTCCCTTATTGTGGGGCGTGTTTTTCTGACAATTCGACCAATAACCCCCCTGTTGGGGCCCCTGCAGGATACCTGCCAGAAGTACTTTCCTTTCTCCTGGCGGATGTAAGCAGGAACCGGACCCATCATTTCAATATCACCTTCCCTTGCCAGCATTGCCACCATTCTTGCCAGCCTCCTTGCATTATGGGCCACTTTTTTCTCCGGGTGCCCCGAAAGAATGAAAACAAGGTAATGCCCTACTGGAGGATAGTTGAATTCCTTCCTGAAACGAAGTTCTTTTTCCATAAACTCCTTCCATTCATTTCCAGCTGCTAGTTGCAGGGTAGAACTTTCCGGGTTATAGGTCTGCACCAGCAGGTTACCGTTTTTAACCCGACGGGAACTGGCATTGACCAGGTGAAAAAGTTCTTCCTGACTATCAAAAAAGGGAAGATTGAGATGAGTATCAGCCATTACCATTACTCCATGATCAAAAACCGGGAAGAAATCTTTTAAGATTAACCGGGTTCCAATAACTATCTGGTATTTCCCTTCCTGTATATCCGAAGAAATCTGGAAAAAATCGGCGGGTGTTTTTACCCGGTCAGAATCCAGAATTACCTGTTGGATATCAGGAAATAATTTTTCTATTTCTTCCGCTACTCTTTCTGTCCCAACCCCTAGGCCCCTGATATATTTGCTTTCACATCTCGGGCAGGTTTGCTCAGGTTTTTGTTTCTTTTTGCAGTTATGGCAAGTTAACAGGTTGCTTTCTTTGTGCAGAGTCATGGTCCGCCCACAATTCTGACAGCGGTAAACGTAACCACAACTCCGACAGAGAATAAAGGGCGCGTAACCCCTGCGGTTAACATAAAAGAAAACTCTATTTCCTACATCTCTTTTTAACTCAGAGAGGGTGGATTTGACTTCTTCACTAAAAATACTGATATTCCCTTTGGTAAATTCTTCCCTCATATCCACCAGTTTTACAACAGGTTTATTTTTACCAGTTCCCGGGCTTTCCTTTAAGGAAAATTCTTTTTTCTGGCAGGCATAAAAGGAATTGATGGAAGGACTGGAAGAGGACAAAACCAGTTTCCCTCCCTCCAGCCGGATCCTTTCCTCTGCAACTTCTGATGTAATATAGCGAGGATTTTCTTGTTGCCTGAAAGCGTCATCTTCTTCTTGGTGGAGGATGAGCAGTCCTAAATCTCTGATCGGAGCAAAAACTGCTGACCGGGTTCCCACAAGTACCCTCGGTTTGTCCTCTCTGCACTTCCACCACTGGTGGTAACGCTCCTGTGGAGAAAGGTCGCTGTGTAAAACCACCGTTTCCTCGGGAAAATACTTTAAAAGCATCCTGGCAACCAAATCGGCCTGGCCCGATTCCGGCACCAGGATAATAACACTCTTTTTCCGGGAAAGAAAGCTCTCAACCAGGGAAAAGTA
The DNA here is from genome assembly GCA_003551665.1 of Halobacteroidaceae bacterium. Taxonomy (GTDB): domain Bacteria; phylum Bacillota; class Halanaerobiia; order B1SED10-174; family B1SED10-174; genus T1SED10-26. Next base: position 185,816 of record PUNE01000013.1, read on the forward strand.
AAAAGGATAGATATTTTCTCCCGGGTCAAAGCGATAAACAATTTTACCTGCTGAATTTTGTTCTCCTTCTGCTAAATGCAATTTTGAAAAACCAGTTGACATAGCTTTTCCGGGACGGGGAGCAAGAGGATCCTTTGAAGAGATTTCTTTTTTGACTTCAATTAAACCCTTCTTTTCCATTGCCTTAATTGTCGAAGAACTGGTAGAAACTTCTTTCATAATTTCTCTTTTGCTGGGGGTATGACTAACTGATAATAAATATTCCCAAACCTCTTTTTGCTTTTTTGCCTGCCCCCAGTTAAGAGGGCTTTCCTTTTTTAAAGCATAAACCCGGGGTGCTTTTGGGACCTCCTCCCGGGTTATTTCTGGCGGAACAACTGCCTCCAGGGCTGTAATGTGAAAACAAAAATAATTATCTACAAGCCATTGCACAAGTTTTAGTTGAACTGAATTGAGCAAAGGTTTCCCCAAAACCCGGGAAAGTGGCTTTATTTTTCCAATATCGCTTTTCGTTTTTAGCCTCCAGACAAATCCGCTTCTTACTCCGTGGCCAAAGGGAATCTGGACCTTGCAACCAGTTTCTATTTTTTCCCGCAGCTCCGGAGGAACCGAATAATCGAAAACCCGGTCCACATCACCGTGGGAAATATCTATTATTACTTCGGCCACCATGGGATCCATTTTAGATTTCACGACCTCCCTGTTCCCTTAGCTCATCTGCCCGGTCTGTTTTCTCCCAGGGCAAATCAAGATCTTCTCTACCCATATGTCCGTAAGTCGCAACCTTGCGGTAAAGGGGGCGAAGCAAATCCAGGTCTTTAATTATCCTTCCGGGGCGGAGATCAAAGTTATCCCTTATCAGGTTTTCCAGTTGCCGGTCGCTCAATTTGCCCGTTCCAAAAGAATTGACCAGAATGGAGACCGGTCGGGCAACACCGATAGCATAGGCTACTTGAACCTCGCACTTTTTTGCCAGGCCAGCAGCAACAATATTTTTGGCAACATATCGGGCAGCATAGGAACCCGATCGGTCAACCTTGGTGGGGTCCTTACCTGAAAAAGCTCCCCCTCCGTGCCGGGAATAACCACCATAGGTATCCACAATAATTTTTCTTCCCGTAAGACCCGAATCTCCAAGAGGGCCACCTATTACAAAACGCCCTGTGGGGTTAACATAATAAAGAATTTTTTCATCTTTTAAATCATCGGGAATAATGGGCTCCACAACTTTTTCAATTATATCCCGATGTAGTTGTTCATTTTCAACCTTGGGATGATGCTGGGCAGACACAACTACAGTATGAACTCTTTTTGCCCCGTGAGGACCATACTCAATGGTCACCTGGGTTTTTCCATCAGGCCGGAGATAGGGAAGAACACCATTTTTTCTGACCCAGGCCAGCCGACGGGCCAGTTTATGGCTGAGCATTATTGGAAGAGGCATTAATTCGGGAGTTTCGTCACAGGCAAAACCAAACATTAAGCCCTGGTCCCCTGCTCCAAACTCGTGGTCTTCTCCATTCTGGGCTCGATCAACTCCCTGGGCAATATCAGCGGATTGTTCATCTATGGAAGTCAAGACAGCACAGGTATCACAATCAAATCCATATTTTGCCCTTGTATAACCAATTTCTCTTACTGTTTCCCGGGCAACCCGGGGGATATCAACATAGCAGGAAGTTGTTATTTCTCCTGCCACAAGGATAAGGCCGGTATTTACAAGAGTTTCGCATGCCACCCGGGCCATTTTGTCCTGCTTGATAATTTCGTCAAGTATTGCATCGCTGATCTGGTCAGCAACCTTATCAGGGTGGCCCTCGGTAACTGATTCCGAGGTGAACAGAAATTTTTCGTTGGCCGTCATCTAATCACCCACCTCATTAAATTTTACCTCAATCCGGTCCGTTAAACTAATTCTGGGGACATTAATTTCACATTTATAGGCAAGGACCATAACACCTGATTGAACAGCTTTTTCCACTTTTTCCCCGAAAACAGGATCCATTGAATAGTGGGGAGAAAAGGCCTCGCCGTCTTCCCTTTGAACAGAAAAAAATAAAACTCCTCTCGCCCCCTCCTCCTGGGCTTTGATCAATTCGTCAATGTGTCGGGATCCCCTTGTGGTTGGAGCATCGGGGAAAAGAGCAAGACCATTTTTTACAAGATTAACCGATTTTACCTCAACAAGAATGGGGCCATTGGAAGAACAAAGTTGAAAATCAAGCCTGCTTTTCCCAAAATTAACCTCTCTTTTTTCAATTTCAGTTCCCCGGAGTTCAACCACCTTTTCTTTCTCCAGGGCTTCCATAAAAAGGGAGTTTGAAAGCCGAGAATCTATTGCAACAAGGCTTTGGGGGGCTCGGACAAGGACAAGGTCCCAGATTGTTTTCCTCTTTCTGGCAGAAGATGAATTCAAATAAACCCTTGCTCCGGGCTGCATCAGTTCTTCGAGTCGCCCGGTATTGGGAACATGAGCAAGGTGGGTCTGCCCTCTCACCCTTACTTTAGCCGAAAACCTGGTTACTCTCTCCATTAAAATTGCCGGCACCAAATTTTTATATTCCATCTTTTTTACCTCGGGTTCTCAGGGATTTTTGGGGTTGTTGATTGCCACAAAAAAAACAAAACTTGCAAACTAAACAGACACTATGCATTTAATTCTTTTTTTTACTCCAATTTCCCGCTAAATCAGACAAAAAACTTACAAATCTTTTTAGGTGGCCTGAAAAAGGGGGAAAACCCCAGCACCAACCATGGTGAGTGAAGCAGTGAAAAACTTTCCCTTGAGTGGATTGTAAAGAGTAATCCCGATTAACCTTTCCAGAGCCTATAGTTATATTATACAAGGGGAATTGTCCTGTCAACTAAAAAAGGGCCTTGATCTGAAACCAAGGCCCTTTGTTTTGTTTATACCCAGCCGCGAACTCGCATTGCTTCATCCAGTCTCTTAATTGCCACCATGTATGCCGTAATCCTCATGTTGACATCGTTTTCCAGGTAGGAGTTGTATACATTCTTGAAGGCCTTGACCATAATCTTTTCCAGCTTTTCTTTTACTTCGTCTGCTGTCCAGTAGAAGTTCATCAGGTTCTGAACCCATTCAAAGTAGGATACAGTTACTCCACCCGCGTTGGCTAAGATATCCGGAAGAACCAGAACTCCATTTTTATCCAGAATTTCGTCTGCTTTCGGGGTTGTTGGGCCATTAGCAGCTTCTCCGATAATTTTGGCCTTTATGTTTTCAGCGTTTTTAGAAGTAATAACGTTTTCCAGGGCAGCAGGGATCAGGATATCACATTCGAGTTCCAGAAGATCCTTATTGGAGATTTCATTGCATCCGGGGAAACCCTTTACTGAACCGACTCGGTCCTTGTGTTCCTTAAGCTCAATTGGATCAAAGCCGTCGGGATTATAGACCCCACCGGAGGAGTCGTTGGCAGCAATGATTTTTGCTCCCAGATCCTGCAAAAGGCGGGCTGCAGCACTACCTGCATTTCCATAGCCCTGAATAACAACTGTGGCTCCGTTAAGATCAAGGCCCGTGGCTTTTGCAGCTTCGCGGACAACAATGACGCAACCCCTTGCAGTTGCTTCTTCCCGGCCCTCAGAACCACCAAGAATAATTGGCTTTCCAGTTAAGAGGCCAGGCACGTTAACTCCTTTAAGCTGGCTGAATTCATCCATCATCCAGGCCATTATCTGGGGATTGGTATAAACATCAGGAGCAGGAATATCCCTGTCGGGCCCAACAATGGGGGCCAGGGCTCGGATGAAATTACGGGAAAGTCTTTCAATTTCCCTGCGGGAAAGTTCTTTGGGGTTAACCTGAACCCCTCCTTTTCCTCCACCATAAGGAATGCCGACAAGGGAACACTTAAAGGTCATCCAGGCTGCGAGAGCTTTTGTTTCATCCATTGCCACGTCAGGATGGAAACGAAGCCCACCTTTGGTAGGTCCAAGAGCATCATTATGCTGGCAACGGTACCCAATAAAAACTTTTACCGAGCCATCGTCCATCCGAACGGGAACCGAACAGGTGAAAACCCGCATAGGTTCTTTCAATAAATCATGAACTCCTGGATCCAGATCCAGCTCTCGAGCTGCAACTGCCAACTGCTGTTGAACAATTTCATAAACATTCAGGTTTTCTTCCATTAATTAAATTCACCTCTTCTTTAATTAGTTACTAAAATTCCTCGGGAGTTAATTTTTAAAAAACTCCATTAATACCTCCTTTCTTAACCAAAGTGTGATAATATAACTCCGGCCGCTACGGCTGACCCGATAACGCCGGCAACATTTGGTCCCATGGCATGCATCAAAAGGTGATTGTCCCCATCCGCCTCAAGACCCATTCTTTGGCTGACCCGGGCGGCCATGGGAACTGCCGATACTCCAGCAGAACCGATCAGGGGATTGATTTTACCTCCAGTCAGCTGGTACATTATCTTACCTAAAAGAACTCCTGCAAAAGTACCAACAGAAAAGGCAAAAAGACCGAGCAGAATAATCTGGATGGTTTCCCAGATGAGAAAGTTTTCCGCAGTAGCTGTGGCCCCAACTGTTAAACCCAAAAAAATTGTTACTATGTTAACCAGGGAATCCCGGGCAGTTTGCAAAAGGCGATCCACAACTCCTGATTCCTTAAGTAAATTCCCGAACATTAAAGAACCGATCAGTGGAATTGATGCTGGAATAAGCAGACCTGTTAAAATTGTTACAGCAATCGGGAAAATAATCTTTTCCTTTTTGGAAACTTCTCTCAGCTGAGCCATCCTGACCTTTCGCTCGGTGTTATTGGTTAAAAGCCTGATAATTGGGGGCTGGATTACCGGAACCAGAGCCATATAGGAGTAAGCAGCAACGGCAATTGGGCCCAGTAATTCCGGGGCCAGGTTTGCCGCGGTAAAAATGGCTGTTGGCCCGTCGGCCCCTCCTATGGTCCCAATGGCTCCTGCCTGAAAAGGCTCAAACCCTAAAGCCAGAGCACCCAGGATGGTGGTGAAAATTCCAAACTGGGCTGCTGCCCCCAATAACATTGTCTTGGGATTGGCTAAAAGAGGGGCAAAATCAGTCCAGGCACCAACTCCAATAAAAATCAGAGGTGGATATATTCCCAGGCTTGTCCCCTGATAGAGGTAATATAGCAGTCCCCCAACCTCTTCTCCCTGAGGGGGAGCCATAAGCCCTCCCAGGGGAAGATTAACCATAATAATTCCAAAACTTATGGGAATGAGTAACAGGGGTTCATATTTTTTGTTTATGGCAAGAAATAAAAGTACTCCGGCCACAACCAGCATTATCAGTTGTTGCCAGGTCAGATTGGCAAAGCCTGTGCTCTGCAAAAAATTATCCAATGCAAGTTCCATTAATTTTCCCCCTACTCCAAAATTGCAAGAATATCTCCTGGATTAACGGAAGCCCCTTCATTTACCTTAATTTCCTTAACTTTTCCATCCGCATTAGCTGTAATTTCATTTTCCATTTTCATGGCTTCAAGGATCATCAGGACCTGCCCTCTGGAGATTTCGTCGCCGGGCTTAACCCTGACTTTTAAGACCTTGCCCGACATTGGTGCTTTTACCTCACCGGGAGAACCGCTTGTTGGAGCGGGTTTTTCTTTTTTGGTTGCCCGGGAGGGAGTGGGGGCAGGGCTGGTTACCGGCTTATTTGGGCCTGGGGAAGGTTTATCCCCGGATTCTTTAATTTCTTCAACCTCGACCTCGTATTCCTCACCGTTGACTCTGATCCGGTATTTTTTCATGCTGTGTCCTAACTTCCTTTCCATTCTGGTTTATTATTAATCAATTCCTGGCGGCCCCGGCGGGCCCATTCCTCACCCTGGTGTCTTATGCGCACAATCCTGAATTTCCCATCTCCCCTGAAAGCATGGATTGCTGCCGCTATTGCCGCAACAGGGGGGTCCTCCTTTGCCACTTCCTTGCCTTCCTGTTTTTCTTCACCTTGTGGTTCGACCCCGTGGGTAATGGGAGTTTTAGGTCCAAATAACTTATAAAGGACGGTCACAATAATTCCGAGACCAATTAAGGCCACAAAAACAGTTCCCGTTCCAAGGATTATTATTTCCCAACCGGCAGTTAAATCAGGCATCTTTTCCCCTCCTTAAACCGGGAAATTTCCGTGTTTTCTGGGAGGCCTGGAAACTTTCTTGCAGGCAAGCAGGTCCAGGGAATAAATTAAACGAGCTCTGGTTTCCTGGTATTCAATTATGTCGTGGACCATTCCCCTGCGGGAAGCAACAAGGGGATTGGCAAACAGATCCCTGTACTCTTTAATTTTTTCCTGCCTGACCTCCTCGGGGTTCTCGGCTTCTTTAATTTCTTTTCGGTAAATTATGTTCGCAGCTCCTTCCGGCCCCATTACAGCTATCTCGGCATTGGGCCAGGCCCAGACAAAATCAGCCCCCAGGGCCTGACTACACATAGCCAGAAAAGCTCCCCCGTAGGCTTTGCGGGCAATCAAAGTTACCTTGGGAACAGTAGCTTCTGAATAAGCATAAAGAAGTTTGGCTCCGTGGCGAATTACTCCACCATATTCCTGTTCTGTTCCCGGCAGGTAACCCGGGACATCAACCAGGTTTACGAGAGGAATATTAAAGGCATCACAAAAGCGGATAAAGCGAGAAGCCTTGTCCGAAGAATCAATATCCAAAACTCCACCCTTGTCCTTAGGTTGATTGGCAACAATACCTACAGATCTACCTCCCAGACGGGCAAAGCCAACAATTATGTTCTGTGCAAAATGGGGATGAACCTCGAAAAAATACCCTCCGTCAACAATCAGCCGAATAACTTCCTTCATATCGTATAATCTTTTGGGATCCTCAGGAATTAAATCTTCAATTCCTTCAGGACCCGGAGCGGGTGGTTCCTCTTCCTCGACAGAGGGAGGGTTTTCCATATTATTTGGCGGTAGGTAACTCATCAGTTCTCGTATTGCCTGGATGCAGGTTTCCTCGTCGGAGTGTGAAAAATGAGCAACCCCGCTGAGTTGATTGTGAGTTGCAGCCCCGCCCAGTTCTTCGGGAGTAACTTCCTGCCCGGTAACAGCTTTTACTACCTGAGGCCCGGTGATAAACATCTGGCTTAATCCTTCGACCATAAAGGTAAAATCCATTAAAGCAGGAGAATAAACTGCCCCTCCTGCACAGGGACCAAGGATTGCGGCAATCTGGGGTACAACCCCGGAAGCCATGGTGTTACGGAAAAAGATATCTCCATAACCATCAAGGGCATCTACACCTTCCTGAATTCTGGCTCCCCCCGAATCATTCAAACCAATAATGGGAGCACCGTTTTCCAGGGCAAGGTCCATAATTTTGACTATTTTCTTGGCATGAGCTTCTCCAAGAGTTCCGCCCATGGCAGTAAAGTCCTGGGCAAAAACAAAAACCAGTCGACCATCTATTGTCCCCGACCCCGTTACTACTCCTTCTCCTGGAACCTCTCTCCCTTCCATTCCCAGGTCAGTTGCCCGGTGGGAGGTAAAAAGGTTAATTTCCATAAAAGAATTCGGATCAAGTAATTTTTCCAGACGTTCGCGGGCAGTTAGTTTTCCTTTTTCATGCTGTGATTTAATTTTATCTTTTCCCCCGCCCAGCCTTGCTCTTTCTTTTAGAGATTGCAGAGTTTCTCCTTTTTTTGCTTTCATTGTCACTCTCCTCTACTTGTGCTGGCATAATTCTAAAAGAACGCCCTGAGTTTCCTTGGGGTGAACAAAGGCAATCAAAGCTCCTCCGGCCCCCGGAACCGGTTCCTCGTTGATAAGACGGACCCCTTCCTTCTTGAGTTTCTCCAGTTCCGCAGCCACATCATCAACTGCAACCGCAAGGTGATGGATGCCACTGCCTTTTTTATCCATGAACTTTTGAATGGGGCTTTCCGGATCAGTGGGTTCTAAAAGCTCAATTTTGCTTTCTCCCAGAGGAAGCATGGCAACCCGAACTTTTTGGGAAGGAACTTCCTCAATATTTTTTACCTCCAGCCCCAGGAGTTCATAGACCTGGGCGGCTTCCTGGATATTTTTTACCGCGATCCCAATGTGGTCGATATGCATTTCAATCACTCCCAGTTATCATTTTTTCTGCCCAGTAGGCAGGTGATCTTTCCCGCCGGCCAATCGATTTAACGGCCTGTTCCCATTCTGAGGTTCCAAGCAGGGGACCCAGGAAGAGATCCTGGAAACGAGCCTGTAGATGCATCTTCAGGGCCATTTCATTCCTCATTTTTTCTTTTTCTTCTCGCTGGTTTGACTTTTTCAGGAAATCCTGGTGTCTGTGCATTTCTCCCAGGAGTTTATCCAGGTTCTGCCCTGTACTGGCAATCAATTTGAGCACGGGAGGGGCCCAGTCATCTGGAGAATTTTTGGAAGAAAGCATGCTTTGGAGCAGTCCGGTAAGGGTCTCTGCCCCTTGTAAATCCGCTTTGTTCACTACAAAAATATTCCCAATTTCCAACAAACCAGCCTTTATGGTCTGGACATCATCTCCCGTTCCCGGCATCATGATAACCGTAACTGTATCTGCAAGAGCAACAATGTCGGTTTCAGATTGGCCTACTCCGACGGTTTCTACCAGAATTCTGTCTACACCAAATGCCTGGTACAAAGAAACGGCGTCCATAATGGCCGGACTAAGACCTCCCAGAGCACCCCTGGAGGCCATACTGCGGATAAATATTCCTTCTTTTCCTGCAAGGTCCATCATTCGAACCCGATCACCAAGAATAGCCCCACCTGAAAAGGGACTGGTTGGGTCAACTGCAATAACGCCGATTCTTTCCCCGCTTTTGGCCAGGCTATCCACAAGGTAATTTGTTATTGTGCTTTTCCCCACCCCCGGGGCACCCGTTAGCCCCCAAATAGGGCAGTTTTTAACCTCGGAATAAATTTCATCAAGAAGTTCCCTGTACCCGTCATTTCGGTTTTCTACCATGGTTAAACCTTTGGCCAGGGCTTTTTCTTTGCCCTGGATTATTCCCCGGGCAAGGTGAGAAGCCTGCTTACTCATTTACTTTATCCTTGATATACTCAACAATATCTTCAGTTGAAGTTCCCGGGGAGAAAATCCGGTCAAAACCGGCTTTCTCCAGCTGTTTACGGTCCTTTTCAGGTATTATTCCTCCCCCGATTAAAAGGACATCTTCATAACCTTTTTCCTGAAGTAGATTTGCAACCTTCTGGAAAAGGTTATTATGGGCGCCGGATAGACTGCTCAATCCAACAACCTGGACATCTTCCTGAATCGCCGCCGAAACGATCTGGTCAGGGGTCCGCCGGAGACCCGTATATATAACTTCCATTCCCGCATCCCGCAGAGCCTGGGCAAGCACTTTGGCCCCGCGGTCGTGACCGTCAAGCCCGGGTTTGGCTATTAATACCCTTATCTTATTCTGGGCCATGTTTCCGCCTCCTTACTTTAAAATGTGGGAGCCTGGTACTCACCATAAATAGAGCGAAGGACATCGCATATTTCTCCCAGGGTTGCATATGCCTTGACGGCTTCAATTATAGCCGGCATCAGGTTTTCTTCTTCCTGGGCTGTTTTTTTCAACTGTTCCAGGGCTTCTTTTACCTCTTTTTCATCCCGGTTTTTCCTTGCCTTTTCCAGCTTTTTAATCTGCTCTTTTTCCATTTCCGGATCCACTTCCAGAAGGTCGTCTGGAGCTGCTTCCTCGTGGGCAAACCTGTTAACACCAACTACCACATCTTCTTCTCTTTCAATTCTCTTCTGCATCTCATAGGCGCTCTTTTGGATTTCTCTTTGAACATAACCTTTTTCAATGGCCTTTACCATACCGCCCATTTCTTCTATTTTTTCCAGGTACTCTTCAACCCTCTTTTCAATATCATCAGTCAGGCTTTCAACATAATAGGACCCTCCCAAAGGATCCACAGTTGAGGTAGCCCCACTTTCGTGGGCAATAATTTGCTGGGTTCGGAGGGCAATCCGTACCGATTCTTCACTTGGAAGAGCCCAGGCTTCATCGTAAGAATTGGTATGGAGGGATTGGGTGCCTCCAAGAACTGCAGCAAGAGCCTGGATTGTAACCCGTACGATGTTGTTTTTGGCCTGCTGAGCAGTTAGTGAAGCTCCAGCAGTCTGTGTATGGAAGCGAAGCATTTTACTCTTGGGATTTTCAGCACCGAATTTTTCTTCCATTATTCTGGCCCACAAACGGCGGGCGGCCCTGAATTTTGCCACCTCTTCCAGCAGGTTCATCTGGGCATTAAAAAAGAAAGAAAGACGTGGGGCAAATTCATCTACCTTCAATCCAGCTTCCAGGGCAGCTTTTACATAAGCAATACCATCTGCAAGAGTAAAAGCAAGCTCCTGAACGGCATTTGCTCCTGCTTCTCGAATATGATAACCGGAAATACTGATGGTATTCCAGTTGGGCAGTTCTTTAGAACAATAAGCAAAGATATCTGTAATCAGGCGAAGAGATGGGCCCGGTGGAAAAATATAGGTTCCTCGGGCAAAGTACTCTTTTAAAATATCGTTCTGAATTGTCCCTTTCAGCTTTTCCGGAGCAACCCCCTGCTTTTCGGCTAAAGCAATATACATGGCCAAAAGAACTGCTGCAGGAGAATTAATGGTCATAGAAGTGCTGACCTTATCCAGGGGTATCTGATCAAAAAGAACTTCCATATCGGCAAGGGAGTCAATGGGGACGCCAACTTTTCCCACCTCTCCATCAGCAAGGGGGTGGTCTGAGTCCATCCCTATCTGGGTTGGCAGGTCGAAGGCAACAGAAAGCCCTGTCTGCCCCTGCTCCAACAGGTAGCGGTACCGCCTGTTGGATTCCTCGGCACTGGCAAAACCCGCATACTGTCGCATTGTCCAGGGACGCCCTCTGTACATGGTAGGATACACCCCCCGGACAAAGGGATACTGGCCTGGAAAGCCGGACTTATCCAGGTACTCCTCATCAGGGGCATCCAGAGGTGTATAAATTTCTTTAACTGGTTCTCTGTAGGAGGTATAGGCTTCACTCCAGCCCCGCTGCTGGAATTTGGAAAAAGGACCTTCCCGCCATTTCTTCAGGTTTTCCTGAATCTTTTCCTGCCGGTCTTTGTCCTTCATTCTTCTTCTTCCTCCTCCTTGGTTTTGATTTTATATTGATTTAGGTTGCTCGCCAGTTCTTCCCCGAGAGCAAGGGCTTTTTCATTTAGTTCCTCTGTCCCCTTTGGCACCCTGGCCAGAACAACTTCCTTGAGTTTCTCTGACTCCACCACTTCATGGAGTTTATTAAACAGGGCCAGGGAAACAACGTTAACAACCATTCTGGTCCCCAGTTTTTCCTGGGTTAGCTTCTGGATGGGAACAACATATGTTGGACCGCCCCGCATGGCGATATCCACCCGTTCATCCACAACCATAATCCCGTATTCTTTTAAATCCCGGTTATATTTATTGTATGCTTCCTGGGTCAGGGCCAACAGGAAGTCCGGTTTGTTTACCTGTGGATAATCAATCTCTTCGTCAGAGATAATAACTTCCGCTTTACTGGCCCCTCCCCGGGCTTCTGGCCCATAAGACTGGGTTTGAATAACCTCTTTATCTGTAAATTTGACAACGGCTTCGGCTAAAATAATTCCTGCCAGGATCAAACCCTGGCCTCCCGCACCGCTAAGCCTGATTTCATACCGGGCCATTATTTCTTACCTCCCTGCACACTGCTTATTAATTGGTCATACTTACTGGTGTACTCTTCCTCGTCCTTCTCGGCAAAAATCCCCGTTACAATTTTCCCCTTCAACTCTTCAGGATCCATGTCCTGAGCTTTCTTAATATCGACGGCGTTTTTCTTTTGCCATTCAAGCATTTCCAGTGGGGACCTCAGCTTGTTCCGCCGCCCATAATAGGTCGGGCACTGGCTTATTGCTTCGACATAGGAAAATCCTTCTCTGGCAAATGCCTTTTCCATGTAATTATCCAGTTTGGGAAGGTGATATACTGTCCCCCTGGCAACAAAATTGGCTCCCGCAGAACGGGTGAGTTCACAGAGATCAAAAGGAGGCTCAATATTTCCATATGGAGAAGTCGTGGCCATAGAACCCTGGGGAGTCATGGGGGAATACTGTCCGCTGGTCATACCATATATCTGGTTGTTAAATAGAACAACATTAATACCGATGTTCCGACGGCAGGCGTGAATAAGGTGATTTCCACCAATTGCAGCCCCGTCTCCATCTCCTGTTATGACAATAACCTTCAATTCGGGGTTGGCGAGCTTGATCCCGGTTGCAAAGGCAATGGGTCTCCCATGAACAGTATGCAGGGTATTAAAGTTCATATACCCGGGTGCTCGCGACGAACAGCCTATCCCGGAAACAACCACTACTTTAGTAGGATCCCACCCTGCCTTGTCAATACCCTTTACAATGCTCATCATCACCGAACCATGCCCACACCCGGGGCACCAGATATGGGGTAGCTTTTCAATTCTAAAATATTTTTCCAGTTCCATTTAATTAACCCCCTCCAGTTTCGCCAGAATCTGTTCTGGAGTAATCAGGACACCATCGGCGCGTTGAGCTCCTCGCACAGGGATCCTCTTGTCCATTACTCTTTCTACTTCACCAATTAACTGGCCCCTGTTCATTTCAGCAACTACAATGTTATTTTTATCATGGCCAACCTGGGTAACTATTTCTTCGGGAAAAGGCCAGATGGTTTTCAGAATCAAAAGCCCAACTAAAAGCCCCTTTTCACGGGCAATTCTCCAGGCTGCTTTGGCAGAGCGGGCTGATGCCCCGTAACTGATTATCAACTGATTAGCCTGGCGAAGTCCATAGGTTTCGTAAAGAAAAAGGGTTTCTTTGTATTTATCAATCTTTTGGTGCAGGCGCTCTAAAAGCCTGTGAGTAACCTCGGGCCTGTTGGAGGGGAAACCCGTTTCATCATGATAAAGCCCGGTTGTGTGGAATCTGAACCCACTTCCATAAGGAGGAAGGGGGGGAATCAGGTCCTCATCCAGTATATCATAGGGCTGGAAAGATTCGGGTGAGCCCTGGGGCTGCTTTCTGTTGGCTATCACCATTTCATCCTTCCGGGGAAGGATAACCCTTTCCCTGAGGTGGCCAATTGTTTCATCCAGCAAAAGAATAACCGGGGTTCTGAAACGTTCTGCCCAGTTAACTGCCTGGAAACTCAGCAAATAGGCATCGGCGACTGAGCTCGGGCAGAGGACCAGTGCCGGGTGGTCCCCATGAGTCCCCCATCGAGCCTGCATAACATCACCCTGTGCAGGAGATGTGGGAAGACCCGTACTGGGACCTGCTCTCTGCACATTCATTACAACGCAGGGGGCCTCAATCATACCAGCGAAACCAATAATTTCCTGTTTCAAAGAAAACCCAGGGCCACTGGTAGCAGTTACAGCTTTTTCTCCGGCAAGAGAAGCACCTACTACTGCAGCCATGCTGGCAATTTCATCTTCCATCTGGATAAATTTTCCACCCACCCGGGGAAGCTTGGCGGCAAAATCTTCAGCAATCTCTGAAGAAGGGGTTATCGGATAACCCGCGTAGAAAGTGACCCCTGCATCAAGAGCACCTTCTACACAGGCTTCGTTGCCCTGCATTAACTTAACCCTCTCACTCATTATTATCTATCACCTCAACTTTTATAGCATAATCAGGACAGCGGAGAACACACTGATTGCAGGCAATACAGTTTTCCGGGTCCATTACTTCCATCTTTCCATCTCCTCTTAGTCCAAGGATCTTTTTGGGACAAAAAGTTGCGCAAATTTCGCAACCCTTACACCAGTTTTCATTGATGTAAACATTCCCTTTTTTTGGCACCCTTTACACCTCTTTCGCTTCATCTTTTGCAACCAATTATAGAATTTTTACAAAAAAAGAAGAACTCCTTCATAATTCCCCTAAAAAGTATACAAAAATAAACAATAAGAGCCCCTTGGGCTCTTCTATTTGATTTCTCGCCGTAGTTTCTGGACCTCATCGAGAATCCGGTTGGCCAGATCGAGTTTGGACATGGAAGGAAGGTTTTCATGAGAATCGGGGAAAACAAGTGTTGCCACATTTGTATCCACCCCGAAGCCTGATCCTTCCGCCAGGACATCGTTGGCGACGATAAAATCCAGATATTTTCTTTTTATTTTGTCCTGAGCGTTGGCCACGATATTTTCTGTTTCTGCGGCAAAACCAACCAGAATCCGGTCACCTTTTTTGCGCCCAACCTCCTCCAGAATATCTTCATTGCGGTCCAGAGAAATGGTTAATTCCTTTTTTTCTTCCTTTTTGACCTTCATTTCAAAGGTTTCAGCAGGCCGAAAATCCATGGGTGCAGCAGCTTTAATAATCACATCCTGGTCAAGGCAGCGTTTTATTACGGCATCCAGCATTTCCCTTGTTGTTGCCACCCGGACAAATTCTTTTAGACCCCACGGAGGTGTCAGGTGCGTTGGTCCGGTAATCAGGGTTACCTGAGCTCCCCGACGCAGTGCAGCCTGAGCAAGGGCATAACCCATTTTTCCCGTTGAAGGATTGGTTAAAATCCGGACTGGATCAATAAATTCCTGGGTGGGTCCGGCAGTAACCAAAAGCCTTGTTCCGGGCAAATCCTTGGGAACAAGAGCCCGGATTACCTCTTCCATAATCCTATCATTGTCCGCAAGCCTTCCCCTGCCTGAAGAACCCTCTGCCAGACGCCCAATATCAGGTTCAATAAAATAGTAGTCCATTTCCTGCAGGCGCCGAAGATTTGATTGAAAAACCGGGTTTTCATACATCTTTGTGTTCATGGCAGGTGCAAAAAGGACGGGGGCTCTGGTCGCAGAAATTGTTGTTGTCAACAAATCATCTGCAATTCCACTGGCAACTTTTCCGATTACATTATAGGTTGCAGGGGCTACCAGAACAAGGTCTGCTTCAGTTGCCAGGTCAATGTGCTGAATATTCCAGTTGGCAGGCTCTGAAAACATTTCCGTTGCCACAGGCTGATGGGTAATGCTCTGGAAAGTTATGGGTCGAACAAGTTCACACGCAGCCCGGGTCATTACCACCTTAACCCTGGCTCCCTGCTTAACCATGCGGCTGGCGAGATCAACTGCCTTGTAAGCCGCAATGCCTCCGCTCACACCGAGAACAATTGTCTTTCCCTGGAGCAAAGTTTCCCCTCCTCAATTACTTGATGCCGTCAACTTTTTTCCGGACATACTTTACCTGGCCCGCAATTATCTCATTCATTGCAATAGTAACAGGTTTATTGGTACTTGAATACTCGATAAGGGGATTGGCCCCATCATTCAATTCACGTGCCCTCTTAGCAGCAGCAATGACCAGGGTATAGGGGCTGTCTACACTTTGCATCAGTTTTTCATGACTCAATCGTTTGTTAATAGCCAACCTCTAATTGCTCCTTTCTTCTTCGGAAATTATTTTTTTTATCCGGGCAACAGCCCGCTGCAATTGGTCATTTATAACCACATAATCATAGTGATTTTTCTCTTCCATTTCCTGCAGAGCATTTTTTAACCGTAATTTTTTGGCAGAAGGGGAATCGGTTCCCCTCTTTTCCAGGCGCCTGGCCAGCTCCTCTAAACTTGGAGGAGCTAAAAAGATAAAAACTCCCTCAGGGCATTTTTCCCTGATCTGGCGGGCCCCCTGAGTATCAATATCCAGGATAATATGCTTTCCAGATCGGATGGTTTCCTCCACAAATTCCCGAGGAGTACCGTAAAGATGGTTGTGCACCTGGGCCCATTCCAGCCAACGGTTATCTTCTATTCCTTTTTGGAAATTCGCAGATGAAAGGAAAAAATAGTCCTTTCCTTGAACTTCTCCCGGACGAGCCGGCCTTGTAGTGGCGGAAACAGAAAAAACCAGGTCCTTTCTCTGTCTTAATAATTCCTTCAGGACCGTTCCTTTGCCAACTCCGGAAGGCCCGGAAAGAACAAATAGTTTCCCTTTCCTCATTTTTAGAGCGAGGTATCTTTGTCAACCAGTCGATGAGAAACAGTTTCCGGTTGAACAGCGCTCAAAATAATGTGGTCAGAATCGGTAATGACAACTGCGCGGGTTCTGCGTCCATAAGTAGCGTCAACCAATCGTCCCTGTTCCCTGGATTCCTGGATTATCCTTTTTATGGGAGCAGATTCAGGGCTTACAATTGCAATTATCCTGTTGGCCGCAACAATATTTCCAAAACCAATATTGATCAGTTTAATTTCCATTTCTAATTCCCTCCTGTACATTTATATTATATTTTGGACCTGTTCCCTAATCTTCTCGACCCAACTTTTCAGTTCAATAACCTGATACAAAACTTCCCGGTTATTAATTTTTGAACCGATGGTGTTAATCTCCCTCAGCATCTCCTGGGCAATAAAGTCGAGTTTTTTCCCTACTGCGTTTTTTTCCTGCAAAGCATTTTCCAGATGTTTAAGATGACTCTCCAAACGAACTATCTCTTCCTGGATATCACTTCGGTCAGCTAACACCCCCGCTTCCATCATTATTCTTTCTTCAGAAAAATCATTTTCCTCAAGAAATGTTGAGAGCTTGCTTTTAAGCTTATGATAATGTTCTTTCTGGATTTCGGGCAATATTCCTTTTATATTTTGTACCATTTTCGCAATTTTTTTCCGATATTCTTCTATTTCCTTTTTCAGCGCCTCTCCTTCTCTTTCCTGCATAAAAATTAACTGTTCCAGAGCCTGTTTTACTGATCCCTGAAGAAGCTCCTGGGTTTCTGCAAGATCAGGGGCTTTTTTCTGTCGCAAAACCCCGGGAAGAGAAAGCTTGAATTCCTCGCTGACCATACCTTTCCCAACAGCACTCATAATAGCCTGGTTGTAAGCCTGAAGGAGGTTATTGTCCAAACAAATCTCGGGAACCTCTCCTTCCTCAACCTCAACATTTATATTCAGGTCAACCCGTCCCCGAGGAACCCTCTCCTTTACTATGGAGCGAATAAGGGGATCCAGTGCCGAATAATCTCCTGGAAGATAGATATTCAGAGAAAGATTGCGATGGTTAACACTTTTAATTTCAGTTTCAAAAACCCAGCGCCCTTTTTTGGCAACTCCGGTTCCATAGCCAGTCATACTCCTCATTTTGGACTCCTCCTCTACATTCCTCTAAATAATACCATAATAAAAGCAGTGTTTCAATAAGCACAACTGGTTTTAGTTTAATAATGTCATTTTTTTTCAACCAGGAAATCGCTGCTTGACTTAAGGTGCCTGAATAGTAAATAATAGCATATAAGAAGTTGGTTTCAGGAAGGAGTTTTACAATGGATGGCGTTATGCTTTTTAAAACCAGAGAGGAACTGCAAACTGAACTGGAAAATGGTTACATTACGAAAATTTTCCAACCCCATCAGCAGGTTTTAAATATTAATTTTCGTTGCAGGCAAACCAATAAAAGCTTATTTTTCTTTATGCACCCATCGAATCAGGGGGTTTTCCTTGCAGATTACAATATGGAGAACCCTCCCCAGCCCCCTCCCTTCACAATGCTGCTTCGAAAATATCTCCAGGGGATGCCCCTTGAAAAAATTGAACAACGGGGGCTTGATAGGATTCTTTCTTTTAAATTCGGGGCTTACCAGTTAATAGCCGAACTTATGGGACGCCATGCCAATCTGGCCCTGGTCAAAGAAGGGCGCATCCTTGGAGTTCTAAAACCCCAGGGAGAGAATAGCCAGCGGCCTATCAATGCCGGCCTCCCCTATAATCCACCTCCTGCCCAGGGGAAGTATGATCCCGGGGAAATTCCCTGGGACGAAATAAGGGAGGAGGCCGGACAGAAAAAAACCTGGAGGTTAATATTCGATAATATTGAAGGGGTTGGCCCCAAAACAGCAAGAGACCTTACTGTAAGGGCGGGCCTGGATCCAGAAATTCAGGCAGGTGCCCTGGAAGAAGACCAGTTTTCCAAAATCAGGGAGGCAATACACTGGCTGGAAAATTTTCTCGCCAGTTCTGGCCCTAAGCCGACTGCTCTTTACGAAAATGGAAAGGTTTTTGAGGTTTTCCCTTTTCAACCTGTGGCCTGGCAAGATTTAGAGCAGAAAAATTTCAACACCCTGTCTGAGTTGTTAAAGGAAACAATTATTCCAAACTGGGAAAAAAACCAGATTCAATCCAAGAAGAACCAGCTGCAAAAAAAGGTAAACCGGGAACTGAAAAAAAAGGAGCGGAAGCTTTATAAATTGCAGGATGACCTGCGGGATGCCAGGGGGAGTGATAGTCTGAAAATCAAAGGAGAATTGATAACAGCCTTTGCCCATAAAATCCAAAAGGGGAATAGGGTTGTGGCGCTTCCCAATTACTACCAGGACAATGCCCCACTTGAAATTGAACTAAAACCAGAACTTTCACCTCATGCCAATGCCCAGCGATACTTCAAAAAATATCACAAAAAGAAAAAAGCTCAAAAACACCTTAAAAGACAGATTGCCTTAACCCGCCGGGAAACAAGGTATCTTGAAGAAGCAATGCACTACCTGGAAGAAGCAAATAACCTGCAGGAACTTCTGGAACTGGAAGCAGAATTTAAAGAAACCGGGATTATCCCCATTCGTCGGAAAAAGTCCGGGGCGGATATTCGAAGTAACCCCCACCAGTTTAAAACTTCTGATGGCAGGACCATTTTAGTTGGGCGAAATAACCGGCAGAATGAGGATCTTTTCCGCAAAGCAAAAGACCATGATCTGTGGTTTCACACCCGGGAAATTCCGGGATCCCACGTAATCATTAAAACCGAAAAAAGGGATGTAAAAGACCACGACCTCCTGAGGGCAGCAAGCCTTGCGGCCTTTTTCAGCAGGGGAAAGCAGGATAGCAAGGTTGCAGTGGATTATACTGAAGTTAAGAACATAAAAAAGCCCAAGGGCAGTCCCCTGGGCTTTGTCCACTACGAAAATTACCAGACCATTCTGGCCCCTCCCCAACTTCCCGATTCATAAAAACTGGTGGCACGGGTTAACCCCGTGCCATTTTTTTACTCCATTTCCGATACTCCAGTAAAATTGAAACCATCAATTACCAGAGCTGGCCCCTGAGGAGCCCCAACGCTGAAAGGCATTTTACCCAGGCTATTTCCAATCCCAACTACCCTTTTCAGGGCTTCGATAATGTTCTGGGTAAACCGGAGATTTTTTAGGGCATGCCCAACCTCACCATTTTCAATCCAGAAAGTCCCATCCCTGGTTAAACCGGTTACAATCGTCTGCTGGGGATGAATTACCCCAACATAATGAAACCTGGTAACAAGAACCCCTTTTTCAACCTTTTGCAACAGTTCCTCCCTGGATTCTTTTCCCGGCCACATTTTCAGGTGCATGGGCATTGGACCAAAAGACCTGAAACCGGGAGGCAGAGCATGACCGGTTGTTTTTCGGCCTTCCTTAGCTGCCAGGTAATGGTCATAAATATAATTTTTAAAAACTCCCTCCTCAACGAGGGGAAGGGGTCGCTTGGGCATACCTTCACCGTCATAGGGGAAAGGCAATCCGTTTTCATCGTATGGATCATCAAAAATGGAAATACTTTCGGCCATTACTTTCTCTCCAATTTTACCCGAGAAAAAACTCCGCCCTTCATTGCAGGCCAGACCATTAAAACCAATGAAACCAAGATAACCAAGCAATTCGCAAACTGCTAGGGGTTCCAGAATAACAGTATATTCTCCCGGTTCGAGGGACTTCCTTTCCTGGGTTGCGGCACATTTTTCTGCAGCCTTTTCTGCAACCCAGGAAACATCAATATCGTTTACATCAACCTGGAGGTCCTGGGCATAACCCTCTCCTCCACCGGGCCCTCCCATGTACAGAACTTTTAAAAAGGCCTGGGATGTATCCCATTCGCGGAAGTTTCCATTGGAATTCAGGGAAATATACCTGCTGGCCTGAGTAGAAAATGTTCCAAATCCCTTGAAACCTTCCCTTTCCCCAATCTTCCTGACTTCAGCAATTCCATCAGCCCTTTTCTCGGGAGGGCAGTTGCTGGTTTCCTGAGAAAAAGACTGTAATTCAGGGGCTATTTCTTCGGAAAAAGGGAGCCCGGGAAAGTCAGGGTCAGGTTTTTGAAATTTTGCCGCTTCCAGGGCCCTTTCTAATGCTTTTCGCACTGCTGAGGGGCTGGTATCTGTAGTGGTTGCACTTCCCTTGCGTTTTTTTTCATGAACAACTACAGTTAAACTTGTTTTTTCCTGGCTGATATTCTGGTGAATAATTGATTCTGCAAATCTTGAAAGCTTTAATTCGTCTTTCTGGCAAAAAATCTCGGTGTGTTCTGCCGGCGATTCGGAAATTACTTTTTTTAGCTCTTCTCTTTTCATCGGCTAACACCTACCTTTATGTTTCTGAACCTGGCATAGGACGCGCCATGGCCAACTGGAGCCGCCTGCATGGGTTCTCCCTTGCCACAGTTGGGAACTCCCCACATTTTCCATTCAGATTGTCCTGCAATTCCATCGCAGGAACGCCAGAAAGGAAGGGTGCTCCCTGTATAGGTGGGGTTTTTAATTACCCCCTTTATTTCACCATCCTCAATCAACCAGCCAATTTCTGTTCCAAACTGGAAGTTAATCCTCTTATCATCAATGCTCCAGGACTTAATCATGTCCAGAAGAATTCCTTTTTCTGTCCCCTTGATCAATTCCTGCAGCGAAGATTCTCCCGGTTCCAGGTTAATATTGGTCATTCTGATCAGGGGAAAATTGCTCCAGCCAATTGCCCTCATGGTCCCATTGCTTTTTTGTTCAAGCACCGGGGCCGTTTCCCTGGAGGTAAGGAAGTTTTCAAATTTTCCTTCCCTGACAATGGGAATCCTGCTGGCGGAGACTCCCTCATCGTCATAAGCAAAACTTCCCAGAGCACCTGGAATTGTGGCATCAGCATAAATATTTACAACCTTCGAGCCGTAAGCAAGTTCATGAATGTGGTCGGGAGTCAAAAAACTAGTCCCCGCAAAAGCTGCCTCAGTCCCCAGAACTCGATCAAGTTCAATCGGGTGCCCGCAGGATTCATGAACCTGCAACCCTAGCTGACAGCCCCCCAGGATGAGAGTCATTTCTCCGGCCGGACATTGTTCTGCGGTAAGAAGCTGCTCAGCCTCTTTTCTCACCCGTTCTGCTTCTCTTACAAGATCCATCTCTCTAACAAACTCAAAACCCCTCTGGGCGTAATTCCCCCCAAAAGCACTGGGATAGGAACGAATCTGCCGGTCCTTGCCGTCGGTGCTCATGGCATTGATACCTGCTCCAGTTCGATAAAAAGTCTGCTGAATTTCCGAGCCTTCAGAAGAAATGAAAAGTTTTTTCTCCTTCTGGCAGTCAATATTGCCGGTAGTAAGAAAAATTTTTTCTCCCTGCATGGCTTCGTGGGCTTTTTGCAGCAGTTCAATCTTCTCTTCCAGGGATATCTCGAAAGGATCTTCCTCGATCTCTGTGGTATATTCTTTTTTTGCAGCTTTCACCGGTGCAAGTTCCCTGGGTTGTTGACCTTTATTAGCCGCCCGGGCCAGAGCAACTGCCTCTCGGGCTAACTTTCCCGAATCCTCCAGATTATCATCTGTAATGCTCATGCTGGCAAAACCCCAGCTGCCATTTACCCAGACCCTCAAACCTATTCCCCTGTCTTCCCCCAGGCTTAAGTCTTCAATCTTACCGTTTTTGGCCCTGATCCCCTGTTTTTCATTTTCAATATAACGCAGGTCAGCATAGTCCGCTCCTGCCTCCAGGGCCTTTTTTATTACCTTCTTCCACCTTTCCACATTATCCCTCCTTAAAAAAGAGGAAAAGCCTCATAAGAGGCTTAATCCTCGTCTTTTTTAGACTGTTCTATTATTAGGTCGGTTTCACGGGGCGGAACTTTGTCGTAATAGGCAACTTTCATGCTGAAGGTACCCTGGCCTCCAGTGATTGACTTGAGATCATTGGCATAATTTGCCATTTCCGCAAGGGGTACATTAGCCCTGATAATCTGAATGCCATCCTGAGGATCCATCCCCAGGATTTTGCCTCGCTTGCTGTTCAGGTCACCAATGACATCCCCCATCTGTTCCTCGGATACTTCCACCCGAACTTCCATGATGGGTTCAAGAATAGCCGGATCCGCTTTTTCAACGGCCTTCTTGAAAGCCTTAGAAGCAGCCAGTTTAAAGGCCATTTCGGATGAATCCACCGGGTGATAGGAACCATCAAAAACCGTGGCTTTGAAATCAACTACCTCATACCCAGCAAGAACCCCTTCTTTCATTGCCTCTCGAACCCCTTTTTCAACACCGGGGATAAACTGGTTGGGAATGGCTCCTCCGAATATTTCTTCCTGAAATTCAAAACCACTTCCCCGGGAAAGGGGTTCCAGTCGTAGATGAACATGCCCGTACTGACCACGACCACCTGTCTGCTTTTTGTGTTTTTCTTCCACCTCAATCTTCTTCTGAATGGTTTCTTTGTAGGCTATTTTCGGTGGTTTTGTTTCAAAATCAACACCAAATTTACGTCTACTGACATCCTTAACAACGTCGAGATGCATCGTCCCCATTCCGGAAACAACCAGTTCATTTGTTTCCGGATCGTGGAAGGCAGTAAAGGTGGGATCCTCTTCTGCAAAGCGATTTAAAGCCGTGCTAATTTTTTCCTCGTCCCCTTCACCCTTGGGGTATGCTGCAAGAGAAAGATTTGGTTTGGGGAATTTTATTTCCGGAAAAACAACCGGGTTTTCCTTGGAGCAGAGAGTATCACCTGTTCCGGTATGCTGTAATTTGGCCACGGCACCGATATCTCCAGCAATTACTTCTTCTACGTTTTCCTGGTCCTTGCCTTTTTGATTATAGAGCTTGGCAATTTTTTCTGTTTCATCTTTGGTGGAGTTATATATTTCCGAATCAATGGTTATTTTCCCTGAAAAAACCCGGAAGATAGAAAGGCGGCCAACATAGGGGTCAACCATTGTTTTAGCTACAAGAGCACTGGTTGGCTCATCAAGTGAGGGTTGGCGTTCGGTTTCTTCCTCGCTATCAGGAAGTGTTCCCCTGACGGATCCACGGTCAACTGGAGAGGGAAGAATCCTGGAGGAATAGTTAAGGATTTCCTCAACACCTATAGCTCTGGCTGCAGAACCCGCGAAAACGGGCATCAGACTTCCTTCTCGGACTCCTTTTTCCAGGGCACCCTCCAGTTCTTCAGTGGTTAATTCTTCTTCTTCCAGATACTTCATCATCAGTTCATCATCAACTTCTGCCAGGGCTTCAACCATTTCCATGTGGTACTCCTCATAATCATCAGCAAATTCCTCGGGAATATCTTCTACTGAATACTTTCCCCAATCGCTATAAACATGGGCTTTCCCCTGGAACAGGTCAATAACTCCTTTGAAATTATCTTCTGCTCCCATGGGGATGAAAAGAGGTACAACCCCATTTCCAAAGGTTTCCTGGATCTGGCTCAGAGTTCCACGAAAATCAGCGCTTTCCCGGTCCATTTTATTGATAAATACAAGCCGGGGGAGGCTGGCTTCATCGGCCATCTTCCAGACCCGGTGAGTATTCACCTCAACTCCAGAGGCAGCACAGACCATTACTATTGAACTATCCACAACGCGGAGGGCACCATGCACCTCACCAATAAAATCGATATAACCCGGTGTATCGATCATATTGAATTTTATCCCTTCCCGATAAAGGGGGATGTAAGTTGCATTGATGGAAATCCCTTTACTTTTTTCCTCCGGGGTAAAGTCAGATGCAGTTGTTCCCTCTTCGACGTTACCCAGGCGATTTGTTACACCGTTCTGGAAAAGCATAGCCTCGAGTAGAGAAGTCTTTCCCACGCTTCCATGAGAAAGTAAAGCAATGTTTCTGATGTCTTCAGGTTTTGAAACCTTCACAAAAAACCACCGTCCTTATTATAAAAATATAGTAGGGGGAAAAGGCAAAATTGTTTATCCCATATCTCTCTATTTTTTCTCTTTCCCAATGGCAAAAACCTTCTTCATAAGCAAAAACTTTTCAGTCCAAAGCCTTTAAAATTTCCGGAGCAATATCAGTTATTTGTTTAACTCCCCCGAAAAGGCATTTCTTCCTGCCCACAGCATAAGTAGGAACAGGATTATTAGTATGAAGGTTAGTGGAATTATCTTCAATGTTTCCATGATCACTGGTAATAATCAAGGTTAAGTTGTCGGGCCGAAAAGATATTAAACTGTCCAGAAATTCTTCAAGGGAGCCAAGGATTTTTCGAGTAAAATCACCATCATTGCGGTGACCTGCTATATCTGTTTGAAAATATTCAAAAACAGTCAACTGGTGTTCCCGGGCAATACCCAAAAGTACCTCTGCTGCCTTAGCTGGCGTCCAGGCTGGGACTTGGTAACCACGTTCTCGAAGTTGCTGGTTGGTAAATTCCTGGTAAACCGCCTTTTCCTGCCTTAAATAATCAAGGGTCCGAAATTTCTGGTCAGCAGCAAGGACTGTATAGGTGGTAACAGATGCCCTGCGAACATTTTCCCATGTAAATTCCTTGGTATAGGCATTGGCAAAGGTGCCTTTCAACCCTTTTTCCTGGACCTTTTTTAACAGGGAGTTCTCCCTGATTATTGAAATCAGGGTGGGCCCGGGAAATCCACTGCGGTGCCCCCCAACAAAGGGAATAGGGTTAACCCCTGTCAGAAGTGCCGTCTGTCCGGTAGCGCTCTGGGGTAAACCCGGACAACCCAGCCCTGGGTTGGTAACCATTAAAGAACCTTCTCCTTTTCCGGACAAAACTTCCTGCAGGCGGGGATAACTATCCTGCAAGACAGGATTTGTTTCCCGGTCTGAGTTCAATCCCAGCCCATCAATAAAAAACAAAAGGAAAGCCAAATCAGTTTTTGCTCTCCCTGCTACCGGGCTTAACAAGCGGAACCCCTCTATCACACAATGGGCACTGACCCGGAGTATATGTTTCTACTTCAACTCGAATAATAGACCGGAAAGGAACCGGAAACTCAAAATCTTTTGGGCTGCGGTCAACAATAGAGCCGATACCAGCTATTTCCCCACCCTCTTTTTCCACAACTTCGCAAACTTCCAGGGCAGATTTTCCAGTAGTGACTACATCCTCTACTATCAGGACCCTGCTACCGTGTTCAATGGAAAAACCCCTGCGGAGTTGCATTATTCCATCCTTGCGCTCGGTAAAAATTCCCCTGCACCCAAGGCTACGAGCAACTTCATGGGCCAGGACAACACCACCCAGGGCAGGTCCAACAACCAGGTCAATTTTTTCCTCAGAAAACTTTTTTGCCACCTCTCCCCCCAGTTTCCCCGCCTGTTCAGGGTATTGCAAAATCTGGGCACATTGAAGATATTTGTCGCTGTGCAAACCCGATGACAACAAAAAGTGTCCTTCCTGGAGCACTCCATATCTTGCCAGGATTTCCATTATTTTTTCCATCAATCAATCCTCCCTTTCCTGATGGGCAAGGCCCACCATTTCTTCCACATTGGAAAAATTATGGCGCTGCATATACTGTCCGATGTATTCTTTTATTTCAACCGGGGCCTGAGGGTTTACAAAGTTTACTGTTCCGAGGGCAACTGCCCGAGCCCCGGCAAGTAAAAAAGCAACTGCATCTTCGCCCTTCGTTATCCCCCCCATGCCAATTATGGGAATTTTTATCTGACGGAAAACCTGGTAAACCATCCGTAAGGCAACGGGTTTAACTGCAGGCCCCGAAAGGCCCCCTACAATATTTCCCAGCATCGGCTTCTGCCTTTCAATATCAATTTCCATTCCCATCAAGGTATTGATCAGGGAAACCGCATCAGCTCCGGCTTTTTCTGCCTGCACAGCAATAGCACCTACACTTGCTACATTGGGTGTTAACTTAATAATCAGGGGTTTCGCAGTTATTTTCCTGAGTCTTGAGGTAATTTCAAAAACCAGATCCGGATTCGTACCAAAGGCGAGCCCCCCCTCTCTAACGTTGGGACAGGAAACATTAACCTCCAGGGCAGCAACCGCAGAAATAGGGTCCAGACGTCTTGCCAGCTCTTCATAATCACGGATCCTTCTTCCAGCAATATTGGCAATAACAGGGACTTCAAGTTCTTCCAGAAAGGGAACTTCTTCCCGCAAAAAATATTCAATCCCCGGATTTTGCAACCCAATGGAATTTAAAATTCCTGCAGGGGTTTCCACAATCCTGACCCCGCTATTCCCCGCTCTTGGTTCCAGGGTCAAACCTTTTGTTACCAGGGCTCCCCAGCAATTAAGGTCAATAATTGAACTGTACTCACGCCCATTCCCGTAGGTGCCTGAAGCTGTAAGTAAAGGATTATTCATTTCTAATGAACCGATTCTGGTCTTAAGTTTAGAAGCCATCTGTACTTACCTCCTGCCAGCGGAAAACAGGCCCTTCAACACAGGCCCTGACAATTTGAGGTTCCTCCCGGGGAGGCCTTTTTACCTTTACGGCGCATCCGAGGCATGTTCCCACCCCACACCCCATTCTTCGATCAATGGAAACCTGAATGGAAAAATCTCCGCAATCATTGCATATCCGGGCAATTTCCCTGTACATTCCCTCGGGCCCACAGCAGTAAAGGGATGTTTTCCCATTTTGTTCGAGGTGGGGAGGCAATAAATCAGTAACCTGTTTTGCCTCTCCCCGCGGAGAATTCTCGTGGCTGGCAAAAAAATCGATGCCAGAAGGCAAAAGGTCTTTTAAAAAGAGGAGTTCCCCTTCCCTCATTCCCAGGAAAAACTTTACCTTGGCCTGTTTTGCTCTTAAGCGGTTTGCCAGAAAAACCAGGGGTGCAGCCCCAACCCCACCCCCAAGTAAGAGGTTCTGTTCGGCCTCTTCGAGGACAAAGCCCTTCCCCAGCGGACCAAGAACATCAATGCTGTCCCCCGGGCGGAACCTGGTCATAATCCGGGTTCCCCTGCCAACAATCTGGTACAGAACCGTTAAGGTTTTCTCCCGGGCATTCAATATGCTCATGGGCCGCCGCAGAAGAGGATCATAAATTGTTCCCAGGCTAATATGAATAAACTGCCCTGGCTCCGCTCGGGAGGCTATCCGGGGAGCCTTGAGTTCCAAAAAATAAATATCCGGTCCAACCTTCTCGTTTTTCTCCACCAATGCTAACTCCTGCAGCATATCTGGCCTCCTTTAATCCCAGGCCAGCCGCCCGGCTTTTTTTAAAGCATCATTAATGTCTGTCCTCATCTGTTCAACGGCCTGCCGTGCGGCCCACTGGTGCTGATCAGGATATTTTTCTTTTTCATATGCAAAAATGATTGAACGGGAGGCATTAACCAGTGCTCCCAGGCCATCCTCGTTGAAAAATGAAACAACATCCTCCGGTCCGGCACCCTGGGCCCCATAACCCGGGACCAGCAAATATGATTTGGGCATCAATTTACGAAGTTTCTCTGCGGCTCCCGGGAAGGTTGCTCCCGTTACGGCCCCCAGCTGGCTGTAAGGAATTGCCTCTGCAACCAGGTCCCCTCCCCATTCATTTACCTTTTCTGCAACGTGTTCATAAAAAAGCTTTCCATTTTTCAACTGGAGATCCTGAAAATCTTTGCTGCCCTGGTTTGAGGTTTTTACCAGGACAAAGGCTCCTCGCCTGTTTTCCTTCATTATCTTGAGAAAAGGTTCAATGCTGTCCCCACCCAGATAGGGGTTTAGGGTAACTGCATCTGCGTTAAAAAGTTTTTTCTTAACTCCATACCAGAAATTCACCTCTCCCAGGTAACCTCGGGCATAGGCAGAAGCAGTGCTGCCAATGTCACCCCTCTTTATATCCAGTATTGTGAGGAGTTTTTTGTGATGAGCAAAGGAAATTGTTTCCTCCAGTGCTTTCAATCCCCAGTGGCCATATTCTTCAAACCAGGCAATCTGTAACTTAACCACAGCAACTGAGTCTTTTACTGCCTCTAAAATTTCCCGGTTGAAGTTAAGGATGGCTTCCCCAATTGCCCTCCGATTTGGTCCATACTCGTTAATTGCCATTTCCTTGATATGACCGGGAATTCTTTCAAAATCAGGATCAAGACCTACACAGACGTGGGATTTTTTCTTTTTAATTCCTTCCACAAGATCTACAATAAAATCTTTGGGCACTTTTAATTCCTCCCTGCCGGGATCAAAACCCGGCCATTTTCCATTATTTTTTCGCCGTTTTTAAAAACCAGGGCAGGCTTTCCGCGCAGAGCTTTTCCGGTAAAGGGAGAGTTTTTCCCGCGCGAATAAAAATCCTCTGCTCTCACTCGCCACTCCTTTTCCGGATCAATTACTGTAAGGTCAGCCCTTCCACCTTGCCTGATATCAATTGGAGACAGGTTAAGTATCCTGCGGGGGTTTGTTGCAAACAACTTTCCCAGCAACAGGGGGGACAGGCCTTCACCGTGAAATAACTCCTTCCAGACAGTACCCACGGCTGTTTCCAAACCCACCACTCCCCTGGGTGCCTGGTTGTAAGATTTTTCTTTTTCCCCGGGTGAATGGGGCGCATGATCAGTAGCGATACAATCAATAAGCCCTTTCTTCAACCCTTCCCGAAGTACAGCAGCATCTTCCGGGGTCCTCAGGGGAGGGCTCATCCGGGCATTAGTTCCCATTTTTTTTATCACTCCCTGGTCGAGGAAAAGGTGGTGAGGCGTAACCTCACAGGTTAAATTCAGGCCTTGCTTTTTCCCTTCTACTACCAGCTCAAGGGATTTCCCACAGCTAATATGAGCTATGTGCAACCTACCTCCGGTTTGGGTAAGACAGTCTATGTCACGATAAACCATCTGAATTTCGGAAAGGGGATTTTCCGGTTCATATTTTTTATCCTCGCAGTGTTCAATATAGAGAAATCCCTTTTCTTTACTGTACTGAAGCAGGTCTTTTAAAAACCCCGAGTCCTGAATTGGCTGTCCGTCATCGCTGATTGCAATCGCTCCCGCAGAAAGAAGGCCGGAAATATCAGCAAATTCTTTCCCCTGCAGATTTCGGGTTGCTGCAGCTATCTGGTGGTATTCCGGCCCTCCATATTCCTTTCCCTTATTCAGCAGAGTTTCCACTAAAGACGGCCCATCAACGACAGGAGAGGTGTTTGCCATTGCAGCAACACCCGTAAATCCCCCCGCTGCTGCAGCCTGCAGTCCACTTTTAATATCCTCTTTGTGAGTTTGCCCGGGTTCTCTAAAATGAACATGCATATCAAAAAATCCTGGGAAAACCTGCAACCCTGAACAATCGATTATCTCTAATTCCCCCTGAGGAGGGTCAATTTCTCTCCCCAGGCCCACAATTTCGGTTCCGGAAATAAGCAAGTCTCCCGTTACAATTTTTTCCTTTTCCAGACAAATCAACTCTGCACCCTTGAGCAAAAAATCCAAATTAATCACTCCTCTATCCTTCCAGCAGGAAAAGCCGTAACAAATCCAATTTCTCTCCTGGGAAGAACCAGGTTTAAAAAAATTCCAACCATTGCCGCCAGTCCCATCTGTTCAAAAACCAGGCCTCCCACTTCCAGAGAAATCCCACTTAACCCAACTACAAGTGTCAGGGAGACGATTACCAGGTTTCGGGGATTGGAAAAGTCAACTTCATTTTCTGTCAGGGTCCTAAGCCCAACACCAGCAATCATCCCAAAGAGGAGGAAAGTAATCCCACCCATTACTGCTGGAGGAATACTCTGGATCAGGGCTCCAAACTTACCAATAAAACTTACTGACAGGACAAAAATTGCTGCCATTGAAACAATTAATGCGTTTTTCACCCCTGTTAGAGCCAGGACTCCCACATTTTCACTGTAAGTTGTATTGGGAGGGCCACCAAAGAGTCCGGCGATCATTGTAGCTATGCCATCCCCAAATAAAGTTCTGTGCAGTCCAGGGTTGGAAACAAAGTCCTTTCCGGAAGTCCTGCTCAGGGCAACCACATCTCCCAGGTGTTCAACAATTGTCACCAGGGCAATGGGAGTAATTATAGTTATTGCTGCCAGCGAACCCTGTAAGGATGGAGCTGTAAAAGAGGGCCATGCCAGCCAGGCAGCTTCATTAATCGGGGAAAGGTCAACAATTCCCAAAAACAGTGCAAAAACATACCCTCCAATTATCCCAATTAAAATGGGGATCAGTCGGAGAAATCCCCGTAAAAAAATACTTGCAACTACGGTTAAAATCAGGGTTATAATTGCAGTCTGGGGGTGTTCCATAAACATATCCCTGGCAACGGGAGCCAGCGCCAGCCCAATAATAATTATTACCGGGCCAACCACAACGGGGGGAAGAATTCTTTTAAAGAATTCCGGCCCAACACGTTTTAGGATTAAAGCTACCAGTACATAAATTAACCCAGCAAACATAACTCCTACCATTGCCGGGCCAATCCCCAATCCCAGGTTTTCCTGAAAGACAACTACCTGCAGGGGAATGATAAAGCTGAATGAAGACCCCAGGTATGCAGGCACCCGTCCCCGGGTGATGAAGTAAAAGGCCAGTGTCCCTAATGCAGAAGTAAATAATGCCACTGCTGGATCAAGGCCCGTTAAACGGGGAACGAGGATGGTAGCCCCAAACATTGCAAAAAGGTGCTGCAGGGCCAGCATTGCAGCCCTTGCCTTCCCAAAGTCTTCAACTTCCTGCCAGTTCTCCCTAAACAACCCGGTTTCCTTTCCTGCCATTAAACCGCCTCCTAATTAATATTCCCAGTCGGTGCAGGTAAGCTGGCAGGGGAAACCACCTTTGCATTCTTCCCTTGCCGGCCTCTCTGGACCGAATTAAAGGGCGCTATGCTATAGGTTCTTCAGGAGATAAACCCCGTCGTTTTGGTCAATTTCTTTCAATTCAACCTGGACAATTTCTTTTCTGGAAGTTGGTAAGTTTTTCCCAACAAAATCGGCCCTGATGGGCAACTCCCTGTGCCCTCGGTCGATTAAAACAGCAAGCCCTATCTGGCGTGGCCTACCTTTATCCATCAGGGCATCCATTGCTGCCCTTATCGTCCGGCCGGTAAAAAGAACATCATCAACAAGAATTATTCTTTTTCCGGAAATATCAAAAGGAAGATCTGTTTCATGCAGGATTGGGTGGGGTCCAACAAGAGTCAAATCATCGCGGTAAAGGGTAATGTCCAGAACTCCAACCTTTATTTCCCGACCTTCAATATCTTTCATCTTAGCAGCAATTCTCCGGGCCAGAGGCACGCCCCGGGTTTTTATTCCAACCAGGTAAAGATCATCAACTTTTTTATAGGCTTCAATTATTTCGTGAGCAATCCGCGTTAAACCGCGCCTGATATCTCCCTCATCCATAATTACCTTCTTTTTTTCAATCATAATTACCCCTCCTGCACAAAAAGGCTTCCTGTTTGGCCAACAGGAAGCCTCAGAAAATCTTCCTTGTTAACCTCGCAGGGTTAACTTAAAGGATATTATATGCTTCTCTAAATCTTATCAATAGATATAAAATTTGTCAAGAAATTATTCAAATACTTCAGCCAGCCTTTCCATTGCCTCTTTCAAAGTAGCACGTGGACAGCCCACATTGATGCGCAAAAACCCTTTTCCTTCTTCTCCAAAGGAGTACCCTGGATTCAGGCCAACTTTTGCCTTTTGGATTGCCTTTTCCAGCAGTTCCTCGTCTGATAACCCATATTTTCTAAAGTCAAGCCAGACAACAAAGGTTCCCTCGGGGTATTTAAAAGAAACCCCGGGCATCCTTTCTCGGATAAACCCCTCTAAAAATTGAACATTGCCTTCCAGATATTCCAGAAGGTTATCCAGCCAATTTTCACAGTTTTCATAAACTGCAATAAAGGCAGTTTGTCCCATCAGGTTAACATTGTCGAGAAAAAACCTGCTCACATAATCCTTAAACTTTTCTCTAATATGCTCATCTGGAATAACCGAAACAGAAGTTTTTAATCCGGCTAAATTAAATGTTTTGCTGGGAGCCATGCATGTAATTATTTCTCTGCTTATATCTTCCCCTGCTTTGTCAAGTGGGAAATGTTTATGCCCGGAAAAAATAAGGTCTGACCAGATTTCATCAGAAATAATCAAAATATCGTTTTTCGAACAAATCCTGACCAGTTCTCTGAGTTCTTCTTTTTTCCATACCCTCCCAACAGGGTTATGAGGATTGCAAAAAACCAGCATCCTGGTCTTTTTATCAATATTTTTTTCCAGGTGTTCAAAATCCATCCGGTATCCTTCTGCTGTTTCCACCAGGGGATTGAGAACAAGTTCTCGATTATTATTTTTTACTACTGAGAAAAATGGAGGATAGACCGGAGGCTGGATTATTATCCTGTCTCCTTCTCCTGTCAGGGCATTTATTGCCAGAGCAATTGCGGGAACAACCCCTGGATTGGGAATAATCCAGTCATTTTCAATATTCCAATCATGCCTTTTTTTCACCCAGCCAGAAAAGGCCTGGAAAAATGATTCCGGAAGTCCAGAATAACCAAATATGGGATGATCTGTCCGTTTTTTCATCTCTTCCTGAACCCGAGGAGGAACTGCAAAATCCATATCTGCTACCCAGAGAGGTAAAACATCTTGTTCGCCCAGATAGTTCTTGGTATAATCCCACTTAATACAGTTTGTACCCCTGCGCTCAAGAATTTTATCAAAACAATACTCCATCTTAGTGGTTAGCCTCCTTTTCAAGGTACTCCTCCAGCCCAAAATCACGGTTGATTTCCAAAAAATCATACCATGGTGGGGCTGTGAAAAGCATTTCTTTTTGGAAAAAGGGATGAAAAATCTTCAACTGAAAACTATGTAACATCTGTCGAGGTGCGGTCCTGGCAACATTTTTTCCTGCATAAATCTTATCTCCAAGAATAGGGTGGCCAATAAAAGCAAGGTGGACCCTTAATTGGTGAGTTCGGCCTGTCCGGGGCTGAAGTTTTACAAGGGAATGGTTTTCTTTCTGTCCCAGGACCCTGAAAAAGGTCTGGGCTTCTCTCCCGCCAGGGACCCCACATGCCATTTTCTTCCTCTGCTGGGGGTGTCGCCCTATGGGAACATCAATCCAGCCTTCCTGACGGGAAAAAACCCCGTGGACAATCGCCAGATATGTTTTTTCAACTTCCCTGGCCTTAAACGATTTTAAAAGCCTGGAATGAGTCTCCCCGGTCTTGGAAACAACCATTACTCCCGAGGTATCACGATCCAGACGATGGACTATCCCGGGACGCAAACGCCCACCAATCCCCTGCAGGTCCCGACAGTGATAAAGAAGAGCATTGACCAGAGTCCCATCAGGGTGTCCAACTGCGGGGTGAATCACAAGCCCGGGTTGCTTGTTTACCATCAGGAGCCAGGAATCCTCATATAAAATATTAAGGGGAATATTTTGAGGAACAAGTTCAATAGGCTCCGGAGGGGGGATTTCAATCTTTATTTCCTGCCCTTCCTGGACCCTGTAACTGGCCTTGATCTTCTTCCCTTCCACATAAACCCGGCCCTCTTTAATCAGTTTCTGAACAAAACTTCTGGAAAGATCTTCCTGGTAACGGGCCAGATATTTGTCTATTCGCTCCCCTTCCTCGCTGGCTGTTATTAATCTCATTTCACCGGGCATTTCGTTCTGCTCTCCAATCTAAAAAAACCTGGAAAAAAAACAAAAAAATGGCTCCCGTTATAGCAGCATCAGCAACATTAAACACGGGCCAGATTTGAAAATCAAGAAAATCAATAACATAACCCCTGAAAATCCTATCAAAAAAATTGCCTGCCGCACCTCCGACAAGCAATCCCAGAGCAGCTTTATGCCACCACTTTTCCCGGGGGAAAAGATGCCGGAACCTAAAGATCAGGAAAAACAAAACCAGGGTCACCAGGACCAGAATTTCCGTTCTCCCCTGAAAAATACCAAAAGCCCCACCAGTATTGTGCAAAAGGGTCAGGTGAAAAATATTCACAATAATCGGGTGGGAAACAAAAAGTTCCAAGCTATTCTCAACAAGGAACTTGCTCCCCTGATCCAGGGCAAAAATAATTAGGGCCCAGAGCAAAACCAAAACAATCCCTCCCCGAAAAAAACCCGGTATTAAAGAAATTCCTGGACAATCCTGATCATCCTGGCAATAAATTCCCCAATTACAGGCAGGTTAAGCTCTCCCAGGCGGAACAAGACCATCAGGAATATCGCACCAAGGATAGTGGCACCTACAGCAAAACCGAGTCCCCTGGCCAGACCAAGAATAAAGTTAGTGAATAAAAGCTTTCTTGGAGATTTTAACAGATCAAAATAATCT
This sequence comes from Halobacteroidaceae bacterium, assembly GCA_003551665.1. Lineage (GTDB taxonomy): Bacteria > Bacillota > Halanaerobiia > B1SED10-174 > B1SED10-174 > T1SED10-26. The sequence goes on from PUNE01000013.1 coordinate 220,065, forward strand.
TCGATCCCGATTTCTTCAATCCGCTCAGTAATATCCTCCATCCGGCCATTAATTTTTCCCAACATATTGACTACTTCTTTTTCATTTGCCTCTTTCTCTTTTTCCTCTGCCATCAATCCATCCCTTCCCTCTTATACCAAAAAACTATTTTCATGTTGAACACGCTTTTCTGATCAATTCCCGGGCAAGCAGGTCCAGCGGATCGATTATATTCCCTGTCCCATGCTTAATTGGAGGATTGTAAGGAGGCCGGAACAGGAATGACAATTCCGTGCAGCCCAGCACCACACCACATTCTTTTTCTCCCAGATCATCAATTAGATTCAATAGAACTTTTTGTTTTTCCTTCAGGCTAGCCCCTGCTTTAACGTCATAAATCAGGGACTGAATTCTTTCCTGTTCTTTTTCAGCAGGGGTTTTCAGGCCCTGGAAAATACCGGTATTTACTGTACCCCCTGTAGCAAAAAGGTAACAGGGAGAACCGGTTTTCTTTGCATAACGGTCAGCTTCCCTTTGAGCAAGCTCCACCATATTCACAAAAGTTATTTTTATCTCTCTGGTTATTTCCAAAAAAAATGCGTGGGCAGTATTACAGGGCATTCCAATAATGTCTGCTCCAGCCTCCTGGAGACGGTGTGCGGCAGCGGCAACTAAGGGAACAGGGCTGCTCCCTTTCTCCAACAGGGCTTTAGTTCTATCGGGGATGGCCGGGTTACTATCAACAATAACGTGGAAATGATCCTGGTCCTTTTTAGCCCGGGTATGGGCAACAATCCGGTGAAAAAGGGTAATAGTTGCATCGGGGCCCATTCCCCCCAGTATACCTATAGTTTGTTTATTCTTCCGTTTCATCCCCGCTTTCTTCCTCCTTAATTTCCTCCTGAACCTGGGCTTCATGTTTTTCCAGGTATTCCAAATGGGTTTCCAAAAGAGTTCTAAAACGAACTCTAAAAAGTTCTTCCAATTCTTTGAGTTTTTGATAGCGGGAATAGTAATCCTGAATCTGTTTCTGGGCCTCTTCAATAATTTCCTTGGCCTTCATCTTGGCCTCTTTTATGATCAGGTCGGATTCTTTTTCCACCTGTTCTTTTTCTTCTTCCGCCCGCTGTAGGTTTTCCTGCAGTTGTCTTTCATTTTCCTGGCTTCTTTCCAGTTGTTTTTGCAGAGCTTCGTTTTCCTCTTTTAACTGATTTAATTCATTGAAAATTTCTTCATAATCCCGCCCTACCTGCTCTAGAAAATCGTCAACATCTTCTTTTTTGTACGACCAGACTGAAACTCCTTTTCGAAATTCCTTGTTATAAATGTCTAAAGGATTTAATTTCACCTTCAATCCTCCCTTTCTTTCATCCGGGTCATTACCACTCGCAGGCGACCTTTTTTTGTTTCTCCTGCAACCTCTTCCAGTGAAGCAATCCCCTGGTTCTCCCATTTTATTTGATCGCCGGTTTCAACAGTCTGGGCAGGGTTGGTAACAATCCTGTCCCTGTGGGTTATTTTCCCATCCTTAATAAACTGGGCGGCTTTTGACCGGGAACAACCGAACCCCACCCCAACCAGGGCATCTAATCTAAGGGATGGGACCGTGCTCTTAATCTCTTTTTTTGCGACCATCCAGTACACCTCCTAACCCAGGAAAACACTGAGAACCAGCTGCCTGATAAGAATTAATAATAAAATTGCAATAAACGGGGAAAAATCAAGGCCCATTTGGTTTCTGGGCAAAAAATTCCTGATGGGACTCAATATGGGCTCTGTAACTTCAAACAAAAACCTTAAAACCCTCCTTCAGGGATTCTGAATGTTTTGCAAGGGCAAAAAAGAAATAATAACCCTGGCAATAATTAACCAGTAAAGGATTTCAAAAAAGAACATAATTGTCCGTACTAGTAGCACCGTCAAATTCCTCCTTTGTCAGAGAACAAAATCCGGCCCAGCCTTAATATTGTAGCTCCTTCTTCTAAAGCAACTTGATAATCCTGGGACATCCCCATAGAAAGTTCCACCATGTTGATTTTTTCCCAGTTTTTCTCCTTAATTTCAGAGGAAAGCTCTCGCAAACCGGCAAAAAAAGGTCTGGTCTCCTCGGGGTCTTTAGTAAACGGAGCCATGGCCATCAGGCCCCTGACTTCAATATTTTTTAGGCTGTCAATAGCAGGGAGAGCTTCCCTTAATTCCTGGTTGGAAAAGCCCTTTTTTTGTTCTTCCCGGGCAATATTTACCTGTAATAAAATGGGTATTTTCCGCTTAACCCGACCTGCTTCCTGGGAAATTTTTTTGGCCAGCCGCAGACTATCTACAGAATGCACCATAACCAGTTGAGGAATCCGCACTACATATTTTACCTTATTCCTTTGCAGATGTCCAATATAATGCCAGCTGACCTGGCGGGGAAACCACTCTGTTTTCCGCATTAATTCCTGGACCCTGTTCTCTCCCAGGTCCTTCAGCCCCCAGTTTAAAAGCCTTTCAATTTCTTCATAAGTTCGGTTTTTTGTTACCCCTACAATTTTAATCTTTTGTTCAGGCCCAATTTTCAATCTTTCCTTTATCTGTTCCAAGTTTTTTTCCCGGGTTTCCTGCAAAAGAGTGCACCCCCTGTTTTTATTGGTTAGGTTGTAAAAATATTTCATCTCCTGGAGTAAGGCCATCAACCACAGCCTTATTTTCATTGCCTCCCAGAACCTTGACAGTTCGCTGAACAGGCTGATCCCGGCCAGGCATTAATACCGCATAACCCTCTTCTGTCTCAAAAATTGCCTCCCGGGGCACAACAGATCCCCGAAAAACCCCCTTGATAACATTAATGGGCTGGGTCCGCAGGGAAAGAAACTCGTCTATGAATTGTCTTAATTCTACTATAACAATTCTCTCCCGGAAAACTATATCGACGATCTGCCCCCAGTATATTTCCCGGTCAAGGCGGGGAAATTCTATCCTCAGGCTGGAACCCTCTGAAGGAATAGGTTGTTCGGGCGGGAAAAAAATAGCTATGTACAGGGAAAAATTATTGACAATACGAAATAACAATTGATCATCTCTAACTCTATTTCCATCCCGGAGGCTGGAAAAATTATTCCGGGCTCCAGTAACCATATCCCTGGTGAGGTTTTCCCAGTTGTCGGGGGAATAAATTGTTTCATCACCATCATGTTTAAAAGAAATTACTCCTGTATCAAAAGCATAAACTGTAAATTCTTCCTCTCCATCTTTGATAGCCAGGACGGGAGAACCGCTCCTGATCCGCTCTCCTTCTCCAACAAGAATATTGACCTGTCCTGAATACTGGCTTTCTACAGTAAACTCATCCCGAATAAAAACAGCCTGGGTGGAAAAATCCTGTCTGATTTCCCCATATTGAACCGTATAAAGAACATCTCTGGGCGGAGAATAAATAAAAATTATCAGGAGAAGAAGAAGGACGGAGCAGAAAAAGATCAGGAATAAATTTTTTTTGTTGTTTTTACTCATCCACTCTCTCTCCCTAAACTATCGCAATTATACCCGCCATTCTTCCCGTTACTCCTCTATCCCTTCTGTGGGAATAAAAAAGGTGGGGATTGCATGATGTGCAAAAACCACTTTTTCCAATATTCGCCGCTGGTAGGCCCGCCTCCTCTAATTGAATAGCATTGGCAGCGGGTAAATCAAGGAAAAACCTTTCCCGCCGGGAAGAATACCTGGTCGTTTGCTCGGAAAATTTTTTGGCTACTTCCCCGCCTACCTCATAACAGCAGGGACCAATGGCCGGGCCAAGACCGGCCAAGATTTTTTCCGGACCAATATCCAGAAAACCACATAAAAATCTAACGGCACTTTGGGCAATTCCTCCAGCGGTCCCCTTCCAGCCAGCGTGGACAATTCCCACCGTTTTTGTTTCGGGAACAACAAGGAAAAGGGGAACACAATCAGCAAAAAAAGCCATTAAAACATGCTGCGAAGATCCCGTGACAATTCCGTCAGTATCTGGTAATACCTGGGCTGAAGTTTTTTCAACCAGGCGTGTTTTTACCCCGTGAACCTGCTCCCCCATAAACACCCGGGGATTGAAAAGCCCCAATTCTCTCAAAAATAGAGCCCTGTTCTGGCGGATATTTCCAGGTTTTTCCTCCCGCCCAGCGAGATTTAACTGCCGGTACTCCCCTGAAGAAACCCCACCCCAGCGGGAGGAAAACCCATGAATTAACCAGGGAAACTTCCAGGTTTTAAAGGTAAAAAATTGGACCCTATTTCCCTTCACTTCCATCATAATAATTTCTCTCCATTTACTCAGTTATCTTCAAGAAGCCTATCCAGTTCCTGTCGAAATTTATTTATATCCTTAAAATGCCGATAAACAGAGGCAAAACGAACATAAGCAATTTCATCAAGTTCCAGCAGGTATTCCATTACCAACTCCCCGATTTCCTGGGCAGGAATTTCGGGTTCCATTCGATTCCGCAGCTCCTGTTCAACATCCCTGGCTATTTTTTCCAGACGTTCCAGGGGAATTCCTCTTTTTTCAGTAGCCCGGAGGATGCCATTCAGGATTTTATTATGATTAAAAATTTCTCTTGTGCCATCTTTTTTTATCACCAGAAGGGGGGCCTCTTCAATTCTTTCATAGGTAGTGAATCGTTCTTTGCATTTGTTGCACTCTCTGCGCCTGCGTATAGCTGTATGTTCATCAGTGGCACGGGAATCAAGGACCCGGCAATCGGTGTAACTACAGTAAGGGCATTTCACCTTTTCCTCGCCTCCTCCTTTTTAAGATATTCTCTTTTTCTTTTTGTTTCCCCTCCTTTCCAGGTAGAGTTAATTGTTCTCTCTTCTGAAGCCAGGAGGTAATTATCTTTTTAAAGGGATTGAACTTTTTATCTGTCTCGGACAAAAAAAAATTCCCCTGTCGGGGAACTTATTTTTTGTGCTGCCTGAGGAAAGCTGGAATTTCCAGGTCGCTTTCTGTAAAGACAGGCATTTCGTATTCTTCTTCATCTTTTTGGGGTTCTTTCTTCTTTTCTGTTTCTTTCTTGGGCTCATCAGTTTGCTGATTCTCATCAAACCCAGCAGCAATGACTGTAACCATGACTTCCTCGCCCATGTTTTCATCAACCACAGCACCAAGAATTATGTTCGCATCCGGATCGGCAACTTCCGAAATAATTCGGACGGCTTCGTTTGCTTCCAGCAAACCGAGATCCGGACCACCCGTTATATTTAACAAAACACCCTTGGCCCCATCTATGGATGTTTCCAGGAGAGGAGAGGTTGTGGCCATTTTGGCTGCTTCTGCAGCACGGTCTTCCCCTTTTGCCCGCCCCATACCCATCAGTGCTGAGCCGGCTTTGGTCATTATCGCCTTAACATCTGCAAAATCAAGGTTAATTAGACCTGTGATAGTAATCAGGTCCGAAATCCCCTTAACTCCCTGCCGGAGAATATCATCAGCAATCTTAAATGCATCAATTAAACTTGTCTTCTGTTCTGCCAGAGCAAGTAATTTATCATTGGGAATTGTAATCAATGTATCCACATTATTTTTGAGAATCTCGATGCCCTCTTCTGCACGGTGCATCCTTTTCCTTCCTTCAACAGAAAAAGGCTTGGTAACAACTCCAACAGTGAGAGCACCAATTTCTTTGGATATTTCTGCAATAATTGGGGTTGCTCCCGTCCCCGTTCCTCCACCCATCCCGGCGGTAATGAAAACCATATCCGCTCCCTGCAGGGCTTCGGCAATTAGTTCCCGACTTTCTTCTGCAGCCTGAGCTCCAATCTCGGGCTCAGCTCCAGCCCCAAGCCCCTTTGTCAGCTGTTCTCCAATCTGCAGAAGAACCTCGGCATTGGAAGATAAAAGGGCCTGAGCATCAGTATTTACAGAAATAAACTCCACACCTTCCAGGCCTGAATCAATCATCCGGTTGACGGCATTATTTCCGCCACCACCAACTCCAACAACTTTTATTTTTGCAAACCGCTCCATATCGGTTCCGTATTCTAACATGGAAGGGTTCCCTCCCTTTAAAAAGTGTCCTTAAGCTTATCACCAATCTTTTTTAAATAGCCCCAGAAAGAATCCTTAATCGGGGTTCGTTTTTCCTCTTTGCTTCCCATCCCATAATACATTAACCCAATGGCAGTGGAAAAAACTGGGGGAGCAAGGACATATCCCAATCCCGCTTCTCCAGAAGCCCCTTCGCCCAGTTCATTTAACCCTTTTACTTCTTCGGGATAACCCAGGCGAACCGGTATATCCAGTATCTCTCCTGCAACTTCCACTGCTCCATTTAATAGCGAGCCTCCCCCGGTAAAGACAACTCCGGCGGGAGTCAAACCAGCATAGCCCGACTCTTCAATAGCAGTCTTAATCATTTGAAAAATTTCAACCATGCGGGGCTCTATAATCTCCAACAGTAGCCTTTTGGGAACTTCCCGTTCGTCTTTCCCACTTGTTGTAAGTACAGTTATCATTTCATCGTTTTGTTCATTATTCCGGGCATTGCCATGCAAAACCTTGATCTGTTCAGCATTTTTTACGGCTGTCCTCAATCCCACGGCAATATCGTTGGTAACGTGGCTTCCCCCAACAGGTAAAATCTTGGTGAAAACCAATCCCCCATCCTTAAAAATCGCCACATCTGTGGTGCCGCCCCCCATATCCACAAGCACTACCCCCAGATCTTTTTCATCGGGGGTTAAAACAGCATCACTAACCGCCAGAAGGTCCAGTATTATTCCTCTGGCAAATAGCCCACTGCGTTCTACACCCTTAATCAGGTTTTCCAGGGAAGTTGCGGAAGCAGTTACAATGTGAGAATGAACTTCCAGGCGAACTCCAGACATTCCCTCGGGGTCTTTTATTCCCGAGTTTCCATCAACAACAAATTCCCGGGGTAGAACGTGGAGAATTTCTCTGCTGGGGGGAAGAGAAATAATCTGGGAAGCTTCAATCACCCTCTTAATATCCGATTCTTTAATTTCTTTCTTTTCTCCTGTTACAGCCACCATGCCGTGAGCATTCTGGGATGCAATATGAGCTCCTGCCACCCCAACCCAGACCTCGTCGATGCCCATACCGGCCATTTGTTCGGCCCTTTTTAAAGCCAATCTGATAGCCTGGGCATTGCGCTCGATATCGATCACAACACCTTTTCTGATTCCCACAGAAGGACTGAGTCCGACGCCCAAAACATCAAGCGTCCCATTTTCTTCAATTTCGCCCACGAGCGCGCAAATTTTGCTTGTTCCCACATCAAGGGTGGCAATTCTTTCCTTTCGGGGCATCAAATCGGGCCCCCTTTCCTTTTTCAACGTATTATCATTAATTTTCACCATTCGCAGAAAAATTCCTGTCAAACTTTATTTTAATTTGTAAACAGGACGACCTTTAAATCTTAAATCCAGGTATTCAAGGCGCTCAATTTCATTCTCTAATTCTCGCATGAACCCCATTATTAACCCGGGCAATTCTTCAGAGGAATATGCCTCGCCTAGGAGAATATGTCCACCCTCCTGTAAAACAAGCTTCACATTTCTTCTTGGTTTTAAAACAACGTCCGTTACTTTTTCCAAAACCCATTGGTCCAAATTTTCCAGCAGATTCAGGCAAAAAATCAGGTTATCCTCGTCCAACCTCACCTCCTTTTCCATTTCTATCCCGTCCAGTTTAATGAGAGGGAAATCCAGTTCTCCAACTTCTTCTTTTTTTTCAATGGAATACCCTTCCTCATCAACCAGAAAAAATCCCGATCCCGTTTCAACCCAGGCCAGAGGTTCTCTTGCCTGCAGATAATAAACAAGGGTTGCAGGCAATTTTCTGTTTATTCTCACTTCCCTGATGGTGGAATCCCGCAGAGCATAATCAACCAGGAAATTTTTATCCACGTGAAAAATATTTAAACCCAGCACCTCTTCTTTGGGAACCAGTTCCCCGGATTCAATTCCTTCCATTCCAACAATTTCTATTTCTTTAACCCGGAAAAAATCTGAATTCAAAAAAATAATTAACCCCACACCCAGTAAAAAGAATAAAAGCAGACGGCCAAATCTTCTTCTAGGCATTTTTTTCTTCCTCTTCAACATTAAAAACCTCAATTTCAGCGCCCAGTTTCTGCAGCTTGCCAACAAGATTTTCATATCCCCGTTCTATATGTTCAATATCAACAACCTGGGTTTCACCTTCAGCCGCAAGCCCTGCTAAAACCAGGGCAGCTCCCGCCCGCAGTGCAGGAGGGGATTCAACAAAAGCCCCATAGAGCCTTTCAACACCCTCAATAATTGCCGTTCTTCCCTCGACCCTGATTTTTGCCCCCATTCGTTTCAGCTCTTCGGCATGCTTCATTCGATTTTCAAAAATATTTTCTGTTAAAACACTTGTGCCCCTGGCAAGAGTTAAAAGGGCCATAAACTGGGGCTGCATATCCGTTGGAAAACCCGGATAGGGGTAAGTCTTTATATCCAGTGGATTGGGCCTTGTTCCGGAAGGTAAAATGGTAAGGCTTTCACCTTCTTCCTGGAGTTCAAAGCCAGCCTCCCTGACCTTGGCAATTACCGATTCCAGGTGTTCGGGAATAACATTCAAAACCTTAACCTCACCCCGGGTAATAGCCCCTGCAAGCAGAAAGGTTCCTGCTTCAATTCTATCAGGAATAACAGTATGTTCGGTCCCCTGTAGCTTTTTTTTCCCTGTGATTTTTATCAAGTCTGTTCCCGCACCAACAATGCTAGCTCCCATGGAATTCAGAAAGTTTTGTAGGTCAACAATTTCGGGTTCCCGGGCGGCATTTCTTATTACCGTATTTCCCCGAGCTTTGGCAGCTCCAAGCATGATATTTTCGGTGGTTCCTACACTTGGGAAATCCAGGTGGATTTCCCTTCCGGTAAGGGAACTGCCCCAACCGGTTAAAAACCCGTGACTTTCCTTAAAGTTGGCGCCCAGTTGTTTTAATCCTTTAATGTGCCAGTCAATAGGGCGGGGGCCAATACTGCACCCACCGGGCTGGGAAACCTTTACCTTCCCAAACCTACCCAGCAAAGGACCCATAAAAAGGATGCTTGCTCGCATCCTCCTCATCAAATAGTCGGGGATTTCCGCAGAACTTAAATCCCTGGTATCAATAAGTAGAGATTTCCCCTTCTGTTCAACCACCGCTCCAAGAGCCTCCAGGACCGCCCTCATAACTTTTATATCTCTTAAGATTGGCAGGTCGTGAAGAACATATTCACCTGGCTCCAGAACTGTGCCAGCCATAATTGGCAGGGCGGCATTTTTAGACCCGCTTATTTTCACCTCGCCTTTGAGGGGCTTTTCCCCCTGCCGGATTCTAATACCTTGCATTAACAACTCCTCCTGATTTTCGCTTTAACCGCTTCCAGTGGAAACTCCTTTTTCTGCTCTTAAAAAACCGAGAAGTTCTGGCCCTACTTTATACACATCCCCGGCACCCAGGGTTAAAACAAGATCCCCATGCTGTAATTCTCCTCCAATAAAGCGGGGAATATCCTCAAGTTTCGAGCAAAAACTCGTTTTTGGTTTCCCCTTTCCTGTTTTAAATAGTTTGGCCAGTTCCTCACCGCTAACCCCCGGAATTGGCTTCTCCGAGGCAGCAAAAATTGAAGTAATAATTACCCTATCAGCCTTCTGCAGGGCTTCAACAAACCTCTCCCTGAGGGCCAGGGTTCGAGAAAATCGGTGCGGCTGAAATATTACGACCACCCGCCCGGGATTGGTGCTCCGGGCAGCATCAATTGTAGCTTCAATTTCAGTTGGATGATGAGCGTAATCATCAATGATCCTAACCCCTGCTTCTGCCCCTACTTTTTCAAACCTTCGCTGAACGCCTCGATAAGCTTCCAGGCCATTTTTTATTCCTTCCATCTTCAGTCCCAGAGCAAGTCCAATTCCAAAAACCCCAAGGGCATTATAAACATTATGACGCCCGGGGACTTTTAAATTAATTGTCCCCAGTTTTTCCTCTTTAAAATAAACTTCAAATTGACTCCCCTCCAGATTTAACTGGACTCTCCTGGCCTGGAGATCGCCATTATCCAGCCCATACCCTAAAACAGGTGCACCCAGAGTATTCCCCTCCAGGACCTGTTTAACTCCTTTATCATCAGCACACATAATCAGTTTCCCCTCTGGGGGAACCTTTTTAATAAATTTTTGGAATATTTCCAGCAGCATTTCATAAGAGGAAAAAAAATCCGGGTGATCCAGCTCAATATTGGTAACCAGGGCAATTTCAGGAGAAAGAAAAAGGAAAGAACCATCACTTTCATCGGCTTCAGTTATTACAATTTCCCCTCCGCCAAGCTTTGCATTTCCTCCCAGGTCATTCAATTCTCCTCCAATTAAAACGGTGGGGTCAAGCTTGTTTTTTTCTAGGAGGAGAGAAGCCATAGAAGTGGTTGTTGTTTTTCCATGAGTTCCTGCAATTGCTATACCCCTTTTGTTTTCCATTAACCTGGCAATCATCTGAGCCCGCTGCCAGATGGGAAGCCCCAGTCGGCGGGCTTCAACTACTTCACAATTATCCTCAGGAATTGCCGAGGAAATAATAATGGTTCCTGCATCTTTTAAATTCACTGGATCATGGCCAATGGAAATTCGAGCACCAGCTTTTTTCAAGGCCTGCAGTAATTCAGAATCTTTGAGATCAGACCCACTGACCGGGTAACCTTTTTCCAGCAGGAGTCGAGCAATCCCACTCATGGAAATACCGCCAATACCAATAAAATGAAAGGGACCCTTGCAATCCAGTTCTTCGGTTCCTTTATGGTCATTTTCCATGATTTTCACCAACCTCCTGGCCCGTCTTGTTTGCCTCTAAAACTGCCTTGATTACACGGGAAATTTGCTCAACCGAATTTTTATGCCCTAAAAATGCACTATTTTTTGCCATTTTGTCCAGTCTATCCGGGTCATTTAGCAATTCTTCTACTAAACTTGCCAGTTTTCCTGCCTCTAATTCCTCATCTGGCAAAATAATTGCGCCCCCATTTTCTTCCAGAAAACGGGCGTTTGCAGTCTGATGGTCCTCAGCAGCAAAAGGGTAAGGAATCAAAATTGCAGGTAGGCCGCGAGCCACAATCTCAGATACTGTGGTTGCCCCACTCCGACCAACAAAAAGATCTGCTGCAGCAAGGTATTGCCCCATATTTTTTATATAGGCAACTACTTTTAGATATTGCTTTTCCCCGGGGTTAACTCCAAGTTTCTGATAATAAGCAATCACTTCAGCATAATTATTTTCCCCGGTGGCATGGACAATTTTCCAGTTCTTTTCAATTTCATTATTTTTCAGCCATCTAACAACGGCTTTATTCACTGAACGGGCGCCCTGGCTTCCTCCTGCAACCAGAATTAGACGGTCATCCTTTTTCATTTTTAATTCTTCCCGGGCCGTCTCCCGGTCATAATTTAACACTTCTGAACGAACAGGATTGCCGGTAACAACAACCTCCTTGGCCCTGGAAAAATGCCTGGAAGCCGGAGGCATGCTGATACATACCGCTCTTGCATAACGGGATAAAAGGCGGTTAGTTAAACTCGGATAGGCATTCTGCTCGTGGATAATAATTGGAATTTTTAAAAACAAAGCCCCCAGCAAAGCAGGAGCAGCAACATAACCCCCGGTTCCTATAATAAGGTTTGGTCGGAAGCGGGCCAGAAACCTCAGGGATTGAATAGTCCCCCGGCAAAGGTTCCACCCCGTTTTAAACAAGCTCAGGGACAATCTCCTGCTGATTGGAGCAGCAGAGATGGAAACAAAATTAAAGCCGGCCCCGGGTATAATCTTTCCTTCCAGTTTATTCTTCTGACCCAAAAACACTATCTCAGCCCTATCTTTCCAGTCCTGGGCAATTGCCAGGCCAGGATAGATATGGCCCCCGGTTCCACCTCCCACAATGGCAATTCGCATTTTTTTCTCCTCCTAGCTCCTTGTCTGCCGGGAAATATTCAGCAGGATACCTATTGCACTCAACATAATTACCAGGGAAGAACCCCCGTAGCTGATGAAGGGAAGAACAATACCTGTTACAGGAAGAGATCCCGTTACAACACCAATATTAATTATAACCTGAACAATAATCATTGTGGTCAAACCAACGGCAAGAAGGCTTCCCAGCAGGTCAGGGGCTTTAAGGCCGATAGCAATGCCCCGCCAGGCCAGGATAAAAAACAGAGCAATAACCAGAGTGGCCCCAAGGAATCCAAGTTCTTCTCCAATTACGGCAAAAATGAAATCAGTGCTGGGAGCAGGAAGGTAAAAAAACTTTTGCTTGCTCTGACCAAAACCCACCCCGAAAAGACCTCCAGAACCGAGAGCATACATTGATTGAATTATATGGAAACCAGAATCCAGGGGGTCCTGCCAGGGATTTAAAAAAGCCATAAGCCTCTGGCGGCGGTAGGTTTCACCCATCATCAAATAATAAAGGACGGGTGTTGACCCTAAAAACAATAACCCCAGGTGGGAAAGCCGTGCACCCGCAGCAAAAAACATCAGGAAAACAGTAATTCCAATACTGATTGCTGTTCCCAGGTCCGGTTCGAGAACAATCAGGTACAGGACCAGCCCCAGAATCAAAATGGGAGGAAGCAACCCTTTAAAAGTTGCCCTGACCCGTTCATTTTTTGAAGCAAAATAGCCGGCCATATAAATAATCAAAGCAAACTTGGCAACCTCGGAAGCCTGGACTACAATGGGACCAAAAACAAACCACCGCCTTGAACCTCCTGCCATATAGCCAAACTGGGGAATTAGAACCAGGATCAGGGTAAGAATACCCAGAAACAGGATTATTTTTGAAAGCCGGCCCCAGATGTGATAGTCAATCCTGGAAAGAACAAACATGGAAAAAAAACCCAAGGCAGCCCACATCATCTGCCTTTTCAGGAGGAAATATGTATCTCCATAACGAGAAAGGGCCTGGATTGAGCTTGCACTTAAAACCATGATAAGCCCAATCCCAACAAGGGTTAAAACAACCACAAGTAAAGGGATATCAATTCCTCTTCTTTCCATGCTTTTCCCTCCCTTCTAACCGGGAAATTAATGTCCTGAAAAGATCTCCTCTTTCGCTATAATCGCGGTATTTATCCCAGCTGGCCGCCCCAGGTGAAAAGAGGACCCAGTCTCCCGGTTCAGCCTTCTCGAAGGCCAGTTCAACAGCCTTTTCCAGATCCGCAACTAAAAAAATATTACCGAAACCTACTCCCAAAACAGCTTTTTTTATTTTTTTGCTGTTCTCTCCAGTCAAAATGAGAGCCCTTATATTTTCCCCTGCAATGGTTTTTGCCATCTCCGTTAAATCCAGTCCCCGGTCCTGCCCACCAGCTATTAATACCTTTGACCCGCATAAACCATTAAGAGCCGAAACAGTTGCCTCGGGGTTAGTTCCCTTGGAATCGTTAATAAAACGAATTCCTGCAACTTCTCCAGCCATTTCCATAGTATGAGGCAAGCCCCGAAATTTTTGTGTTTCTCGGGTAATATCTTTCTCTTTGACACCGAGCAGTCCAGCAATTCCCGCTGCAACCAGGACGTTTGAAACATTATGCCTGCCGGGAATTGAAATATCGTTAATCTGCAGGAGATTTTTGCCTTCCAGAGAACTGAAAAGCTGCTCACCTTTCAGGTGAAAACCATTTACCTGCTCTTGAAGACTGAACCAGATCTTTTGGGGAAGGACGGGTTCATTTTCCAGGCTTCTGGTTCCCTTGTTATCATAATTCAAAACCAAAAGGTCCTGTTCACACTGATTTTGATAGATTTTTCGTTTTATTGCAAAATACTCCTCCATGGTTTTATGTCTATTTAAATGATCAGGGGCAACATTAAGAATTACAGCGATTTCTGGGGCAAACTGATCGATTAATTCCAGTTGAAAGGAGCTAACTTCTGCAACCACCCAATCCTCTTTCCCCAGGTTGGTTACCTTGCTGATCAGGGGAACTCCAATGTTTCCGGCCACAACCACCCGTTGCTCCAGGTTGGTTAAATAATTCCCTAAAAGGCGGGCAACTGTAGATTTCCCATTTGTTCCCGTTATGGCAATAAACCGGGCCTGGGAGAACCGAAAGGCAAGTTCAACTTCCGACCAGACAGGGACCCCCGCCTTTTTTGCCTCGTTTAAAACCGGAATATCAGCGGGGACTCCCGGACTGACCACTATCAAATCTTTTCCTTTAAAAACCTTGTCAGAATGACCCCCAAATTCAATTTCCACCCCGGAAAGATGGCCCTGAAAGGGGGAGGATGTGCTGGCTTCACTAACAAAAACTTTTGCCCCTCTTTGTTGCAGAAACTCTATTACTGCGGGTCCGGTTCTTTCTCCCAGTCCCACTACAGAAACTTTCCTGCCTGCAAGTTCCACTATAATCCCCCCCAGATCCCCAGGAGGGTGAAGATCGCCCCAATAAGCCAGAACCTGATAACTACCTGAGTTTCAGTCCACCCGCTCAATTCAAAATGATGGTGGAGGGGAGCCATTTTAAAAATCCTTTTTCCTCCAGTAAGACGAAAGTAAACTACCTGGATTATTACGGAAAGAGTTACTATTACCAGCATCCCCCCCAACACCAGGAGGAAAATGCCCAATTGCTGAAAGACCGCCAGGGAAGCAAGAAGACTTCCCAGGAATAAAGACCCGGTATCACCCATAATTAACCTGGCCGGGTGACAATTAAACCAGAGAAATCCAAGGCAGAGTCCCGCGCCTGATCCGGCAATTATTGCTCCGACGGGCTGCTGGAAAAAAAGGCTTAAAACTGCAAATCCCATAAAAATAATTGCTGTCAAACCTGCAGCCAGGCCGTCCAGACCATCGATAATATTTACCGCATTGGCAGTTGCCAGGTACACTAGGATAACAAAGGGAATTATTAGCCAGCCAAGATCGATCTGGCTGCCCGTCCAGGGAACAAGCAGTTGAGTCCCCCCGGGATGATAAAGAAAAAGATATACCCCAACCAGTCCTGAAAAAACCAGCATCAGTAATATTTTTTGCCGGGCTTTTAACCCCAGAGAACGATCCTTCTTTATTTTAAAATAATCATCCTGCCCTCCAATAAAAGCAAATCCCCCCGCAATTAAAAGTGACCAGATTAAAAAGGGGCTAATTTCTGCAAAAAACAGAGTAACAATCATAAGAACTGGCCAGAACAGGGCCCCACCCATGGTTGGAATACCTTCTTTTCTCAGGTGGCTTTCGGGTCCGTCTTCCCTGATCTTCTGTCCAATCTGCATTTTTTTTAAAAATCTCAGCCAGAAAGGCATCAGGACAAGCATTATCCCAAAACTAATCAGGCCAGCCATTATTGTCGAGGACATGTTTTCACCCCTTCAGATCCCTGGCAATCTGATCCAGTTCTAACCCCCGGGATCCTTTAATAAGAACGGTATCTCCCACAGCAAGATTTTTTTGCAAAAAGTCAAGCGCCTGTTCATTGTTAGCGAATTTTATGATCTTTTTTGAAGGGAAACCTTCTTCGCGAGCTCCTTTGCCAATTAATTCTCCTCCGGGTCCTCTGGTCAATAAAAGATCCAGTTGCAATTCCGCAATATAGTGCCCTATTTCCCTGTGGAATTTTTCAGAAGAAGGACCAAGTTCAAGCATATCTCCCAAAAGAGCAATTTTCCTCTCTCCGCCAACCTCGTCCAGGATCTCCAGTGCATGTCTCATGGAGGTTGGATTTGCATTATATGAATCATTAATAAGGAGATAGTCTCCCGGCATTTTTTTGATTTCCATGCGATTACCCGATAATTCAGTCTTGAGAAGACCCTCCCCGATTGCTGTCAGGGAAAACCCCAGAAACCAGCCAACACCAATGGCTGCAAGGGCATTATAAGCATTGTGTTTCCCAAGGAGTGGCAGCCTGAAGAGGTGGTAATCATCCCCAATTGAAACTCCCAGTGCTATATTTTGGTAACCCAGTCTTTTTATCTCTTCACCCTTAACATGATTGTTTTCCCCAAACCCGAAAGAAATCTTCTTACCGGGATATTTCCTTGCCAGGGCAGTTACCAAGGGATCATCCCCATTATAAATCAGTGCTCCATCGGGAGGAAGAGCATCAACCATTTCCCCCTTGGCCCGGGCAACTCCCTCCAGGTCTCCCAATAATTCCAGGTGCGCTGGTCCAATATTGGTCAGAACCCCAATATCTGGACGAGCAATAGAACTCAAAATGGCAATTTCTCCCGGGGCGTTCATTCCCATTTCAACAACGGCTATTTCTTTCCCTTCATCCAGTTTTAAGAGGGTTAACGGAACCCCATACTGATTGTTCAGGTTTCCAGGAGTTTTCAGGGTGGATTTTTCCTGAGCGGAAATGGCAGCAATAAAATCTTTGGTTGTGGTTTTGCCATTACTCCCAGTTATTCCGATTACAAGGGGAGAAAAAACTGTTCTGAAATAAGCCCCCAGGTCCTGCAAACCCTTTAGTGTGTCCTCAACCCGGACAATAAACTTCCCTTCGGGGGGACAAATATCGCGGGAAACAATGGCTCCAGCAGCACCCTTTTCCCAGGCCTGCTCCAGGAAATTATGCCCATCATGTTTTTCGCCAATAATGGCCACAAATAAATTTTGTTTTTCCACCTGGCGGCTATCTATTGTAACTCCGCAGAAATTTAACTCCCCGGACCCAGAAAGATTTCCACCAGTAACCTTAGCAACTTTTTTAGCGTTCATTTCTTCCATTTTTCCGCACCCCCTTTTTCCAGACCAGGGCCCTCCTTGCTACCTCTCGATCATCAAAGGGATAAACATTTCCCTGGATTTCCTGACCCGTTTCGTGACCCTTTCCCACTATTAGAACCAGGTCTTCTTTTTCACCGATCTCAATCCCCCGGAAAATCGCTTCTTCCCTGTTGGGAATTATTTCGATATTACCGGTTTTACTAAGGCCTTTTTTCATGTCTTCTATTATTCGCCCAAGATCTTCATTTCGCGGATTATCAGCAGTAATAATAATATAATCAGCCAGTTCACAGGCAATTCTACTCATTTTTGCTCTTTTTTCTCGGTCCCGGTCTCCCCCACATCCAAAAACAAGAATTAGTTTTTTGGGGGCAATATCCCGGGCGGTCTTCAATACGTTAGCCAGGCTGTCCGGGGTATGAGCGAAATCAACAATAACCCCGACCTCTTCTCCCCGGCCAACCAATTCAAAACGACCGGGAACACCCTTGACCTGTTTAATTCCCCGGGATATTTTTTTCAGGTCTAAACCCAAGGCGAGACCGGTCCCCACCGCTGCCAGGGTGTTATATGCATTGAAGGTTCCGGCCAGGTTTACACCTACATCCCTATGTTCTTGCCCCCAAAAAATTTGTAAAATTAAACCCCTGGGACCAGATTCCAAAATATTTCCATTTATGTCTCCCCGTCCCTGGAGGGAGTATGTCAAAACCTTTCCTTTCGCCTGGGAAATAAGGAACGGAGCATGTTCCGAGTCTGCATTTATTATGGCCACTCCACTTTGCTTCAGGTGCCGGTTAAAAAGAAGGGCCTTGCTCTCCAGATAATCTTTTTGAGAGGGGTGGAACTCGCCATGTTCAGGAGTAAGGTTGGTAAATACTCCTACATCAAATTCAATCCCTCCAACCCTTTTAAGCTTAAGGGCATGGGAAGAAACCTCCATCACTACATTTTCCGCCCCCAGAGATAACATTTTTGCAAGGTATTGTTGTAAATCAAGGGATTCTGGAGTTGTCCTCTCCGCTGGAAATGTTTGATCTTGATACCTGTAGGTTACAGTTCCTAATAACCCTGTTTTTTTACCGGCGGCATTCAAAATTCCTTCAATCAAAAAAGATGTTGTGGTTTTACCATTGGTTCCTGTTATCCCGATCAAGCCCAGTTTTCTGGCAGGATAATCCAAAAATGCTGCACTTAGTAGAGCCAGGGCAAGTCTGCTATCCTCCACCAGCAGGTAGGGGACCTGGTAATTTCCTTCTTTTTCCACTATCAGGGCTACAGCCCCATTTTTTCTGGCCTGGGGGATAAAATCATGGCCATCAAAGCGATAACCCCTGATTGCTGTAAAAAGCACACCCTGTTTAACCTTCCGGGAATCATAAGTTATTGATGATATATCTACCTCCCCCGAACCAAACACCCGGGAGCCGGGGATTAATTCTTCAATTTCTTTTAGTTTCATTTCCCTTCACCTTTTCTCCCCTTCTAACGCAGTTGGATTTTAACTTCCTCCCCCTGAGCTTGAAATTCCCCGGCACCTGGTTCCTGGTTCTGGACGGTTCCCGTTCCAGAAAAAACAGCCCTAAAACCAAGTGAAGAAAGGATTTCTTCAGCCGTATCTCGGGTATATCCACGAAGGTTCGGCACATATGTAAAGTAGTTCTTCATCCTGTCCAGGGTTTCGGGGAAAAACATTACAACTGTAGTTCCCCTGGCCACTGACGTTCCGGGGCGTGGAATCTGCTCAGTAACCCGCGCTCCACTTCCTTCAAGCTTAACATTGAAGCCTTCCTCCCGCAACTTTTCCATTGCCTGTTCTGGGATTAAATCCTTAACATCTGGAACAGTTACTTTTTGGGTTCTGGCTTCTACCTGGGGAATTTCTTCCACAATAGTGGGCCTTAATTCCATATAGCGAATTGCATCGCTGGCAATCTCCCGGAATACGGGAGCAGCAATTTCACCTGCATAATAAGGGTAACTGGTCACCTCGTAAAGAACAACCAGGATAACGAGTTGAGGATCATCAATTGGCACAACTCCGACAAATGAAGAATCATAGGCTTCTTTCCCGTAATGCTTTGCAGTTCCTGTTTTCCCGCCAATTTCATAACCCGGTATTTGGGCCTGGGCACCTGTTCCTGATGCAACAACACTGGCCAGAAGAGCAAGAGTCATTTCAGCGGTTTCCTCTGAGACCACCTGGCGCAATACTTTTGGCCCAAAGTTTTCAACAAGGTTCCCGTCTGAATCCCTGACTTCCCTGACAAGGCGGGGTTCTAATAGTTTACCTCCGTTTGCAATTGCCCCGGTTGCCATAACCATTTGCAGTGGAGTTACCGCAATTCCATGACCAAAGGTCATGGTTGCCATCTCTACCGGACCCAGATCCTCATAATCATAAACCAGTCCTCTTGCCTCTCCAGGCAGATCAATTCCCAGGCGATTCCCAAAATTGAAGGCCTGGATGTACTTATAAAAATTCTCCACACCCAGGCGGTTGCCCACCTGGACAAACCCGGGGTTACAGGAAGATTCAACTACCTCAATAAAGTTTAAGGTTCCATGACCCCGATCTCTCCAGCAGCTAATGGTTTCTGGTCCTACCCTTATCTGTCCGGGATCAAAGAAAACATCCTCCATATTAACAACACCTTCATCAAGGGCCGAAGCCATTGTAATAATCTTAAAAGTGGAACCCGGCTCAAAACTATTGGTTATGGCGGCATTCCTCCATGAGCTTGAAGGGTAGGCCTGAAAATTATTGGGATCAAAATTCGGAGAATTTGCCATAGCAAGGATCTCCCCAAGTTTCGGATCAAGAACAATAACTGTGCCCCCCTGGGCTTCGTGTTGATTGAGTGCATTTTCGAGTTCTCTCTCAGCTATGTACTGTATTACCTGGTCAATTGTCAGGTAAATATCATGGCCGTCCTGCGGGGGAATATATCTGTCTATACCCTGAGGGATATTCTGCCCCAGGGCATCCCTTTCGGTTGATAATCTACCTGGCTGGCCCTGGAGGTAATGGTCCATGGATACCTCGATACCTTCAAGTCCCTGATTATCTACCCCTGCAAATCCAATAACATGAGAAGCAAGTTCCCCCTGAGGATAAAACCTTTTGCTTTCCTCAATAAAAGAAATTCCGGGAAGTCCCAGGTTGCTAACAGCCTGGGCTCTCTGGTTCTCTATTTTCCGTTCTAAATAAATTGCAGCCCGGGGTTGGGTAATTCTCCTTAAAATTTCATCGTAGGAGAAGTTAAGAATTCCCGCCAATTCCCGGGCCGTTCTCTCGGGGTTTTCAATTTCAGGAGGAAAGGCTACAACTGTTTCCGCACCTGCGCTTATAGCCAGTTCCCTTCCCAACCGATCATAGATTAAACCCCGTTTGGGTTCCAGTTGCAGCATCCTGAGCCTCTGATCACTGGCCATTTGACCAAGAGCCTCGGTCTGGCCAATCTGGATAAAAAAAAGGCGAGCAAAAATTGCTAAAAGTAAAGCTACAAAAAAGACAAATAGGATTATAATCCTGTTTTTTATTATTAACTTTTCCTCGCTCAAAGCGCATCACCTCTTATTCGCCCAGAGCACCTGCTGTTACCGTTGCTCTATCTCTAACCCATTCGGCAAGTTCTCCGAAAAAACCAGCAAGATTCAGCTCAAATGTCCCTTCCCGTTCATGCCTTTCAACAGTCTGAACTTCGGGTTTAGCCATTACTATGTACTCCTGCTGAGCCGGCCTTGTCATGGCAAGTTCCTGCCGGGCCCGGGTTTCAATTTCCCTCAGGTTTGTTTTCTCAGCCAGTTGAAGCCTCATACCTCGGTTTTCTTTCTCCAGATAATCGATCTCCCTCTGTAAATTTCCGATTTCAAAGTCAAGGGAAGAAATACCTGCCTGCAAAACCAGGAAACCGATTGATAAGGTAACACTGATTACAATCAGGATAACATAAAACCAGGGAATGGAGGACTTTACACGACGAGGTTTTACTTTTTGTGCTCCAGGGTTGTAAACAACACTCCTTTGATAATTCTTTTCCATTATCTATTCCTCCTCCTTCCCTTTTTTAATTTCTAATTTTTCTGCTACCCGAAATTTGGAACTTCGGGCTCGCCTGTTTGTTTCTAACTCTTCAGGACCTGGTTCGATGGGTTTCTTTGTTATTATTTTGACCCGGGGGCCATCACAGACACAGGGCAGGCTTTTTGGGCAATTACACTGGCTTAGTTTTCGGAAAACATTCTTTACCAGGCGATCCTCAAGAGAATGAAAGGTAATGATCCCAATCCTACCCATGGGGTTGAGAAAATCAATCATCTTTTCTATCGCTCTACCCAGACCCTGCAATTCATTATTTACTGCTATCCGGAGAGCCTGAAAAACCCTTCTTGCAGGGTGCCCACCCGGATCGTGAGGAACAGCACTTTTAATTATGTCCACCAGTTCTGAGGTTGTATCGATTTTCTTTTCATTTCTCCTGCTCTCAATTATCCGGGCAATTTTTTTGGCCCACCGCTCTTCTCCATATTCTTTAAAAATTCGGGCCAGGTCATGTGTGGAAAGGTCATTGACCAGGTCTGCAGCGGTCTTCCCCTCTGTGGGATCCATACGCATGTCCAGGGGACCTTGGGCGTGATAGCTGAAACCTCTTTCCGGGGTATCCAGCTGATAGGATGAAACTCCCAGGTCCAGCAAAATTCCATCAAGTCTTCTTAATCCTGTTTCTTCGAGAAAAACGGAAAAATCCTTAAAATCTCCCTGGAAAAACCTAACCCTTCTGCTTAGAGATCCCAGGTTTTTTTTTGCCTGCTCCAGTGCCTGGGGATCCTTATCTATACCAATAATATGTAGATTAGCATTTTGTTCCAGGAGCGCTTTGCTATGTCCTCCACCACCGATGGTTCCATCCAGAATATAGCCACTGACCCCTCCCAGATAATGCAGGACCTCCTGTACTAACACTGGCCGGTGGAATTCACTCATTTCACTGCCCCCTCGGCCTTAAATTCCCAGTTCGTCCATGGTTTCAGCAATTTCTTCGTAGGAATCTTTGGCCTTACTCAGGTATTCTTCCCACTTCTCCTTGCTCCAAAGTTCAATCCTGTCTGCAACACCAATAATAACCACATCCTTTTGAATTAACCCGTGATCCCGTAAATTATTGGGAACAGAAATCCGCCCCTGTTTGTCAAATTCGCATTCGGCAGCTCCTGATAAAAGGTAACGGACAAAAGCACGTGCATCCTGGCGTGTCAGGGGAAGGTTCTTTAATTTTTCCTCAAGGCTTTTCCATTCCTCCACGGGGTAAACAAAAAGGCAGTTATCCAGGCCTCTGGTTATTACAAACTTTTCCCCCAGAGTGTCCCGGAAACGAGCGGGCATAATTACTCTTCCTTTTTCATCCATGGCATGTCTGTATTCACCCATGAACATTTTCAGCCACCGCCCTTTCACCTGTTTCCCCTTCCCCCCACTTTCTACCACTTTGCACCACTTATTTGCTATATTCTCCCCCCAGCAAATTTCTCCTTCTTTCCCAGCAAAAAAATGTAACTTTTTTTCATTATTTTTTTGCCGGTTTAAATCCACAAAGGATTTTTCCTTGTTTTCGAAAAAACAAAAACCCGGGAAACCCTTTTAAAAAGGGGGGCTTCCCGGTTTATCCATTTTACATCTCCCCGTCTTATTATTTATCTTTTTCCAGTTCTAATAGTCTTGCAGGACCGATAATACTCTCCCCGAATTTATTTTTTAATTTATCCAGGGTGGCAACCATTTGTTCTTCTTTTTTTCTTTTTTCCGAAGAAAACAATTTTGGTTGATTACTTTTTATTTTCCCCAAGCCTGAAACCGAGATGCCTATCAACCTTATATATGACCCTTTCAGGTCCTGTTCCCGAAGTATTTCCTTTCCTGCTTTAAAAATATCAGTCCCCCAACAGGTCTTTTCTGCAAGGGTTTTTCGCCTGGTAATGGTTTTGAAATTCTTAAAGCGAAGTTTCAAAGTAATTACTCTACCCCCCAGACCTATTTTGCGGAGTCGCCTGCCAACATCTTCAGCCAGTGAACAGAGAACCGCTACCAGATATTCATGGTCCTGTATATCTTTCAGAAACGTATGCTCTCTCCCCACTGATTTAACTTCATGTAAAGGCTCCACAGGCCGATCATCAATCCCCTGAGCCAGATGCCAGAGTAAACGTCCCGTGCTTCCCAGCTGCCCCTCTAAAAATTTCATTTCCATGCGGGCAACCTGACCAATATAATTAATTCCTCTTTCTTTTAAAATGGACTCGGTTTTTTCACCAACTCCCCACAGCCTTTCCACAGGGAGATTATCAAGAACTTCCCGTATTCTATCTGGAGTAATAATAACAAGGCCGTCTGGCTTTTCCAGATCCGAAGCCAGTTTTGCCAGGAATTTGTTGGGTGCTACTCCCAGAGATGCAACAAGACCCAGCTCTCTCCTTATTTCTCGCTTTATTTTTTTTGCTATTTCTTCCGGAGAACCGAAAAGCCTCTCACAGCCAGAAATATCTAAAAAGGCTTCATCCAGAGATAGGGGTTCAACAAGAGGAGTAAAAGAAGATAGAACTATCATTAAATCCCGGGAAACCGTCTCATATTTTTTCATGTTCCCATCCAGAAAAATTCCATCAGGGCAGCGCCGGTAAGCTTCTACAAGGGGCATTGCAGACCTTACACCAAACTTCCTCGCCTCATAAGAAGCTGTTGAAACAACACCGCGCTGCTGCGGATTGCTGGCCCCAATTATTACCGGTTTCCCTACAAGCTCGGGGTTATCCCTTATTTCAATTGCTGCGAAAAAAGCATCCATATCGACATGAATTATCTTTAATCCCGCCATCCAAATCACCCCTGAAACCATTATAGCACATACGTTCGATTTTTTAAATCCCCTGTCGAACATCCAGGGCAAGCTCAATTAAAATATCAATCAGCTTACTGAATTCTATTCCTTCCTCAATAAGAAGTTTGGGATACATGCTGAACTGGGTGAAGCCGGGTATGGTGTTAAGTTCATTTATCAAAATCTGCCCGGGGGAAGGATAAAAGAAATCAACACGGGCCATTCCCCTGCATCCAAGAGCCTGAAAAGCCTGGAGAGCTAACTCTCTACTTTTTTCGGCATCTTTTTTGGGAATGTCCGGGAAAAAAATCAAATCAGCTTCTCCCTCAGTATATTTAGCCTGGTAATCATAAAAATCTCTATGGGATACTACCTCTCCTGGCCCTGCAACCATCGGTCTCTCATTGCCCAGAACACTACATTCAAGTTCCCTACCAGAAACCATCTTTTCCACGAGAACCCTTTGCCCCATCTCCATGGCATTTTCGATTGCCTGGCCCAGCTCTTGCCGATTTTTTGCTTTTGCTATTCCCATGCTGGAACCCAGGGCTGCAGGCTTAACAAAGGAAGGGAAACCGATGTTCTTTATTGCCTCCAGCAAACCTGTCTCCGGGTCAGTTCTCCAATTTTCTTTTTCTACTATATAATACTCGGTCTGAGGGAGGCCCTTCCGGGCAAAAATTTCCTTCATGAAACCTTTGTCCATACCCAGAGCCGAAGCAATAACCCCTGAACCAACATAGGGAACTCCAATTGTTTCAAACAAACCCTGGATAGTGCCATCTTCCCCAAATGGGCCATGAAGGGCGGGGAATACAATATCAAGAGGAAAAGATTTATTATCATTTTCTACATAACAGAGAGCGGGAACTCCATCTCTCCTGGCAATGAACACTTCGTTTTCCCTGTCTGCAGAGGTTTCCTTCCCCTGGAGAACCTTCTCCGCTACCCACGGGCCGTACCATTGCCCCTCGGGAGTAATCCAAATCGGGATAACGTTGTATTTTTCTCGATCAATTTCTTTGATAATTGATTTTGCTGACATAACTGAAATGGGATGTTCCAGGGATTTCCCACCAAATACAAGCCCTAATTCCTTTTTCGCCATATTTGTCTCCCCTTTTGGTCTTGTTTGTTTTTCCGACATTTATTATTTATTCAGCGGAAAAGCACCCGATGCCTTCTTTCACCCAATATTTTATTATGTGCAATAAACTAAAAGGATTTCCAAAAAGGAAAACCAAACCTTTTCTATCTTCCTGGTAATTGGGTGATAGTTATTTGCGGTATTTCTTTTTAACGAAGATAAAGGCTAACTTATTTATACACAATTTCTTTTATTCAATAAGGTGAATATACCGAGGGAAAAAGAGAGTCCCGAGGGTATTAACTTGACATTCACATTGGGTTGTGCTAACTTAAAACTTACTCCAGGCCCTTAGAAGGAGGTGCGGACCTAATAATGACCCAGAAAAGGATGACCAAACAACGCAAAACAATTTTAGACATCCTTAAAAGCAGGAAGGATCATCCAACAGCCTCGGAGCTCTATTTAGAGGTTCGGGAAAAAATCCCCCATGTCAGTTTGGGAACAATCTATCGAAACCTAAATGTTCTTACTGATTCCGGCGAAGTACAGGAAATCAATATCAACAACAAATTTAAACGTTATGACGGCAATCCCAGGCAGCATTACCATTTTAATTGTCTTGAATGCAAGAGAGTTTTCGATCTAAACGGTTCGTATCAGGAAGACCTTGATACAATGATCTCAGAAAAAAACCCCCACCAGATTTCCGGTCATAATGCGGATTTTTTTGGAACATGTTCTCAGTGTCTTGAAAAAACCTGATCCCAGGGGGTCTTTGCAGATGAATAAGACTTCTCTTGTATTTTTTTTGTTCTTTCTATTACTAACTTCTCAAACGATTAACGCCCTTCCGGGAGAAGAAATGGATTTCGAGCTTCCCCTTTCATCCTTTTGGCCTTTCAGCGAAGCCCAAATTGTTCATAATGCAGAAGATTTTATATATCTTGGCAGCGGCAACCATATTCTCATTTTCGCCATCACCTCAGATGGCTCATATTATTATGAAGGAAATTATTCCCTTCCCGAGCCGGTAACTTCTATTAAAACGGACGAAGAAAAACTCTTCGCTGGCAGTCACGGGGGAGGTCTTTTTGTTTTTCCGCGCGGGGAAATTGGATCTCCGCCAAGCAAAAAATGGACCCAGTCCAGTGATATATGGCACATCCAGGTTACAGAAGAGCGCCTTTTTGTTTCCGCAGGACTGGATGGTCTTTATGTCCTAAAAAAAGACACCCTGGAAAAAGATCTTTTTATCCAGGCCCAGAGTGCAATATGGAAAACCTTTTTCCGGAATAATACAATCTTTCTAATTGACGGGCTGGCTGCACCCAGCCTTTTTGTAATTGACCTTAAAGAACCCGAAGATGATATGGAAAGGGTTATCCTTGATTTAGAAGAAGATGAAGACCCGCATGATGAAATAATACTCCCCGAAGAAATGGAAGACATACCCGGAGAGGAAAAGGAATTCCCCGAACAACGTCACCTTGCAACTATTAACCGGGGGAACCACATAAAAGACCTTGCTGTATCGGGTAATATTCTTTATGTTGCCGACGGGCATGGAGGACTGGCCCTCTATGATATTTCCAATCCAGTCCGGATAGATTTCCTACAATCATTCTCAACAGATGACTTCGGGGATGATTTTATTCACACTGTTCGGGCAGAAAACGATAGAGTAATCGCTGCAGGAAAAGAAGGCCTTTATTTCCTTCAAAATAATGAGATTAAAGAAAAACTCTCCCTTGAGTTGCCTTTTTCTGATCGGATCGGCCCCGAGAAAAGCTTCATGAACCTTTCGGGGGAAAAAGCAACAGTTATTTCCGGTATTGAAGGGGTCCTGCTGCTTGATATCTCCAGCCTGCCTGCAATCAAGGAAGTTGCAAAACTGGAATACCCCCAACGAATTGAAGCAATTGTCCTCGGTCAAGAACGGGCCTTCCTTGCCAGTGGAATTGAGCGGATCTGGGAACTAAACCTGAACCGCAATGACGAAGATTTATTCAGCCCCCTGAGCTGGGAGGAAATCCCGGGCATGGGACAGGCAATTGCCAAAAATGACCACCACCTGTTTATTGCCACGGGAATCGGGATAGCAACAGTTAACAAGGATACCCCTGGTAATATGGAATTCACCGGGTTTCTCCCCTTCCCCTATCCCGATAACAGGCCGGATTATAAAAAAGGCTGGACTCAGGATATCGCTATTCACAGGAACATGGCCTTTGTTGCTTCTGGAGGCGGGGGCATATGGATAGTTGATTGCATCGACCCAGCTCAGCCAGTTAATCTTCTCCTGTTTTCCCAGGGGGAATCCGTTACGAAAATTGCTATCGATCCCGAAAATGAAATCCTTTTTGCCGGGGGGGACCCCTATCTGGGTGCATATGATATTTCCAGCCCCCACAACCCTACAAAAATTACTGAAGTAGAGTTGCCCACCCCCCCTTCCGCCATTGACTATTATAATAATCATTTATACGTCGGCCAGAGGTTTTCTTCTGAGGAAAGAGGACAGATTAAGATCTTTGATTATTCCAGTCACCAAACCCTTGACGAGAAAAACCCCTTGCATCTGGATCATCCTGGGCCCAACAGCTTTACCATCAGAGATGGGAGACTGCTGGTTTTAAGCCGGGAAAAAGGGGTAGAATATTTTTCCCTGCTTTCACCCGCCAATCCTGTCCCTGAGATAACCCTTGAAATTGAGAATACCACACTGATTGAAGTTGCAGCCCCTTATCTGGGACTGGTTTCCCCAGATAAAGGTTTATTCCTTTTTGAATATTAAAACCCCACGCCCAGCGTGGGGTTTTTATTATTCAGCAACGTTTTTTAAAAAACCACTGACTTTTTTATAAATGAGGAAAGTAAACGCAGAATTAATCCCTGCCTTCAAAAGATTAAAAGGAATAATCGCTGGCAGGAGCATTCCTATTACAACTTCTCGGGGGACCCCCATATAAATAGGAGTAAGGATTAAATTGGCAATTACCATAATTACAACCATTCCTATACTCCCCGCTATCATGCCTTTTACAGCTCCCACTCGGGTTCTATTTTTCAGGTAAATATAACTTGCCAGTATGACCAGAGTTCCTGTTGACAAGAAGTGCATTAAAGCTCCAATCGGGCCTCCCTGCCCCGTAACAGCAGCCATTATTACCGAAACTATGAACGCCATTGCAGCCCCAACAGCTGGACCCAGCATAAAGCCACCAATCAGGATTGGTACATCAGCGGGGTCATATAGCAAAAAGCCAGCTCCCGGAATTATGGGGAAGTGAATCCAGATTGCCAGCATAACCGATATTCCGCTCAAGATTCCACCCAAAGCAAGTTTGTTTACATTCTTCATCTAAGCAGCCCTCCTAAAAAAAATTGCCCCGAATAATATTCAGGGCAGAAAAAAGATGTCTTCTCCCATCCGGACTATTACCGTCGGCCCCGGAATCACACCGGGTCAACTCAATTTTGAGCTCGTGGGCTATACCACCGGTGGGGAATTTCACCCCGCCCTGAAGACATTTCTATTCAGTTCTTAACTTAATATACCAGAAAAGTATTCCCAGGTCAAGATTTTTTGACTCTTTGAACTCCCGAGGCTTCGACTTTTTTCCTAAACTTATTTCAAATCAAACCTTCCCCCATCCTGTGCTGCTATGACTTTTTTTATTCCCGTTTCTTTTTCTAAATAATCAGCAACTTTTTCCGGGCCTTTTCTGAGTATTTTTCTCCCAAAATGGGTAATTACTGCCACCTCAGGCTGGATTTTTTTTAAAAGTTCCTCTGCTTCTTTTATATCCAGGTGTTGGGCATTTCCGCAGTTTTTTTCCAGAACCAGATTTAGAACAAGCCAGCGGGAATTACTGTAATATTCGTCCAATCCCGGAAAAAGGGAAGTATCGGTGATAAAAGAAAGTTTCCCATCTTCCAGGAAAAAAGAAAAACCATAGGTTTCCATCCCATGCTGATGAAGAACCGAAGTGGAAAAGTTTAACTCCCCAACCGAGTACTGCTTACAGGGTTTTAGCTTTTCTATGGAAAACAAAAAAGGCTTCAGGTAGTTAAACAGAACCTGGTTTTTTCCCTCAATAATTTCCCCCGGGGCAAAAAGTGTGCCTTTCTTTTTGAGGCCTCCCCTGGTCATGGAATCAATTATCAGGTTAACATCATTGCAGTGGTCAATATGACCATGACTTAAAATAATTGTCGATAAGTTTTCCGGGTTAAGAGGTGGTTTGTTTTTTATCAGCTGGCCAAGAGCACCCGGCCCGGGATCAAAAATCCCTCTCTCCCCTTCCAGTTCAAAATAGGTCCCCCCTGTTGATCGAAGCTGTTCGGCCATTACATGGCGAGAGCCCCCTGTTCCCAGAAAAACCAAAAAATTATTTGCCATCTTCTTCTTCACCTCACCACCTAATATTACCACAAAAAAAATAAGTCCCGCAAGAAACGGGACTTTTTTTCATTACACGCTTATGTTTTGGTAGCGAGAAGGAGCTATCCTGAACATTATAAGCATAATAATTCCTCCCAGAATTAGGGAGACCACTCCAATAAGGAAATTCACCCAGCCCAAAGACAGTCCTGTTTCAAGAAGCTGCATAGAGCTCCATCCCAGGCCTGCTAAAAAAAGGAAGCCTCCAATCATCGCAAAAAGCACGTTCATATTTTGCTTGATTGCCTGTTGGGGATTCTGCCAGGTAAAATAGGGCCTTAAAAGGTCAAGCAATAGACTGAAAGACATCAGGGGTAGGGATAATAAAAGCCCCAGCAGAGAGATGAGAATTATTTCTCCCAATGTCCAGGGAATATACAAAATTGCAGCCAGGAAAACAATCGGAATAACCAAAAAAGAAACCAGATACCCTGAAAGGATTTTCCCCAGCAGTTGCTGGTTGGGGGGGATAGGGATCAACTGGGAAATCCGGAATAATTTGCCCTCCCGAGAAATTGAACTGGAAAGGGCTGGCCCAAAAAGAGTCATAAGGCCAAAAAAGCCCACTCCACCCAGGAACAATAATTCCGGATCAACCAGTTTAATATATTCGTCTATACTAACCCCTCCCGCCCCTATTATAAGGGGAAAAAACAGAGCAATAGGAGCAATAATCAGGATAAAAATACTGTTGAAAAGATAAATTGGAACCCGAATTAATATCTTTATTTCCTTAAACGCAATACTAACAATGGGGTTTCTTGCTCTTACCTTCTTTTCCAGAAGCCCCGGGGTGATCTTTTTCCCGGCTGAGATTTCCTGGCCTCCAATGAGCCCCTGGAAGAAAAGTCGATCTGCTCCCACCATTAATACACCAAAGCCCAAAAAGGAAACACCTGAGAAAAGAAGTAAATTTATTAACCTGCTGCCCCATCCTTCTGCAGTTAAAGCCCGGGTTATCCAGATGGAAGGAGGATAAGTCCTGCCTGTGAAGGCTATCAAACCCTCCGGATCCTCCATTATACCCATGATAAATTCCATTTCTTCTCCTTCAGGGAGTCTTGTCAAATAAAAATTAGCCACCATTACAATAACCAGGATCAATATCATACCCAAAAGACGCAATAAATCTTTTTTCCGACCCAAATTGGTCAGGGACATTAAAACCATAACTCCCAGGGAGGCAAACACAAGGGGTATTACGGGCAAAAAAAGAAAGATCAGGGCAAAAAAGAGCCAGTAAAAAAGACCTCCATCAATATTTAACCCATAAACTACAACAGGTGGAATAAAAAAAGGCGCTATTGTCAGGTATTCGGAAATTAAAACACCTACATATTTCCCTCCCAGAATTTCAGCAGGTTTAAAAGGCAGGCTAACCAGAAAATCCAGGTCGTTGGCGAAATAAAAGGCAGAAATAACGTAAGCAATTCCCAGGACCAAAACAAGGATTGAAGCTATAATTGCTCCTGAGGTAATAATCACACTTTCCAGGCCAGTACCTGCAAGACCCCGGGTAGTCTCCTGGACAAGGCGGAGGTAAAGGTAAAAGAGGGGTGCTATTGAAATAAGAATAATGGCAAAAATTCCAAGTCCTCCCCAAAAACGGCGATCCCTTTTCCGAAAGTAATATAGCCAGGCCGAAAAACCGAAGGTTATTTTAATATTTAGTTTGACTAAGTTCCAGAAAGGCCTCCACCTCATGATCCGGTCAGCTCCAGGAATATATTTTCTAAAGAAGATCTTCTCTGGGCTACCTTTTGTAATTCTTCAAGGGTTCCCAGGGCAATTAACTTTCCTTTGTTTATTATCCCCACCCGGTGGCAAAATTTTTCTGCAACTTCCAAAACGTGAGTGGAAAAAAACATAACCTTTCCTTCTTCACATTTTTCTTTCATCATTTCCTTCAAAGCATGGGATGACCGGGGATCCAGACCCGTCATTGGTTCATCCATTATAATTACCTCGGGTTCGTGAAGAAGAGAGCCAATTAAAATTATTTTTTGTCGCATTCCATGAGAATAACTCTGGATCAGGTCGTAAACGGAATTTTCCATCTGGAAGGTTTCCAACAATTTTTCCATCCTCGGTAATCTATCTTCTCGGGAAACTCCGTAAGCATCCGCCATAAAATCAAGGTACTCAATCCCTGTAAGTTTTTCATAAACCTCGGGTTGATCAGGAACAAAACCTATTCTTTTTTTAACCTCTATTGGACTTTCCTTAATATCAAAACCCCCAATAGAAACACTTCCTTTATCTGGTTTTAGAAGACCTACCATCATCTTTATTGTGGTGGTTTTTCCCGCCCCGTTGGGCCCCAGGAAACCAAATATCTCTCCCGATTTTACATTAAGGTCCAGATCTGCCACTGCCTTTATTTCTCCCCGGTTATAACTTTTGGAAAGCCCCTTTATTTCAATCAACTTTATCATCCTTTCTTAAAAGCAAATTCCCCTGCTGCTATTGTATTCACCAGTACCCCCTTTTCCCCTTCAGAAAAATGTGGAAAATAAAAACTCCCCGTCCTTAAAAGGTCCGGGGGAGTAAAGAAAGTATCCGGCAGCGACCTACTCTCCCACAGGATTTCTCCCGCAGTACCATGGGCGCTGGAGGGCTTAACTGCTG
>PUNE01000154.1 GCA_003551665.1 Halobacteroidaceae bacterium
ATTCGCTGACCGGGTTTGCTGATGCCAAAACCACTGCGGCGTTCCAGCGGCCGACCATAACGTAACGCCTTCCCTGGTTCTCCATAACGTCGCCCTTTTGAAGCTTTGCGATCATTTCCTTTCCCTCCTCTTAATTAATCCGCTGCCGCGGTCTCAGTTCAACGGCCGGGCCCCGGTCGCTGAACCCAGGCCGCGGGCCCGGGCTGCTGCTTAAAGGTTCGCCGCGCTGACTCCCATAATTCTGCCGGCGCCGGCGGCCTTTTTAAACATTTGCGGCTTTGCTTTAAAATAAACGCTGCAGGCCCATGCCTGGGCGTCGTGCTCCTTATCCTTTACGATCTTAACGTTCCCGGCGTGCTGCAGGTGGTGCCTGAATTCGTGCAGGAATGATACGATCGAAAAGTTCTTTAAAAATATTTTCTGCTGTCCTGGGTTGTAGCAGGCGAATGCCCCCCGGGGGACCCGGTCCGGCCGGTGGATTACCTCGGGCACCGGCGCCTGGTATGCTTCCGCGAGGCCCCTGGCCAGCGCGATCAAGTGGTCCAGCTTCTCCGGGTTTTCCGCCCTAAAATATCCGCTTTCAATCGCCTGGGCAACCTGGCCGGCTGCCTTGTTTACCTTCTTAAAAACCTGGTGCATTTTCATTTTCTTTTGCCTCCCTTTATATTTTCCCGCGGTGCGGGTCCAGGCCAGCGCGGCGCTTTGTCCGCGTTCGCCCGGGCCCGCAGGCTCCGGGTATCTCTTTGCGTCTGGGCCCGGGGCTTTTTCCGGCCCCGGGCCCTTTGTTTTATTATGCCGCGTTGCGCCATGCTTTGTTACCGGGCAGGTGCTTTAATAAATGGCCCCGGGCGGTTTTGAATTCGTCTCCGTTGAGGCCGAGCCTTAATAACCAGCAGCGGAAGGTGTAGGCTTTGTTGTCTGTTTGGTGAATCCGGGCGCTGGCGCTCCTCTGGTTTATTGCCTGGGCGCTAATTGCGAGCGCGAGTTGAATATAGGTTTTAATTTCGCCCGCGTGCAGGGTTCCGTTAAAAAGGCGCCACTCTACGGTTTTTATTTTCCATATTGCTCTTAAATTTAAACCGTAGTAGCGGTCGATCCCGTCGTAGTCCAGGCGCTTGCCGATGCCTGTTATTTGTGCCGGCTTAACTTTGTTGAGATTGTCGGTAAAATGCTTTTTGGTTTTTTTGGCGTATTTGCTTTCCCTGGCCTGGTTAACTTGCAGCGCTTCGTAAAGCAGTTCCTGCTTGCTATAAATAAGATTAACTAAATTCCGCAGGCTCCTGGCGTCGTGCTTGTCGGCGCCGACGTGAACGTGGATCCCGCAGCCGAGGTCCGCGCTGCTCCGGGCCCCTGCTTTAAAAAGTGCCCTGACTAACTCCTGCAGCCTGGGGATATCATCGTAGGTTAATATCGGCGAGGCGATCTCCGGGCTCCATTCGCAGGTGCGGCTGTCGTGGGCTGCGAGTTTAACCATTTTCCGGCCTGGTGCCGGGCGGTAGTGTGCTTTAATGCTTATGTCGTATTTTACGTCCCAGACCCTGCCGTCCGGCTCTGTTACTCTGGCGCCGCCGCCGGCCTTCCAGTAAATGCTGCCGCCGGTTTGTTCTGCTATAACCTCGGCAACCTGCTTCCGGGTAATTCCGGTCATCTCAATCTCGATCCCGATCGTCTGGTCCTTCATGTTGATTTTAGTCATTTTCTTTTCGCTCCTTTTTATATATTTAAAATTTAATAACCATCCTGTAGCGCCGGGCTCTGTGTTAGCAGTCCGGCGCTAAATGGATAATTATAAAATCTTGGTTTTTTTCGTCAGGCTTATGGGCCTTGCCCCTGGGTTCCTGCCGGCTCTTCCGCCTTGCCCCGGTCCGTCTTTAGCTGCCCTGTTGGTTCGTTGCCTTGTTGCGAGCCTCTTCAGGGTCACTCCCTGTCCGGCTCCGGCTCCCCTGCTACTGCAGCCCTTCTCGGTTCGTGCGGCCTCTTCGCGCGGTCCCCGGCTTTGCCGGGTCCCCAGGCCCTCGTTGTATCGGGTTGCTTCCCGCCGCGCTTTCGCGGTTTTCTGGCCGCCCCCCTCGGTTCCTCCCCGGGCTTTCTGGGTTCCTGCTCCCCTCCGCTTTCGCGGTGGCCGGGCCTTGAGGCTTTCGGGCTCTGGGCTGCTTCGGTTTTCTTAGAGCGTCGGTTCTTGTCTTTCCTTCTTGCCTCTCTCTGTCTTGCAAATCAATTATAGCACGCGTGCGCACGTGTGTCAAGCACAAATAAGGTAAAATGCATAAAAAAAGCCCCTTTTTGGGCATTTTTTTGTTATGCAAATATTAAATCTTTGTTAAGAAATCGTAACAATTTCCTTAATAAAAAGGCGCCCGGTTTCCCGGGCGCAGGCGCTGAGTGGTCTCCTGGGTTGTTTTAATCGTGAGCGTTTTTGTCTTTTCCGAAGTCTATACCTAAAATGAGGCCCAAAACTGCGAAGGCTCCTGCTGCTATGTATTCCGCGGGCAGGTCCAGGCCCAGGCCGTAATTTAATGCTACCGCGGCCCCTGCTGCGAGGCCGGTAATTACTGGGACCCAAAACTCCTTCAGCTTATAAATCGGCTTTTTGTCTTTTTTGGTAGGCATCCTGCTTCCCTCCTTTCTCGGGTTCTTTTATTATTCGGCTGCTGGCTCCGGCTCGGTGATTGTCATTGTTTCCGTATAATATACCTGGCCGAGGACCCGGATCGCCTCTCTTAGTGTGAGGCCCCTCGGGCTCTTTATGTCCACGTAATTTCTAAACGTCCCGCCGGTCAAAACCGCTTTCGCCTCCACGATCAATTCTAAAAAGGGATCCGTGGTTACGTCGTATAATACTTCCAGCGAGGCGCCGTCCCCTGGGCTCGGGGCAACCTGGAGGGCGTGAATATAATGGCCCCCGTTGCCGTTTCCTGTAATCATGGCCGTGGTTATTTCCAGCGGCCTTAATGTGTTTTCGCTGCTCTGGCCCTGGACCTGGTAATTGGCCCTGGCTCCGGTCCGGCTTATGCTGGTATCATTGCTATATTCGACCCCGCCGTCGCCCTTGATCCTGGCTCCGGCCTGGGTGTTTTCGTTGCTGCTGGCCGTGTCCAGATCGATCCGGCCATCGGCCTCCAGGGTGACGGTCCTGTTTACTGCCTGGGCTGCCGGTGCTAACAACATTATTATCAATAACGTTATTAATATAAACCGCATGGCCTGCCGCCGCCTCCTCCCTCTTTTATTTTGCTTTCCCGGTGGTGATCGCTATATGATCGCCTTTGCCTTCAACCTTGACGCCTGCTACGTTCCCGACGTCTAACATCGGCAGCAGGGTCCTCCCGTTGTCTGCGTAAAATCCGACCAGGTCGTTCCGGCGCTTCCCGTCTACCATAACCCCGACGATCCTGATTATTTTAGGGATCGGCACTTTGGGTGGCCATGGTTCATCCGCCGCCGGCGGCTTTTTGGCCGGCAGCCGGAGCGCTTCCGCGATCCCGTCCGCGATCGCAAAGCCCAGGCCCTGCTGGAATTCTGGCCGCCCTAATATGGCCGCCTCCCTCGGGTTGCTTATAAAACCTCCTTCAACCAGCACAACCGAGCAGGGCGCCTCCCGCGGTAAAAAATAATTGCCGGTTTTCATGCCCCGGTCCGGTATCCCGTATTGCTCCACAAAATCCATGGCGTTGTTGTGTATTTTCCTCTGGTTCCTTTTTGTTGCCTCGAACACTTCCCCGTGCCATATAAAGGTTTCTAAACCGGTAGCCGTGGGCCCGTTATGGTTATAATGAATTTCGACCAGCAGGTCCGCGTCTACTTTTGCGGCCAGGTTCCTTTGTGCCGGTAGGCTGATCCTGACATCGGTTTCCCTGGTCATCACTATATGGTGCCCAGTATAATTGTTTTCTAACCGGTCCCGGCAGGCCAGCGCCGTGGCCAGGGTGAGGTCCTTTTCCCGGAGCCCATTTGCTACCGCCCCCGGGTCCGGTCCGCCGTGGCCCGCTGCGATTAAAACTGTTTCCATCACTTTCTAACCTCCTCCCGATCCTATAATATGCACAACCACAAAGGTTGCGGCTGCGGCGGCTCCGGCAACTAACGTCCCGCCTGCCGCCATTAGCTTAATAATTCGTTTAAATCGCGCCTCCTCTCTTTTCCTCCTTTCCTCTTCAGCTTCAGCGAGCCGCGCTTCTATGGCTCCCGCGGTTTCCTTTTCGCTTTCCTGCTCCTCTATTTTTGCCTTGCACTCCTCTATTGTTTCCCGCAGCCCGTTTTCCCCGTGAATATCCTGGCTATATTTTTCTAACTCCTCCCGAGTCTTGCATAATGTTTTGGCCAGGTCCTTTAACTGGTCCCGTAGCCCGCCTTCTGCAAAAATCATTTCGTAAATTTCCTGGTTTGTATACCACTGGCCGTTCTTCTTCTTGTTGTTTTCCTCCGGCATAGTACCCCCCCTGGCATTGCCTTTTCTTTATTCGCCTTCCTCCTCTTCAAGATCTAACCTCCTGATCGCGGTGCTGAGTTCTCTCCTGCCAGCGATCTGGTCGATCAGGTCCTTAATGGCCGGTTTTCTAATAACCCCGCCGCTGTCGACCGTAAAGCTGGTATAAAAACCGGGTTCCCCAAAATCGAGGCGCACCTCGGTAATTAATCCTAAAAGCCGCCCGGGCCTGCCGGGCTCCCAGATGCTGGCCTGGTCCCCGGGCTGGATCTGCGGCCGGAATGGTCCTGAAAAACTTTCAACCACACCGACGTTCGCGATCCTGGCTGCTACCTGATCGGCCAGGGCCTGGCATTCGGCCTCGGTGGTTCCTTCCGCGACCTGAACATAAAGGGTCTTTTTGCTCGGTAAGTTCCAGCCCTCTAAAAAATCAACGTCCGCGTAGGCGTGAATTGCCGGTATCGTGACCTGGTATTCTTCAATAACGGTTTCCTTTGCCTGCCCGGTCCCGGTCCCGCTGCCGCTGGCTGCCTCCTGGTATCCGGTGCCGCTGTAGTCGGTGCCTTCAACGTCCACGGTAACGTCGGTATTGATTTCGCTGGTGACGTTAACGTCTACATCTACGGCCAGGACCCGCTCGACCCCGCGCTCCCGGGTTTCCTGGTACTCATCGGCCCAAACACAAACCCGGCTGAAAACCTCCCGATCTTCCCTTATAACCTCCCGGCTGAATATATCCCGGTTCCTGTGAAATCCGTATGTCCCCGGTAAAAAGCGGTGGTATGTAGGGCTGCCGATCAAAACCGTCCCGGCGCTGGTCTCTTTTATTAGCCAGGCATCGGTTAGTTTTAAAACCTCCTGCAATCCGGTTAATATTGGCATCTCGGGTGGGAACCGGAGCGCGACCTCGATCGCGCTGCTCTCTACGGCATAATTAACGATCCCGGCCTCCTCCATTATCTGTTCTGCTATATATGTTATGCTGGCCTTTTCATAGCGCTCGTAGGTGTAGTCCGCCGTGATCTCTTCTCCTTCCCCGGGGGCCTCTACGAAAACGATCGCGCCTGTTTTCCGGCTGATCTCGTAATCATCATGGACCGTCTGCTGCGTTCCGTTTATATAAATTTGAACGGCCTGGGCCGGGGCGTTTTCAAGTGAAAATAATTTCGATGTCCCATCCCCTTCCCCTAACCATTCGCCCTCTATTAATTCGACCTGCAGGTCCCCGAACGTGTGATCCTCGTCAAAACTCTGATCGTTTAATAATTTTCCGCTGGCGTTCCTGGCCTCAACATTAACCGTGGGGCTGCCGACCTCGTAATTTATACGATCCGTATAATATATTCCCAGGCCGATCCGGGCGCTGTCCCCGGCGCTATAAAATAAGCTGATCCGGGTCCCTGGGAATGCGCTGGCCTGCTCGATCTGATCGCTCTCCTCGGGCGTTATAATTCCGAGCGGGTTTTCTAAAACCAACCTTAAATTGACCACCGGCGTGTCCTGGCGGTAACTCATGCTGCCGCTCTTTAAATAGCGATCGGCCTCCTGTTTTAAGGTATATACGGCCATCCGGTGTATATAACTGCCGGCCTCCTCCGGGTCCGGTATTCGCCAATAAAGCCATATGTTTAACCGCGGCAGGTAGCATAGCTTTAAATATTCCGCGCCCGAGTCCGGGGCGGCCAGGTGGTGATCTCCGAATTCGCGATCCTCAAATTCCCCGC
>PUNE01000015.1 GCA_003551665.1 Halobacteroidaceae bacterium
AACTGACCATGGTTGCGGCCAGGGTTCCCCCCAGAACAATCATCAGCGAGGTCATGCTGACGTACATGTAGGCGTCGCCTTCCAGGATAATAGCTCCACCGATTAATGTTATGCCTACAATCAGGCCAATCAAGGTTCCCAGGTCCATCAGCCCCACCCTTCCCCGGAAAAAATCTTCCTTTTGAACTCAACGGTCTTTTCGATTACTTCATCCACACTTTCCCGCACCAGGATCTTGCGGCTGGAGGAAAGGGAAATTACTGTATCGGGTGTTTTTTCAACAAATTCAATTAAATCCACATTAATTACTATCTGGCTGCCATCAAAACGAGTAAGTTTTAACATTATGGCCAGCCCTCCCCTGTTTTATTACCGTCCCATATTTACCAGTTCTTGCAGCATCTGATCAACCGTGGTAATAATGCGGGAATTTGCCTGATAACCACGCTGGGTAATTACCATGTTGGAAAATTCCTCGGCCAGGTCCACATTGCTCATTTCCAGGGAGGCGGTTCGCAAATCCCCCCGGCCTGCTGTTCCTGCTCTACCAATCTGCGGAATCCCGGAGTTTATTGATTCTGAAAACAGGGTGTCTCCTTCTTTAAGCAGGCCGTCTGCATTGTTAAAATTGGCCAGTCCAACCTGAGCCAGGTTCCGGGTCACTCCATTGGTATAGGTTCCTACAACCACTCCATCTTCATCAATGGTAAACGACTGTAAGGAGCCCATATTGTTTCCATCCAGATCACTGGCTTCAACTGAAGATGCACCGGAAAACTGGGTTATGTTTTCCAACAGAATATCCAGTTCATTTATATCGCTGGCCCCATTATCAAAATTAAATAAATCGATGTTAGCAATCAGCCCTCCGGTGTCCAAATCCTCACCATTAACCAACTGCAGTCTACCTTCCTCAAACTCAAGAGAAATTGCATCACCAACAATCAGATCTATTTCGAAAGAACCATCGTTATCCATAGTCAGTTCCCACTCATTGTTAGCAGTCTTTTCAAAATTCAAAACCACTTCGTGGCGAGAACCAAATTCATCATAAGCCGAAACCGCAGTTTGATAAACTTCTCCTATCTCCGCATCAGAGTCCAAATTTCCAGAAAAATCCATATAGTTTGTTGTTTCAGCCCCCATTATATCTCCCATGGGTATGCGGATATCCTCCAGATCTCCCTCAGTACTGATGGCCCCGGTTGCCGAATCTGCTGTCCAGCCCTGTAGATGCATACCATTACCGGAATTAACCAGATAGCCTCGGTTATCAAGGGAATGATTCCCAGCCCGGGAATAAAAGTGGTTTATCCCATCCCGCAGGATAAAAAAACCATTCCCATCAATTGCTAAATCAGTTCCATGTCCGGTAGTTTCCATGCTTCCCTGCTCATGGTTGGTATCTATACTTCCCACCTGAACGCCCAGGCCGATCTGCATGGGGTTTATTCCACCCCGCTGAGCAGTAGGACCCGCGGGCCACTGCACCATCTGGCTGAGCATTTCCTGAAATGTAACTCTGTCTTTCTTGTAACCAACTGTATTTACATTGGAAATGTTGTGGCCAATTACATCCATTCTGGTCTGATGTGCATTTAAGCCGGCAACACCGGAATAAAGTGAACGCATCATTTTTTTAATAAACCTCCTTTTAGTTTAGGACCCGCTGTCTCCATCCATCAACAGCGGCGGCTTCCTCAAAAGAGGTCCAGCCTTAATCCATAATTATTGCACTGTCAATATTGGTAAAAACATTCTCGCGCATGCTGTCACCATCGAGGGCAGTGATTACCAGGTTGTTCTTGATGCTCACTACATAGGCGTTATCCCCCATTACCACCAGGGATTCCCGTGCCCCTTTTGCTTCGGCTTTTTTCACCGCCTCATCCAGTCGGTTCAGTTCCCCGGTATCAATGTCTATCGCTCGCCGGGCCAGTCGTTCAGCGGCGTGCTTGGAAAATTGTATCCGGTGCTTCTGAACCTTTTGCTCCAAAATCTCCTGGAAACTCGTTCTGGTTTTTTCCGGAGTTTCGGGCTGGGGTTTGGTTTGAGGGGTAGTAAGGGGTTTTATCAGTTTTCCGCCAGGCAGTATTTTATCCGTCATCACTGTCACTCCCAGATTCCTTAATACCAACAATTTTCTGAGTTGAGTATTCCTCTCCATTGTCAAGAACTACTTTAGGTCCCTGCTCGGTAAAGATGACTTCCTTGACTAAACCGGTAATTTCCTCACCATCCAAACTTTTAATTTCCACCTCCCTGCCAATCAAAGCACCGGCCTGATAAAGAAAATTGCTTTCCAGAAAATTATTTAGCGACCGGTTCATCTGCTGCATCTGCTCCAGGGAACTGAACTGCGCCATTTGGGCGATAAATTCCTTGTCTTCCATGGGATTCAAGGGATCCTGATATCTTAGCTGGGTAATCAGGAGTTTCAAAAAAGCATCCCGATCCAGACCCATTTCATCAGAAGAAGCAACTGAATCCTGCTCTTTTTGAATCGAAAATCCCATTTCCTTCGATTTTTCCATTATTTCTGCCGCTGGATTGTGGCTGGTGGTATGGATGAACAAACTGTTTCACCTCCTAAACCCGGTAATCAACCCGGTTGCCCTGCAGACCACTATAAATACTCTCTCCTTCACTTTCAGCAGGCTCACCCGCTGTATGATCTTCAGGCTGGAATTGTTCTTCTCTTTCTTCCGGGGCATCCTCGGAATCACTCTGAACGTTGACATCAACATCATCAAAGGTGAACCCTTCTCTGGACAGACTGTCCCGCAGATTACCCATGTTATTTTCCAGAATATCCCGGGCCAGGTGATTTTCTACCTGGAAATGTGCCCGGAGCTGCCCTTCTTCCAGCGCAACTCTCATCCGCAGGCCACCCAGATATTCCGGTCGCAGCTTAATTTCCATGGTCCCTTCCTGGCGGTTCTTGAGATTAAGTCGAGCCTGATCAACAATCTGTTCGAATGTTTCCTGGAAACGGCTTCCATCTACGGGGGATCTCCTCACTCCTGTGGTGCTTAACTGCCATTCGGAGCGATTACTTTCCGGTACAAAACCGGAACCTGAATCCGGGCGGTCATTGGTATTCCCCTGACCTTCCTGCTGGTTCTGATTGAAGTTAAAGTGATTACCGGAAAAGGATTCTCTGCTGCCCCCGAATTGTTCCCGGCCAGAAGCTTTAACATCTACCTGGCCGCCGGTCCTGTTTTCACTGCTATTTTCCAGTTCCGACTGGCCCGGGAAAATGAACCGGGGTTCTTTTCCTGGGTTTCCGCTGCCCTGGTGGTATTGTATTTCTCCATAATGGAGCTCCTGCCTGGATTTCTCACCCCTTAGTTCTTTGAGAAGTCCCTGGAGTAGATTATCTTCTTTGGCCCTATCGGAGAGGGCATCACTCTTTTTACTATTTTCACTACGGGTCAGGATTTCTTCCACGATTACTGGTTTTGCTGGCTGCTTATGCGATCTGCCAGAGGAATACTCAGAAACCGGGATCTCATTTGCCCTTTCCGGGGCAGGTTTTTCACTTTTTTCCGTTTTTTCGCTCCCGGTTAGAGATTTTTCCGATACAGCTTCCTGCGGACTATTTTCCTGTTTAATTGTAAAAGAGCGCCATTGTTTTTTCCCGGACTTTTCCAAAAGTTCGCCCTGCTCCTGTATTGATGCCTTCAATTCCTGTTTTGATTTGGTGGTTTCAATCGTCTTTGATTTACCCGTATCTTCTGCTGATTGCAATTTCCGCCAGAGAGACTGAAGCTTTTCCAGAGTCAAACCCTTTTCTTCGAGATGTCGGAGTTCTTCTTCTCCACTGTTTTCCAGAAGATAGGCCTGTGCCTTAATCAGACCTGGGACCAGTTCCTTCCTGTCCGACAGTTTTTCCAGGATTTCTGCCCCTTCCTCCAGATTCCAGATTTTTGGTATTGAGGATAATGGGCCCTTTTCCAGGAAAAGCTGCTCCGCAACCAGTGAAGCTTTGGAATCCTCAGGATTATTTTTCAGTTCCCCAATCAACTGTTCCAGGGAAGGGCTTTGGACCCGGTTATTCAGTTTCTTTTCCAGGGACAACATTTGTTCCAGGAAAGATAAAAGCTTATCCCAGCCCTTTTTTCCAGGAGATCCTTCCCCGACCTGATCCAGCAAAGAGAACTTTACTTCATCTCCTGCCTTTTCTAACAGGTCTGTGAGCAGCTGTTCAGGTGGAAGGGTTTCCTCCTCTTTTCCCAGGCCTTCTACCCGGGACTGCACCTGCTCCAGGAGGGATAAAAGCCTTTCCCAGTCCTTTTCTCCAAGAGATCCTTCCCTGACCTGATCCAGCAAAGAGAC
Source organism: Halobacteroidaceae bacterium (assembly GCA_003551665.1). GTDB lineage: Bacteria > Bacillota > Halanaerobiia > B1SED10-174 > B1SED10-174 > T1SED10-26. The sequence goes on from PUNE01000015.1 coordinate 4,339, forward strand.
CTTTCCTTCATCTCCTGCCTTTTCTAACAGGTCTGTGAGCAGCTGTTCAGGTGGAAGGGTTTCCTCCTCTTTTTCCAGGCCTTCTACCCGGGACAGCACCTGCTCCAGGAGGGATAAAAGCCTTTCCCAGTCCTTTTCTCCAGCAGATCCTTCCCCGACCTGATCCAGCAAAGAGAACTTTACTTCATCTCCTGCCTTTTCTAACAGGTCTGCGAGTAGCTGTTCAGATGGAAGGGCTTTCTGCTCTTTTTCCAGGCCCTTTTCCCGGGACAGCACCTGCTCCAGGAAAGATAAAAGCTTATCCCAGTCCTTTTCTCCAGGAGATCCTTCCCCGACCTGATCCCGAAGAGAGAACTTTCCTTCCTCTCCTGCCTTTTCTAACAGGTCTGTGAGCAGCTGTTCAGGAGGAAGGGCTTCCTGGCCTTTTTCCCGGGACAGCACCTGCTCCAGGAGGGATAAAAGCCTTTCCCAGTCCTTTTCTCCAGCAGATCCTTTCCTGACCTGATCCAGGAGAGAAACCTTTCCTTCATCTCCTGCCTTTTCTAACAGGCCTGCAAGCAGCTGTTCAGGTGGAAGGGTTTTCTGCTCTTTTCCCAGGCCTTCTACCCGGGACTGCACCTGCTCCAGGAGAGATAAAAGCTTTTCCTCTGGGCCGGAGTTCAGGGCTGAAACCAATTCTACTAACCCTGATGGAAGGGGGTTTTCAGAGGAGTCAGATCCCTTCAAAAGGGCCATTAACTCTGCACCTGCATCCCCGAACCACTCCTCTCCGAAGGGGATCATTTTTTCCCCGGAAGCTATCATTGAGAACAACCTGGTATTAATTTCCCCCAGTTTCTCAACTTTTTCGGGGAGGGCCAGATCCGTTCCCGGTAGTTCCTTTTCCCCTAAAAGAGAGCACAGAAGCTGGGAAAAAGGAGGTCCCTTGCTTTTAGGATCAACAGATTCTCCAGAAAGACTACCCGGTGTTGATCGGGTAATATCAGTTCCCCCGATCAATGCAACTATTAAGTTTTGCATCCATTCACCTCCTTTCCTTAAATTTCTTATTTTCTAAAATCGGCGCAAATCCACCGACTTCAGACCTGGGGAGTATGTTATTGGGACAGGATTTCGGTAAGCCGGGCCGACCTTTCATTATCCATCTCGGCCAGCACTCTGGCTGCAAACCGGTCCTCCCACCGTAAAAACAAATTAATAACCAGGTCATCCTCCAGACCCTGTAAAACCATGGCCGCATCATCAGGGCTCATTTCTTCATACACCCGGGCCAGTTGATCCAGCCGCTGGGCTCGATCCGCCCTTACTTCTTCCTCCTGATTTAGTTCCACCTCCAGGTGAGAAATTTGCTCATCTCGGGACTCAACTATATCTTCCAGGTTCTGGTTAACCCTGATCAGTTCCTCATTTTCATCCTTTAAATTCAAAACCTCTACCTGGAGCTGATTGATTTTTCTTTCCAGTTCTTCCCGTTCTTCTGCAGTGAGGAGGTAGGGTTGAACCAGGGGATGAGTTCGAACATAATCAGAAACCAGATCAGTTATACTCCAGATATCAAAAACATCGAGCAGGGCCACCACCAGGCCGGAAAAGATTAAAAGAGCGAGGAAAATCAGGAGGGCTTTTTTCATTTAAACCCCTCCCCTTTCTGCAGGTGGAATAATTGCTGACCCATTTCGTCTATATTTTTTTGATCGGCACGATCCTGTTCAAGTTTAAATTCCCGGGC
>PUNE01000052.1 GCA_003551665.1 Halobacteroidaceae bacterium
GCAATAAGTTTCGTTGCCCTCATGTTTTGGGGAAAGTTGATTGTCCTTTTGGGAGTAAATGGTGTTCCAGCTCTAATTATGGACATGTTGTAAAAACAAGGGTATCAAAGGATCCGCGCTAAATATCATTACCACACCGTGGTTCTGAAAACTGGCAAAAACTCTCCAATTAGAGGACCAGTGTGGAAAGATGCTTTTCTCGATTAAAAGAAAACCTTAACCTTGATAGGATAATGGTTGCGGGTAGAAAGAAGGTAACAACACACGTTTTATTATGCCTCATTGCATTGGTAGGGGCAAAGTTTGCTGTAGAAGCCTTGAATAGGCAGAAAATAGCTGCATAATAAAAGGGAAAAAATGGGATAAGGGAGATCGGTTAAGCCCAAAATTCAAATAGCAACTAACTCTAAAGGACCTAAAAATCTTGTTTTAGGTGCTGATTATATACTGATCTCTTTTTTCTTGCTTAAGAAAGTTGAATTATGAAATTTCCTTAAACCTTAAAGAAAAGCAACTCAAGCCTCCATCCAGCCTGGCAAATTCCGAACCATCAACCCCCTGTGCTGGAAAGCCTGTTTTAGATCTTAACTACACCTTGCAACTGACGGGGTAAGGTAGTCACCAGTAAGTTTTGCTATTAGTGGTGCTAACGATTCTGCCTCTTCCTATGCCCTACCGGTGATCAGGAAATACTATGATTAAATGTTATTTATTTAAATAGGTTAGGGTTAACTGCAGTATAGTGGCAAAGGTAACCCACAACAGATATGGAATATTAATAAATGCTACCCATGGGATATGTGGCAATATCGCAGCGATTGCCCAAATAAGGGTCGTTAAAACCAACACTATATCTATTGATGCCAAAAGGTTGTTTCTAAGACCAAACTGCAAAGGAGTAAAAGCAAAGTTAAATACGAGGTTAAGCACAAATGGCAAAACAATCTGCCAGGGTAGTTCCCCCTGTGCAAATAAAATGAAAACATTCCCAAAAGAGACTGCAATCAAAATGTAAAGAACAGTCCAGACAGGCCCAAAAATCCAGCCTGGAGGCGCCCATCCGGGTTTTTTCAGTTTGGAGTACCAACTAGCAGAACCCATAATTTATGCCCCTTTTTTATATTCTGTCGAACAATATCCCACAAATTTCATAAATTAGCTACATAAAAATGGGAGCTTTTTTAACCAATGTAGGGTTTATTAAAAAAATTTTTAACTAATTCCCATTTCTTTTTCTCTGTATTACCTATCCAAAATTAAATAAAATAGTTGATCATCTTATCTGTCGAGCCAGGGTAACTCTTCCCGGAAAATAACACCACTGGTATTCGGAATGTTTTTTCCATCCGCTGGTCTAATTAAATGCACCCTTCTTTATACTCAAAAACCTGGTTATTATCATCACCGCTAGAAAGAACAATATGGCAAACATAACTAAAAAGCCCCAATCACCGCTTTGGGCATAATAACCGGAACTGTTGATTACCGTATAAAGCAGCATTCCAACTGAGACTAAATAGATTTTTTCTCCCAGCAAATGCTTCCGGTAGACCATTATTCCCCCAATAATCAATAAGAATGCAGTGAAAATTTCTGCTACCAGGTGAAAAGCAATACTAAAAGGGCTGGTTTCTAATTCTGGCACCTGACTGGTTAAAAGTAACATAGTCCATAGCCCTATCATGGAGATGCCCACAAAAATTGCAAAACCCGCGGAAAATTTCCTGATCACTTTATACACCCCGCTAAAGTTTAAGATTTAAAAAGACTTATAAACGTTGCTGCAGCAAGAACCAAACTTATAAGGCCAAGAACCATATGACCGCTCACTGCATCCTTGAATTGCTCTCCCCCGTAGCGGATTGCAAAACCGCAACCAGCAGAGAGAATTATGAAGATCAAGGTAAGTCCCCCTAGAATTTTCGGAATCAAAGGCATTGTTCCTCCCTCCATAAAAAAAATTATTTGACTTTAACCCCTGTTTAATTTTTCTCAGTATTGGAGGGAAAAAATCACCTACCTCCTCTTTTAAAGAATTCAAGATAAAAGTGATCCTTTATATTTTCAAAAAAGGATTTCAAGGGAACCCATTTACTTAAGGAAATTATAACTCATTTTGGAAGAAAAAGGTTAAAAATTTTTTTAACTTTAAGTCTTATTTTCTCTTTTCCCCGGTTAATCTTCAAAAATCAAAATTAACAAAATAAGGACTGAAAACACAAGGGCCATACCTTGGTAAAATCATCTTAACTAATTGTGTTTTCCCCGGGATCGTAAAACAATCAGAGATAAGTTATCCTTGAAAAATTCTTTTTATTTAAGGTACAGTAAACCAAACCACTGTTAGGGTAAAAAAAGGGTAGAAAAGAAAGGAATGGCTCCTTGTGTTATGTTATCCTTTCATTGACAAAAGTAACTATCCGTGGTAACATCGCTTTGAGAACAAAAACACATATTAAGCTCCGAGTCTATTTTCCTACGGGAAACTATGGAAATTAGACCGATAGGGTTCAGAGGGAAACGGCTGAGCCTCCCGATTTGGAAAGGAGTCTTAGGTGCAATGTTACTTTTGTAATATTGTTGGCCGGGGCACTTTTGCAAGTGCCTTTTTCATTGACTCTTTTCAAAGAGTCTTTTTTTGTTTTGGAAAAGTTTTAGAAAAGGGGGGAAGTGGAGAGAATATTTTTGATTTTTACAAACGAGATTAATTAAAGGTTTTAATAATTAGGATAATTTAAATTCCTGTGGGCACGCCCCTCAACGACAAAAAAAGGAGTTGACTATGTTGAAAAGAAAAAATCCCCGGTTCTATTTGTTTGGAATTGTTTTCCTTTTAGCTATACTTTTTTCGGCCTCAGTTAGCGCAGATTACCCAGGAGAAGAGGACTTCATAACCATCGTTTGTGACCTGGATGGAGAAATTGTATTTCCCGTTGAAAGCTTAATGAATGATTTTGAGCCAGTTACCGAGCAAATTATCAGGCGCGATAATGAAGGACAAATCTATGATGAATATCCTATTAAAGGAGTCCTGTTTGCAGATGTTCTTTCTTCTATCGGCAGGGAAAAAGGAGAATTAAACAGCATCCGCCTTAGGGCCGGTGATGGTTATTCAGTTGAAGTACCAGGACCCATTTTATTGAACAGAGAAATTATCCTTGCTTATGAGATTGATGAAAAACCTCTTTTAGAAGGAACAAGGCCGATCCGCGTATTTATTCCCGAAGAAGAAGCCATGTACTGGGTAAGGAATACTGTTGAAATCAGCCTGAATTCAAAGGAGGAGGTAAAAGAAGCCCATGCCAGGGAAACCACCGCCCAGGAAGATGGCCTGGAAAAGATTTATTTCTTTGAAACCATGGTCTCGGTATTAGAGGAAATAGATTATCCCGAAGGAGAAAACCAGAAAGCAGTAAGGGCTGAAGACCTCCTGGCAGATATAGAGCCATCTGAAACCGTTTATATGCTGGCAACAGACGATTTTGAGAAAAATGAAGAATATGAAACAGTCCTGGGAGCATATTTCCTAACCCAGGGCCAGAACACTCCTGCATTCCGCAGCCCCGATCTACCCCGGGGTATGCACGTCAGGGATCTGGCCTATATTTCTCTAGGCAATACCGGAATTGTCTGCGTTGAGAATGCTATTGAAATGTTCCCACCCCAAGAGATTAACGAAAATGTGGGCGTTGGGTTTATGGTATTTTTTGAAATATTTGGACTGAAAATAGCCGATAGCTACCATCTGGAAGCAATTGATGGTTTTTCTGCTGAAGTCAGTTATGAAGACCTAATAAAGGGGATTGTCCACATAAGGGAAAGCGGCCAGATCGCTTCCTTATTTGAAGGCCTCCCCAGGAATACTGCAATCCGGGACCTCCTTTTTATAAAACCTATCGAAAAATAGACGAGAAAAACCTCCCGGTCCTAAAAAGGGCGAAGGGTCTGTCTTTTTAAATCTCCAATGGTGAACGGGCCAACCCTTCCTAAAATCCTTAACTTCAAGGTCTGGGGAAAAGTTGCTCATCAGCTGGAGAAATGAACATTACCCACCAGTAACAGGTTCTTTGCCCGGAAAAAAACGGGGGGCAACTTTTTGCCCTACCTTTTTCCCTGATTAAATGTATTGGCGTTTTATTTAGTGTAAAGGAAATATTACGACCGGGTAGGAGGTTTAATTTAACTCCCCATAACTCCCGTAGAAAAGTGGTGATTGATTGATGAAAGAAAAAAGATGGTTATCCATTTTTCTGTTTTTTTTATTAGCCATGTCCCTTGTTGGATTTTCGGGTTGCGAGGAAGAAACACAGGAACAAGTCCAAAACGCCGCCTTTCCTTTAGAAATTATTGGTGACGTGGAGAATCCTATAACCATCAGAGCCTTTGATGATGCTCCAGAAATTTATGAAATTGAGCATCGGGAAGAAACAAAGCAGGTAATTTCCTTGTCAGAATTGATCTCTATGACAATCCCCAGGGGCAATGATTTTGAAGTTCTTTTTAAAGCCCACGATGGGTTCAGTGTTTTAATTTCGGGGGAGGACCTTGAAGAAAACTACCTTGCCCTGGATCAAGACCTCAGGTGGGAAGCTATTAACTTTAAGCATCCCCGCAGCAGCAACATCAAAAATATTAAAAACATCGTCATTCTATCCAAAGATTTACCAATTGGTGGTGGGTTTAATATTACAGAACCAGGGGAAAATATTGCCCAGTTATCCATTGGAAGGTTTTATAAAGATGGGTATTCTGTTTTCTCTACCGTGCGGGGAACAGCCATGCAAACCCATGATGGAGAAGATTATTCCGCCACCTCCTATTACAGGTACCAGGAAGTTTCTCTCCAAAATTATGCAGAAATACCGGATACAGCTTCCGGAATAGTGTTTGGAAATAAGGGCGAAGAAGAACCCCTTGCAGAGGACGGCCGCTTTATTCTCAGGAGCAATCACCTCTCCTACATGCAGGGTGATCAAATTTTAATCCCTGAAACCAGGGGGATTGTCCTCAATCCGCCGCAAAAAAGAATTACACACGTTTATGAAGATACCAAAACCCTCCTGGATGAAGGAGAAAAGGTTTTACTGATTCTTGTGGATGGATTGGGGTACCATCAATTTGAATACGCCAGAGCAAATGGCTATATTCCCTTCCTTGATGGTTTGCCTGAACCGGAAATGGCCATGGTAACCTACCCTCCTGTCACAGTAGTCAATGTAGCTTCCTCCCTTACCGGTGAAATACCTGCAGTTCATGGGGTCTACAGAAGGGGCATCCGCAGGGCTGAGGTTCCCACAATATTTAGTTATACTGAAGAGCAGGGCAAATCAGCGACTGCAATCATTGGTCCCATGACCATCATCGAATTGGAAATTGACCCGGTGTTTACTGTCAGAACAGATGATGAAGGGCGGAATGATCATATTAAGACTGAAAATGCCCTGGAAAGGATCCACCAGGGGTATGACCTTTTCCATATTCACCTTAAAGATGTAGACCGGGCCGGCCATAATTATGGAGACCTTTCCCAAAAGACTTTGGAAGAAATCCAGAGAACAGATAGTTACATTGAAAGATTGGTAGCGGAATGGGATGGGAAAGTGCTGATTTATGCCGACCACGGTATGCATAGTACCGAAGACGGAGGAGATCACAGGCATTTAATCTATGAAGATATGTTCATGCCCTACTGGCTATTTGATGGAGGTATGTTCAATGACTAAGAAAATTCTCCTTGCCGCGTTCATCCTGTTGGTTTTAGGAGGCATTGCCTTTTTTTATCCCGGGGAAAGCGACGAAACCTTTACACTTCAAAGAGAAGCCGAATTGCTCGTCATATTTGAGGAGCAGAGGATAAGTGTAAGTTTTGATGATATCCTGGCTTTAGAGCAATATGAAGTTCAGCAAGAAGGAGAGGGTCTTGACCCCGATTATGCTGGTGTAACCCATAGAGGGGTTAAATTGGTTGATCTATTCACCTCTCTTGATATTCCCCTTGATGAAATCAATCAAGTCATTA
>PUNE01000142.1 GCA_003551665.1 Halobacteroidaceae bacterium
AAAAAGGAAACGGTTAATAGAGGAAAAGAAGCCTTTTTGACTTTTTCGGCAGTATCGATTTTTTACCTGACAGGGTTTCATTTTATTCCCACTGAAAGACCTGCGGCCCTGGTAATTCCCGTGGAGGGACCCTCCTTTATTTTTGTTCCCAAACTGGAAATTGAGCACGCCCAGCTTGCCCTGGTGGAAGAAATAATTACCTATCCTGAATATCCGGGGGATGAACACCCCATGGAGATTTTGGGCAAAACCATCAGGGAATGGGGGTTGGAAAAGGCAGGATTTTTGGCTGAAGGAAAGGGTTATGGTAGTTCCATGGGCTACAGAGGGCCAACCCTGGAAGAAATTCTCCCGGACATCCAATTGGAAATTGACCCGGATCCTGTAGAGGAAATGAGGATGATAAAAACTCCTGCTGAACTGGATTTAATCAGGGAAAGCGCCCGTTGGGGTAATCTGGCCCATGTTCTTTTACAGGAATATTGTGCTCCTGGAAGAACGGAAAACGAAGTTTCCATGCGGGCTTCCCAGGAAGCAACCCTGGCCATGATGAAAACCCTCGGTCCTTCCTACAAACCCCTGGGGCGGGCGGGAGCCATGGCGGGCTTTCGGGGCCAGATCGGAAAAAATTCGGCCCTTCCCCATGCAGTTAATATTAATGCGGTAATGAATGAGGGAGATAACCTGGTAACAGGGGCAGCAGCCGGAGTTGGGGGTTATACGAGTGAACTGGAGAGGACCATGTTTATTGGGAACCCTTCCCCGGAGCAGAGAAAATATTATGGATATATGATGGAGATGATGGAGGCTGCGTTTGATGCTGTGAAACCGGGAAGGCCATGCTCAGAGGTAGATAAAGCGGTCAGGAAAATCTATGACAAATACGACATCTGGAATACCTGGCGTCACCATACGGGTCATGCTCTGGGTATTTTAGGTCACGAGGCACCATTTTTTGATACAGGAGACGAGACCATTATGAAACCGGGAATGGTCTTTAGCATAGAACCGGGAATTTACCTGCCGGAGGTAGGAGGGTTCAGGCATTCTGATACCGTGGTAGTAACTGAAAGAGGAATGGATTTTATAACCTATTACCCCAGAGAACTGGAGGATATGATAATTACGGTATAAAGAAAAAGCCCCTCCCACAAGGGAGGGGCAATTAACATAATTAAAAACCACTTAAAATTATCAGAAGGGCTGACCGGCCGGGCTTCCAATGTAAACTCGATCACCAGCAAAGGGCACCCAATCTCCGTTCCCGATTGGGAAAGGTCCGGAGGGATCGCCCCACCAGTTATTACTTGCATCAATTAAAAAATATTGGTTGTCCTTGGTAATAACCTCTTCCCCAATACCCAGGGCAATATCGTTTCTCTCGAAGTTATTGGACTTAATGTAGGGATCATGGGCGCCATTGGCATCTTCTTCAAAGAACCCGGTAATTCTATCGTAATTAACAAAAAATAAAGCTACTGAATTTTCATCTCCGTTTCCATTGGAGATATTCTTGAACTCGTTCTTTTTTATATCCAGCCAGTAATTATTTGAATTATCGTAACTGTCAAAAGTAATTCCTTCTAAAACCAGTTTTTCGAAAGTGTTTCCTGCAATAATAATATCACTTTTATATTCGATTTCCCCCGCAAAATAAACCCCACGGGATAGACCTTCAAAATCATTGTTGGTTATATCTATATCTTCATGAAGATGGTTTTCAAATACAATCCCTGTTCCCTTATTATCATTACCTTTGAAATCATTATTGTTGATAACAATTTTTTCCTCAATAGGGCCTCCAAAAACAATAGCAAAAGCACTGCAGGCGAATCTATTCCTGGAAAAATCAATTTCTCCACTTTCTCCTTCAAAAACCACCCCGAAATCGCTTTCGAAATTGTTCCTTAAAAAATGAATGGAAGAAAAAATTTTCTCTTCAAAAGAAAGGCCCTGGTCACCTTTAAAAGTGTTATTGTTAAAAGAAATGTTCCTATCAACATCGCCTTCAAAGATTATTCCTTTACCCTGCTGGAAAACATTATCACTGATTGTGAGGGCTCCATGGCCGTTGTCAGAAGTGCCAAGTTTATAATGGATTGCGGGTTCCCCTGAATCTGGAATAATTGTGAAACCCTCAAGAGTCTTGAACCCATAGGGTGTCCCAGAAAGGTCAATGGTTCCTCTGATTTTTGTATCCCTGCTTCCTGTAAGTGACCTTATAGTTTCTAAGGGGCGATCCAGTTTAATATCCCCATAATATTCATAAGGAAAGAAAACAAGAGTTTTATCAGCCTGTTTTATAGCCTCTTCAGGGGTGAATAGCTTTCCTCCCACGGGCTTTCCATCCTTATCAATTACGGCCACCCGGCGCTCTGCAACATCAAAAACAGCATCGATTCTAATTCTTCCATCAATATACCGTTCAATTTCCTTTTTATCGGATATTTTTTGGCCGCGGTACTCCCAGTGGCTAAATTCTATGCCATCGGGAATGTGCTCTCTGACCTCAAGGTTTACTCGGACAGGGTCACTGAAAGCCCTTGAAATTCTGGGCTCACCTCCAATTAAGATTTCAACAAACCCTTCGTCATAGATTTCCGAGTATGGTTGGACATAGATTCTTACTGAATAATCGGGGATCAATCCACACCCGGATATGGAAAACAGCAAAAGAGAAATAACCAGCAATAAAAAAATTTTTGTTTTGCTCATTGGGAGCCTCCTTAAAATTTTTATGCATTAAACTTTTTGCAGGGTTTTTTTATTATGTAAGGAAAATAATTCTGTCGGGTAAATCTGAGTTTAACCCAAGAGGAAAATATTTTTTGCTTGGTTTATTGGGGGGTGAAGTATTGGAAAAGAAGAAAAAACTCGGCGCTTTTTTAACCCTGTTATTATTGGGATTAGCAGCAACTCTGGGTGCTCTTCAGGTTACTCCCCCGGAAGGGGAGAGTGCACAAATTGGAGAGGAATTGTTTTCAGCAGAAAGGGCTTTGACTCACCTGGAAGTTATTGGAGCAAACCCCAGGGTTCCGGGACAACCTTTTCATGCATCCGCCCGGGACTATATATTGGACTATTTAGACCAAACGGGTATTGAAGCAGAAGTCCAGAGTGTAATTAGTATTTCGCCAGACCGGAGACAGGTTCCTTTTTCTGCGGGACAAGTTCATAATATTATTGGTTTTTTGCCCGGTCAGGATCCCCTGGGGACAGTTCTTCTAATGGCCCATTATGATTCTGTGCCTACCGGGCCGGGAGTGGGAGATAATGCTGTGGCAGTGGCCGCAATGCTGGAAACCGCACGGGCCCTGCAGGAAGGAGAAAGGCCCCGGAATAATATTGTTTTTCTTTTTACTGATGCTCACGAATATGGTCTCCTGGGAGCCCGGGCTTTTTTAAACCAGCATATTCTTGCTCCGGAAATTGACCTGGTCTTTAATTTCGAGGGGCAGGGGCCCCGGGGACCTGTATACATGTTTGAAACCAGTGAGAGCGGTAGAGAACTGATCGGTGGCCTTAGCAGAGCTGTGTCACGGCCGCTGGCCAGTTCTCTGAGTGGGGAGGTTTACGAGCTATTAAACTTCGACAATGATTTCAGGTTGTTTGCCGACCAGAATTATTCCGGCATGGGGACAGCTATTGTATCGGATATGGCCTATTATCACTCGGCCCAAGATAACCTGGAGCGGCTTGATCTTGCTTCTTTGCAGCACCAGGGAGAATATGTTTTGGGGCTGGCCAACCATTTTGGCAATCATGACCTGGAAAACCTGGAAGAGGAAAAACTTGTTTATTTCAACCTGACTGGTGACTATCTGGTTTATTACTCCCAGTTCTGGGTAATCCCACTCGCAATTATCGGAGCAGTTATTACTCTCCTGATCTGGATTATTAAAAGACCGAAAATTTCTGGGACACTCGCCGGCATTCTGGTCCTATTGCTTGGCCTCGGGTTCGGGGTTGGTTTGGTTTTTTCTATTAAAGAAATCGCAGGGTTCGATGTAAACACATACCGCAGTCATTATCTCCAGGGAGGACTGGCAGGTATTGCTATTGCAATAACAATGGCTCTTTATTACCTTACCTCCCGTAACTATTCTCCACGGGATCTGGGCTGGGGGGCCATTGTTTGCTGGAACCTTCTGGCAATAATTTCGGCATTTTTTCTTCCCGGAGGAAGTTATGTTTTCATCTGGCCATTACTGGCAGGCCTGATTCTTTATTTGCTTCCGGAAAAAATGGAAAACTTCATCCCGGTGGGTAAGGTAATTGCCATGGCCCAGGTCTTTTTCCTTGTTCCCCTGGTGTTAATCCTTTACAGATCCCTAACCATGGAACTTCCAGAGTTACCAACAGCCCTGATTATCCTCCTGATAGGTTTGGTGGTTCCTGCTTTAAAGGGGTCATTTTCTCAACTGGGCTGGTGGCTTCCGGGAACAGCTTTGATTGTGGGTTTGATCTTCCTTCTATCGGGGTTTGCTCCCCCTGATGAAGGACATCCCTTGCGCAATACCATTATCTATGAACTCGATGCAGACCAAAACCAGGCCCGCTGGGTTACCCTTGAGGACAGGGTTGATCCCTGGTTGGAAGGTTTTCTGGGTGAGGATCCTGAACGGGGAGAGGTAAGGGGATTGTCTCCCTTTTTCCCCAGGGAATATCTGCAGAATGTTGCCCCAACCCTGGATTTGAAGGGCCCACAAGTGGAATTAATGGAAGAAACTTTTTTGGGAGAAAACCGACTTTTGCGTTTCCGGGTTTATTCACCCCGGGAAGCCGAAGTGGTTAATCTATACCTTGAGCACGGGACGGAAATTGTGTCCTCGGCCATTGGTGGGAGGTTTGTTACAAGGCAATTTGCTCCTGAATGGTACTGGGGCCTGCGCTTTTTAGGGCTTCCTGTTGGGGGTATTGAACTGGAACTGGTTCTCCCGGCAGGCGAGGAGGCCAAACTTTTGGTTGTGGAGCAGTCCTTTGGCCTCCATCAACTAAAAGATGCGGGATGGGAACCACGACCTGATTATATGATGGCTCATCCAGATTATTACCTGCAGACGGATTCAATTTTTATTTCTCGTGATTTCAAATTTTAGGAGGCATAAAATTGGACTGGACACTGGAGTTTTATCGAAAACAACACCAATGGACAAACGCCTACCGGGGAAGGCCGGGAGAGCATGAGCAGGAAAAAATTGAAAGGATCAGGGCTAGGGCAGGAGACCCGCCTCTTGATGTCCTGGAGCTGGGCTCTGGAGGTGGACAGTTTGCAGTTGCCTGTGCCCGTTCAGGGTACAGGGTTGTCGCTGTAGAACTGGTCCCGGAACTGGCAGCAGATATTGAAAAACTGGGGGAAGACATTGCTCCCGGTTTCCTGGAAGTAATAAACGAGGATTTTTATAAAGTTGAACTTGAAAAAAACTTTGATATCATATGTTACTGGGATGGTTTTGGGATAGGAGAGGATAAAGACCAGCAAAAAATTTTAAAAAGAATGGGATCCTGGCTGAAACCAGGAGGAACCGTTTTATTGGATATATATGCCCCCTGGCACTGGGCAAGGGAGGCGGGAAAAGAAAGAGAATTCGGGGATTTAATCAGGAGGACTGATTTTGATTACAGAGAATGCAGGTTCCTGGATTCTTTCTGGCCCAGGGGAAAAAAGAAAGAGGCCATAACCCAATCCCTCCGTTGCTATACCGTTACTGATTTAAAACTTCTACTGGCCGGAACAGGGTTGAAACTCACAGGTATTGATACTGTGGAAGGATTCGATCGAGAAACTGGAGAATTCAGTACCGGAGTTGATTTCAAAGATGCCATGATGTATGGTGTCACCCTTAAAAGCACTGAACTCACTGTTAGATTTTGAAAACAGGGGAATAATTTTGAGACTGGCAAAAATAGCGGAGTTGAAAATATGAATCACATAAAGAAATTGTTTCCAAAAATCCTGCCTGTTTTCGGGCTAAATATGAACATGGGTTTTGTCCTGGGAGGTTTTGTTGCGCTTTTGCCATTTCTTAGGGAAGATTTCGGTCTTACCCGAGCGGAAGTTGGCCTTTTTACAACTTCTCTATTCGGAGCCTCCCTTTTTACTGCTATCTTTGCGGGCAACCTTATTGACCGGATCGGTGTCCAGAAAAGTCTTTTTATAGGTGGCATGGTAATGGGCGTTGCTGCAGGACTTTTTGGGCTCTCACCCTTCTATGCTCTGGTATTGTTCTGTGCCCTTTTTGTTGGTCTGGGAGAATGCATTCTCACTCCTGCAGGAAATAAAACCATTATGGACCGGGCTGGAAGCGGGATGAACAATACCATTCTTGGCCTGTTTCGATCCGGCCCGGGACTGGGTGCTCTGGTGGGAGCATCTTTTCTGCCAGCACTGGCAACCCAAGTGGGCTGGCGCCCTGTTAGCCTTATTGGGCCCTTAATCCTCGTGGGAATCAGTATCTATATCTATTTCCGGGGAGATTTTGAGGAAGGGGAAGTGAGCGGGAAAAAACAAGATTCCCTTAAAGGCGAGTTGAAAATATTTTTCCGCGATCCCCATTGCCGTTTTGCCATAATTTTGGGCTTTTCTTTTGCAGTGGTATTATCTGTTGTGGTTACCTACCTGCCCCTGTGGTTACACGAAGGCCCGGGGATATCCTTAGCCCTTGCCGGTATCGCTTTGGGGATCTCCAGGCTGGGTGGAGTCCTGGGCAGGCCTTTCTGGGGTTTCCTTGCAGACCGCCTTGGAGCCCAGGAGAAGATTCTCCTCTGGGAAGGAGCTTCAGTTTTAGGTATTGTCCTGATCTTCAGTTTCTGGGGAAACATTCTCCCCCTCTGGGTGCTCATGGTTCTGGCCTTTGGGATCGGGTTTGCCGGGATGGGTTTCGAAGGAGTTTATTTTGGTTTTCTGGGGAAAATAGTCGGACTGGAGAGGACGGGGACCATGACTGGTCTGGCCCTGACTTTTTTTCGTCTTGCTGTAATGACTCTGCCACCGCTTTTTGGGTTTGTTGCTGATACAACATCTACTTATAGCTACTCCTGGCTTTTGGTTTCAGTTTTTCCCGCAATTTCTATCATTTATTATTTCCTGGAGGTAAGGGGGAAAAAGCCCCTTAGTGCAAGCAGTTACCAGGGTTGAATTTTTGCCGGAACCAATGGAGAAAAAGGCCAAGAAAGCTGCAGGATTTTTTCCTAGCGCTGATAAAAGGAGATGAAACATTGAAACGGACCAGAAAATGGCGACCACCTTTTTTTTACGGTTGGGTTATGGTTTTTATGGGAGGGCTGGGAATTTTCTTTTCAGGTCCTGGCCAGACCTACAGTGTCTCGGTTTTTATTGATTCCTATATTGCGGAATTTGGCTGGAGCCGATCTTTTGTTTCAGCCCTTTATTCGGGAGGGACAGTGCTTGCAGGTTTTCTCCTTTTCTATATAGGGCGCTTAATTGACCGCTTCGGCCACCGGAAAATGATGCCCGTAATTGCGGGAATTTTAAGCCTGGCCTGCATCTGGATGAGCATAGTAATCCACCCCTTGATGCTTTTTTTTGGGTTTTTTCTGGTTCGACTTTTTGGCCAGGGTTCGATGACCCTTGTTTCCACAACTTTAATTCCCCAGTGGTTTGAAAAGAAAAGGGGCAGGGCACTCAGTTTTGCCGTTCTGGGCGGGGTTGCAAGTTCGGCAATTTTACCTCCTCTTAATTCCTGGATAATCCATAACTACGACTGGCGTCTGGGCTGGCAGTCCTGGGCCGTTCTCCTTTTGTTTGTTATGGTTCCCCTGGCAATTGTTCTTGTGAGAAACCGGCCTGAAGATATCCGGCAGCTTACGGACGGGGAACCCCATCACGGTAGGGGGAAAGAAATTTCGGCCAATAATGAAGAAAGGTCCATCACCCTGGAGATGGCAAGGAAGGGGTTGACCTTCTGGTTACTGCTTTTTTGTGTTTTTGTTCCGGCCATGGTTAATACTGGTTTAATATTTCACCACGTTTCAATAATGGATCAGCGGGGAATAGACCCCCTTCTGGCTGCAACAATTCTGGGGCTTCAGGCACTTTTTGCCCTTCCCTTTAACTTTCTAGCCGGTTTTTTGCTGGATCGATATCCTCCCAGATTTATTTTTGCCCTTACTTTTCTGGGCCAGGTACTATCAATGCTGTGGATTGCTTTAATTGTTGGTCCGGGAACGGCAGTTTTTTATGGGATTCTAAGAGGAATTGTCCAGGGTTTTGAAAGGATGAGCATTAATGTAATCTGGCCGGCTTATTACGGGAGAAAATTCCTGGGGAGTATTCAGGGTGCCTCAATGACCATGATGGTGATTGGCTCTGCTTTTGGTCCTCTTCCCTTTGGAGTCTGGTTTGATAATTTTGGCAGTTATACCGGGGTTATAATTTTGATGATGGTCTTTTCGCTTCTGGCAGCCCTGGCCTCTTTTTTGGCTCGGCCGCCGGTTAAGGAGGAAAATTAATGAAAACCTCTTATTTCCGTTTTTACGGGCAGTTAAATGATTTTCTGCCCCTGGAAAAAAGACAGAAAACTAGCCCCTACAGTTTCTGGGGTAATCCAACCATCCAGGATGCCTGTGCTGCCCAAGGAGTTCCCCATCCCGAAATATTCTTGGTTGTAAAAGATAGCTGCCCGGTAAACTTAAAAGATAATTTGGAAGGGGAAGAAAGAATTTCTGTTTATCCCCGCTGGACGAATTTAAATTTGCCAAGACAGTGGCAGCAGTCCCCGGAGTTTCCTGCCTATCCTGTTTTTGCAGCCGCTGATCATCTAGGCAAACTGGTTCGTTTAATGAGGATCTTGGGCTTCGATGTTGTTTTTAAAGGACGGGTTGAGGAAGAGGGGGATTGGATTATCCTGACACGCAAGCTTCCTGACCTGAAAATGAGCAGGGTTTCCCATGGTTATATGCCCCGCAGTGATGACCCCTACAATCAATTAGAAGAGGTGCTGGACTATTTCAACCTTAGAGAAAAAATCAGGCCTTTAAGCCGGTGCCCTGGGTGCAATATGGTTTTAGAACCCGTAGCTGCAGAGGAAATCTGGGACCGTCTGGAACCCAAAACGAAGAAATATTACCGGAAATTTAAAATCTGCCCGGGTTGTAAAAAAATCTTCTGGAGAGGTTCTCATTTCCGTCGTTTGCAAAAAAGACTGGGAAACCTGTTACCGGGTGAGGAAAATGATAAAATTAATGATGAGAAAGATATCTAAAAGGACAGGCCCCGTGGGGGGATAACAACCTGGAAATTATTAACCCCTGTAAAAGGGGTTTTTTTACGAAGAAAAACAAATTTTCTTAATTTTTGCTACCTTGAATAATTACTTGTTTTTTGCTGGAGAAATTTTCAAAGGAAATTTCAGCTGGAAAAATTGAAAATCCAATCAGGCCTTTGCTCTTAAGGACTAAAAGTATTATTTAAACCAGGATTTTCATTTGTTTCTGTTAGAAAAAAACTGATAAAAAGGCAAAAAACACTTTTTAAACTCCTGCCCGAGCCCCTGTGATAGTTAGGATGGGAGAGGCCCGGAAAATTATAACCAAAGAAAAGTATAAAAATTCATAGAGTTAAGCACAGTGCCTTGAAAAAAAGAGTATTTAGGAGATTTTGCGCCTCAATTGTATACATAATGCAGTTAATCGCATACCTCTTTATTCGTGCATTAAGTGGTTCTCTTTATCGTACTACAGGAGATTTGCTACCGCCAGGCAGGTTAGATATAATTAAAAAGCCAGCAAAAAGGGAACCTTTTGGTAGGTTTCCGAAAAAAATAAAAAATTGCTGGTTAAATTTTTAACATGTTGGTTTAGGATTAGTATGTTATCAAACTAGGAAAGGGAGATGACATTTGCGTAAAATAATTGGATTTGTGCTGGTATTGTTTTTGGGATTGGGAATTGGTACTGGAGTTACCCAGGGAGGCATTCCTGACGAGGATATTAGTTTTGCCATGAGCGGAGCCTACCCACCTTTTAACTACGTTGAAGTTACGGGTGAAGTAGTGGGCTTTGATGTTGATATTGCCAAAGAAATTGCCCGGAGGATGGACCTGGAACCTGTTATTGTGACAACAGCCTGGGACACCATCATTGGAGGGCTTCAGGCAAAAAGATATGACGCTATCCTGGGAAGTATGGCCATAACTGAGGAGCGTTCAAAGCAGGTTAACTTTAGCGATCCTTATTATGTATCTGGTGCACAGCTTCTGGTCCAAGAAGGTTCTGGAATAGAATCTCCTGAAGATCTTGAGGATGCTCGCATTGCAGTTGTTGTGGGTACCACTTTTGAAGAGGAAGCCCGCGGAATGCCAGGTGTAACTGATGTTGTTCTTTACGAAGCAGAAGAACAGACGCTTCAGGATCTACAGCTGGGTCGAGTGGATGGAGTAATTACAGACCGTCTGATCGGACTTTACATGACAGAGGAAATGGAACTTGATTTCGAACTTGCTGGGGATCTTCTTTATGAAGAAACCATTGCTGTAGCCATCCATAAAGATCACCCAGAGTTACTCCAGGCAATCAACACGGCCCTTGCCGAAATGAAGGAAGATGGAACATACCTGGAAATAAGCGAAAGGTGGTTTGGCAGGGATATTTCCCAATAGGAAAATAGATTAATGAAGGGCCGGGCCCTTACCCGGCCATTTTTTTTGGAATTCTTTAAATAGGAGGTAGCCATGGCAGTATTAGAATTTATCAAGACCTATTCTCCTTTGTTTTTGCCGGCGATTTGGATAACCATTCAGCTAACGGTTCTTTCCATTATCCTGGGAATTGTCATTGGCCTGATCACTGCTCTGGCCAAGCTGACCCGGGTTAAACTGCTTAACCGAATTGCAGATTTGTATATTACTGTTATCCGGGGAACCCCCCTGATTGTGCAACTGTCTTTTATCTACTTCGCCCTGCCGGGAATTGGAATTGAATTGAGTGCCTTTGTAGCCGGTAGTATTGGTCTCGGAATTCACAATGGTGCTTATATTGCCGAGATTTTCCGGGGAGGGATTCAATCTATCAGCACGGGGCAAACGGAAGCTGCTCGTTCAATGGGGATGACCCAGGGGCAGACAATGAGGAGGATTATTCTTCCCCAGGCCCTGCGCCGGGTTATCCCCCCGCTGGGAAATCAATTTATTATCGCTCTCAAGGATTCCTCCCTTGCCGGGTTGATAACCGTTAACGAGATTTACATGACTTCTCGCCGGTTGGGAGCTTCTACCTACCAGCAGATGGAATTTTACATGCTGGCGGGTGCATTTTATTTGATTCTGGTAACCCTGTTTTCGGTTGTGGTCCAGAAGGTTGAAAAAACCCTGGAAACATCTAAACGGCAGAGCAGTGAAATTCTCTAAAAGCCAAGGAGGTTACGATGAGCCAGCCAATTGTTAAATTAAAAGGTTTAAATAAATGGTTTGGAGACCTTCACGTTCTCAATGATATTTCTCTTGAAATTGATCCTTCGGAGGTTGTTGTTTTCATTGGAGCTTCAGGTTCCGGAAAAAGTACTCTTTTGCGGTGCATTAATTTTCTGGAAGAAGCCCAGAAAGGGGAAATCTGGATAAAGGGAAAGGAAATCAATCCCTACAAAGAAAACCTGAACCGGGTGCGGGAGAAAATTGGAATGGTATTTCAGCATTTTAACCTTTTTCCCCATATGACAGTCATCCAAAATGTTATTGAAGGTCCGGTCCAGGTCGCGGGAACTTCCAGAGGGAAAGCCCGGGAAGAAGCCATGGAACTTTTGGAACAGGTAGGACTTCATGATAAAGCGGATGAATATCCGGAAATGCTTTCTGGTGGACAGAAGCAGCGGGTGGCTATAGCCCGGGCCCTGGCTATGAAACCTGAGTTAATGCTATTTGATGAACCAACTTCTGCGTTGGACCCCGAACTTGTTGGTGAGGTTTTAAATGTTATGAAAGATCTGGCCAAAAAAGGAATGACCATGGCGGTTGTCACCCATGAAATGGGTTTTGCAAGGGAAGTAGCTGAAAGGGTATTCTATATGGATGAAGGGAAAATTATTGAAACCGGAACTCCAGGAGAAATCTTTGATTCCCCACAGCATCCTCGAACAAAAAAGTTTTTAAGCCAGATTTTATAAAACGGAAAGAGAAAAGAAAAAAACTACCCTTCCTGACATAAAGGGTAGTTTTTTATTTAGCTTATTTTTTGTGGAAACGGTTTCTCTCGACAAAAAGATCAATTTCCCCGGGGGATTTTTCCCGAAATTCTACAATTGATTTCTGACCTGGCCCCGAGTATATATAGAAGAGGTTTTCCTCCAGGTCATTATTTTTTGGGATTAGAGGATAACTTCCCTGCTGGCCTTCCAGAAATAATAAGCCGTTTTTATTAACAACAGAGACCTCTGTTATTCCTTTATATATCTCATATTTTCCGGTTAATTTATCCATTTTTTCTTCGGCTTTTATGGCAGGGAAATCCTCCATTTTTTGACCAATTAATTCAAGCAAGGCTGCCTGTAAAACTGTTACAGGGAGCCCTCCAACGTTTGCTGCAGCCGCAATACCCACCTTCTTAACCGGTAGGAAGGCCAGGTATGCACTGGAAACGCCTGTTGATCCTCCGTGGCTGATCATCCTGTGACCAAAAAAATCTTCCTGAATGCTCCAACCGTAACCGTAGCCAGATCGGCCAAATGGGGAAAGAGAGTTTCGAGAATCTTCTGTTTCGCAGTGAATTTCAAACATTTCCTTCAGGTTGTTTGTTCCGAGGAGTTTCTGCCCGTGGGAGGTTTTTCCGTTCATTTTAAAGATTAAATAATTGGCCATTTCCCGGGCCGAACTGAGAAGGCCTCCTGGACCCTCCATAAACAGGTGGAAAGGATGATCAGAAGGTTTTGAAAACGTGTTTTCTTCCTTGGTTTCCTGCAGGTATGGAGTCATAATATCTTCATCCTTGGAGAATTTTTCCCGGGAAAAGGTGGAACGGTTCATCTGCAGGGGTTTTAAAATTTCTTCTTCAATGAATTCAGCGAAGGATTTGCCGCTTACCCTGGCAACAATTTCTCCGAGGAGAGTGTAGCCAGAATTAAGATAAAACATCCTTTCTCCGGGGTCAGCAGCTATTTCTTCTTCTGCATCGTTAACATGCTGGATGAGATCTTCAACACTGCTGATAGGAATATATTTTTCACGGCCGCCCACAAAGCGAAAAATCACCTGTTCGGCGACACCAAGGTTGGGAAGTCCTGAAGACATTGACATCAGGTGATGAATGGTTATTGGTTTTCCTCCCTGGTCTACGGTAAGAGGCAAATATTTGCTTACCGGGTCCTTGATTTTAATTAAACCCCTTTCAGATAACTGCATGATAGCCAGGGAGGTCAGAGATTTGGTGCAGGAACCTACCCCAAAAAGGGTATCCG
Organism: Halobacteroidaceae bacterium; assembly: GCA_003551665.1. Lineage (GTDB taxonomy): Bacteria > Bacillota > Halanaerobiia > B1SED10-174 > B1SED10-174 > T1SED10-26. Next base: position 13,406 of record PUNE01000142.1, read on the forward strand.
GAGTTACGGGGAGGTTATTTTGAAGATTTCTGGCACCAAAACCTCTTGTGTAAATTAAATTTCCGTCTTTTACAATTGCCACACTCATTCCCGGAATACTGTCTGTGGCCATTTTTTTGGATAAAATCTGGCCGAACTTTTCTTTAAAAGAATCTGAAATTTTCTCCATCCAGAATGCCCCCTTGCAAATAAAAAGTTTATACCCTCTAATTCCCCCAGAAAAAATTTCCTCCTGCTTTTGGAGGAACAAAATTTAAACCGGAAATAGAACTTTAGCTGGCCAGCCCAGTTTTTTTTAATTACTTGACAGCGGGGGTTATTTTTAATACTATGGTTTTAGTAATGCAAATCATTTGCAAGAAGAACAGGAGGATTGAAATGAAAAAAATTTTCATTCTCTTTTTGATTGTTTTAATTTTGGGAGTTGCCTCTATTTCTGTGCTTGCCCGGCCGGTAATTTATGTCAGTGTTTTTCCTTTATTTGATTTAGTTGAACAGATCGGGGGAGAAAATGTCGAAGTTAAACAACTGGTTCCACATGGTGCTGATGCTCATGGTTATGAACCATCGCCCCGGAGGCTTGCTGATCTGGAAGGGGCAGATATTTTCTTCTATATTGGCCTGGGGATGGAACCCTGGACGGAAAAAGCAGTTTCAAACCTTGATGAGGCCGGAGTTAAATCCATTAAGGTGAGCGAAGTGGCAAGGTTGCGCAAGTTTGATGAAGATCATAACCACAATCACGATCACGACCATGAAGAAACTCACCACCACGGGCCATATGATCCTCATATCTGGTTGGACTTCGATAACATGATAGGGATTGGGGATCTGGTGAGAAAAAATCTGACAGAGCTATTTCCCGAAAAAGGTGATTACTTTGCTCAAAACTATTCAGAATATGTAGAGAAGATTGAAGAACTGGACGAGAAATACCGGGAGATTCTTGATCAGAGGCACAGTGACAATATTCTTACCTCCCACGCTGCTTTTGGGTATCTTGCCTCCAGATTTGGTTTGAAAGAAATTTCGGTTTCGGGGATTTCTCCACACGCTGAACCTTCTCCCCATGCTCTTGCTCGCCTGGTCAGAGAGGTAGAGGAGCATGGAATAAAATTCATATTCCTGGAAACCCTTGCTGCACCAAGGACGGCCGAAGTTTTAGCAGAGGAGGCAGGTCTGGAAATCCTGTCCCTTAATCCTCTGGAAGGTTTGACCCAGGAAGAACAGAAAAGGGGAGAGGACTACTTTTCACTGATGGAACGGAATCTGGAAAATTTAAAGAAAGCCCTGGTGAAAGAAAATGGATAAAATTATTCAAATTGAGGACCTTTATTTTTCTTACGAACAGCAATGGGTTTTGCAGGAGGTTAACCTGGAAATAGAGAGAGGAGAGTTTGCTGCCTTTATTGGACCCAATGGGTCAGGAAAAAGCACCTTATTCAAGTTAATATTGGGGTTTTTAAAACCCCAGAGGGGCAGGATAACTATTTTTGATCAGCCTGCCGAAAAATTTTCTGCCCGGGGACGGGTGGGTTATATCTCCCAGAACGTAAGGGATTTTAACCATAGCTTTCCCGCGACAGCAGGGGAGATTGTGGGAGCCAACCTGTACCAGGAAATGGGGTTTGTCAAGTTGCTGAATTCTGCTTTAAAAGGAAGAATTAAACGAGCTCTCAAGCTTGTTGACATGGAAGACTTTAAAAACGAACCAATTGGAAAACTATCCGGGGGTCAGAAGCAGAGAGTTTTCATTGCAAGGACCCTGGTAACAGAACCCGAATTGATCTTGCTGGATGAACCACTTGTAGGACTTGATCAGGAAGCCCAGAAGGATTTTTTTCAGGTGATAAACCAACTCCACCGGGAACTGGGGATTACTATTATCATGATTTCCCACGATCTGCACGTGATCAGCAACCAGGTCAGTCGAATTGTCTGCTTTCAGAGAGGGAAAATCTATCCGCACTGTGCTTCGGAATTTGACTACAATGCTTATCTCCAGCAGGTCCAAAAAGAAGACCGGCTTTTTATTCCCAGCCACGAACATTAGGGGTGATATAAATGTGGGAAATATTCAGTTACTCCTTTATGCAGAGGGGATTTCTGGTAGGTAATATTATCGGATTGGTAGTTCCCCTGATTGGAGTGTTTTTAAATTTAAAAAGACTATCTTTAATTGGCCACACCCTGGCTCACGTTGCCCTTGCCGGGGTAGCGCTGGGAATTTTCCTGGGCATATACCCCGTTCCTCTGGCCATAATGGTTGCAGTAGTAGCTGCCCTGGGAATAGAAAAACTCCGCCATTCAGCCTACAGCGGTTATGCGGAGTTGTCCCTGGCAATTATTCTGGCCATGGGTCTTGGTCTGGCAACAATTCTAATCAGTTTAGCGGATAGCAATGTCGCTGTTTACAGCTATTTATTTGGCAGTATTACTCTTGTAACCAGGCAGGATTTAATGATTATCATTCCCCTGGGAGCAGTTATTGCTCTGGGGGTGGGAATTTTTTATAACGGCTTTTTCTTCGTTGCCTTTAATGAAGAAGAAGCCAAGCTTTCCGGGGTGCCTGTTAAACTATTTAATATAATTTTTATGATAATGGTAGCAATGGTGGTTGCCCTTTCCATGAGGATAATCGGGGGGCTTTTAATTTCTTCCCTGATTGTTCTCCCTGTGGCCGCTGCCCTGCAGGTGGCAAGGAGTTTTCGCCAGACGGTTTTTTTGAGCATGCTGTTTGGTGTCATTTCGGTTAACCTGGGACTTGTCCTCTCATTTTACTGGGACCTGGCACCGGGAGGAACAATAATTCTGGCCAGTGTTTTTATTCTCCTTTTGGCTTTCCTCTTTAAAGCTTTCAGGAAAATGCGGTCCCCTAAAGGAATGATTATTCGGGAAGAGAAGGTGGATTATGAGTAAGGATCGGAAGAGTTACTGGGAGCAGAAAATCAGAGAGTCCGGGTTGCGGTTGACCAGGGCCCGAAGAGAAATTATTGAGGTTCTTGTTGACCATAGCGGTCCCCTCAGTGCCCGGGAAATATTTTTAATATTAAGGTCTGCCTTTTCACCCCTTGAACTGTCAACGGTTTATCGCAATCTGCACACTTTTTGTGCCCGGGGAATGCTGCGGGAAGTTGACCTTGGAATGGGAGAAAAAAAGTTCGAATTTAATTCCGGAGAGCACAGACATCACCTGATCTGTATGAAATGTGGTGAAGTGCGTTTTCTGGGCTGCCCTCTACCACATCTGGAAGATGACATCAGCAAAAAAACAAGCTATGATGTAGTAGAACACCGTTTAAATGTTTACGGTTTTTGTCCCATATGCCGGAACGGTTAGGAAATGGTCTTAATTAAAAGGAATCCGAGGGTAAAAAAGGGAATAAAAATAGGGGTAACAAAAGAGGGGAGGTCGAGAAAGTGAAAATTCTACTGATTATTAATGATGCTCCCTACGGAAGCGATAGGACATATAATGCCTTAAGGACTGCAATGGCCCTGCAGAAAGGGGAAAGGGATGTTGAACTTTTTGTGTTTTTATTTGCCGATGCCGTAACTGCGCTGCTAAAAGACCAGCAGACAACCCAGGGTTTTTATAACATTGAAAGGATGCTGCGGTCGATAATTAAAAAGGGGGGCAGGGTCAGTTACTGCGGAAGCTGCGCGGGTTTTCGGGGCCTGGAAAACCTGGATTTGATTGAAGGTGCAGAAAAGGGAAATATGGACTTACTCGCTGACTGGATTGTTCAGGCCCAGCAGGTAATTCCTTTTTAATATATTAAAGGGAGGGTACTTAATGAAAGAAATTGCCATAGTTACAGACAGCACAGCAGATTTACCCGAAGACTTTGCCCGAAAACATAATATTAAAATAATCCCTCTGCGGGTTATTTTCCCCGATGGTGAATATCGTGATGGGGTAGATATTAAACCTGCAGAATTCTACAGTCGACTTCGCTCCTCGGATACCCTTCCCAAGTCCTCGCAGCCACCTCCGGAGGACTTTGTCAACGTTTACCAGGAGCTTTTAAAAGATTATCGGGAAATAATTTCCATTCACCTCTCCTCGAGTTTAAGTGGGACCATCAATGCTGCCAAGCTGGCGAGAGAAAAAGTAGAAGGGGCCATCCATATTTTTGATTCCTACACAGTCAGCCTGGGGATAGGGCTCCAGGTAAGAGAAGCAGTGGATGCAATTAAAAGAGGAAATTCCTGCAACCAGGTTCTCGAGCACCTGAAAAAAGTCCGGGATAATAGTGCAACCTATTTTACCCTGGACACTTTAAAATACCTCTACCTGGGAGGGCGAATTAGTAAAGCGAAAAGCCTGATGGGTTCAATCCTTAACGTGAAACCCATATTGAAGCTTGTGCCTGAAGGAGTTGCTCCTGCAGGCAGGGCCCGGAACAAGCCCCAGGTAATCAAAGAGGTTGTAAAAAAGTTTCAGGATTTTGCTGGGGGAAGAGACCCTGGAGGTCTGGCTATAGCCCAGGGAGACGCACTGGAGATGGGCAAAAAGGTTCAGAAGGCATTGGAAAAAGAATTCGGCATGGAGTCTTCTTTCTTTGGAGAAATCGGGCCCACCCTGGGTGTCCATTCAGGTCCGGGGGTTGTAGGGGTCTGCATGTTTTTTAAATAAACCTGGGCTTTTTTGTTTCAGGAGGAATGATAAGCATGGCCTATCATTATTATTGTTTAAAATTGGAATTGAAAAAGGGCCAGGAAATAACTGTTGGGAAAAAAGGGCGGGAATTTTTCCCGCCCGGCTTTTATTTCTATGTAGGAAGGGCCCGCAAAGGGATCAGGGCCAGGGTAGCCCGGCATTTTTCCCCCCGCAAAAAAAAGAGATGGCATATTGATTACCTCAGCAGCGTTGCTTTTCCGGTTGCAGTGCAGGTTTTTCCAGAAAATTCGGGTTCTGAATGTCGCCTGGCAGAAATGCTTGCGGCAAGGGGAGGAACTGTAATTTTTAGTGGCTTTGGCTCCTCTGATTGCAGATGTCCTACCCACCTTTACTTTTTTTCAGAAAATGAGTGTTTTCCGGGAGAATAGAAAAAGCCCCCGCGAGTTGCAGGGGCTTTTTATTTTAATCAGGGAAAAAGGTCGATCCCCAGGTTAACTCCCAGCCTGAAGGATGGACGAAGAGCACCGGAGGTGTGAATAACCATATCCACAACGGCTTCTACCGGTAGGCTTAACCGGGAAAAGGATCTGGCCTGAACCCCGGTTGTAAAGCGGAAGACAAAGCCCGGGACTCCTTCATCACTAAGGGGAGTTGAATAACCAACCCCGGTTCCGATATAACCAGTTGCTGAACGTTGAATTCCGTTTAAGGCAAAAAGGATTTCGTCATTGGGGTCAAAATCCAGGTCAAAGGTCATCAGGCCGCTGGTTAGTAGGGAGCTGAAAAAAGAACCGATAAAAGCGAGGGGGTTGGTAGGATCAGTGGCAGCAGTGGGTGTTGGAGCGGGTTGGATTTCCTGCTGCTTCCCACTCTGGTCAAAAGAAGGGGTAAACCTGAAACCAAGGCGGAGAGGAAATTCTTCTGAATCCCGGGAACCTGCAAGCAGAGTGCCCAGCCTGATGCCAAAAGCAGGGGGAACTACGACAACTGTCATTGTTGCGGGAGGGCCCGAACGTGCTGTCCTGCTTATACCTCTCACACTGACAGTTGTGGTTCCGGGCTGCAGGCCTTTAATTTGTCCCGTATCATCAACATAAACCTTACTTTCATCGCTGGAAATATAAAGGAAGGTAGGGTCGGCTAAAGGCCGGCTCAGGTGATCGAGGGCCAGGGCAGAAATCTGGTGGGTTGCCCCTAAATTTATACGCAAAATACTGGGGAGCACAAAGACCTGTTCAATTGGGCTTTCAATAACTGGAACATCGGGAGGAAAAAGCTTGGATAACATGGGATCAATCTGGGCAGGGACATCCACATTCCGGGGAACTGCGGTCATTGCTGAGCCAATTATCCGCGGTTTGCCTTCAAAAAAACCATAACGTTGAAGGCCGATGATGATGAGGTTTTCCATGGGAGCAAGGGAACCGATAATTACCTGGTCAAAATTGTGCTCGGAAAGCAAGATGCGAGCCTGTTCATAGGGGGGCATTGTTGGGGGGAAGGGTATTATGTCAATAGTTTCTTTTAGGTACATATGGTCGGAAACAGCGAAATTGCCGTATTGGACCAGCCGGGAAGCCACCCCCAGGGCCATGGAGCGCGAAAGAGTGGTTATATCTCTTATGCCCCTGGTTAGTGGATCAACGAGGTTTCCTTCTTCATCCAGGATGGAGAAGTTTAGAACTGCAATTTTCTCCTGCTGTTCAGCAGGTGGATCAAACCCCGACCTCACCGGGGCTGAAAAAAGAATAAAAATGAGGAATAAGAAAATTGCAAACTTAAAACCCTTCATAAATAATTCCCCCTTTTAATTTCCCATGATAAAAAAGGATAACAATGGTTTGTTTTGTTTAAACATAAATTCCTTTCTATAATTATAATCCAGGAAGAGGAATAAGTATAGTAGAAAATGGGAAATTTAATTTTTTCCCAGAAGTTTATTTGGAAATAAAAAAACACCTGCCCTGGCAGGTGCTTTAATTTAAAGAGGGAATAAGTCGAGCCCGAGATTTATCCCAAACCGGAAAGAGGGTTTGCCCGTTCCGCTGGTAGGAAAAATCATGTCAATATTGGTTTCCAAAGGAAGGGTGACCCGAGAGAAAGAAAATACCTGGGTGCCTGCTGTGAACCGGAATACAAAGCCCCTGGTTTCACTTGTCCCCAGGGGAGTGGCATAACCAACTCCGGTTCCCAAAAACCCACTGGAAGTTCTCTGGATACCACTAAGGGCAAAAAGTAATTCATCAGAGGGATCAAAATCCAGATCAAAGGTCATTATTCCGCTGGAAAAAAGGGAACTGAAAAAAGTTCCGATATAAGCAAGGGGGTTGGTGGGATCAGAGGCGGCTACTTTCGATGCTTCGGCAAGGGGGTCCTTAGGTCCCCCCTGGTCAAAGGAGGGGGTAAACCTGAAGCCAAGTTTTACTGGAAAATTTTCTGACTCAAAGGCTTCGGGAACTAAAGAACCAACCCTGATACCAAAAACGGGCGGAACAACAACCACGGTCATTGTTGCAGGAGAACCCGGACTTGCACTCCTGCTGATTGCCCGAACGCTGATTGTAGTTGTCCCAGGTTTTAGCGCCTTAATTACACCGTTTTCATCAACGTGAACCCGGGATTCATCACTGGAAATGTAAAGGAAGTTTGGGTCGGAAACGGGCCGGCCCATGCTGTCCAGGGCAATGGCGTTGATTCGATGAGTTGAACCGAGGCTGATCCGGATCTGGTTGGGGGCGAGGAAAACCTGTTCAATTGAACGCTCAATTACTGGGGTTTCAGGAGGGAATAAATTGGAGAGTATGGAGTCAATCTGCCCAGGGGCGTCACTTGTCCGGGGAGCAGTCCCCATGGAAGACCCAAGCAAACGTGGCTTATCACCTTCAAGGTCAAAACGCTGGACACCAAGCACTATAATATTGGGCAGTGAGGTTATTGAACCAGTGATCACCTGACCAAAGCCAAATTCGGTAAGGAGGATCTGGGCCTGTTCGTAAGGAGTCATTTCGGGAGGGAACGGTGCAATATTTTTTTTCTCTCTCAGCAGCATGGGGTCGTAAACATCGAAATTCCTGTTCTGAACCAGGCGGGAAGCAATGCCAAGAGCCATTGTTCGGGACAGACTTAAAAGTTCGGTGTGCTGAAGATGTAGGGGGTCAATCAGGTTTCCGTGCTCATCAAGTACAGAAAAGTTAAGAACTGCAATTTTTTCGGGAGAGTTACTTGTTGGAGGTGTTTCTCCGGAAACAGGCAGGGAAAGACCGGTTATAAGAATCAGAAAAATCAGGATCAATTTTATTTTTTCCAATTAAAAAACCTCCACTTCCTATTGAGCGCTTGATTTGGGGAATAAAACTAACCCTTGTTCGCTCATAAACATTATAAACCAGGAACGGAAAAAAGTATACAAAAAGTTGTAGGGAGAAAAAAGAATCAGGTCAAGGGGATGCCCATAATTCCAGTTTTTGAGGGAGGGAGAAAACTTCCCCTTGATTGTGGGGAAAGGAGAAGAGGGCTATATGGCGAAATTTTTACTGGAGAGCCATTAATTATTTCTGCTTTAACCCATGAAATATGGGGATAGAGAGCAAAAGGAGGAAAACCTCCCGTGGATTTTTATTCTGCCCTGAGCAGGTATTACAATTATATTTTTCCCCTCAACCCCCTGCAGGTGAAATTTATTGCGGGGCAAGTTCCTCTCCGGGCTAAAATACTTGAGGTAGGGTCAGCAACAGGGAATCTAAGCAGGGCTCTGGCGGAAAAAGGATACCGGGTTGTAGGAATTGACCTGGAAAAGAAAATGGTAAAAAAAGCCCGGGAGGAAAATTCCTGGCGGGGGGTAGAATTTTTACAGATGGATATGTTGGAGGTGGATGAAGCTTTTGAGGGAGAAAAATTTTCGGGGGTTGTCTGTCTGGGAAATACCCTGGTTCATCTTCCTTCCCGGGAAAAAATAGCGGAATTCATTGGAAAAACTGCAGCAATAATGGACCCCAGCGGTCTTTTGTTCGTCCAAATCGTAAATTACAACCGTATTCTAAAAAAAGGGTTGAAAGAGCTTCCCGAAATTGATAACGAAAAAATTAGGTTCCAGAGATTTTATGACATCGACCCTGGAGATACCAGCGTAATGTTTCGGACAAGGCTCCTGGCCAAAGAAGAAAAAAAAGAATTTGAGCAGGAGGTAAGGCTTCAGGCTTTACTGAAGGAAGAATTAGATGAATATCTTGAAAAAGGGGGTTTTAATGCGAGGGAATATTATGGAGATTTTCAACTCAACCCATATTCCGAAGAAAGCCCGGCAACGATAGTAAAGGCAGGATTTAAAAGGTAAGAGATAGCTAATTAAATTGAGGCAGGCAAGGAAATATAGGGGGGTTGAAATATTTGGGAGAAAGAAAACACATTTACGGTAAAGGTATCAGCACAGGGATTGCAGTTGGCCTGATTTTTGGTTTAATGCTGGACAACCTGGCCCTGGGTTTTGTGCTGGGAATTTCCGTTGGTTCCTTATTTGATTATTATTCATCAAGAAAAAAAGAAGGGGAAAGGTGAGGTGTTTTTGTTTTGAGCTTTAAAGAGAATACCCTGAAAAAGTATTTAGAAAAATGGCAGCAAAATTTACGCCTCCAGGACTGGGATATTCGCTTGCAAACTGTAGATCGAGAGTGGAGAAAAACGGGAGATGTTAAAGTTGACCGGGATGACAAAAAAGCCATTTTGTTAATTAACTGTTATAATCCGACGAGTGAAAACCCCGAAGAAATAATAATCCATGAACTTTTACATATAAAGCTCTGGGATATGGATCAAATGCTGGAAGGGTTTCTCCAATCTTTATTTGGGAAGGATAGTGAGGATCCTCGCTTCAATTTCGCCATGCAACAGTTTATGATTTTACTGGAATCTACAGTGGAAGACCTGACCAAAAGCTTTATCCAGCTGGGAGGAGAGGAGAAAAACCTGTCTTTTGGCAGGGTAGAACGCCTGGTGGAACAGGAGTTGAAAACAGAACAGGGGGACTAATTAAATAACCAAGGAGGGATTTTTATGGGACGTTCATTCTTTTACATTACTGTTGGTAATGAAAAGGAGGCAGAACTTGTTGCCAGGAACCTGGTAGAAAAAAATCTCGTGGCCTGTGCCAATGTTCTGCCCCAGATGAGGTCCTTTTTCCGCTGGGAAGGAGAAGTGCAGGCTGAAAAAGAATGCCTGGTTGTGGGCAAAACACGGACCAATCTGATTGAGGAACTGGTTGAAGAAGTAACAAATATCCATTCCTATGATGTTCCCTGTGTAATTTCCTGGCCTATTGAAAAAGGAAACCCGGATTTTCTGCGCTGGATTGACAGCGAAACCAAAAAGTAGCCCTATTGGGACTACCCAAATTTCGGTTGCAAAATATTAAACCGATCCCTGTATTCCTGGTTTTTTCAAAGAGAGGAAGTGGTTGGTATAAGTTTTAGATACCTTGCACCGGCATATAACTTTTTGGTAAAAATCCTGGGAATCCATTACCCGGAAAGGGTAATCCGTCTCCTGGTCTTGAGAGGAGAAAACAGGTCCTGTAATATCCTTGATATTGGCGGGGGGACAGGTCTCCTTGCCGAAAAAATAATTTCCCAAAACCCCGGCCCCCGGCTTACCTTTACCGTCCTGGATCCAAGTAGAGAAATGCTCAGGCGGGTTCCCAGCAGAGAAAATATCAAAAAGGTTCAGGGAAAGGGCGAGGATTTGCCCTTTGCAGAAAATTCTTTTGACCGGGTAACAGTTATTGAAACGCTACATCACACCGAGGACCCTCCACGGTTATTCCAGGAAGCTTTCAGGGTTTTAAAACCCGGCGGGATCATGGTTGTCCAGGAGCCAGACCGGGATAGGCTTATTGTAAGAGGTATACTGGGCCTGGAAAGGATGTTTTTGGGTTCTATAAAAAAAGTAGACGAAGACCTGATAAAAAAGTGGAGTAAAGATGCAGGCTTCATTAGTAGGCTCAGCTTTCGAAGGAGCAGGCAGATTTTCTGGAAGGGAAAGAAAAGGGCGGGGAATTGACAGCCTTTTGAGGCTTCCCCGCCCTAATATTTATTTAAAACTCTCCAGGAATTTTTCCATGAGCTTGAAAATTCTAATCTTCTGCTGTATGTCCTGAGAACCGTGGCCTTCCTGGCCAAGTTCCTCATAGAAAAAGTCCTGATTTTCTTTGAAACCCAGCTCGATTAATTTTTCCCGGAATATCTGGGCCTGTTCCAGGGGAACCCGGGGGTCGTTTTCACCGTGGATCATCTGCAGGGGCTTTTCCAGCCTGTGGGCAAAATGGATGGGGGACCTTTCCCGGTAAAGAGAGGTGTCTTCCGGAAGTCCCTGAAAGAGGTGCTCAAGAAAATACTTGAAGTGATCCACTGATGAACTGAATAGTTTTTCCCAGTCAGTTATGCCGATCCAGGCAATTCCTCCAGCCCAGAGCTGGGGTTTTGTTACCAGTTGCCAGTAGGCCATATAACCTCCATAACTTCCTCCAATGCACAGGAGGCGTTCTCCGTCTACCTCAGGAAGGCCTGCCAGGTGCTGTGCTCCCCGGGCAACGTCCTCTGCATCCATCCCCCCGATGTCGCCCATAATTTTCTCCCGGAATTCTTTCCCGTAACCTGTAGAACCCCGGTAATTGGGTCTTAATACGGCAAAACCAAGCCCCGTCAAAAACTGACAGAAGGGGTTAAAAGAAAGAAAGTCCTGGGAAATGGGGCCGCCGTGAACCATGACTACCCCGGGATGTGGTCCTTTTCCGGGGGGCAGGTACAGGATTGCTTCAATATCCAGTCCATCGCTGGAAGGGTAGGAAATGAGCCTGCCCGGGGAAAAGTCTTGGGGTGAATAGCCATTATACGCAGCCGGAATTATAACTTCCGTTCCGGGCAGGGAGATCAGTTCAGGACGGTGGGTGGTATCTTCAACCAGGGCAAAAATTTCTTTCCCCGATTTATATTCTGCCCAGGAAGTAAATTTCTCTTCAAGGTCATTATTAGTAACCTTTCCCATCTCCAGGTCATATTCTCTAACCCTCAGGGCGGCGTTCTGGTTTATCCGAACAAGGCACCTGTTGCTTCCGGGACTGAAATCCAGGAAATGGTTTTCCGCCCTGTCCGTGTCGGGATAATAAACTGTTCCAGTATCAAGGTGCAGGATGGCAGCTCTGGTCAGGCCATCTTTTTCAGTATCGAGGCCCAGGAATTTTCCGCAGGAAGATACCCTGCGACAATTATCGCTCTGGCCGGAACCTGAAGAAAAAATTTTCTCTATTTTTCGAGTTGCAAATTCTATCCTGTATATATCATTATTTCGGGTATCTTTAGTTTCATTGGTGCTGAAATAAAGGAATTTTTTATCGGGAGACCAGTACCCACCGGAAACGGGTCGGTTAAAAGAAGTCATTTTGTCCAGTTTGCCGGAATTAAGGTCAAGGATAAAAAGGTTTAATTGCCCTTCCCGGTTGGAGATCAGGCTAAGATATTTCCCTTGGGAATCAATTTCCACCGGATAATGCTGGGCCTGGAAATCAGTAAGGGACCTGACCTTTCCATTCTGGAGTTCCAGCAGGAAAAGGTTATGGTTTTCGTCTCCGTCCCGGTCACGAGTAAAAACCAGGTGTTTGCTGTCAGGATGCCAAATAAAGGGAGCCCGAATGGAACGAGGCACCTCCCCATCTGTTACCTGGCGCACAGAACCCGAGTCCAGGTTCTTGAGATAAATTTCCATGCGGCCAGAATAATCTCCGAAATAGGCCAGGTTTTTTTTATCTGGAGCAAGGCGGGGAAGGTAAAATGAAGGAAGAGAAGCCAGCTTTTCAATATTGATTTTTCCCAAATTATCCCTCCTAGTTTTTTAATATTTTTTTCTGAGAATCCGGAAAATATCCTTTAAACCAATTGCTTCGTACTGGAGAATTCCCCTGGAGAAAATCCGACTTCCAATATAGATAAAAAGGAATATTGAGACCAGAAGCGCCAGGATAATGGTCCCCATTTCCCACCAGGGAATAGTGGTTGCGCCCATCCGTAATAAAGCCATGGCGGGGATAAAGGGGGGAATATGGGTGAAAATCCTTACCCAGAGTGCATTTGGGGCAGCAATCAATAGCCCTGATAGAAAAAGAGGTATCATGGGGATAAGAATAATTAGTCCCTGGGCCTGAGATCCTTCTTCCGCTTCTTTCATGGTCGACCCCAGAGCTGCAAAGAGAGAAGCCAGCATAATATACCCCAGTAGGAAAATTAAAACCGGGGGCAGAACGGTTTCCAGGGTCAAACCCAGTTCCCGGAAATCGAGAAACCTTGATGCGGTGAAAAGGGCGGCAAGACACCAGATGCCGACCTGAAGTAGACTTAAAAGCCCATAACCCATTATTTTCCCGGTAAGGAGTTCAAAGGAGGAAATGGAAGAGAGAAGAATTTCTACTACCCGGTTTCTTTTTTCCTTAATTACACCGTACATGAGCATTTGTCCCGAGAAAATGACCGATATAAGAAGGATCATCCCCAGGGCTACTGGAACCAGAAACTGGGCTATGGCAAAAGGTGTTTCCTCTTCGTCAAGGGCTTGTACTCCCAGGGAAATTGCTCTTGTTGCTGCATCAATTTCTTCCTGGCTTAAGCCCACCCCTCCAAGGCGGAGGTCAGTTATTACTTTTTCCAGGTGAGGTCTGATCCGGGAAGGAGAAACATTGCGGGGGTCAGAAGCAAGAATCTGGAAATTTCCCTGTTCCATTGTTTCCGTGGTTATTACCAGAAACCCATCAAAATCTCCGTCAAGGGTAGCCTGCTCCAATTCAGTTCGGCTCCCGGGAAATATTTCCAGGTTGGTTCTGGTTTCAGCAAGGCGTTCCTTGAGAGGTTCTGCTACAATCCCGGTTTCATCAAGGATGGCCAGTTCCATTTCCTGGGTCTGCAGAATTTCCTGGGTGAAAAATTCAAGACCGCCCACTCCCAGGATCAAAAGAGGGATTACAAAGGTAAGGATCAAAAACATAGGTGTGCGAATCCCCTTATTAAATTCCCAGGAGGCAACCTTTCTGGCATTAGGCAAGCTGATTTTCATCAACTTCTTCACCCCTTTCCTGGACGGCATTAATAAATATATCATGTAAAGGCGGAGTTGCTATCTGAATTTCCTTTAAATTCAGTTTTTCCGTGATGTTACTGACCAGGGAATTTATATTGTTTTCTCCCCTGAAGGTAAAGTGGAGGTTCCCCGGTTCCATCCTGTTGACATCAATTTCGGGATTATTGAGTAAAAATGAAGGGTCCCCTTCCGGATTAAAATGGAGGGCCACATTGTATTCTTTGTAGCTTTCCTTTATTTCCTTGAGATTTCCTGAAAGAACCTGCTTGCCTTTATTGATCAAAACGATTGAATCGCAAATTTCTTCCACAAGGTTCATCTGGTGGGCAGAAAAAAGGATGGTTTTTCCCCTTTCCTTGAGTTCCTGGACAATACCAAGGAAAAAATTCTGGTTTACCGGGTCAAGCCCGGCAAAGGGTTCATCAAGGACAAGAAACTCGGGGTCGTGGAGGACTGAAGCAATAAACTGGACCTTCTGCTTCATTCCCCGGGAAAGTTTGTCAAATTTCTGGTTGGCATATCCATCCAAGTCAACCCTTTCCAGCCATTGGGTCGCTTTTTCCCGCGCAACGCTTCTTTGCATTCCTTTCAACTCACCAATGTAGATCAGGTTGGGTAGGACTTTGGCCTCTTCATAGAGGCCCTTTTCTTCCGGGAGGTAACCAACCCGGGATTTATCCAGGGGAGAAGGCCGTCCGTCAAAGTTAAAGGTGACCTTTCCCCCGTCTGCGTTGAGAATACCCATAATAATTCGAAGGGAAGTTGTTTTACCCGCTCCGTTAGGGCCCAAAAACCCCAAAATCTGGCCCCGGGGAACGGAGAAATTGACCTGGTCCACAACAATCTTATCCCCGAAACCCTTGACCAGGTTTTCAACCTGTAAAATTTCTTCCATGGAAAAACCTCCTCGTGGTAAAAACTGTCTATATCCAGAAAAAAATGAGGCAACAAAATGAGTACCATCTAATCTTGTTGCTTTTTTAAAAAACCTGTCTTGAGAGCAATTATTTACTATAATAATTTATCATAACCCCAACTGGTTGTAAATAATATTGGTGAGAAAAGAAATGCTCATTTTAACCCCGAGAGGGGGAATAATTTACCTGTTGGGCAAACCCGTTTCAAGCTGCGAATTTAGTTTGCCTGGTTTTTATTCCAGAGGGGCTTATCCTGCAGATAATTCTTGTGGAGATTGAAATATAGAATCCCCAGTCCAACCCATAAGGCAAGGGAATAAAAGATTTTGGGGTCCTCCAGAAAGGAGGCAACAGTTAAAAGAATTGTGGAAACAATCGTAAAAAGAGCCCAGAAACGCAGGGTTCTTTTTTTTAAAACCATAGGGGCGCGGGCTAACTCCCGGGGAAAGCGCCGGGAAAGCTGAAGGGAAGCGCCTGCAGTCAGGGCCATCCCCACCAGGGCAACCAGGGAATTCAGGGCCCCCAAAAAGATAATGGAGAGATCAAACAAAACAACAGCCATTCCGAATATGAAATTTATGGAAAGGGCGATAGCGGGAGCCCCAAAACGGTTGGTCTGAGCAAGAAAGGGAGGTAAAAACTTATCCCGGGCAAGACTGAATAGCAGGCGGCTGCTGGAAGTATAAATGGCATTAATTGGTGTAAAAATTGCAACAATAGCACTTAACCTGAGCAAAAAGGCCAGCTGCGGGGGTAGAAGGACACTGGCTGCCTGGGCCAGATTGGGCTCCAAAACCTTTATCTTTTCCCAGCCCAATCCTGTGGAAAAAACCATGGCTACAGAAAGGTAAAGGAAACCGAGGATTATTGAAGAAAGAAAAATAGCCAGGGGAATATTTCGCTGTGCATTTTTGACTTCATCACCAATTTCAGCAATAAAATAAAGGCCCGTGTAGGCGAAGAAAGCGGCGGCTGTCCCCTGGAGAAGGGGTCCCCAGCCTACTTCTGTCCAGCCTGAAAGTCTGGAGAGTTCTGCTGAAGGGAGACCCCACCCGGAAAAAGAAATGAGTCCACTTACCACGACAATAACCAGAAGCCCCTGCACCAACTGGGTTGTCTTTAATCCCAGGATATTAACTATGTAGAAAAATAGCATAATGCCCAGGGCCAGAAGCCTTTTATCCACATTAAGTACAGGGCCCAGGTAATCTGCAAAACCAATTCCCATTAGTGCCAGAGCATAACAGGCGGTTATCCAGCGCAGCCACCCCATCATAAACCCGATGAAATCCGAGTAAAACATCCTCGCATAGCGGTAGGTGGCAGCAGTGGTGGGAAATACTGCTGAGACCTGCGCATAACAGACTGCTGAACCTGCAGCAACAACCAGAGCAAGAAGGTAACAGATAAAAAGGCCAGGTCCCGTAGAAACTCCCAGAGGGCCAATCAAGATGAAAATTCCTGCTCCAATAACCGTTCCTACAGTCATTATTACTGCGCCTGCTAGTCCAATTTTCTGGTGCATAGGGAAAACCTCCCTTGAAAAAAAGTTATACAAAAGAAACGAGTTCGAGCTTAAACCAGAAAAAAGCCTGCTCTGGCTAAGAAAAAGAGGTGGAGAGATGACAAAGAATGAATATGGCCAATTAAAAAAAGTTTTACTATGCCCCCCGGATAACCTGTCTATTGTTTCCCCAATAAATATAATTGCCGAAAAGTATAATCAGCAGGGGGGAATAAATCTTGAAAGGGCCCAGGCCGAGCATCAGGAATTTGTCAGCTGCCTGGAGGAAAACAACGTAGAGGTTATTAAACCCAAAACCTACAGGAGGTTTTCCTACCAGATCAATGCTCGAGATCTGGGGGTGGCAACCCCAAAAGGGATTATTCTGGGCCGAATGCAAAAACCCGATAGGTGGGGGGAGCACAGGCCGGCAGAGGATGTTCTTCTCCAAAAAAAAATACCCATTTTTTATAAACTGGACCGAGGAATATTTGAGGGTGGTGATTTTGTATTTCTGGATGAAAAAATTGCTCTGGTAGGCACCGGTGCCAGAACAGATATTCTTGGTTTTAAGGTTTTGCAAACTTTGCTCTATGATACCGACCTGGACCTGATTGATGTAGATTTCCCTGAGGAATTTCTCCACCTGGACATGATCTGTAATATAATTGCGGAAAAAGTGGTTTTGCTTTGCCCCGAAGCAGTTCCGGTTTCCGTTTTACAGGTTTTCAGGCAAAAAAAATTTGCTATTATTGAGGTGGAAAGGGAGGAGGTTTTCCAGCACGCCTGTAACCTTTTAAATATTGGGGGAGAAAAAATCATCAGCCATCCCCGAGCAGGAAGAGTTAACGAACTTCTGGAAAGCCTGGGTATGGAGGTATTAGTTATTCCTCTGGAAGAAGTTTTAAAAAGCGGAGGAGGCCCCCGCTGCATGACTTTTCCTGTTCTAAGAGGTTAGGGGCTCAGGAAAACCCTATTTTTGATCCGCCCGCCACAGCAGGAAAACACCCAGGGCAACAAGAGCCAAAGGCCAGAAAAACCTGGCAAAAGGAATGGGAATCAAATTACGCAGTAAAAATGCAATTCCTGCAATGATCAGGATCAAGCCGACTCCCTGCATCCCCACTTCATTACCTTCCTGTTCTGCTTTACTTTCTCCTTCAGGGATAATCAGCCATCCGATGAGGTAAGCAAAGATACCCGCTCCACCAAAGAAGATGGAAATAATCCAGATCAGGCGGATGAGCACAGGATCTACTCCGAAATATTCGGCAAGACCCCCTGCAATTCCAGCAATCATTTTGTTTTCATTAGAACGGTACAATCTTTTCAAGGTCAAACCTCCTTTCCAGACATAATAAAAGACTTTTTCGGCGACTTAAAAACAATTCCTTCCCCGGTGCAGGAGGAGGAAGCATAAAACTGCAGAAATAAATAATAAAAGGGAAAAATCGAAGCAGCAGTTGATAGGAGTGAAACAATGGAGAAAAGATTAAACAGATTCAGGATAGTTACTGATGGGAAAAAATTCAAAAAAGTATTTGACCTTGATGATCCTGGCCCCAAGGGCTTACCCAATGGGATGATAAAAAATGAGGACCTGGAGAAAATCGATGCCGGATCCATCTTTTCATTTGGGGGAAAAAAATACTTTGTTCTTCCCTGCAGCCTGCAGGAATACATTATGGAATTCATGCAGCGCAAAACTCAGATTGTTTACCCCAAAGAAGCGGGGTATATTATTCTGAATCTCGATATCTCCCCGGGTAAGAAGGTGGGGGAAGCAGGGACCGGAACCGGTGCCCTGACTGCAGTATTTTCGAGGGCCGTTGGGGACAAAGGCAGTGTTTATACTTTTGAGAAAAGGAAGGATTTTGCGGAAATAATACAGCGTAACCTGGAGCCCTGCTGGGAATACGATAATATTCATTTTCATAATCACCCTCTCCAGGAGGCTGAACTGCCAGGTGATTTTGATGCTTTTTTCATTGATATGAAGTACCCCTGGGAGGTTCTCAATATTGTTAAAGATTCTCTTAAACCCGGGGGCAGGCTGGGGCTATTGCTGCCTACAACCAACCAGGTAACAAGGATCATTTCAACTCTTCAGGCTGAGGGTTATTTTATTAACGAAATTTCCGAAATATTAAGGAGGGGTTACAAACCGAATCCGGAGAGGTTCCGGCCCGAGGATTTAATGACTGGCCATACTGGCTACCTGATTTTTGCATGTAAAATAAAAAATTCCGAGGAGGGTTCATAATGGAAGAAAAAATTGAGTGGATTCTCAGGAGGAGGAGTATCAGGAAGTTTTTGGACAGCCCCATTGAAGAAGAAAAGATTGATCTTCTGATGAAAGCAGCAATGGCGGCACCCTCAGCTTCGAACCGTCAGCCCTGGCACTTTATCATCATCACCGATCGGGAAAAACTTAATAAACTGGCTGAAATTCACCCCTATGCAAAGATGCTGGAGGAAGCACCTCTTTGTATCGTTGTTTGTGGAGATCCAGAAGAGGCCACAAGCAAAAATTCCGGTCTTACTTACTGGGTTCAGGATTGTTCTGCTGCAATGCAGAATTTACTGCTGGCTGTTTCCAGTCTTGACCTTGGAGGGGTGTGGTTGGGAGTTCACCCCAACGAAAGCAGGGAAAAGGAAATTAAAGAATTTCTCAAGATACCCCATTATATAAGGCCCCTGGGACTGGCAGCAATAGGTTATCCCCGAGAAGAAAAAGATCCCAATACCCACTATCGGGGAGAAAGAGTTCACCGGGAAATTTTCGAAGGATAGGAGGGGAAAAATGGTTGGGCGCGAGATAAATGGGTCCCGCCTGGAACTGGTGGAGGGGGATATAACAAAGCAGAAAGATATTGATGCTGTAGTCAATGCGGCCAATGCGGAATTAATGCCCGGAGGTGGTGTTGCAGGAGCAATCCACCGGGCCGCAGGTCCGGAGCTGACCGAAGAATGTAAAACCCTGGCCCCCATATCTCCTGGTCAGGCAGTACTTACCAGGGGTTATAATTTACCCAACCCCTACATTATCCACTGCCTGGGTCCGGTTTACGGGCGGGACCACCCCGCAGATGAACTGCTGGCCAATTGTTACCGGCAGGCAATTCAACTGGCCCAGGAAAAGGGGATCAGGTCCATTGGTTTTCCTGCCATTTCGACGGGAGCCTTCGGTTATCCGACTCGGGAGGCTGCAAAAATAGCCCTTAAAACAGTAATGGAAGAACTGCGGAGATATGATGGAGTGGAGCTAGTAAGGTTTGTCCTTTTCGGGGAGAAGGACCTGGCCATCCATAAAGAGGTCCTGGAAGAAATTTAATTGGCCGCCCAGCGGGCGGCTTTTTTTTATCCTCCGGCAAGGGGTGGGAAAAAGTGAATAGTATCTTCGTCCTTAAAACGAGGTTTTTTTTGGCGAAGATGGTTGTAGTTTTTATCATTGACAATGACAGTACAACCTCTGGCCATCCTGAGGGTTTCTTCTCCATATTTTTGCCGAATAAAATTGCGTGCTTCCTGGAGGGAAGTTGCAGCTGTATAATCGCTTTTACAACCGGTCAGGTCACAGAGGGGCCCATAATACTTTAAAACTGGCATGATTAAACCTCCAGTTTCTTCTTTTTTTTCTCCAGAGGGATCCCATTGTCATCCCAGCCCCGAATTTTATAATAGTAAGGAAGAAACCGGTGCAGGGGGTTACCACGGTGAATTGCCCGTTGGGAAAGTTCGTCTCCCTTACTATTTATCCCGGCCCGCATATTGTATTGTCTCTCTATGTTAAAGGATCTTTCGCCAATTTCCAATAGTCTTCCCAGATTCATTTTAAGGCCCGTGGCATATTTTACTGCCAGAGAGTAGGGGACAAGGGACAGGTTTACCCGGAGGAAATGGGGATAATTAAGGAAAAAGGCAATCAAAGGAGCGGACCGGGCAAAAAGGCGGTTAAGGAATCGAATTAAACTGCCTGACTGGTCTAAACGATATATGAATGGAGGAAGTAAAGCCAGGGAAGTGAAGAGACAGTTCCCGGTAATGGAAATGGCTTCCATCAAGTTCTGCATGAGGACTGTAAAGGTGGCTTTGGCCTTCAGGGTGCTGCCCTCAACCTCTAGTGGACCAAGGCCTTCCAGGAAAACCATATAACCGCCGTTGAGATGGCAGGCTCCCCGGTTGGCAGTTGCGTAACCAAGCCCCAGGGACTTGGTAGTGGCAGGGTCATATGCTGCGTATTCCATGCCCTTGCTGTGGGGGGCGATTCCCTCTGCACCGTATTTTTCTTCCAGCCACCTGCTCCCCTGGGCCAGTTCTTTTCCCTTTCCCCGCATAAAGGCAATATCTTTAATCAGGGTTTCAACCCCGGAAAAATCTCCGAAACCTATTCCGAAATCTGCCAGACCTTTTTCTTTCAACTCCATGGCCACTCCAAGTGTTGCTCCCAGGGTTATGGTATCCAGCCCGAGACGGTCCGCAAGAGTATTCCACTGAGAAATGAGTTCCAGGTCAGAATTCAGGAGGTTGCTGCCGAAAAGGCCCACAGTTTCATATTCTGGCCCTTTTCTATCTTTACCGTCAATAATCTGCCTCCGACCACAGCGGATGGGACAGGTTGGGCAGCCGTAGTTTTTCTCCAGAAATTTTTCCGCGTAATATTCCCCAGAAATACTTTCATAATCCGAAAAATGTTTCTGGGAAAAATTCTTAACCGGAAGGATATTTAAAACTCCAGCTTTGGCAATAAAGCCCATGGTTCCGAAGCGGGGAAGAGATTCCCCGGTCATGGGGTTTTCTAAAAGGACTTTGACCCATTTCTTTTGTAAGCCCCTGAATTTATCGGGGTGTGCTGGCCTGATTTTTCTGTCCCCCCGGGCTGAGATTGCTTTCAGCCTTTTAGAACCCAGGATTGCGCCAAGTCCGCAGCGAGCGGCAACCCTTTCCTGGGAGAAAATTGAAGAATAAAGAACTCCATTTTCTCCCGCGGGGCCTATTACGAGGTGCCCGAAACCGTCCGGGAGTTTTTTCTGCGTGGTATCAGTCTCTAATCCCCAGAGTTCTTGGGCGGGCTGAAAATGAATCTTCCCATTGTCCAGAAGAATATGAACGGGAGATTCTGCTTTGCCGCTGATTATCAATCCTTCAAAACCAGCCTGGCGGAGTTTTAGCCCAAAGTTTCCCCCACAATTGGAACTGGCAATGCCTCCTGTGAGGGCATTTTTCCCGCTAACATTGAATCTGCTGCTGCAGGGTGCCCCTGTACCCACAAGGGGCCCGGTATTAATTATGACCAGGTTTTCGGGGTGAAATGCACCCAGTTCTGGGGACATGTGATCCAGTAAGAGACGCGCAGCAAGGCTCTTCCCACCCAGGTATTTTTCCCAGTAATCTCTTGGGATGGGATATTCGTGAGCTGTCTGGTTTTCCAGGTCTATCCATAGGTATCTGGGGAGTTCCATTAATATTCCTCCTGAAGGTTAGAATGGAGTTGTCAATTCCCGAGCTATTAGTATAAGGCGTTGTTTCCAGGTTAAATCCTGAAGAGGGATTTTTAGGGTTTTCTTTTCAGGAAACTCGCCGATTTCAACAGTGGGCTGCGGAAGAAATTCACTCAGGTCAAGGTGTTTCCCCTGGAGGAAATGTTTAATTCGCTGAGAGTGCATTGCCAGCCGCCCGGAGACGTAAGGCTTGATTGCCGGGGCGAAGGGGCTAACCATCCGGCAGCGCAAACCTGTTAACCTGTGCAGTTCTCGGTGGACTGAATTGGGATGAATCAGGCAGCCCTTTATGCTCCTGGTGGCAGTACTTCCGAAGGCCTTGACAGCACAGGAACCAATTGCCAGTTTGGTTCCAGGAAGGGCTTTAATTTGTTCATTGCTGAGAAGGTTTTTTTCAGGATCAAGGTAATATTTTGTTTTTCCATCAGAAATACCGCTGCCAATTATCAGGGTAAGGGAAAAGTCAAGGGGAAGCCCTTCAAAGCGCAAAAAGTCAAGTCCCAGTCTTGTGGTAGCAAGGCAACCACCCCTGCAGGTAAATTCCAGGGAGGTGTTTTGGTCTTCTTTTTCGTGACCTATTAATGGAAAAACCTGGGGAAATAACCTGATAAATTGACTGTCGTGCAGGGAAGGGTTGGCCATCCGAAATGAAAAAGAAGGGGCAGAACCGAGGGTTTTAACTTCACCTTTTTGGGGGCTCAACCGTTCAAAGGCGCGGAAAAAGGGCATTTCTTCTGTTGAAAAACCCATTATTTCTGCTGTTTTCCGGTCTGTTTCCAGGCAATTGTTTCCACTTATGATCAGGCGGGAATCAACCGGATTCACAGGTCCGGGGGCCTGACCTTCTCCACCAACTATCCCATCAATTAAAACCAGATCCGGGGGAAGAAAAGAATAAATATCAACCAGTTTTTCCAGGAGGTTGAAGTTATGGTCTTTTAACCTGAAGGAATAGGGAAAACAACCCATGCTGTTTTTACAACCAAGGCTGATTTCGGTATAAAGGTTGGTCTTCATCTTGGGCAGGGAGAAAAAAAGAGCTCCCCCCTGTAAAACTTTTTCCAGAAGAGCGGGAAGAAGAATTTCTTTATGGATTTTTCCCCGGGGAAAGGCGTAATAGTTTACGGGTTCTTCCTCCAGAGCAACAAGAGTAAGGTTGTGCCGATTTGCCAGCCGGTCCAGACCTGATAATTTAAAGCCCGTTCTGGTGGGCACCCCTTTTCCCGAGGATTCGGCAATTGTTATGCGGCAATTGTATTGTTTTAAAAAATCAACAACTCCTTCAATTACCCGGGGGTCAGTAGTATTGGGGTATTCTGGAGAGATTAACCCTACCCGGTTAAAAACTGTAACCAGGTTGGGTTTTAGAATTACTTCCCTCTCGGATAGTGTGGAGGTGAATCCTATCATCCTATCCAGTTGATTTAGATTTTCGTGAACTGTCTGGATTATAGCCCGCACCGATTCCTGACGGTACCAGGAAGGCTGGCCATAATCCGGGGGAAGGGCAACCGCACCAGGAAAATAAGAATTAGGTGGGGCGGAACTGATGGAAATTGCTTTAAAATCTTTTCCCATATTTCCCCCTTCAATCATTTATTCTGAAACAAAATCTTCCCTTGGTATTATACCACAAAATATGTTATGATTCATCAGTAGTAAAACAATAAAGAAGCGAAGGGATAAATGGATTCGGGGGGGTTGGAAAATGATTAAAAATATTATTTTTGACATTGGAGAAGTCCTTTTGAGTTTTCGGCCCCGGGATTATTTGCGAGAAAAATATGGGGAAGGGGAAAAAGCAGACCGTTTGGATGGAATAATTTTTCGAAGTAAATACTGGGAACAACTGGACCGGGGTATAATAACCGAAAATGAGGCAAAAATTCAGCTAAAAAATGATTTTCCCGCTTATAGAAATGAAATAGAAGAAGTCTTGCAGGAGTGGACGGGGATTTTAAAACCCCTTCCTGCCACCCGTTTGCTGGACGAAATAAGGAGCAATGGATTGGGCCTGTTTTATTTGTCCAATTTTCACCGCCGGGCATGGGAGATGGTCAGGGGAAAATATGAATTCTTTTCTCTATTCCAGGGAGGAGTTATTTCGGCTCGTGTGGGTACTTTAAAACCAGAAGAGGAAATATATCGAAAATTGCTTGCTGAGTTTTCTCTGGAGGCCGGGGAGTGCCTGTTTATTGATGACCGTCCTGAAAATATTGATATAGCAGAGAAAATGGGTTTTTTGACTCACCAGTACCTGGATTTTAAAAGGCTGGAAGAGCACCTCAAAAGGATGAAATTATTATAGCATAGTAAAACAATAAAGGGAAAACGAATTAAAGAGCGAATATAATAAAGTAAGATGTTTTGGAAGGAGTATTTTTATGAATGGCGTTACGGATGTTTCCAAAATGGTTGGCAGTGCTGCCCGCTATCGGATTTGGGTCGAGCCTGCTGCCAGGAAGAATAAAAGCAAATTGATTCTGGAAATTGACCCTGCGGAGGAAAAAGGAATTCCCCGAAGGCTTCCTTTTGATGCCAACTATTTTGATTCAGTTATTTTCAAACAAAACTTCCCTCTGCGCACCACCCTGTTTGCTGAAAGCCTGAGGGTCCTAAAAGAAGGCGGTTTTTTTATCTGGACTGACCTCAAGAAGGAACAGCTCCCAGCCGCCGGGCATCTATTAATTCATGGCGGGCTTGTTGAGGTAGGGGAAAAGGAAATTAAACTGGGGGAGCAAGATTTTTCAGGGATTGGAGCGAAAAAACCAGTTCAGTCAAGCAGGCATTGAGCTATCCTCCTTGGGGTTACCCCCCGTTGGTTCTTCCTTTAGAGCAAATCCCCCATTCGAGCCGTGGTTCAGATGGGGGATTTTCTATATTTATTTCCCTTTTACCCAGCATAAAATTTTTTAAAGGGAAATAATGAAATAATTTCCCCAGGAAATTCTCATTCCAAGTAGGGTTGAAACAAGGAAAATATAACGGGAAGGTTAAATAATATATAAATAAGAAGGATTTAGTGATTATGTTACAAAATAATTAGAGTATGGAAACCAAAGGTGACCAAAACAAAGGGAAGGGGGATTTGGCATGGGAAAGATTGCAATTGTAACTGATACCAGCTGTGATTTGCCTCAGGACTATTTTGCCGAACACAATATTCGCAGGGTAAGCATGCACATTCATTTTGGCGAGGAGGAGCTTGTTGATCAAAAAACTATAAGCCATGAGCAGTTTTATGACAGGATGGCAGGAGAAATGGAGGTTCTTCCTCGAACCACCCAACCTCAAGCCAAGGATTTTGTGGAGGTTTATGAAAACCTGAAAGAAGAAGGTTATGACACGGTTCTGTCCCTACATATTTCTCACAAAATGAGCGGAACAGTCCAGGCAGCAAGGCTTGCTTCAGAGATGGTAACCGATATGGATATTATCCCTATTGATACAGCACAGGTGGGTCCGCCACTGGGAGTTTTTGTTTATGCTGTAGTCGAAAAGATGAAAAAAGAAAGCGATAAGGACAAACTGGTAGAGTTTACCCAGAAGTTAATTGATGAACAGCCCATTTTTGAAGCCTTTTCTGTTGAGACCATGGATTATCTTGTAAAAAATGGTCGGGTTGGAAGGGCAAAAGGATTCGTTGCAGGCTTTTTAAATATTAAACCAATACTGACCGTTTCCAATGGAGAGATTGCTCCTCTGGACAAAGTTAGGGGAACCAAGACCCTCTACAAGAAAATGGCAGACCTGGCGGTGGAAAAAATGAGTTCAGCGGAAAGCCCCCTGCTGCTCCTGTCGTGGGGCGGTATTCCCCAGGAAAAAAGCATTGCAACCGTTGAGAACTTAATTAAAGAACAGATGGACCGGGAATATACTTCTCTTCGGGCCCGTCTTGCCCCTACCATTGCCTGCCACAGTGGGCCCGAAACCATTTCTATTACCACCTTTGATGCCGGGTTAATTTAATTCCCGGGAGGAGGTTTTACCGTGCAGTTTCAGGTTGAAACAAACAAAAAAATGGAACTGGTTGATATTACAGAACAGCTGAAGAGAATTCTTCCCCCAAAGGGGGAAGGGGCGCTAATGGTTTTTGTTCTCCACACTACTGCAGGTGTTACGATAAATGAGGGAGCTGATCCCGATGTCCAGGAGGATATCCTTCAACACCTGGAAAGGCTGGCCAGAGGTAAGTACCTTCACCGGGAAGGAAATGGACCTGCTCACCTGCAGGCAAGTTTAATCGGTTCGTCAGTGCTCATACCTTTTAAGGAAAAACACCTGGACCTTGGAACCTGGCAGAGGGTTTTTTTCTGCGAATTTGATGGGCCTCGGACCAGAACCGTGCAATGTCAGGTCCTTTCAGGGTTGACCCGAGATGGATAATTCTTTACTGAAACACCTTCCCGGGGTCGATATTGTTTTAGGGGAACTGAAAAAAAAGGGGTTTCCTTCTTCAAAAGGTATTAAAAGGCTGGTCCGCCTTGTAATTGATGAACTTCGCCGGGAAATTTCCAGTTCTTCTCCTGGAGAAGCTCCCTGGAAAGGAGCAGAGGAAATTCTGGAGGAAGTCCTCCTGCGCTGCCATGAAAAAATTGACCCCCGGCTGAAAAAGGTTGTGAATGCAACGGGGATAATTTTACACACCAACCTGGGGAGGGCTCCAGTCGCACCTTCGGCAATTAAGAATATCAGGTGGACTTCAGGGGGGTATTGCAATCTGGAATTTGATCTTGCCAGTGGAACCAGGGGTTCCCGGCAGGATATCTGCAGCCTTTTGTTAACCCTCCTTACCGGGGCAGAAAAAGCACTCATAGTAAATAATAATGCTGCTGCTGTCCTGTTGATCCTCGATACCCTGGCCCGTGATAGAGAAGCGATTATTTCCAGGGGCGAACTGGTTGAAATTGGCGGTTCTTTCCGAATCCCCGAGGTTATGGCCAAAAGCGGGGTTTCTTTACGAGAAGTAGGGACAACGAACAGGACCAGACTCAGTGATTATGAAGAGGCAATTGGGGAAAATACAAGCCTTTTAATGAAGGTCCATCCCTCTAATTTCCGGATAAATGGTTTTACTGAGGAAGTGAGTATTGAAGAGCTGGGAGCCCTGGCCAGAAAATACAACCTCATTTCCTATTACGACCTGGGAAGTGGTTCTCTCTGGCCTCTTCCCGGCGAGCCTTCTCTTAGCGAGATAACCTCCGGGTCCCTGGACCTGGTTTCTTTCAGTGGGGACAAACTCCTCGGGGGAAGCCAGGCGGGAATAATTCTGGGCAGAGAAGAACTGGTTGAAAAAATGGCCCGCAATAATCTTTTGCGGGCTTTGAGGGTTGACAAACTATCCCTGGCAGCTCTGGAAGCTACTCTCCGCCATTACCTACTGGAGCAAGAGGAGTTTATCCCTGCATACAGGATGTTTCACCTGACCAGAGAGGAACTGCTGGGGAGGACAAGAGCAATGCACGATTATCTAAGGGAAAGGCTCCCAGAGAATCTTAAATTATCCATCGGAAAGGGGACCGCTTTCAGCGGAGGTGGGGCCCTTCCCCAGGAAGCAATTCCTGGCCCTGTTTTGCATTTAAAGGGATCCAACTCTATCCTTACCAGAATCCACCAGAGACTCCGGGAGGGGGAAATTCCGGTAATTGCAAGCTTTTTTAAGGGCCAAATTGAAATCAATCTTCGTACAGTTCTGGCTGAAGAAGAAGAAATAATAAAGGATGCATTAGTGAGAATTGGACAGGAGGTGAGGGAGAGTGAATGAGCGAGAAAAAGTGCGTTTAACAAGCTATTCTCAGAAGGCTGGGTGAGGATGTAAGATGGGGCCGGAGGCCCTGAAAAAAGTCCTTTCCCATCTCCCTCCTTCCAGACTCCGCAAGGAGGTTCTCGTTGGACTGGGTGCTATTGATGATGCCGGGGTCTATCAACTCAACGATGAGCAGGCAATAGTGCAGACAATTGATTTTTTCACTCCAATTGTTGATGATGGTAGAGAATTCGGAAGGATTGCTGCTGCAAACGCTCTGAGCGACCTTTATGCCATGGGAGCCCAGCCCCTCACCGCTCTTAATGTTGTTGGTTTTCCTTCTGAGAAGATTGCCCTGGAAATCCTGGGAGAAATCCTGCAGGGCGGACAGGAAAAGGTGGAAGAAGCAGGAGCGGTTCTGATTGGAGGGCACACAGTTGACGATGAAGAACCCAAATACGGTCTCGCGGTGACGGGCCTTGTACATCCCCAGAGGATTATTAAAAAAACGGGAGCACGGCCGGGAGATGTGCTGGTTATTACCAAGCCAATTGGAGCGGGAATTTTAACAACCGGGATAAAGGGTGGCCTTGTTGAAGAAAACAACATAAAGAATGTAATAAAAATAATGGCAACACTGAACAAGGGGGGGGCCAGAATATTGAATTTTGACGTTGTTGATGCCATGACCGATATAACAGGTTTTGGCTTGATGGGTCATCTCTTTGAAATGATTGAAGCCAGTGGTGTTGGAGCAAGGCTCAGGGTTACTCCCCAGTATTTTATCCCGGGTAGTGAAAAACTCGCGGAAAAGGGTGTTGTTCCCGGGGGAACTCTCCGCAATGCCAAGTATCTGGAGTCCCATGTTGATTGGAAAGATACCCCCCGACACAGGAAGTTTTTGCTTTGTGATGCCATGACCTCCGGAGGGCTTCTGGCTGCTGTTAAACCAGAAAAACTGGACAGTGTACTGGTTGAACTGAAAAAAGATAAAGAAGTTCCGGATTCAATAATTATTGGCGAAATTATTTCCGGAGAACCACGGATTGAAGTAAATTAAAACCCCAAGTTTTTGGTAATTTGGGTTTAAAATTAACCCCCTTTTACCGATAAAAAGATAGTAGGAGTAATATTTAGCTGTCTTTTTTCGGGAAGGGGTTTTTATTTTTCCCCAAAGAAGGTCAAAAAGTAGATTAGCAAGGGGGATGAAGGCATGGGTCAGAATAAGCAATTGCAACTGGTTACCTTTCAACTTGCGGGAGAAGAATATGGGGTAGATATTCTAAAGGTTCATGAAATTAAGCGCCTGAAAGAAATTGGGATTACTTATGTTCCTCGGGCCCCGGAATTTGTAGAAGGAGTTATTAACCTCAGGGGTGATGTAATCCCGATAATTGACCTGGGTAAAAGGTTTGGCCTGGATAATCAAAAAAGCGATAAGGAAACCCGAATAATAGTAGTCAAGCAGGACGAGAAATACATCGGGTTAACAGTAGATCGGGTCAATGAAGTTTTGAATGTTGAAGAAGAAGTAATCGAGGAACCTCCACCGGAAATATCCCAGATTGACTCCTTTTTTATTTCTGGAATTGCTAACTATGAGGAAAGACTGGTAATTGTGCTTGATATTAACAATATTTTATCTCCTCGTGAGGATGCAGAAATATCAAAATCAACCAGGTAAGGGGAGACAGTGATGAGCAATCTTGATTTTGAAAAATTCCAAAAGCTATTCTTACAGGAAGCTAACGAACAGCTGGAAATTATGGAAAAAGCGATTATGCAACTGGAAGAAAAGGGAGAAGACCGGGAAATAATTGATGAATTTTTCCGCATGGCTCATTCCCTAAAAGGTTCGGCTGGGAGCATGGGTTATACCGCAATAGCCAGCCTTACCCACGAGATGGAGAATGTTCTGGACAAACTTCGAAATACCCCCGGAATTTTGAATGATGACATGATAGATCTCCTTTTTATATCCATTGATACCCTCAAGCATCTCCGAGAAAACGTGGAAAAGGATCTCCCGGAAAGCGTCAATCCTGAAATTGACCACCTGTTACAGAGGTTTCAGGAGATTACTTCCCCTGATGGGCAGAAAAAACAAAAGGCCGTTGATAAAAAACTGTACCTGACCTCGCAGGAGTTCAAGAATTTGAAAGAAAAAGACCAGGAAAAAAATGTTTTCTTGCTTTGTTTTGAGTTAATCCACCAGCAGGAAATGCAGAGCATGGTGGCTTTTTTGATTTTTAATAATTTAAAAGATGAGGGAGAAATAATAAAAACCTGCCCCCCACACTTAGAAGAGGTAGAAGGGGACCTGCCTTTTTTCTCCATCCTTATCTGTACAGAAAAAGGAAGAGAAGAGATCGGCAAGATCGTTGAACAGGCCCTGGACCAGGAGGAATATAAGATTTTTCCCTGGTCCGAAATTGAAAAAGGTGAGGCCGGAGAATATTGCCAGGAGGTTAAAGAAAGCTTTGCCAGGAGAGATGAAAGCCGTGACAGTATAAGGGTTGATATTGAAAAGGTTGACCAGTTGATGAAACTTGTTGGAGAACTGGTTATCGATAAAGAGAGGCTGTTGGAAATTTCAAAGGGTATAAAGGCTAATTCTCGAGATAATCCAGAAGCCCAGGCCTTGTTGCAGACAATTCCTCATGTTGATTTTATCGCTACGGAACTCCACGAATCAGTTATGGATATCAGGATGTACCCTGTGGGGAGTATTTTTAAACGTTTCCCCCGCCTGGTTCGAGATATTTCCAGGCAAACAGGGAAGGAAGTCCATCTGGAATTTTCCGGAGAAGATACTGAACTGGATAGGACAATCCTGCAGGAGGTTTTCGACCCTCTGGTTCACCTGGTCAGAAATGCTATTGACCACGGTATCGAACAACCAGATCAGAGAGAGGCCCGGGGCAAGACAGCTAGAGGGTCAGTTGCTTTAAATGCCTGGCAGGAAGAAAACAATATAGTAATTGAAGTTAAGGATGATGGTGCGGGCATTGATTTGGAAAAAATAAAGGCCCGGGCCCTGGAAAAAAACCTGGTTAGAGAAAAACAGGCCGAAGAGATGGACCGGGAAAGCATCCTGGAATTAATAATGGAACCGGGTTTTTCCACCAGTGAAAGTGTCAATGACCTTTCCGGCCGGGGGGTGGGGATGGATGTTGTTCGGACTAATATTGAAAACCTGGATGGAGAAGTGGAAATTACCAGTGAAGCGGGCATGGGAACAAGTATAAAAATTGTTCTTCCCCTAACCCTGGCCATAGTTCAGGCTCTTATGGTTCGAGAAAAAGGGAATGATTACGCCATACCCCTTTCGGCCATTTTTGAAACCATGGCAGTGAACGGGAAAAATGAAAGCGATTTGATTAAAACAGTTAAAAACAGGGAGGTTGTTATCTGGCGGGAACAGGTTATTCCCCTGATCCGCCTTAGTGATTTTTTCCAGATGGGAACCTCCTGCCAGGAGGGCTTTCTCGTAATAGGAGGAGTAAAGGGACGGATGGTTGCAATAATGGTGGAAGCAGTCCTGGGGGAACAGGAAATTGTAGTTAAGTCCCTGGGAGATTTTTTGGGTAAGGACAAACTTTTTGGAGAAATTCCGGGGATCTCAGGGGCAACCATAAAAGGAAACGGTGAGGTAGCCCTTATACTTGATATCCAAGGGATGCTAAAAAGTTTTAAAAAGGGAGGAGATACAATTGAGCGCCAGAGTATTAGTTGTTGATGATGCATCGTTTATGCGGTTGAACCTGAAGAATATCCTGGAAAGCGAGGGGTTTGAAATAATTGGGGAGGGAACCAACGGCCAGGAGGCAATACAGCTTTACCAGGCGGGAAAGCCCGACGTTGTAACCATGGATATAACAATGCCCGAAATGGATGGACTGGCCGCAATGGAAAAAATAATAGAAATGGACCCCCAGGCCAAAGTAGTTATGGTTTCGGCCATGGGGCAGGAAACATATATAAAAAAAGCAATTCTCAGCGGGGCCAAAAATTTTATTGTAAAACCTTTTAAAAAGGAGAAGATCATTGAGACTCTGAACAAAGTCCTTGCCAGCTGAAAAAACTCCTAAATTTTGGGGGAATCAAAATGGGGAAGAAAATTTTAGTTGTTGATGATGCATCTTTTATGCGCCTGAATTTAAAAAATATTTTGGAAGGTCAGGACTATGAAGTAGTGGGTGAAGCCACTAATGGAAATGAAGCAGTTAAGCTTTACCAGGAAACAAGACCGGATCTGGTTACAATGGATATTACTATGCCGGAAAAGGACGGTATCACTGCTATGAAAGAAATCCTGGAAATCGACCCCAGCGCTCTGGTATTGATCATTTCCGCAATGGGGCAGGAGGCTTATATCAAAAAAGCCATTGTAGCAGGAGCCAAACACTTTATTGTAAAACCATTTAAAAAGGACAATGTGCTGAAGGTAATCGAAAAAGTTCTGGAGGGAGGAAGATAAAGGACAAGTAGTTGTGGGTTTTTTCCAATTTAACCCCCTTTTCTCACCGAGCTTTTGTTAGAGGGATAAAATGAAAACCAACGAATACTTATTAAAAAGGTATGTTTTTGGCTCGAGGAAAGAGGAGGAATTACCCTGGAAAAAAAACGCCTGGCCCTTTTCATTGTTTTGATCGGTGTAATTGCGGTATCCTTCGCTGCGATTTTTATTAGGATGGCAGATGCTCCAGCACTTGCTATTGCTTTTTACAGGATGGGCCTGAGTTCCCTCATGCTGTTTCCGGTAATGTATATGCAGAGGGAAAAACTGCGCAACCTGGATCGCCGGGTGATTTACTTTTCCCTTGCTGCTGGTTTTTTCCTGGCCCTGCATTTTGCTTTCTGGGTCCAGGCTTTTACCTATACTTCCGTTGCTTCAGCTGTTGTTTTTGTTTCAACCCAACCCCTTTTTGTTACGGCAATGGGGCTTTTGTTTTTACGGGAAAAGATTAACCGGTTGTTTTTAATTGGTCTTCTTCTGGCTGTTGGAGGAGGGTTTTTAATTGGCTGGGGTGACCTGACCATGGGAGAACCTGAAGCAATCAGGGGAAATCTTCTGGCTTTGCTTGGGGCCATTTTTGCAGCCTTCTACTTTGTATTAGGGAGTAGAGTCCGGGCGACATTGGGCTTACTCCCCTATATTTTTATGGCCTATACCACCGCGGCCATTTTTTTATTGGGGTTTTGCCTTATCTGGGGAGTTCCCCTTCTGGGTTACACCAGCTCTACCTATACCTTCTTTTTCCTCCTTGCCCTGATCCCCACGATTATAGGTCATTCGTCCTTGAACTGGAGCCTGAAATATCTCCCTGCCTCTTTTGTAGCCCTGAGTATACTGGGGGAACCGGTAGGAGCAACGGTTTTTGCCTTTTTTATCCTGGGTGAAATCCCCCATTATTTAACCTTTCTGGGGGGAGGCATTATCTTAATCGGGATTTACCTGGCTCTGGGTGGAGTGAAAAAAAAGAGAAGGATAAAGGATTAAATAAGCGAAGGGTTTTCTCTGGAAGTGTTGAATTTATGCAAAAAGGAGGGCCGGACATTGGAACAGAAATTGCCGGGAGTAAAAAAGAATATTTCCCGCCTGGGTATCCTGGGCGGAACATTTGATCCACCTCATTATGGGCACCTTCTTATGGCCGATGCAGCCCGCCTTGAACTTGACCTGGAGGAGGTTCTTTTTGTTCCAGCGGGCAAACCTCCTCATAAGAACAATAAGGAAGCGGCGCCAAGAGCAACTCCCAGGCAGAGGATGGAGATGATTCAACTGGCAATAGCCGACAACCCTTATTTCCGGGCCTGGGACTTTGAGTTGGAAAAAGAGGGACCGGATTATACTATAGATACCCTTGAATTTTTGAAAAAGAACTTGCCCGGGGCTAACATTTTTTTTATAATGGGTAAAGATTCCCTGGAAGACATTTTTTCCTGGAAAAAGCCTCGTGAAATTTTAACGGGATATGATATAATTGTGGTAAGCAGGGATGGAGATCCAAACCCGGTTATAAAAAAAATCCAGGAAAAAGAGAAAGACGCCCGACTTCATGGAGTATTGATGCCGGGTGTAAATATTTCCTCTACCGAGTTGAGAAAAAGGATTAGGGAAAAGGGAAGAATTTCCTATTTAACACCACCTTCAGTTGAAGGCTATATTTTAAAACACGGGATTTATCTTTAGGAAATGTGCAGGAGGAGCTGGTTGTTCCAATGAAAAATTTCAAGCAGGTCTTTAAAATTGCTGGTATTGTTGTTTTGGTGCTTGCTATTGCCGGAGGGATTTATCTTTTAGACCTTTTCGGTTCGGATGAATTGCAGGTTCTCCAGGATGAAGATAATCAAAAGCTTGTAAATGGCCTGGTTATTGGATATGACGCAGGTGCAGATGGTATTTCCAGGCCGGATACAATATTCCTGGCAAGTGCAGACCTGGTAGGGAATGGCCTGGGGATTGTCTCCCTGCCCCGCGACACCAGGGTAAAGATACCCGGCTACTCGGGTTATACCAAACTGAATTCTGCCTATGCCCGGGGTGGTGTTGACCTTACTGTTAAAACAGTTGAGGAAATGCTCAATGTTCCCATTCATTTTTTCATCGAGGTTGATTTTGACGGGTTCGAAAATATCATTGACCTCCTTGGGGGAGTAGAAATTGAGGTTAGCAGGAGAATGCATTATATTGACGAGGCCGGAGACCTGCATATTGATATTCAGCCTGGACTGCAGGTTTTAGACGGGGAAAAAGCCCTGCAATATGTCCGTTTTCGGGAACCCATCAGGGCAGATATTGGAAGGATTGAAAGACAGCAGCAGTTCATGAATGCCCTGATTGATCAGGCCTTTAAAATGAGCCTGATTCCCAAAATTCCTAACCTCCTCAGTGAGCTCAACCAATTTTTCCGAACTGACCTTCCATTCA
Source organism: Halobacteroidaceae bacterium (assembly GCA_003551665.1). GTDB lineage: Bacteria > Bacillota > Halanaerobiia > B1SED10-174 > B1SED10-174 > T1SED10-26. The sequence continues at coordinate 47,746 of PUNE01000142.1, forward strand.
GAGATATGGCAAGGATTTCCAAGATGCTGGTAGATTTCCCCCGGGATAGGATTGAGATGACCATTCTTCCAGGGTCACCCGAATATATTAATGGTATTTCCTACTGGGTTCCCAATGAAGAAGGTGTAGAAATGGTATCCCTGAGCATGCTAAATACCAAGGATTACCTTGAAAATGTTCGGTATGAGGTGGATGTTTTAAATGGTGCAGGGATTTCCGGACTGGCCGGAGACCGGGGAGAAATTCTGGAATACTGGGGTTTTACAGTGCGAAGAATGGGAAATGCAGAGCGCTTTGACCACGAGTATACTGCCATTGATTATGGACCAGGAGGGCTGGAGGGAGCACTCCGTATTTCATCACTGATCGGTGGGGTTCCCCGTGAAAATGAAGATTTAAATTCGGATGAAATCCGAATAACTTTAGGAGAAGACCAAAAAAGATACGAGGAAGGAGGAACAATTTGACAATTAAAAACGGAGAAGAATTAACCCGGGAAATTGCAAGGCTGGCTGAAGAAAAGAAAGGCCAGAGTATCGTTTCCATTGACCTGCAGGGGATTTCGCTGGTTGCCGATTTTTTCATCCTAATCAGTGGGAATAACGAACGCCAGGTTCATGCCATTGTAAGGGGAATAAAAGAGGGCCTGGGCAAAGAAAATATCAACCCATTCCGGATTGAAGGTGAAAAAGATAATCGGTGGGTATTAATGGATTACGGTGAGGTAATTGTTCACGTTTTTCACCGGGAAGCCCGCGAATATTACCAGCTGGAAAAACTCTGGGCAGATGCACCCCAGCTGGAACTCATGTCTTAAAAAAATCAGCCCCAAATTTTCCTGGAAAATAATTTGCCCTCATTTCAGGGGCCCCATGATGGGAAAACCTGATGTTTTCTGGCCCAGGCCTGCCCTTTCTTGAAAGAGAAGGTCTGGTTAATCCTGTTTTGATGACTGTTGATCTGCTAAACGGGAGATGGTACAGTGTTTTCCTGGGTAAAAACAAAACCTGCAACTTCTGCAGGTTTTTTTGCTGGTTTAAAAGGAAAATTATTCCAAAAATAGAATTAAATAGTTGAAAGGAGGGTTGGACGTGTTCAACTTTTCCCGGCAGGAAATTATTCTTGCATGTGTTTTTTTGGTCCTGGGGCTTCTCCTTGTTTTTTTCCCCTATGAGAAGAATAGTGGACAAGAAGTTGTTCCCCTGGAAACAGAGGCGGAAAATCCATATTCTCTTGAGGAGGGAAAGGAAAAGAAACTGATGGTGCATGTTTCCGGGGCTGTTATTTCTCCTGGAGTATATAGTTTCCGGGAGGGAGAACGAATTGTGGATGCCCTGAAAGCTGCAGGTGGAGCCTCCTGGAAAGCCAATCTGGACGGGGTTAACCTGGCTGCTCCCCTTGTAGATGGCATGCAGGTGGTAATTCCTCAAAAGAAGGAGCAGGAGGGAAGTGTGGCAAGGGAGGATAATAATGGGCTGATTAATATAAACCGGGCAAATAGCCAAGAACTCCAGGAGTTACCTAATATTGGACCCTCCAGGGCAGAGGCAATAATTGATTTCCGGGAAAAACAGGGTAGATTTGAGGGTCCAGAAGACCTTCTGGAAATATCAGGCATCGGGGAAAAAACTCTGGAGAGATTGCGCGAACATGTCCGCTTTTATTGAGGTTTTTAACTGGAGCACCTTTTTTACTGCCGGTTTTTTTTCTCGTGGGGGGAATCGTTTTTGCCCGGGGTTACTTTTTGGTACTCCCCCTGTTTTTTTGTGTATTTATTCTGACCAGGAAAAAAGATAGGGGGGTGATTTTGCCCCTGGTTTTTCTCCTGGGGATTTTTGTCTGGGGTAAAGGGGCCACAAATTATGAGCAGGCTGACCTGCATAGTTTTCCTGAAGAAACACAGTTAATCAGAGGCCAGGTTAAAGAAAAAGATGGGGACCGATTTCTCCTTGGCGATGTTGAAGTTAAAACCGCCTCCGGCTGGATGGAGGCAGAGGGAAAGTACTGGATGTGGGTCAGGAGTAAAGAAGGGTTGAAAAGTGGAGATTTCATAAAGTCAAAAGGAACTTTCAGGCCGCTGGAGCCTCCATCCAACCCTGGGCAGCCTGACTGGAGAATGCAAGACCTTGCAGTGGGTGTCTGGGGCAGGATTTTTCTGGAAACCCATTCTTTGGAGGTTAACGGCCATAAAGGGTTACCCCTTCAAACAGCAAGAGAATTTTTGCAACAGAGAATGGAAAAGGTTCTGGGCGAAGAAAGGGGAGCTCTTCTTGCTGCCCTGCTTCTCGGCAGGAGAAGCGCAATAGATGTTGATACAAGGGACTTTTTCTATTCTGGGGGTCTGGGCCACATTCTTGCTGTTTCGGGACTGCACATGGGTTTTATTGCTCTAATTGTTTGGGTGGGAGTTGAGCAATTGCCTCTACCGGGCAGAGGCAGGACAGTGTTATTTTGCCTGGGAATAGTTCTATATATGGCACTGGCTGGGTGGAGAACCTCGGTAATCAGGGCAGGGGTTATGGTGCTTGGATTTCGGGTTGGAAAGGAACTGGAGCGAGGAGATAATCCCATCAATTTTTTAAGCCTTGCTGCATTTTTTTTGTTGCTTTACAGTCCATTTCACCTCTGGACTCCAGGTTTCCAGCTTTCCTTTCTGATTACTTTTTTCATTATTATGGGTAAAAAGTTTCTGCTAAAAATCAGGGGAAAATTGATGCAGGGGATCTATATTTCCTCTATTGCAACGCTGGCCGCCTTTCCTTTAACCGCATACCATTTTCAAACGATTAACCCTTTGAATTTCCTTGCCAATATCTGGGCACTCCCCTTAACGGGTGTTATTGTTATGAGTGGTTTCTGTGGGTTCATTCCACTCGTGGGGGAAATTTTGTGGCGGCTGGTTACCCTTCCTGCTATTACTGTTTTGGAGAGGGCACTTGAGATATGGGCAGGGTTTCCTGGAACAAGTCTATCAGTTTCGCCTCCGCCACTTATGGGGATTTTGTTTTTTTATCTGGTTTTAACACTGGTTTTGTTCTGGCTGGAGCCAACAAAGATTCCTCTCTGGCAGAATTATAAAAACAGGGTTACAATAAGGCTTTTGCCCCTTTTGGCTTTACTTCTTGCTGCAACCATCGTTTTTTCACGCCTGGGGGAGGATAAAACCAGGATCACTTTTTTGGATGTAGGGCAGGGGGATGCAGTCCACATTTATATTCCAGAAGTGGGCAACTTAATGGTTGATGCAGGTGGAGAAAGAGGGCCGGAAGGGGATTGGATTGGAGAGAGGATAATTCTTCCCTACTTAAGGGCTATGGGGATAAGAGAACTAGAAGCAATTTTTATCAGTCATTTCCATGAAGATCATTACAGGGGTTTCCTCGGTGTTCTGGAAAACAAAAAAATAGGACCTGTTTATGGACCTCCCCTGCATGAAGTTTGGCAGGAAGAAGAGTTTTTTCAGAAACTAAAATGTGGCAAGGAAGGGTATACTCCCCTAAAGCGGGGGGATCGTTTTAAGCTTGCTCAGGGGGTAAAAATTGATGTGCTTCACCCTGGCCCGGAACTAATACACGCCTCAGCTTTGAATAATAATTCCATCGTTTTAAATTTGGTTATTGGAGAATGGAGTTTCTTGTTAACCGGTGATATAGAAGCAGAAGCAGAACGAGAACTCATCCAGGAAGAGATTTTGCCCCGGGCTGAAATTTTAAAGGTTGCCCATCACGGTAGTTCCACTTCCACCAGCACTTCATTTTTAGAAAGGGTTCGGCCCCTTACCGCCGTTATTCAGGTTGGGCATAATCACTTTGGTCACCCCGATCCAGAGGTTATTGCAAACCTGGAAAGAGCTGGGGTGAGGGTCTTTTCCACTTTGGAACACGGGGCTGTTATTTTTTCTATTGACAGGGACGGAAACCTGCAGGTAAAAAGCTGGGGTGAGAAATATTGTGAGCTGTTCCCTCTTAGGGAGTTAATGGAGGAAATAAAGAATTCCTTAACCGGCAATTTTTACCGGTGAAAAATGCATAGAGGAGAAGTTAAATTACTTCCAAAAAAAAGAGGGAAAGATAATTTTAAACAAGAATTTATCAAGGGGAAAGGAGAGAAGGTTATGCTTTCTGAACTGGAAAAAGAATTAAAAAAGGAAAAAGACAACCTTTCCCCGATTTACCTGGTCGGGGGTGATAACCCTTATTTAATTGAAAAATTTGTCGAGGGCATGGTTAGAAAGATTGTTCCAGAGGAAAAAAGGTCGTTTAACTGGGTGAAAATTGATGAAGACGAGGAAAATGCCCTGGAAAAATTACAGACTTCTATTCGCACTGTAAGTATGCTGGGAGGGGAAAAGGTTGTCCAGTTTCGTCCCCGCAGGCTTTTTAGAGGGAAGGATTCTAACCGGGAGGAAAGGTTTTTAAATATCCTTAACCAAATACCCAGGGGAACATATCTTATCCTTACCGCAGGGGAAGATATTGATAAACGGACCAGGGTTTTCAAGCAGAGCAAGAAAAAGGTTCGCTTCCTGGAAAGCCACTCTCTCAAAGGGCGAAATCTTCATGCCTGGATCAATCAACAGGTAAAAAAAAGAGGCAAGGTAATTGACCGGGAAGCCCTTTTTTTCCTGGAGCATGCTTTTTATAACAAGTTATATGTTATTGAAAATGAACTGGAAAAGGTATTTCTGTTCATGGGAGACCAGAAAAAAATTACCCGGCCACTTCTGGAGGAAATTATTTCCACTGACCGGGTTTTGCATGATAAATTTATTTTTGAATGGCTCGATGCCATCAGCAAACAGGAAGTCCACAGAGCCCTGGAAATGCTTGGAGAAATGCTAAGCCAGGGAACAAAGCCTGTATATATCTTTACAATGCTGGCCCGTCAGGTTCGCCTTTTGGCCCTTTGCTGGGAATTAAAAAAGAAAGGTTTTTCCCAACAGGAAGCAATCAAAAAACTGGGAGAAAAGCCCTATCCAGTTCAACTGGGCTACAGGTTTGCAGGAAAATTTTCTTTTGCAGAACTTTTCTTCCTGTGGCAGGAAGTTTTCCAAGTGAGCGAAAGGATTGTCCGGGGGCAGATGGAATGGCAGCCTTCCCTGGAAATGTTCCTTTTTCGCTGGAAAGATTATAATAAAAGAAAAACCCGCTCCTGATATGGAGGCGGGTAAAAACTTAAGAAGCAGTTTTATTGTAAAGGCGAGCCAGGCGAGATTTTTTTCGGGCAGCATTGTTTTTATGGAGTATGCCTTTGGCTACGCTCTGGTCAATTATTTTTTGTACTCTTACCAGTTCCTGGGAGGATTTTTCCCTGTCCCCTTCCAGGGCAGCCCGTTCAAAACGTTTAATTGCGGTTTTGAGCCTTGATTTTAAAAGCCTGTTACGGCGGGTTTTTCTTTCAGTAATACGAACACGCTTTTTTGCTGATTCAATAATGGGCATGGTTTCACCTCCTCTGGGGTTTTTGCAACACATAAATTTTATCACGCCTTTAAGGATAATGCAAGAGGTAAAAAAAGAAGCCTCTGGAGAACATAATAAGAGGTTTTGGAAAAGGGGGAGTTGCAATTGTATGCAAGTACTCATTTCGCAACTGGAGCTGCAATTGGCAAAATGGTTGGCAGCAACTGGCTGGCCTTTCTTCTGGGAATATTAAGCCACATTATCCTGGATATTATTCCCCATCACGATTACCGGGGAAGGCGGGGAATATTTCTTGACACACTGGTAACCGGTGCCATGGTGCTCTGGTTGCTCCCATATCCTTCATACATTCTCTGGGGAGCGATTGGGGGAGCCCTGCCCGATCTTGAAGTGGTAATCAGTTATCTTTTTTTCAAAAAGAAAGGGCCTCGCTTTTTCCCCACCCACAGTGGTATGCTTCCCCACAGGTACTGGAATTTGCCTTATGGATTTTTAGTCCAGGCAGGGGTTATGCTTACGGCAATTATTTTCCTCCTGGCAAAGGTTGCTTGATTTGTCGGTTGACAAAGGAGGGGTATGGTGTTATTTTATTGATAGGATGTTAGCACTCGGGTGATTAGAGTGCTAAGGGGGAGGGTGAGAACCCAATGGAAATGAACGAGAGGAAGAAGGGGATTCTAAAAGCAGTAATTAATGAATTCATCCTTACCGCTGAGCCAATTGGCTCCAGGACCATTTCCAAAAAATATGACCTGAACGTTAGCTCGGCAACAATACGGAACGAGATGGCGGACCTGGAAGAACTTGGATATCTACAACAACCGCATACTTCTGCCGGACGTATTCCTTCAGACAAGGGGTACCGTTTTTATGTTGACAGCCTAATTAATATTGAGAAAATTCCAGAAAGCTTTGAAGAAATGATCCGTCAAAAATACCTGGCTCGGAAAAAGGAGGTTCAGGATATTGTCCAGGTGACATCCCGGATGCTATCCCACCTTACCAGGTACACAGCCCTGGTAGCCAGCCCCAGTTCACCGGAGTATTTTTTCCAGCACCTGCAGCTTGTCCCTCTGGAGGGCAAAAAAGTTGCAGTTATAGTCGTTATCAGCTCCGGTCTTGTCCAGCACCAGACAGTAACTCTACAAAACAGGCCTTCCCGGGAGGAGCTCGAGCATATTTCCAGGCTGATAAATGATCGCCTACAGGGTTTGGAGCTGGGAAGAATCAGCAACGATGTTTTCCGGGAACTGGAAAAAGAATTGAGAGACAGGACAATTTTCCGAGAACTATATAGGTCCCTTCTTGAATTCTTTTCAGAGGAAGGTATGAATCAGGAGTGGGGGAAAATTCACCTCGATGGAGCTACCAATATACTGGAACAGCCTGAATTTTCCGACCTGGAAAAGGTCAAAGTATTCCTTAAACTATTTGAACAGGAAGATATGTTGAAGGAGTTATTGAATAAAATACCTGCAGAAGGTTTGCAGGTTGTTATTGGCAAAGAAGTACCCCTGGAAGAGATTAGAGACTGCAGCCTGGTAGTTGCAGATTATTCTTTCCAGGATAAAACCGTTGGCAAGATGGCAATTTTAGGGCCCACCAGGATGAATTACCCAAAAGTAATGGCTACGGTTAACTTTATGGCAGAAGTATTAAGCAAGGTTTTACGCGAGGAGGATTGAGGATGGGGTTTTCTAAAAAAACAGGGAAAAACAAAGCCGAAAAGCAGGAACAGCAAGACCAAAAAAGACAGGAAACACCTGAAGAGAAAAATCAGGACAATCAGCCCAGCCAGGCGGAGGAGAAAGAAAAAAAGCAGGAAGTGGCCGAATTGAGGGCTGAACTGGAGGGGGTAAAAGAAAGTATCCAGCAGAAGCAAGAGGAAAATGAACAGCTGGTTGCACGCCTGCAAAGGGCAAAGGCTGATTTTGCAAATTATAAGAAGCGGGTTGAAAAAAGCCGCTTTCAGGATAAAATAAGAGCCCAGGAAGAAATAATCCTGGAGCTCTTACCTGTATTAGATAATTTTGAAAGGGCCCTGCAGGTTAATCCAAAAGACAAGGAAGCGCGGAATATCTGCAAGGGCGTGGAGATGATTTACAAACAACTCTTGACCCTTCTCCAGGAAAAGGGAATGGAGGAAATCGAAGCTTTAGACCAGCCCTTTGATCCCCACTTTCACGAGGCTGTAGAAAGGGTTTGGGTAGAGGAAAAACCTGCAGAGATGGTTGTTGAAGTGATCCAGAAAGGTTACAGGATGGGAGAAAAAGTTTTGCGACCATCTCTGGTTAAAGTAAATAAAGGAGGCGACGAAGATGAGTAAAGTTCTGGGAATTGATTTGGGAACCACCAACTCCTGCATGGCAGTTATAGAAGGTGGTGAAGGTACTGTAATACCCAACGCGGAAGGTTCAAGAACCACTCCATCAGTGGTTGGGTTATCCAAAAAGGGTGAAAGGCTTGTCGGCCAGGCTGCAAAAAGGCAGGCAGTCAGCAACCCCAATAATACAGTAACCTCGATTAAGAGGAAAATGGGAAGTGATTTTAAAGGGAGGATGGGGGATAAAGAATATTCACCTCCCGAGGTATCAGCAATGATCCTGCAGAAAATGAAAAAAGATGCAGAAGAATACCTGGGCCAGGAAATAAAGCAGGCCGTTGTTACTGTTCCGGCATATTTTAGCGACAGCCAGCGCCAGGCAACCAAGGATGCAGGCAAAATAGCCGGTCTCGAAGTTTTAAGGATAATCAACGAACCTACAGCAGCAGCCCTTGCCTATGGACTGGACAAGAAGAAGGATGAAAAAATTCTGGTCTACGACCTGGGTGGAGGAACCTTTGATGTTTCCATCCTGGAAATAGGAGACGGTGTTTTTGAGGTTGTTGCAACCAGTGGAAATAATTACCTGGGCGGCGATGATTTTGACCAGCGCCTGGTTGAATACATGGCTAAGGAATTTAAAAAAGAAACCGGGGTTGATTTGCGAAAGGACCGCATGGCGATGCAGCGTCTGGTAGAGGCTGCAGAAAAAGCCAAAATTGAATTATCCGGTGTAATGTCCACCAATGTAAACCTGCCCTTCATTACCCAGACAGATGAAGGTCCCCAGCACCTGGATATAGATATTACCAGGGCAAAATTTGAAGAACTTATTGATGACCTGCTTGAAAAAACCATGGGGCCCACCCGGCAGGCTCTGAAGGATTCCAAGCTTTCCCCACAGGATATTGATGAAATTATTCTAGTCGGGGGTTCAACAAGGATCCCCGCCGTGCAAAAGGCCATTAAGGATCTGCTGGGCAAAGAACCCAACAAAGGGGTGAACCCCGATGAATGTGTGGCCATTGGTGCTGCTATTCAGGGTGGTGTCCTTGCGGGAGATGTCGATGATATAGTCCTGGTTGATGTTACTCCACTGTCTCTGGGCATTGAAACCCTGGGAGGGGTGTTCACCAAGCTAATTGAGCGTAATACCTCGATTCCTACAAGCCAGAGCAAGATTTTTACCACTGCTGCAGACAACCAGACTTCTGTGGATATTCACGTCCTTCAGGGTGAACGAGCTATGGCTGGCGATAATAAAACCCTTGGGAGATTTCAACTTACTGACATTCCCCCTGCTCCTCGAGGAGTGCCCCAGATAGAAGTTTCCTTCGACATTGATGTTAATGGAATAGTTAATGTTTCTGCTGTAGACAAGGGCACAGGTAAGAAGAAAAATATTACCATAAAATCCTCTTCGGGCTTGAGCGAGGAAGAAATTGAAAAGATGGTTAATGAAGCCCAGAAGTATGAGGAGGAGGACAAGAAGAAAAAAGAAGCGGTTGAAACTCGCAATGAGGCTGATAGTCTGGTCTTCCAGGTGGAAAAGACCCTCAAAGAATCTGGAGATAAGCTCGATCCCCAGTTAAAAGAAAAGGTGGAGAATGCCAAAAAAGAGCTGGAAGAGGCCCTCAAGGGAGAAGATATTGAATCCATCAGCCAGAAAAAAGATGCCCTGAACGAGGTTCTGCATGAAGCCAGCACTCAGATATATTCCAGGATTCAGGAAGAAGAGCAGCAGCAACAACAGCAGCAGCAGCAAGAAGCTCAAGCTGGCCAGGGAGGTTCCTCCTCCGGGCAGGAAAATGTTTATGATGCTGACTATAAAGAGGTTGACGAGGAAGAGGAAGAAGATCAAAAGTAGTAAGAGGTGGTGACCGCTTTGGCGGCCAAAAAAGACTATTATGAAATCCTGGGTATCAGCCGGGATGCCGAACAGGAAGAAATAAAAAAAGCATATCGAAAGCTGACCAGGCAATATCACCCTGACCGCAATCCAGATGATCCCCAGGCTTCGGATAAATTTAAAGAAATAACTGAAGCCTACAAGGTTCTTTCTGACCCACATAAAAGGGCTCAGTACGACCGCTACGGCCATTCTGGGATGGAAGGTGCTGATTTTGGCGACTTTGGTGATTTTAGCCAGGATTTCAGTGGCTTTGAAGATATTTTTGATATGTTCTTCGGGGGGCGGCGGACCAGAACTTCCCGGCGCCCTCGCCGGGGAGCAGATCTCCAGTACCAGTTAAATCTTAAGTTTGAGGAAGCAGCCTTTGGCGGTGAGAAAGAGATTTCCATTCCCCGGGTAGAGAACTGCCCTGACTGTGGAGGCAGTGGGTCTCAACCCGGTTCACATCCCGAAACCTGTCCCCAGTGCGGGGGGCGTGGAGAGGTTAGTTACCGCCACCAGACAGCGTTTGGTAATTTTGTCCAGACTCGAACCTGCGAACGGTGTCGGGGAGAAGGGCAGATAATCACAGATCCCTGTAAAACCTGCAATGGCCAGGGTCAGGTTCGTCGGCAGCGAAATCTCAAGGTAAATATTCCCCCAGGAGTGGATACCGGCCACAAACTCAGGATGGCTGGAGAAGGAGAGGCAGGGCCCAATAATGGTCCCCCAGGAGATCTTTATATTGTTATCGAAGTTGAACCCCATTCCGTTTTCCGGCGTGAGGGGAGCGACCTTTATTGCCAGGTTCCCATTAGTATCGTCCAGGCCATTTTGGGTGATGAAATCCAGGTGCCCACTCTGGAAGGCAAGGTTTCTCTGAAGATCCCATCGGGAACCCAGCCGGGCAGAAGGTTCCGGTTAAAAAATAAAGGCCTGCAGAATATCCAGGGATATGGCCGGGGGGATCTTTACGTGGAAGCCCGGGTTGTTATCCCAGAAAAAACCAACCGCAAACAGCGGGAGTTGCTGGAGGAGTTTGCCCAAATAAGTGGTGACGAGATTAATCCCGAACAGAAGAGCTTTCTGAAAAAAGTTCGGGATGCCTTTGGGGTGTGATGATTTGAAGTTTAAAGAGATTTACCTGGAGATGAATTCCGAAGTTGAAGAAGCCCTTTATCCCCTGCTGCAGGAGCAGGGGATTCAAGGTTGGAACTGGATAGATAAGGGCAGCCGGGGAGGCTGCCTTTTTTACCTTCCCGCGAATCGCAGCTGGAAGGAAAGAGTTGAAAGAATTAAGAAGAAAGTGGAAAAATTGAGGGAGTTTGGGCTGGAACCAGGCCCGGTTTCTTTTAATTATAAAGATATTGATTCCCGTTCCTGGGAAAAGAAAATCAAGCAGGCGAGTGAACCCCGGCAGGTCCTGGAGGGTTTTTGGGTGGTACCTCCTGAGTACCGGGAAGAAGATTTTCCTGAAGGTCTCGTAATCAGGCTGCGGGGTGGAATGGCTTTTGGAACCGGGGATCACCCCAGTACAAGGCTGGCCCTTGGTTTTATCCGCGACTGGTTTCAGAATCGGGAAAAGGTTCTTGATCTGGGCACAGGAAGCGGAATCCTGGCCTTGGCGGCAGCTCGCCTGGGGGCAGGAAAAATCATTGGTATCGATAATGATCCTGAGGCTGTCTCCCTGGCCCGGGAAAATGTCGGTCTGAATGGTCTGAGTGACAGGGTGACAATTAAAGAGGGCGATCTCCTCCAGGGAATTGAGAATTCCTTTTCGGGGGTAATCATTAACATTCTTTATCCCCAGATCGCTGCGGTTTTGCCCGAACTGGAAAGGATTACAGAAAAAAACGCCGGATTGATTCTTTCCGGAATCCTTTTCAAGCAACTCCCCATGCTCAGGGAAAAAATATCTTCCTCGGTCTGGGAAGTAATTGATACCAGGATTGAGGGAGATTGGGCAGGGCTTTACCTGGAAAAAAAGGGGTGATAATTTGACCAACCTTTTTGTTTCCAACCCACCAGAAGAAGGGCATGAGATTGCTGTGAGCGGGGAAGACCATCACTATCTTGCCCGGGTTTTGCGGGTTTCGCCGGGCACAGAAATCAACCTTCTCGATGGAAAGGGTGGGGTCTTTTTCGCCCGTGTCAGGGAGGTTGGGAAAAAAGAAACCCTTATTCAGGTAGAAAAAAAACTGGAGATAAACCGGGAACCCAAACAAAAGATCCACCTCATGCAGGCCATACCAAAAAAAGACCGGTTTGAATATATTCTGGAAAAGGGAACAGAGCTTGGGATTACCTCGTTTATCCCGCTTCAATCCAGCCGAACTGTAAAACAGGTTAAAAGGGAAAAGATTTCTGGAAAAATGGAAAGATGGAAGAATATTATTAGGTCATCTGCCCAGCAGGCTGGGCGGACAGTCCTTCCGAATATTGAGTTTCCAGTTCGTTGGGAAGAAATCAAGGAAATAAGCAAACATTATGACTGTTTGTTATGGGCGTGGGAAAAATCGGAAAATTCTTTGGGCGGGTTTTTTCAGGGATCCAAACCCGGGGAAAAGGTGCTTCTGGTAATTGGTCCGGAGGGAAGTTTTTCTCCTGAAGAGGAAGAAGACCTTCAGGAACTTGGTTTTTGGAATTTTTCTCTGGGCGATAGGATTCTGCGGAGTGATACGGCCGGTCTGGTTGCGGCAACTATAATTCTGCACCTTACAGGTGATCTGGGGGAATAATCTGTGGCAAGAGTTACTGTGGTTACTCTTGGTTGTAAGGCTAACCAGTATGATAGTGAACAATTGAAAAATGAGTTTCAAAAGAGGGGATGGGATGTTGTTGATGCCCAGCAGGATCCGGATGTTCTCCTGGTTAATTCCTGTACGGTTACCAATGAGGCTGCCCGGCAGTCAAGGCAACGCCTGCGGAAAATTAAGGGAAACCCCAAAAGGCCCTTTCTTGTTCTCTGGGGTTGTTATCCTCAGGCTTATCCGGGGCAGACAGAGAAAATTCCGGGGGTAGATCTGGTTCTGGGAAGGAAGGAAATGGACCAGACCGTGGAAATAATTGAAGAGAAAAGCGGGTTAAAATCCTGTGGTAAGGGTAAAATTGAGCAATTACCTTTTTCTGCCCGGACCAGGGCTTTTTTAAAGATTGAAGAGGGTTGCGAATCCTTCTGTTCTTACTGTATTGTACCCCGGGCCAGAGGCAGGGTTTGGAGCAAACCCCTGGACCAGGTTATGCAGGAGGTTGAGATTCTACTGGAAAGAGGCTTTAAGGAGATTGTATTAACCGGAATTCATCTGGGTTATTACGGAAAAGACCGTGGTGGAGAGACTTCCCTGGAACAGGTCATAAAGGAAATTCTTCAAAAAACCCCCCTTCCGAGGCTGAGGTTGAGTTCACTGGAAATTAACGAGGTGAGCGAGGAATTGCTTGAACTAATGGGGGGAGATAATGCTCTCTGCCCCCACCTCCACTTGCCTTTGCAGAGCGGAAGTGATAAAATACTGCAGAGGATGAACCGAAAATACCTTTCCGGTGAATACCTGGAGAAAGCCCTGTATTTTCAAGGAAAAATTCCCGATCTGGGTGTAACTACCGATATTATGGTTGGTTTTCCCGGGGAGACTGATACAGACTTTGCCCGAACCGTCGAGCTAGTGGAAAATGTGGGTTTCAGTCGGATCCATGTGTTTTCCTTTTCCAAAAGAGCAGGTACTCCCGCAGCAGGAATGGAAGGGCAGGTTCCCGGCCCCGAGAAAAAAAGAAGAAACCGGGTTTTAAGGGATATAGGGAATAAACAACAGGCAAAATTTAATTCTCTTTTCCTTGATAGGGAAATGGATGTCCTGGTTGAAAGTTCGGCTCCAGTTCAGGGCTGGTCTCCCAACTATATCCGGTATTATATTCCCAGAGAGTATAACCCGGGGCAAGTAGTTCGGGTGAAAGGAAAAAATTTATTCCGAGACGGAATCTGGGGAAAGGAGGGTTAAAGTGGAAGACTGCATTTTCTGCAGGATAATAAATGAGGAAGTTCCGGCTAAAAAAGTCTATGAAGACAGCGAATTTCTGGTTTTTGCTGATGTTAACCCACAGGCACCCGTTCATAATCTGGTGATCCCCAAAAAACATATTTCCAACATTATGGAGATCAGGGATGGAGAGATGCTGGGGCGCCTTTTTGAAGTGGTGCAAAAAGTTGCCCAGCAGGAAGGTATTGCTTCAGATGGTTTCCGCGTGGTGAATAATTGTGGGGAAAATGGAGGACAGACTGTTGATCACCTCCATTTCCATCTTCTTGGCGGCCGTTTCATGGAATGGCCCCCCGGTTAGATTTGACAGCATTTTGCCACCGTTATATAATATCCTTAGCAATGCGTCAGCTGGGAGGGGGGATACAAAACTATGGCTGAGATCAGGATCAAGAAAAACGAATCTCTGGATAAGGCCCTTCGGCGCTTTAAAAATAAATGCCGAAAAACTGGTGTCTTCCAGGAGGCTAAAAAAAGACGTTATTATGAAAAGCCGAGCGATATTCGCAAGAAAAAAGAAGCCTCTCGGCGGCGTGGACGTGGATAAGGGAGGGAAGCCATGTCGTCCATAAAAGAAATATTGCTGGAGGACATGAAAAAGGCAATGATAGAAAGGTCAGAAATCCCGTTGGCGGCAATCAGGACAACAAGGGCTGCAATAAAAAATGAGGAAATATCCAAGCGGAAAGACCTTTCTGACGGCGAAGTAGTGGAAATTCTAAAGCGGGAAATCTCTCTTCGCCGGGAAGCAAGGGATGAGTACCGGCGGCTGG
>PUNE01000024.1 GCA_003551665.1 Halobacteroidaceae bacterium
CATCCGCTGGATAAGATTTTCCAGTTGCTTTTCAATGTTGTCCCGTAAGTTGCTGCTCACCCTGGAAATATCTTCTTGAGCTTTTTCCCTGATTTCTTTTTCTTCGGTTTCAATTTTCTCTTCTTTCTCTTCCTCTGCTTTTTCAATCAGGAGAGCTCTCTCTCCTTCTTTTTCCTCTTCTAAAAAAGAAATGGCTTCACTAATAATTTCTTCCTGCTCCGAAACAAACGATGATAATTCTCTTTCCAACTCCAGTTGTAAAGTTGCCGAAATAGTCCTCATGCCCCAGGAAATTTCCATTTCCTTCTGGCGAAGGCCCGCATCCTTTTTCCCTTCCAGCCTTTCCAGCTCCGCTTCTTTTTTCTCTCGTTCTTCATCCGAAAGCCTGGCCATTTGGAGCTGGAGCCTCAGGTTAAAAATCTCAAATGAATACTGTCCCCTGAGTTCTTCCCTGAATTCCCTGTATTCCTGGCTGAAACGGGCAAGATTTTCTGCAATTTCTTTCTGGTAATCAGCCTGCAACTCCCTTTCCAGGTCAGCAATTTTTTCCCTGGCCTGTTCTCTTATCTCTTCTTCTTTTTCCCCGTATTTTGCTTCTATTTCCCGGTCGATATTTTCTTTTTTTTGCTCAAATTCCTCTTTAATCTTGTCCTTGGTTGTTTGGATGGTTTTTTCCACCTGGTTTTCATGTCTTTCAAGTAAATCAGAAAAAAACAGTTGCTGCTGATAAAGATTTTCAAAAGTTTTCTGGTGGTTCCCAATTTTCCTTTCCAGAAACTCCAACTCTCCACCCAGAGGGTGGAAGTAGCGCGCTTCATTAAGGTTAATAAAACCCTGATCTGAAGCCGCTTCAAGTCCCACCCCCGGGAGGAGTGATAAACTGCATAGAATTAAGGATAGTAGTCCACCCTTTAGGACCTTTTTAATCAAGACTACCTGCCTCCCTAATTTTTTCCAGAACATCCTGGGTTAGGTCATGGCCTCCATAAATAACATTCTGCCGTTCCAGGACAACCTCAATATTTTTCTCCCCCGCAACTTCCCCAACAATTTTTTCGATTTCCTCAACAACGGCAAGGACCAGTTCTCTTTCTTTTAGCATAAGCTCCATCTGGTACCTGTCGAGGAGTTCCTGCTGTTCTTGGTGTTCCAGGTCCTCTGCTTCCTCCTCCAATAAGGCCTGGAGCCGGCGGGCTTCCTCACTTAAAATTTGCTCCGCCCTAAATTTTTCCGGATGCTGTTCGAAAATCAGGGGAACATCAACATAACCAATTGATACCCGGTCACCTGACTCCCCTGCCTGGAGCAGGGGTGTTTCTGTAACAACTGTGTAAACCCCTACCACCATAAGAATCAGGGCTAACAGAAAAAAGCCCTGTAAAACGCGGCTTAAGGCCATAACCTCACTCCCTCAATTAAAATGTCTGGCCAATACTGAAATGGGGCCTGAATTGTCCAGCATCAGGTCGATATCCCAGATCCAGGCGGAGTTTTCCAAGGGGGGTATCCAGGCGGACTCCCGCTCCAATCCCCAGCCCAAATTCAGAAATTCGCGGATATTCGCCTTCGTTCCAGGATCTTCCCAGGTCAAAAAAACCTGCCCCTTCCAGAATACCGTATATGGGGAAACGGTACTCGGCATTAAATAACAACATTCGACTCCCTTCAAATGTCCCGAAGGGGTATCCTCTGACAGTTTCGGGGCCACCTACCAGTAATTTTTCGTTCCGGGGAATTTCATCCAGGTTGGGCCCTGACATCCAACTTCCTTTATAACGTAAAGCCCAGGTGTGATCATCCCGGAAACCCGGGTAAAATCTTCTAAACTCCAGGGTGTATTTGAAGAAATCAAAGTCTCCTCCCCAGAGGTACCCAACCTTTTCAATTGTTCCAATGTCAATTCCCCCGGTTGATGGACTTACCCGTGTGGCAAATGGAACATCAGTCATATCCCGGCGAACGGTGAAGCTTAAGGCCCGCAATTGAGTTGTTGAAGCAGGCAGGATATCATCTTCGTAGGTAGTCCTGGAATGGTCAATTCTTGCTCTTGTTGAAAACCTTAAATTGTCAGTATACTGGTGTCCCAGGGTAATAGATCCTCCCTGCCTGACCTCCCGGGAATCAAATTCAACAAGTTCGTCATCAATCATTCTTTCAAGGCTGTCGCGCTCTACCCGCCTTCGAAGACTGAGACTTATTGAATAAGGGGATCCCAAAAGGCTGGGCTCAGTAAAATAAAGTTCGTAAGTCCGATTTCGACCAATTTCCGCCCTTACTCCAACTTCCTGTCCGCGACCCAGAAGGTTTCTTTCCTGGATGTCAACAAATCCGTAAAAACCATCCCGGGTATTGTAACCTCCACCAGCACCAATATTTCCGGTATCAACTTCTTGAACACTAATAACCAGGTCAAAAATATTCTCCTCCTGGTTTACAGGTTCCAGGCTGGAAGAAATGTCCTCTGAGAAAAAACCCAGGTTGTAGATGTTTTGTAGGGTCTGCTGGGCTTTATAAGCATTAAAAACTGCCCCTTCTTCTATTGCAAATTCTCTTTCAATTACATAATCACGGGTTTTTTCATTGCCTTCAATCTTAACCTCGTTTAAATAGCCTTCTTTAATTGTAACATAAAGGACCTGCTCTTCTTCACTCAGCTGGACGTCGGTAATCCTGGCCAAAATATAACCGTCATCCTGATATCTTTCCTCAAGTCGACGTAAATCATCATTAAGTTTCCTCGTATTAAGAACATACCCAATTTCAAGCTCCAATGCTTCTTTTATTTCTTCTTCGGTGTAAACGGTTATTCCGTCAAATTCAATCCCTTTTATTTCAAAATTCTCCATCACCTGAAATACCAGGCGAAGACCCCCTTCGTAGGGTTCATAGTCAACGTAAATATCGTAGAACCATCCCATTTCATAGATTTTTTCCATGTTATTACGGAGAATCGAACCATCAACTTCATCACCGATTTCAATTTCAATAACATCCATAATGTCCTGGGTAGGTATAAATTCGTTCCCCTCAATCTGAATATCGGTAACGGTATTAGGCCCGACATTGGCCTGGGCAACACCCCCCAGAAGCAAAATTAACAAAACCAGTGTAAGATTTCTTTTTATCAAGACAATTCCTCCTTTGGTCAAAGGTCCGCTGGAACGATTAAGCTTTCGATTTCCCTTTCCAGCCGATAAGATGCAATAGAATTTAAATCCTCGTTATCCAAAATTCTTGGTTCTCTCCTCCGAGACCCATATTCAATGGGAAGGGTGAGTTGTCTTTCCACTTTTAAACCTTCTGCAATCTCGGGAGGGTAATTCGGTTTTCCCGGATTTAATAAAAAAAATACCCCCGCAAGAAAAAAAACACAACAAAGCCCAGCAACCAGGGGAAACATTTTCCTTTTTCTCCTTGGTTGCTGCCACCCCCAAAACTCACTTTTTTCTCGAGCAAGGCGGAGTTCAGCCAGCGCCAGTTCAAGTTTTCTTTCCCCTGCCCGGGGCCGATCCTGCTCGAACTCTTCTCGAGCCTGATCAAGCCAGTTTTGGCCTCTTTTTAGCCGGGCCAAAATCCTCTTCCTAAGCGGCTTCAATCCTCCTCACCTCCTGCTGAAACTATCCGGAGAAAAGGAAAAAAGCGAATAGCCAAAAAAAGGCAAATTCCCCTTATTTTAGCCAAAATTTAAAAATATTTAATCTTAAAAGCAAAATGCCGCCTAATTACTTTTTATTACTCATCAATTGGCTCATCTTACCCCTCAACCGCCGCAGGGCTTTTTTTCGCAACCTGTACAGATATGATGTTGTAACCGAAAGTCGAGAAGCAACCTCCTCCGCAGGAAGGTCCTTAATCACCATATCCTCAAGGACTTCCCTTTCTTTTTCTGGCAGCCAGGCCAGACCTTTTTTTAACTCCTCCGTAAGGAAAAGGGTTTCAACATCACCCTGTAAATCATCATTTCCGGGAATTTTATCTTCCCAGTCTTCTTCATAAGGGTAGTTCTCCATTTTCCTTTCCAGGTAATTTAGCATTCTTCCCCGGATTCTGTACCGGGCAAAAGTGGAAAAAAGAACTTTGCGTTCGGGACAGAATCCGTCAACGGCTTCAATTAAACCAACTGTCCCTTCCTGGATTAAATCAAGGCGCTGTTCCGGTTTAAAAGAAAGGGCCCCCAGTTCACGATAAACAAGAGGTTGATAGTTAATAATTAGCCTGTTGCGGCTTTCCTCGCACCCATTTTTTTTATAGGCGTTCCAGAGGTTTTTCTCGTTTTCTTTTTGGATTATCTGTGCCTTCTGAAGGTTCAAAAGAAGCCCTCCTAAAATGGATGGTTAAACTCAATACCCAACTGGAATTGTCCTTCGTCCTGGACGCTCCCGCTGAAAATTACATTATCCAGCAGGCGATACTCAAGAGAAAACCTCCTACTGCTACCGTCCACCCTGAAGTCCTGAGTATAAGTTATATAAACGCGATCGGTAATTGCCTTCCCAATATAAAACTCAATTCTCTCTTCATCTCCAAGAAAAATTGGGGTTATTAAAAACTCGTCAAGTTCCAGAAAATCGCCAATGGTACTCTGAAGTTCAACCAGGAAACTCGTGCGGAAAGTTTCACCAATAATCCGCCAAAGTTCCTGCCTGAAAGCTCCAGGTAAATCTCCCCGTAAAAGGTCGCCGAGACCACCACGGTAAACCAGCAGGTCGATTATCTCCTGTTCTTCCATTGGGGGCTGTGAAACCAGCCGCATATTCATATCAAGAGCGGGACCGTCAAGATGAACAGTAACCTGAGTATCACGGACTTGGGTCTGGGCTGTTGCAGTAATATTGGGAATCGATTCCGCAAAACGCAGGAAACGGGCCCTTCCTTCAATAAGACGGAAATTGGTGTTATAAAAATTCATATTCCCCTGGCGGGAAACCACTTCCCCAATTAATTCCAATTCCCCCGTACGATTGTCCAGAACCAGTTCTCCGCTCTGAACCTGGACATCAAAATTTCCATCCCTAACTCTAATATTGCCCGCCGGACGAAATGTAAGTTCCAAATAAGGGTCAACCTCCGGTTCTTCCTCGGGCTCTTCATGGGGCCAGTCAAAGGGCATACCTATAACGGTATCGTAAACGTCCAGGTACCCAATCATCTGGGGTTCAAAATAAGAACCGGTTATTGAAATTTCACCGTTTCCATACCCATCAATTGTCCCGTGATTAATATGAAGCTGTTCGGCAGTTAAAACCAGATCATAATAGTCGGGCTCCCATACTGCAAAAACAATTTTTCCAGTTAAGGAAAGGTCTCCTCCCTCGCTATACTCACCCCGAACATTTTCCATAATCATTTCGTTTCCCGAAAAATCCACCCCGCCAGAAATATTCTCAACTCGCCCCGGCAAATTAAAGTACTCGAACGCCCCTCCTTCGACACTACCCCTACCTTCCAGTTCTGGGGCATCCAATGAACCTACAATTCTGGCATCAACTATGGCTTTTCCTTCCAGGGATAACAGGAAGGGATTAAACCCTGCCAGAAAAGCAAGGTCAAAACCGTCGGTAAGAACATGAAGATCGAGTTCGGGTTGCCCTATTTCAAGGGGTATATCCCCTTTTATTTCAAGGGTTTCCCCGGTTGGCCTTAATAATTTTTGTTCAAGGTAAACAGGTTGATCTCCCTTCCAGTCAAAAATTCCGCTAACCTCAGTAAAAGAAACCCCATTAAAGGCAAGGTTTTTAAGAATATTATTTCCCGAAATTTTCAAAGTTTCATCATAGTTAATAAAAACTTCCACTTCTCCATTGCCCCGCACTTCCAGGTCATCGGGAAGGAATTGGGAGATCAGATCAAAATCCACGGGACCCTGAATTTTTGCTTCGTAAGGTCCATCCAGGTAACCTC
>PUNE01000049.1 GCA_003551665.1 Halobacteroidaceae bacterium
ATAATTCTGTAACTATGAAATTTGGCGATTGTGCACTACCCAAATCTTACAAACCCGCATAAACACTAACATTCCTTTTTTCAAAACCCTTATTTTGTGCTATGTACTGTCGAACGCGAGCAAAAATAAATGGAACAAAAGAAGAAAAATTGGAACAACTTGATAAAATAAGTTATTTTTCAGATATAAAAGAATGGAGAAAATCCTCTTCGAATTGGTACGCTCCATTTTTTCCAGAGGCTAAAGGGAATTATTCAAAATGGCCAAAAATAACAGATCTATTCCCCTGGCAAATTTCAGGATTTCAATTAAAAAGAATTTGGCCCATAGCCCCTCATCCAAAGTTACTGAAAAAAAGATGGAAAACCCTTCTCCAAAGAACATCTGATAAAAATGATTATTTTAAACCCACTCGTGATAGAGACATCAAAAAGGAAACAACAGATATATTTTATGATAAAAAGCTTGTTCCTCTAGAGAAACTTCCTCCGAATGCTTCATGCCCTACAATTGCTACCATCGGTTATCGCAGTTTTGATAGACAATGGGTATTACTTGACAATCGATTAGGAGATTTCTTTAGAAAAGTTTTGTGGCATCATCATAGTGAAAAACAAATCTATTTAACTAGTCGTTTAACAGGCCCTGTTGGACAGGGCCCAGCTGCCACAATTTCGGAAGAAGTCCCGGAAATGTGTTATTTCAGAGGTTCCTACGGTGCAAAAGATGTCATTCCTTTGTGGAAAGATAAAGATGGGAGCATTCCCAATATAACTCGGGGATTGTTAGAATATTTATCCAATATATATGGAAAAACTGTCAAACCGGAAGCCTTTTTCTCTTATTGTTATGCCATTATGAGTTGTTGTAACTATACAAAGGAATTTTTTAAAGAACTGGAAATTCCTCCCCCTAGAATTCCTATCACCGCAGATCCAGAATTGTTTTTTACAACTTCCTACCTAGGGAAGGAACTAATTTGGGCTCATTCCTTTGGAAAAAGATTTGTTCCAGAAGGAGAAACAGAAGGAAACATTCCAAGGGGAAAGGCAAAAGTTAAATGTGCTATCCCTCTTGACCCTGGGAATTATCCTGAAGATTATCATTTTAATGAAGGAAAAGAAACTTTATATATTGGGGATGGGGCAATTGCACCTATTTCGTCTGAAGTTTGGGATTTCCAAGTTTCTGGACTAAAACCGTTAGCTAAGTGGTTAGACTATCGGATGAAAAATCCAGCAGGGAAAAAATCCTCTCCTTTAGATAAAATCTTTCTTAAAGAATGGCCACATAATTTCACCGAAGAACTTCTTAGACTAATCTGGATATTAGAATTCACTGTAGAAAAACAACAAGAACTAAACCTTTCCCTTAATGAGGTTCTTGCAAATGATTTGCTTTCTGCTGAAGTTTTGCCAAAACCTGATGGAAACGAAGGCAAAAGCCCTAGCTACAAACTAATTCCAACTTCTAAGAAAAAAGCCTTATATGATGACTAAAAACGGAAAGATAATTCTTAGTGAACTTCTGTTTGTCTTTGAGCATTAGGGGGAGTTTTAGGTAAAGGTTGATTTTAATTAATTTACAATGATAATATTTCTTTTAATTTGACCAAAAAATTAAAATCTACAATGGAATTAGGGTCATAAGAATACCATTGTCCAAAAAACCTTTCCCATTACTTGGCTCATTTTTTCCTTGATTTTTTTCAGAAGGTTAGTTATAATGAAAAAAGTAGAAAGTAAGTATTGAAGGGACTTTAGAAGTGAGCGTTGGAGTTAGGTTGGTTGTTCGCAGGGTTCAATTTAATTCAAACGCCAAAGCTTGGCGGTATCAATGGGTTTTTGGACTTGAGGATTAATTGTTTAGGGCTCAGAACTTCTAATCCATTGGTCGGGGGTTCAAATCCTCCCAGGCGCACCAGTTTTTCGGAGTTAATGGTGGGTGTAGCTCAGGTGGTTAGAGCGCAGGATTGTGGCTCCTGAGGCCGTGGGTTCAAATCCCATCACTCACCCCAGATTTACCAAAAGGAGGCTGTTTGCCTCCTTTTTTGATTCTTTTCCCCCACGGCAGGAATTGCATTTTTGGGCGGGGTAAAATTTCCCGGGAGGTAAAGGAAAAAAGCCAAAAAGAGCGTAGTTAATAATATATTTCGAAAAAATTCTGGATAACTGGAAGTGATGGTCGTGTTCCGATGCCCACACTGTAGAGAAGGGATTTCCCGCCTGAAAAGATATTGTCCTGCCTGCGGGAAAAAAGTCCGCGACCCGGGAGAAGAGGATTCTCCCCGTTTTATATTTTCCAGTCCAACCATGGTTGCCGGGGGCCTTGCCCTTGGGCTGATTTTTCTCTTGATTTTATTATTAAGGTTTTTTACCTGAATGGAGAAAGGGGGTTTTTTTATGTCCCGTTGGATTATTCTTTTTTTATTTTTAACCCTGGCAATGGCCACGGTAGGCGTTAATGCTTTTCAGGATGATTTTTCTGAAAAGATTTTGGAACTAAAGGGAAAATATAAGGTTCCGGGTGTTGCCGTTGCCCTGATAGAAGAAGGGGAGATTGTCTTTTTGGAGGGTTTTGGTTACCGGGACAGGGATAGAAAAAAACCGGTTACCCCGGATACAGTTTTCCAGGTTGCCTCTATCTCCAAACCAGTTGCGGCCATAGGCGCTCTTAAGCTGGTAGAGGATGGGAAGTGGGGGCTGGAAGACCCCATCGAGAAATATCTTGATAGGTGGAATCTTCCCCAGAGTGACTATGGTCATGAGGGAATTACCCTGGAAAGGCTTCTCAGCCATACGGCCGGGCTGGGTCCCTCAGGCTATATTGGTTACTGCCCTGATGAAGAACAACCGGATTTAATTGCTGCCCTGGAAGGGACTGGAAGGGGGAGCCGCGGTGTAACCATCAGAGGTGAGCCCGGTGATGGGTTTCAATATTCTGGAGGTGGTTACACAGTAATGGAGATGGCCCTGGAGGATTTAACGGGGCAGGACTTCGGCCTTTTTATTCAGGAAAATGTTCTAAGCCCCCTGGGGATGGAGAACAGTACCTTTAACTGGGAGGAGGCTCAAAGCCGGGAACTGGCTCTTCCCTACTCGGTTTACCAGGGGGAATTACCAAACTACCTCTTTACCGAGCGGGCAGCTGCCAGTCTGTATTCCACTGCCCGCGACCTGGCCGTATTTTTGCAATATGGACTGGAGATTTTCCAGGGAAAAGCTTCTCCGGGGCTGGGCGAGATGTTTAAACCAGTGGATGAAGGATACGGACTGGGCTGGCAGATAATTTCCCTGCCCGAGGGAAAAACCCTTGCCGGACACGGGGGAAGCAACAGGGGTTGGAAAGCCAACATGTCCCTGATACTGGAGGATGGAGCGGGAATTGTCATCCTGACCAACAGTGACCGGGGTATGCCATTTTACCGCGATCTTACCAACTATTGGCTGTCTCAGCAGGGAAGTGAGTATGAAATAAGCACTCCGGGCCGGATAATGATGTATTTTATTGACCTTTACCAGCGAATAGGGCTCTGGTATTTGCGGCTTTAAGCAGGATAAATCCTTCTCCATAACGAAGGAAATATAGGTAACCCGCAAGGAGGATGATTTGATGAGCAAGGATTACTCTGCCCTTACTGAAAACTTTATCCAGAAAATTATTGACCAGCACCGGGAAGAAAATAAATATGGAGGCCGGGTGCATACCCGTTTTCCTCCCGAACCCAATGGTTATATCCACATTGGAAGCGCCAAGGCTATTTTAATTAATTACGCACTGGCAACGGCCAATGGAGGAAAGTTTAACCTTCGCTTTGATGATACCGATCCAACCAAGGAAGAAGAAGAATTCGTGGAAAGCATCCAAGAGGATATCCGCTGGCTGGGTGCCCACTGGGAAGACCGGCTTTTCTTTGCCTCGGACTACTTTGAAAAGATGTATGAGTGCGCAGTCCAGTTAATCAAAGCAGGGAAGGCCTTTGTCTGTGACCTGAGCCAGGAGCAAATCAGGGAATACCGGGGGACCCTGACTGAACCCGGAAAGGAAAGCCCCTACCGGGACCGGTCAATTGAAGAAAACCTGGATCTTTTTGAGCGGATGCGTGCAGGAGAATTCCCAACAGGCGCCCGGGTTTTGCGGGCGAAAATCGACATGACCTCTCCCAACATGAACATGCGGGACCCGGTTATTTTCCGGATCCAGCATACCCCCCATTTCAGGACAGGTGACAAGTGGTGTATATATCCAATGTATGATTATGCCCACCCCCTTTCTGACGCTTTCGAGGGAATAACTCATTCTCTTTGCAGCCTGGAATTTGAAGACAACAGGCCCCTTTACAACTGGTTTCTGGAAAACCTGGATTTTCCTGAACCACCCCAGCAAATTGAGTTTGCCCGCCTGAATATCAGCCACACGGTAATGAGTAAAAGAAAACTTCGCCGCCTGGTAGAAGGCGGACACGTTGAAGGCTGGGACGATCCGCGCATGCCCACGATCTGCGGCCTCAGGCGCAGAGGTTACACTCCCGAGGCTATCTGGGATTTCTGCGATCGCAGTGGGGTGGCCAAGAGTAACAGCCTGGTTTCCATTGCCCAGCTGGAGCACTGTATCCGGGAAGACCTGAATAAAAGAGCCCCCCGGGTTATGGCAGTTTTAGATCCACTGAAAGTGGTTATTGAGAATTACCCTGAAGGAGAGACTGAGCAACTTGATTCCGAAATCAACCCCGAACAGCCCGAACTGGGAAAACGGAAGATTCCCTTTTCCCGGGAAATTTATATTGAGAAGGATGATTTCCGGGAGGACCCTCCCAAAAAATTCTTCCGCCTGGCTCCAGGGCGGGAAATTCGCCTGAAGGACGCCTACTACATTAAGTGCGTTGACTACAAAAAGGATCCTGAAACAGGAGAAGTTACCGAACTCAGGTGCACCTACGACCCCGAGACCAGAGGGGGGTGGTCGGAGGATGGACGAAAGGTGCGGGGAACCGCTCACTGGGTGTCTGCCCTCCATGGGGTTCCAGCGGAGGTAAGGGTTTATAATCACCTGTTTAACAGGGAAAACCCCGAAGAGGAGGGGGATTTCCTGGAAGATCTCAACCCTGATTCTCTGGAGGTTCTATCCGGGTGCATGGTTGAACCGGGGCTCGCAGACAGCAGGCCAGGAGATCGGTTCCAGTTTTTGCGCAAGGGATATTTCAACCGGGATCCTGTTGAAGCAGAAAAAGGAAACCTGGTTTTTAACAGGATTGTTTCTCTGCGCGATACCTGGGCCAAAGTGCAAAAGACAAAAGGGTAAAAAAGGCCCCCGGGAGGGGGCTTTTTGCCTTGAACAAAGGGGGAAGGTCATTGACTAGATACAGGGCATTACTGCTTGATGCGGACGGGACAATTTTTGATTATGATCGGGGAGAAGAATTTGCCCTGGAGAAAACACTGCAGGATTTTTCTTTTGAAGGAGAGGGTGTTGATTTACTCACCCTCTATCGTAGAATTAATAAAAAAATCTGGAAGGAATTTGAGCAGGGGAGTATAAAGGCTGGGGAATTAAAAATTGAGCGATTCCGGCGTTTTTCTGCAGAACTGGGAATTGATTTTGACCCGGAAAAATTCAGCAATATTTACCTTGATCACCTGGCTCAGGCTGCCTTCATGCTCCCCGGTGCCAGGGAAGTATTGGAAGGGTTAAAAGATGATTATACCATGGTTCTTTTGACCAACGGGCTTTCCGGTGTGCAGCGGAGCCGGGTCCGGCTGGCGGGTGTTGGAGAGTATTTCCGGGAACTGGTTATATCCGAAGAGGTTGGCGAGGCCAAACCTGCTCCAGGAATTTTTGCCAGAGCCCTAAAAGCGGCAGGCAACCCTGCCCTCGAAGAAGCTCTCATGGTTGGAGACAGCCTGGAATCAGATATTCTGGGAGGGTCCCGGTTCGGCCTTGATACCTGCTGGCTTCGTGGAGGGGAAAGGGAAATCCCTGAAGAGCTCTCACCCACGTATATAATTGACGAAATTTCCCAACTTCCTGCGGTTTTAGAAGGGAGGGGTTAGGAATGGCGGATACCAGTCTGATCATTTGGGTTCAGCAGTGGTCAACTCCGTTCTGGGATTCCTTCTGGCGGGGGATAACCTTTCTGGGGGAATTGGAATACTATATGCTGGTGATACCCCTTGTTTACTGGATATACAGCAAGAAATTTGCTTTCAAGTTTGCCCTTATATTTCTTTTCTCGGCTTACTTCAATTCCGCCAGCAAGTTCAACTTCATAACTGAAAGACCCCCCTGGGAGCTGCGCCTGATTGCCCAGGAGGGGTATGCTTTCCCCAGCGGACATGCCCAGGGGAATACTGTTTTCTGGGGTTTTCTGGCCTCTCAGGTCCAGAAACCCTGGGCCTATATTGCAGCGGGAATCCTGGTTTTAATGGTTTCTTTCTCCCGAATTTACCTGGGCGTTCATTACCCGGTGGACATAATTTTTGGAATTGGGATAGGTGTGGTGTTAATTGGCCTCTACCAGGTGGCCTGGGAAAGACGACCGGTTGTTTCCGAGCTTGAACGCTATCTGATCCTGAGTTCCGGGGCGGTTTTTTTACTTTTCCTTCTCCATAACCAGGGAGACGGGCCCATGGTAACAGGATTTCTCTTTGGAACCCTGTGGGGGTATCGCCTGGAAAAGGAATTTGTAAACTGGACTGAAAAGGCCAGTCTCCTTCAGAACCTGGGCAAAGCAGTCCTGGGCCTGGTGGTGTTTTTTGCCCTGCGGGAAGTAACCCGGAATCTTTTTATTTCCTGGCCGGGAGTTACTGAAGAACAGCTGATAATTTTTCCTTTGATGACCTGGATCAGGTACACCATAATGGGTTTCTGGGTAACCCTTTTTGCGCCCATGGCTTTTTCCCGGCTTAAGCTTTTTATCCCGGAGGAAGGTGAATAAGTTCTGGTTTAGGAGGGGTATGGTGATTAAAATAGAAGCAATCGTATTTGACTGGGGAGATACTCTCATGCGAAATTTCCCCCAGTATGATGGGCCCATGGCAGACTGGCCGGAGGTAGAAATAATGCCCGGGGCAAGGGAAACCCTGGCTGGTCTGAGCAGGGCTTTTACCCTGGTAGTGGCGTCCAATGCAGGCTCCTCTAATGCAGAACTGGTTAAAAGGGCCCTCAAACGAGGGGGAATTGAAGGCCACTTCAGGTTTGTTTTTACCGGGAAGGAACTGAACAGTAAGAAACCCGAACTGGATTTTTACCGCAATATCTGCCGGAAAATTGGGGTTCCCCCAGGGCAATGCCTGATGGTGGGCGACAACCTGGAAAAGGATATTATTCCTGCCCGGCGGGTAGGGATGCAGGCTGCCTGGTTAACTGATAAAAAGGAAAAACCGGGAGATTACTGGCAGATTCAAAGCCTTCCCGAGGTAATTGAGATTGTAAAACGGAGGGCCACCTGATGAGTATTCACCAATCAGATCCCAATAAGAAACCTGATTCCTATTATCTTCCAGGCCACACAAAATTCCTGGTCCCTGGAAATAAGGGGAGGCTACTTGATGGTCGGAGGACCCCGGGATATATTGAAAAAATCTGGCCTGAATATGGCATGTTTCGCTGGCATATAACCGGGTTTGAAGACAGGGGGAGCTTTTGGGATCTCCCCGCAGAATACGTGAACCGCTTTCAGTTCGAACCTGATTCTGCGGAAATGGGTGATGGGGAGATGGAGGAGCTCCAGGAGAGAGTAAAGCATTTTTCCCGGCCCCTTAACAGAGATATTGATCCTGCTCGTCGGGAAGCAGAACAGAAGGAAATTTCCCTTCGAAAAAAGAAAGCCCAAAAATGGCTGGGTAATAATTCGGAGTTTTTTTCTTCCGGGACTGCCCTGGACCTTTCCGCCCGGAGAGGCCCCAGGTCTCTTGCCGCTGATTTTCAGGGGTTTATGGAAGAAAAGGGTCTTGCCGGTGTGGAGAAAAAAACGGCAGATAACATGGTGCTTAACCCCTTTTCCGGGGAATGGATAAAAGGAATGGCTATTGTGGCAGCCGAAATGGGCCTGACCCGTTTCCGGGGCCAGGTCCCTCGAACCCCGGATATTTTCAAAGGGGAAGGGGCCCGGGAGGCAAGGGAGGAGTACCTGCGGGAGAGAACAGCTTTTATCCGTGCTTTTTTTGAACTTTCCGGTCGGGAAGAGGTTTCCCTGTACAGGGGGATGGCAACAGAGGGAGAGTGGGTGGAGAAGGAGAGATCCTTCCTTTCCTGTACCTTTAACCTGGAGGTGGGAAAATCATTTTGCGGTCTGGAAAAGGAACAGGAATATCGCCAGTTTTATCTGGTAAAACTGACCCTTCCCGTGGAGAAAATCTTTATGTCCTACCTGGAAACTGAAGCCATGAATCGGCAGTACCTGGAGGCGGAAGCCCAGATTTTTTACGATTTTCGGGTTAACATCTAGGGATGAAAGGAGAAAAACCCTTGGACAGCTTAATGAAAAGCGATTTATCCCTTTTAATTGTAGATTTCCAGAAAGCCAGCCGGGTAACAGTGGGGGTTCCCCACCACACTCCAGCAGGAAAATCCTTTATGCCCACTCCCAGGAAACGCCCTGGGGATGAAAACGCCGGTTTTATTGGTCGGGTCCTGGCAGATGAACTCGGTGCTTCTTTTGTCTGTGCCTGCAATTACTTTCTTGATCCCAATAAAAGCCTGGAAACTGACTATTCCCGGGCAATAACCAGGAGCAACCCCCGTGTTCTTATTGAAATTCACGGACACGGTCAGTACAATACGGATAACGATATTGAGATTTCCTGTGGTTCAAGAAAAGAAGAGGTTTTTGCTGTCCAGTTAATGGAAAAACTCCAGGAAAAACTGGGGCAGGAAGATATTCCCCTTGCGCTGCAGGAATTAAAAATTGAAGCCAGGTTTGATAAGATTTATTTTCAGGCCACGCAGGCAGCAACAATTAAAAAACCCCCCTGGCGGGCCTACCACATAGAATTACCCCAGGTACTCCGGGTATCTTCGGGAAATCAGGGAGTGCCAGCTGTGGGAGAGGTTTTTGCTGGCATTCTGGGCAAAGCCTTCAGGGAAATCACAACAGGGGAGAAAAAGTAAGGCAGGAGAATTTATGTTGAACTCCTTTAAGGGTTTTTCCCGGGGAGGAGTTTTGCCTCCCTAATTTCAACCTGAAGAGGGGGATAAGAAGAATGGATTTTGCAAAGATGGGAAAAATGAGCGGCAGGCCGCCACTCTTTACACCGGGCACTCACCAGATGTGGTCAGACCCGCACATTTCCCGTTTTATGTTAGAGGCTCATCTTGACCCCGATCTGGAAGCAGCAAGCCGAACCCACGATACCATCCAGGCTTCATTATGGTGGCTGGAAGAGGAGATTTTGCCCTCCCCTCCCGCGCGGATCCTTGATCTGGGTTGTGGTCCGGGCCTTTATTCGCTTCCCCTGGCCCAAAAGGGTTATGAGGTCCTGGGTATGGATATTTCCAGGCGGTCTCTGGATTATGCCCGGGAACAGGCCAGGCGGGAGAAAAACCTGAACCTGGAATACAGGGAAATGGACTACAGGGAGCTCAATTGGGAAAATTATTTTGATGCTATCCTTTTGATCTACTGTGACCTGGGGGCTCTTTTGAAGGAGGATCGAGACCGGGTTTTAAAGGGAATATATCGGGCCCTGCGCCCGGGTGGCATATTTGTTTTTGATGTTTTTACCCCTGCTCGTCGGGGAAGGGAAGCCGAAGGGAGAGACTGGGAGGTAACCCAAAGTGGTTTCTGGAGCCCCGTTCCTCACCTGGTTTTGAGCGAGACATTTTTTTATCCTGAAGAGAATGTCTTTTTGGAACAACACCTGGTTCTGGAGGAAGGTGGGGAGGTAAAAAACTACCGGATCTGGGACCACGTTTATACCCGTGATAGCGTCATGGCCCTTCTGGAGGCAAACGAATTTAAAGGGGTTAACTTTTTTTCTGATGTTACAGGAGGGGAATATTCTTCAGAATCAGAAACAATTGCTGTTGTTGCCCGGAAGTAGCAGAGGAATTTTTGCAGGGTCAGTTATTCCTGTTTTCCTCCAAAATGTTTTCCAGAGGTATGAACATGGTAACCCTCTCTCGGCAAAAGGAGTTTTGATAAGTTTTCCTGGGAGGTTTTTACGGGAGGAAGCTATGGACACCAAAGAAATAACAACAACAATAGAAAGGGCAGGTTATTGGGCTATTTTCCTTTTTTTGGGCTCCCTTTTACTGGGGGTTGTTTTTCATCTTTTTCTCTGGTGGGGGAATATCCGAGATTTAAGCCTTTTTGTCAGGTTTTTCCCGGGATCCCTTTTTCTGCTTCCCCTGTTTTTGGTTTTAGGGATGATTATGCACGAATTGTTGCATGCCCTGGTGATTTCTGTTCTCGCTCCCTCTGGTTGGAGGGCGGTAAGGTTTGGGTTTTTAGACTGGATGACTCCATACTGCCACAGCACCGAATCATTATCGGTAAATGGTTATCGGCTGGTTCTTCTCTTTCCATTTATAGTCCTGGGTCTGGGACCCTGGGTCTGGGGTCTTTTAAGTGGTATAATAGAGTTAACTATCTGGGGAGCGATTTTTATTTCTTCTGCTGGGGGAGATCTTCTGGTCCTGTATTTGATACGCAATTTGCCGGGAAGGTTACTCATCCAGGATCACCCCAACCGGGTGGGGGTCCGGGTGAAGGAAAAGAAGAAAAAGGGGGGAGTTATTTGAGTCCAAAGAAGTGGTACGAAGAGTTATATTCCAACTTCGGAGAGAAGTATGAAGAAGAACCGTACGTCCAGGGAACAAAGGGAGAAATTGATTTTATCGAAGGGGAACTGGGAGGAGATAAGGAGTTTTGGATTCTGGATGTGGGGTGTGGAACCGGCAGACATCTCCTGGAACTGGCCCGAAGAGGGTATAAAAACCTGGTTGGTGTTGATCTTTCGGAAAATATGCTGGAAAAAGCCCGGGAAAAAGCAGAAAAAGAAGCCCTTGATATTGAGTTTATCCAGGCTGATGCAAGGGAGCTGGAGTATTCAGGTGAATTTGATGCTGTCCTGGTGCTCTGTGAAGGAGCCTTTTCGCTTATGGAAACGGATGAGATGGATTATAAGATCCTGCAAAACATATCCCGGGCTCTGAAAGGAGGAGGCAGGTTTATAATGACCAATCCCAATGGCCTGTACCCTCTGTTTCACCGGGACGAGGTTGGGGAGTTTGATCTGCTCACCCTGCGGGAAAGTTTTGACCTTAAGGTTGAGGGTGATTCGGGGAAGGAAAAGGTTTTGCAGGCCACCCAGCGTTTTTATATGCCCAGTGAAATTACCTGGAGGCTAAAAAACCTGGGTTTTAAGAATATTGGGATATTTGGTGGTCGGCTGGACAGTTTTTCCAGGGAAACTCCTCTTACACCGGATGATTTTGAAATGCTGGTAGTTGCCGAAAAACACTTACCTGAGGAGGGTTAAACAGTGCAATACCGTAAACTGGGAAGAACAGGGAAAAAAGTCAGTATCCTGGGCCTGGGAGGTGAGGCCTCGGTAGAAAAGAGCAGCGACCCTCAGGTGGCGGAACAGATAATTAACCGGGCTCTGGATGAAGGAGTCAACTACATTGATACTGCGCCGGTTTACGGGATCGGTGGAAGCGAGACGAATATTGGCCGGGTCATGGCTTACCGCCGCGGGGACGCCTTTCTGGCTTCCAAAACCCATGAACGAAGTTATGATGGAACAATGCGGCTTTTTGAAGAAAGCCTCAATCGCCTGCAGACTGATTACCTTGATCTCTACCAGGTTCATAACCTCCGGGTGCACGAAGAAGTTAACGAAATTTTCGGGAAACAAGGGGCGGTTAGAGCCCTGGAAGAGCTGAAGGAACAGGGAGTCATCAAACATATTGGGGTTACGAGCCACAAGGATCCTGCTGTTTTGCGGCAGGCAATGGAAAATCATGATTTCGACTGTGTGCTGATGTCTTTAAATGCTGCCGACTCTCATCGGAAATCTTTTAAAGATGGGGTTTTGGAATTTGCAGTGGAAAAGAAGATGGGGATAATTGCCATGAAAGTTTTTGCTACAGGAAGGTTGCTGCAGGATGGGGGCCTGGATTCCTTTGAAGAAGCACTGGGTTATGTCCTTTCTCTTCCGATCAGCACTGCTATTATAGGAACTTCAACCCTGGAAGAACTGGAAAAAAACCTCTCTTTCTGCAGGGAATTCGGGGGTTTTGAAGCCGAAAAAATGCATACCATCGAGGATAAAACCTCCCTAAAAGAACGGGAGGGGAATTTTTTCAAGATAGAGTGGTGAGGTGAGCTCCTATGATCAGGAATTATAATGGTATTCATTATGATAACCGGTTTAGGGAATTTGATGCAGATCTGGATTTCTGGAAAGAACAGGCCCGGCGATTCGGGGATCCAATTCTGGAAATTGGTTTCGGGACAGGCAGGGTTGGGCTCGTCTTGGCCCGGGAAGGTTACAGGATAACCGGCCTGGAACTGGAAGTTTCAATGCTGGACAGGGCCCGAGAAAAAATAAAAGAGGAAAACCTGCCTGTTGAGGTTTTCCAGGGAGATATGCGGGGTTTTAACCTTGGCCAATATTTCCCCCTGGTGATTTTGCCCTTCAATGGCCTGGCCCACCTGCTGACCTTCCGGGACCTCATGGATACCCTCCGGGCAGTTGAAAGGCACTTAAGTCCTGGGGGAAGATTTGTCTTTGATTATTTAAATCCCAACCTGGAAATTCTTTCCCGGGATCCAAACAGGTGGTATCCTTCCTCAGAATACTTTGATGAATCCGGTAGGAAGGTTGTTGTCCGGGAAAAGTCTTATTATAATGCACAAAGCCAGGTAAACCGGGTTACCATGGAATATTCATGTGAAACAGGCGAGGTGTCTGAAGATGATATCTGGATGCGGATGTTTTTCCCCTGCGAATTGGAAGCTTTGCTGGCCCTTAATGGCTGGGAAATAGAGGGGAGGTTCGGAAATTACTCCCGTGCACCTTTTAACTCTGAATCTCCAAAGCAGCTTATTATCTGCTCCCCCAGGAGGAAAAAATAATCAAAAAAGAGGGGAGGCTTTCTGAAAAAAATTGTCTTTTTCTTTTCTTTCGGTATACCCGGATTTCCCAGGGAAAAAATAAAAAGACCGGGTAATTTTCTTTTTTCCAGAGCTTACAAATAAAAAGAAAAGGTTAATAAAAATTTCCTGCCTGCTGGAAATTTTTCCCCGTAATTGCCGGTCGGGCTGAGGCAACCTCCTGGAAAAATTAAGGGAAATTCGGAAAACTTCCCGGGCAGAAAAAAAATGCAGGTATTAATTTTCCCCTGGTGAAGGGATAAAATCCTCCCGGGCGAATAAAATAAAAAAGGGGAGATTAATGTGCTGGAACCTTTAATGCAGCGTAAATCAATCCGCCGCTACGAGAAAAAAGTGCCTCCCGGGGAAACAATTGAAAAAATCGTCCGAGCGGGGCAACAGGCACCCTTTGCTGCTCAGCTTTACAGTATCCTTCTTTCCCGGGAAGGAAGGCATCAATTTGGAGCGCCCTTACTGTTTACAATTTGTGCAGATCTCCATAAACTGGAGAGGGTTATGGAGGCCAGGGACTGGAAAATTGTGACCAACGACCTTTCCCTGCTTTTATTTGCTATCCAGGATGCCATCCTTGCGGCTGGCCAGATGGTTACTGCTGCTGAATCCATGGGACTGGGAAGCTGTTTTTTAGGGGGAGCACCCTACCAGGCAGAAAAAATAATTGAAAAATACAGTTTGCCCCCGCGGGTTTTTCCCATTGTGCAGCTGATAATGGGGTATCCGGCGGAAAACCCACCTCCCCGGCCTCGTTATCCCCTGGACTTTGTCCTTTTCGAGGAGAAATACCCCGAGTTTTCGGGGGAACAGGTTCAGCGGGCAATGCGGGTGATGGATGAAGGCTACCTGCAGGAGAATTATTATGAACGGAGGACGGGGATGATCGACCTGGAAATTGAAAGAGAAGAAACTTTTTCCTACGAAAATTATAGCTGGACCGAGCATATATCCCGCAAGTGGGGCCAGTGGCTGACTGAAGAAAAAGAAATCCTGGAAAAACTCCGGGCCTGCGGATTTGATATTTGCTCTAAAACCAATGCAGAATAGGCTTATTAAGGCTAAAGGGGGTTAGGGAAGTGGAAAAAGTGCAGCTAAAGGCCATTTTTTTTGCTGTTCCAGGCCAAAACCTAAAAGAAGTTGAACAGGAGAACCGGGAATTTTTAAAAAAAATAAAAGATGCGGGAGGGCCGGAGATAAAAGGTGTCAGTCCTGATGATTTTAGTTTCCGGGATCCATCACTTATCCTGGTCCAGTCGGGAGGAACTGAAAAGAAGATCCTTAAAGCCCTGCAGGATTTACCCCCTCCCTATCTGCTCCTGGCTGGAGAAAAATTCAATGCCCTTCCCGCAGCACTGGAGGTCCTGACTTTTTTGCGGCAGGAAGGTTCACCCGCCGAAATCATCCAGGGTTCTCCTGAAAATATTGCCCGGCGCCTATTAAAGATTATCCGTGCTTCGACTGCCCTCAAAGAGCTCTCGATCTGGCGATTGGGTATTGTTGGTGAACCCTCGGACTGGCTTGTTGCCAGTTCTTTAAATCCTGATGGTGTCAGGGCAGACTGGGGCATGGAAATTGTAAATATTAAAATGGAAGAACTGGAGGAATTAATAGACGGTGTTGAGCCTTCTCCATCAGAAATAGACCTTGAGAAATTTGATGTTGAGGTCAGGGAAGGTGCCCTGAAAATTTTTGGAGCTTTAGAAAAACTGGTCGAGAAATATTCACTGCAGGGGCTTACCCTGCGCTGTTTTGACCTCCTGGGATCCAGGAACAATACGGGATGTTTGGGGTTGAGTTTCCTCAATGATCGGGGGATAGTTGCCGGCTGTGAAGGAGACGGACCGGCCCTGATTTCCATGGCCATTCTGAGGGTTCTAACCAAAAGCCCCTCCTTTATGGCCAACCCGGCCATGGTTGACGAGGAGAAGAATGAAATAATTTTGGCCCACTGTACTGTTCCCCTCTGTATAACCTCCGAACACACTCTGCACACCCACTTTGAATCCGGCCTGGGCATAGCTCCCCGGGGGAAAATACCTCCTGGTCCATGCACTGTCTTCAAGGTTGGGGCTGATGGAAGGGAATATTTTGTTTCCCGGGGTGAGATCATTGAAAACCTTTCCCGGGAAGACCTCTGCCGGACCCAGGTCCGGGTCAGGCTGGAACAACCCGTTTCCTATTTTCTCACCCGTCCCCTGGGCAACCATCATCTCCTGGTTCCGGGAGATTACGTGGAAGAGATTCATGAACTTTTTGGGCTTGTGGAAACAGTCTAAAAAAACCAATGTTTTAATAGAGGAATAATAGGATTATTGGGGAAGTTTGATAAAAAGGAGTGATTGCATGGAGTTCAGTGAGATTGTTTCCCGCAGGCGGGCTTACCGGGCCCTGGAGCCCGTGAAAATCAACGAGGAGATTGTGCGGGAGCTTGCCGAAACTGCAGGCATGTCACCATCCTGTTTCAATAATCAGCCCTGGAGATATGTCTTTGTTTTCGGAGAAAAAGCTCTGGAAAAGGTCAAAGAAGCTCTGGCCAGGGGTAATGCCTGGGCGCAAAAAGCTTCTATGATAATTGGAGTTTACAGCAGGAAGGATCTTGACTGTGACATCAAGGGCAGGGAATATTTTCTTTTTGATACTGGCATGGCCACTGCTTTCCTGCAGTTAAAGGCTACCGAAATGGGCCTTGTAGCTCACCCTATTGCAGGTTTCAAGGAAGAACTGGCCAAGGAAGCAATGGGGATAGACCCGGAAATGCGGCTGATTACACTGGTAATTGTGGGAAAACATGCCAGTAATCCCGGGGAACATCTCGAAGGGAATAATCTGGAAAGGGAATTGAGCAGACCTCCCCGCAAGAAGTGGAATGAATTTGCTTTTATTGACCGGGTCCGGGATTAGGGTAATTCTTGCAATAAGGCTGGCTTTCTGTTAAAATACAGTTAGATTTCAATCCCCGTAGGTGTTTCCCTACGGGGAATTGTATGATAATATTAAATTGAAAGAATTAGGAGGTTGGGCATGAAAGTAGAAATGGAAAACCAGGAGGGCAACCGCATCCGCCTGGATATAGAAGTGGAAAAGGAAAAGGTTGACGAAGCCCTGGAAAAAGCTTATCGCAAGGTGGTCAAGGAAGTGAAAATTCCCGGATTCCGCAAGGGTAAGGTGCCCCGCAAGGTTCTTGAAGCCCGGCTGGGAGAAGAGGTTTTATATCAGGATGCCATTGAGATCCTCGTCCCACCTGTCCTGGCTGAAGCCCTGCAGGAGAAGGAAATCGAACCAATTGACCAGCCAACTCTTGAGGATATTCACTTCCAGAAGGGAGAACCTGCAAAACTGCAGGTGATGGTTGAAGTTGAGCCCGAGGTTGAACTCGGTAAATATACCGGACTTGATGTGGAAAAGCCGGAAATTTCCATTGATAAAGAAGATGTTGACCAGGTGCTCGAGCAGTACCGCGAACAGCAGGCTGCCCTGGTCACAAGCGAACGAGAAGAGGTCCAGGACGATGATTTTGTGGTTATTGACTTCGAGGGCTTCCATGATGGTGAGCCATTTGAGGGTGGCCAGGGAGAGGATTATACCCTTGGTATCGGCACAAACACCTTTATTCCCGGCTTTGAGGAGCAGTTAATCGGAGCCAGAGTAGGTGAGGAAAAAGAAATCCAGGTTACTTTTCCCGAGGATTACCGCGAGGAATCTCTGGCCGGAAAAGAAGTAACCTTTAAGGTGAAGATAAAGGAAATCAAGGAAAGAGAACTTCCCCCGCTGGACGATGAACTCGCCCAGACTGTAGGAGAATATGAAAGCCTTGAAGAATTGAAAGAAGAAATTGAAAAGAATATGCGGCAGAAGGCAGAAAATGATAGCCAGGCCAAGTTTGAAAACGACGTAATGGATGCAATTGCCGGGGATGTTAAAGTGGATATTCCGGAGAAACTTGTTGAACAGCGTATGGATGAAATGTACAAAGAAACCGATTCCAATGTCCAGCAAAAGGGGATCAGCCTTGAGGATTACCTGCAAATGACCGGTGTAACTAAGGACCAGTGGATGGAGGAAAATCGTCCCTATGCAGAAAAACAGGTCCGGAACAGGTTAATTATTGATGCGATTGCCCAAAAAGAAGGCTTTACTATCAGCGATGAAGAAATAGAAGAGAAAATGGATGAGATTGTTAAGGATAGTGAACATGATACCGAACAGTTTAAGACTCTTTTGAAGGCTCAGGGTTACGACAAAATGCTGGAAAAAGATTTGTTGCGGGAAAAGGTCCTAAATTTCCTCTGGGAAGAGAACAAAAAACAGACGGAAAAGGAACAGGACCAGGACCAAAAGGATAAAACTGAAGAATAAATTAAGGAGTGATCTGCCAATGGCATTGGTTCCTATTGTAGTTGAACAGACCAGCCGGGGTGAACGTTCTTATGACATTTATTCCCGACTGTTAAAGGATAGGATTGTCTTTTTAGGGCAGGAGGTAAATGATGTAACGGCAAACCTGGTTATTGCCCAGATGCTGTTTTTGGAGGCCGATGACCCGGAAAAGGATATCATGTTCTACATTAACAGCCCCGGGGGATCAATTTATTCAGGGATGGCAATTTATGATACCATGCAGTATATCAAGCCCGATGTGTCCACTCTCTGTGTTGGGATGGCAGCAAGTATGGGGGCACTGCTCCTTGGAGCTGGAGCCAAAGGCAAACGGTATGCTCTGCCCTTTTCCAGGATAATGATTCACCAGCCGACGGGGGGCACCCGGGGGCAGGCAACAGACATTGAAATCCATGCCAAAGAAATACTACGGTTAAGGGAACAGTTGAATGAAGTTCTTGCTCACCACACCAATCAACCCCTGGAAAAAATAGCCAGGGATGTAGAGCGGGACTTCTTCATGTCCTCCCAGGAGGCCCTTGATTACGGGATAATTGACAAAGTGATTCGCCGGCAGGATGAGCGTGGTTAGCTTTTTAAAGAGGTGATTTAAATGTTTAAGTACGGAGACGAGAAGGATCAACCGAAATGTTCTTTCTGCGGGAAAATGCAGGAACAGGTAAAAAAGCTGGTGGCCGGACCGGGTGTTTATATTTGCGATGAATGTATTGAACTGTGCAACGAAATAATCGAAGAGGAACTGGCTGAAGAATTTGATTTTGGCTCCAAGAAAGTTCCCAAGCCGCAGGAAATAAACGAGATCCTTGACCAGTATGTAATAGGACAGGAACAGGCCAAAAAATCCCTTGCCGTCGCTGTTTACAACCATTATAAGCGAGTAAATAGCGGGATGAAGGTTGACGAGGTTGAGCTGCAGAAAAGCAATATCCTGATGGTTGGTCCTACCGGCTGCGGTAAAACCCTGCTGGCTCAAACGCTGGCCCGGATCCTCGATGTTCCCTTTGCTCTGGCTGATGCAACTTCCCTGACCGAAGCAGGTTATGTTGGAGAGGACGTGGAAAACATCCTGCTTAAATTGATCCAGGCGGCAGATTACGATGTGGAAAAGGCCCAAAAAGGGATAATATATATAGACGAGATTGATAAAATTGCCAGGAAATCAGAAAATCCCTCCATAACGAGGGATGTATCCGGGGAAGGTGTCCAGCAGGCCCTTCTGAAAATCCTGGAAGGAACCGTTGCTTCCGTTCCCCCGCAGGGGGGGCGCAAGCATCCTCACCAGGAATTTATTCAGCTGGATACAACGAATATTCTTTTCATCTGTGGTGGGGCTTTTGATGGCCTGGAAAAAATAATTAAAAACAGGACTGGAAGGAAGGTTATGGGTTTTGGGGCGGATATCAAGAAAACCCAAGACCGGGCTGTAGGAGAAGTCCTCCAGGAGGTTCTTCCTCAGGACTTGCTTAATTACGGGTTGATCCCCGAATTTATTGGAAGGCTTCCGGTGGTAGTAACCCTGGATGCCCTTTCCCAGGAGGACCTGGTTCGGATTCTTACCGAACCACGCAATGCTCTTGTCAAACAGTACGTCAAGTTTTTTGAACTCGATGATGTGGAGCTCGAGTTTACCGAAGAAGCCCTTAACGAAATTGCCAAACTGGCAATCAAGAGAAATATTGGGGCCCGGGGCCTCAGGTCCATTGTAGAAAAAGCTGCCCTTGATATCATGTATGACATTCCTTCCCAGAAGGATGTCCAGAGGGTGGTCATTACCGGTGATGTGGTGAGCAAAAATGCCAAACCGGAAATAGAAAAAATCTGCCGGAAAAGCGAAACTGCATAGAAAAAAAGCCCTGGCGGTTTACCGGCAGGGCTTTTTTTTGGCCTGTGATTTCCCTCTGCAAATATTCCGATGGAGGTTGGGGTTTAGACCTCATCTTCGTCGGTCACCGGTTTTCCGTCCGGGTAATAGGGCTGGAAAAGCCCCCGGCGGACCCGGTAATTATATATCGCCAGGCCAATGTGGAGGGCCAGTAAAATAAAGTTGGCGATTAACAGGAAGCTACCGAATCTTTCCCAGGTCAGCTGGCGGGGAGATTCCGTTGCGGAAGGGGCCAGCTGCCCCAGGTCCAGGGAAACAAACTCTATCCCCCTGGCCTGGAGAAAATCCACTACCTTAGCGGCAGGCAGGGCCAGGGTATAATCTCCACTGGAAAGGGTGTTTACTCCGATAATAACGCCATGCTCGGTAAACAGGGGGCTACCGCTAATTCCGGGGAAGGATTTCATTTCAACCTGCAGGTAGTTTAAACCCTGCCTGCTTAAAGTACCTTTTAAAACCCCGCTGTTTTCATATTGCTCCAGCCCCAGGGGTGAACCAATACTGTAAACCACTTCACCATGGGGTATTACCCCCTTTGTATCCAGGGGCAGGGCAGGAGTATTGATGGCATCAACCCTGTACAGGGCGAGATCAAGGTTCCGATCGGTATAATAAAGGATCCCGGAAAGTTTCCTGCCCGTTGCGGTGTGGATATTAACCTGGGCCTGGCCTCTTGTGACGTGCTCATTGGTCAGGAGAAACCCCCGGGAATTAATGAAAAATCCCGTGCCCTGTCCGTGCCGACTTTCAACTGTTACAACAGTCTGGTTTGGATTTGCAGCCGAGGCAGGTATGGAAATAAAGAGCAAAAAGATGAAAAGAATTTTAACCAAGGCAAGCCCCCCTAAAATAAAATATTTGCAGGAGTTAACAAAGCACAGCAGAATAACATAAGGGTAGGTGGATAAGGAGGTGGAAGTTTTGTCAGGACAAAAAGAAACCGGAGAAGAACAAAAACCAATTGAAGAACTTGAAAAAATGCCCCTGCTCCCCCTAAGAGGGGTAGTTATTTTTCCCAATATGGTCATTCCCCTGATGGTGGGGCGGCCCAAATCGATGGCTGCCCTGGAAAAGGCCATGGTGGAAAACAGGATTATAATGCTCTCTGCCCAGAAGAACGAAGAAGTTGACGAACCAGAAGCAGAAGAAATATTCCAGGTGGGTACAATCTCGGAGATCAAGCAATTGATCAAGCTTCCGGATGGTTCAATAAAAATAATAATCGAAGGACTTTCGCGGGCCCGTATTAATAACATTAAGGATAATGAAGAGCATTTTGA
The DNA here is from genome assembly GCA_003551665.1 of Halobacteroidaceae bacterium. Classification (GTDB taxonomy): domain Bacteria; phylum Bacillota; class Halanaerobiia; order B1SED10-174; family B1SED10-174; genus T1SED10-26. The sequence goes on from PUNE01000049.1 coordinate 20,675, forward strand.
AGTTGAGGTAAGCCAGATCGAAGAGGTTGATGAAAAAGAGGATGACATGGAAGCCCTGATGCGACTGGTTACGGACTACTTCGAAGATATAGTGAAAAACAGTAAGCGGATTCCCTCGGAAGTTATGATGACAATCACCAATATTGAAGAAGGTGGGCGGCTTGCGGATATCCTCGTTACTCATCTAAACCTCAAGGTGCGGGAACAACAGGCAATTCTGGAGGCAATATCGCCCCGAGAAAGACTGGAAAAATTATTCAACTACCTGGAGCGTGAACGGGAGATCATGACAGCGGAAAGGCGGATTGAATCCCGAATCAAGCAGCAGGTGGAAAAAACCCAGAAGGAATATTACCTGCGGGAACAGCTCAAGGCGATAAAAGAGGAACTGGACAGTGAAGACGAAGATGACGAGGAACTTGCCGAGTACCGGGATAGGATTGAAAAGGCGATGCTTCCCGACGAGGTCAGGGAAAAAGTGGAAAAGGAGCTGGAACGGCTGGGCAATATGCCTCAAATGAGCGCTGAAGCTGTAGTTGTCCGGAATTATCTTGACTGTATCCTGGAACTCCCCTGGAAAAAGGAGGGGAAAGATCGCCTGGATATAAAGGTTGCTGAACAAATTCTGGATGAAGATCATTACGGACTGGAAGATATTAAAGAAAGAATTCTGGAATACCTTGCAGTCAGACAGCTATCTCCAGATCTCAAGAGCCCTATTCTTTGTCTTGTAGGTGCTCCTGGTGTGGGGAAGACTTCCCTGGCCAAGTCGGTGGCCCGGGCCCTGGAGAAGAAGTACCTGCGGATTTCCCTGGGGGGAGTCCGGGATGAAGCGGAAATTCGGGGGCATAGACGGACTTACGTTGGGTCCCGCCCCGGCCGAATAATTAATGCCATGCGCAATGCCGGAGTGAAAAATCCCCTCTTCCTATTGGACGAAGTTGATAAAATGAGTACAGATTTCCGCGGTGATCCTTCTTCGGCCCTGCTCGAGGTTCTTGATCCCGAGCAGAATCATGAGTTTAGCGACCACTACCTGGAGATGCCCTTTGACCTTTCCAAGGTAATGTTTATTACCACTGCCAATGTTGAGCATACCATACCTCCCGCCCTTCTGGACCGGATGGAAGTGATCCACCTTCCGGGGTACACCATGGAGGAGAAACTGGAGATAGCCAGACGCCACCTGGTTCCCCGGCAGGTAAAAGAACATGCTCTAACTACTGAACAGTTTTCCATAACAGACCAGGCATTGCGGACTCTGATCAGGGAACATACCCGGGAAGCAGGAGTAAGGACCCTGGAAAGGAAACTGGCTTCCCTGATGCGCAAGGTTGCCCGGGCCATTGTGGAAAAGGAAAAAGAAAGGGCAACAATAGAAGAAAAGGATTTAACCGACTACCTGGGGCCACCGCTATACAGGCGAGATGAAGAAAGAGGGAAGGCCCGGGTTGGGGTAGCAACCGGTATGGCCTATACTGAAACCGGGGGAGATTTACTGGAAATTGAGGTTGCCGTGGTCCCCGGCAGTGGAAAGCTAATCCTTACTGGAAAACTGGGGGAAGTTATGAAGGAATCTGCCCAGGCCGCGATGAGTTATGCCCGTTCCCGGGAAAAACAGCTTTCCTTATCCCATGATTTTCATGAGAAAAAGGATGTTCATATTCATGTTCCCCAGGGGGCAGTTCCCAAAG
>PUNE01000009.1 GCA_003551665.1 Halobacteroidaceae bacterium
ACACTTAATGGAATGATCCAGCCGCAGTTATTTCTTTGATTAAGGGGGGAGCTTAAGGAGGGGGGGCGAGCAGGATATATTTTGAAGAACAGAAAAACCCTATAACAAAAATTGGTTAATTATAGAAGATTATTTAAGAGAATATGCAGGTGAAATTTAATGATTGCCGAATATCTAAGTAAGTTTTTAGATTTGAGGTGAAAAAATGGATAAGGTTCGTGATATCCTGGCCCTGGTTGTAATCCTGGGAATCTTGGGAGCATCTCTGGCGGGGATATATTTTTTACAAAAGGGAATAGAGGTTCAGATTTATAACCCCGAGCGGCGTAGTGTTGTAAGGACAATCGCCGCTGCAGGGGAGGTAAAATTTATTGAAAACAATGAAATAATTTCACCTTTTAGCGGAAGAGTTTCCGAAATTTTTGTGGAAAAAGGTGACCGAGTTGATGAAGGAGAGCCCCTGTTCTCTTATTCTGAAAAGGAATGGAAAGAGCAAGTTGGCCAGAAAGAAATGCAAATCAGAAGATACGAGGACCAGCTATCTTCAAAAATTAAACAGCTTGAACGAGAACTCGCAGATCTTGAAGAAAGTAAACTTGATTGGGTTATCCGCGGGGAAGAGCTGGATAATACAATTGAAAAACAAAAAATAGAAATGGACAGAAGAATACTGGAATCAGAAGAAGCTCTGGAGAGGGAAAAGGAAGAACTAAAAAACCTTGAAGAACTACTGGCAGGACAGCACGTATCCCGTAGAGAGGTGGACCAGGCCCGGGAAAGGGTTGAAGCCCTGGAAAGAGATTTAATCAATGTTCAAAATGATAGAGATAGGTTTTTTGAAGTAGAATTACCACTGAAAAAAAGGAATATAGAGCGCGAGGGAATTAGAATAGAAAATAACATTGAACGAGTTAGGGAAGAAATTGCGGAGCTGGACAATCCGGATTCCTTAACGCTGCTGGAAGAAGAAATAATAATGCTCCAGGAGGAAATCAACCGTCTGGAGGAAAAAATTTCTCAGCGGGTGGTTCATGCTCCTTCAAGCGGTTATCTAACAAACCTGAATATTGAAAAAGGTCAGCAAATAGTTCCAGACAGAAAAGTAATGACCATTAATGATCCCGAGTTTGTAGAAATTGTCCTGAAGGTTGATGGTAAAGACTTTCACCGCCTGGAAAAAGGCCTGGAAGTAGAGGTTATGCTCGAAGACATTCATCCCCCATTAAGTGGGGAGATTAGCTGGATTGCTACCTGGGCTGAAGGGAACATGGTAAAAGCAGGTGTGAAAATTACTGATCGGAGAGATATAATAAAACCGGGAATGCAGGTTGAAGCCACGATTAATCTTCCCGGGAGAAGGTTGTTAGTTGTTCCACCCTACGCGGTATTTGAGCGAAAGCTTCCTGATACCCGGATGGTTATCCGGGAGGGTGAGGACGTTGGACACTATGTTTTCCTGGTGGACAAAGATACTCGAGAAGTGTACCCGCACAGAGTTAGAATTGGACAGGAAACTGCTGATTTTGTTGAGATAGTCTCTGGCCTCAGCACTTCGAGCAATGTTGTTATTGGCAATACTGATGCACTAAACCAGCTCGGTTCAAAATTCTCGGAATGGGAACAAAGGATGATAGAGGAAATAAAGGTGAATTTCACCGGGGAAAAATAGGAGCTGTTTCCATGGGCAGTTTTTTGAGCAAAAGGCTTTTGACAGTCCTTTTTCTGGTCTGGCTTTTAACTGCAATTATTTTTGCTTTAATTGCTTCTTCTCCCCAGGGCCTGGAAAGAGTTTTTTCGGTTGATGGTGCTGGGCCCTTTAATATTGCCCGGGAAAGGAGTATGCAGAACTTAGATTCTTCACCAGCAAGGGAGTATTTTTTTTGGCTGGGTGAAATTGCCCGGGGAAATTTTGGAACTGTAGGGGGGACTGAGGGTGCAGGCTTCCCACTTAGCACCATTCTCTGGCAAAGGCTCAAGGTCAGTCTTTCCCTAATAATTAGTTCCCTGCTCTTTGCTGTAACACTTGGACTGGCAATGGGATTATTCAGCGCTCTAAAACCCCGAAATTTATTGACCAGGGTTTTTAATTTTTTTAACATCCTTGGGGTTTCCATTCCCGATTTTGCCCTGGGAATTTTGCTTTTGATTGTATTTGCTGTCCATTTACGCTGGCTTCCTTCAGGAGGCTATCAGGGGATAATAATTGATGAAACAGGGTTTAGTTACCTTGTGGACCGCTTGAGGCACCTGATTCTTCCGGCAATTACCCTTTCGTTCGGTTATATAGCAATCTTTGGGGAGCATGTAAGGAATTCCGTTTCAATTGCAATGCAGGAAGATTATATCCGGACTGCGCGTTCCAAAGGATTATCCGAAAAAATTGTGGTAATTAAGCATGCTCTGAGAAATAGTTTTATCCCTATCCTGGCTTCAATTTTTTCATCTCTGCCTTTTTTCCTGGGAGGGATAGTTGTGGTGGAACACCTTTTTTCCTGGCCAGGACTGGGAGCCTTTATTTTTCGAAATGTTGTTGCCAGGGGAGGAGATTTTTATGTTGTCCTCATTATTACCGGTCTTACCTCTCTAATTACTCTCCTGGGAAGTCTTTTTGCCGATTTCCTATATGCTCTTGTTGATCCCCGAGTAAGGAGCCCGGTGGAAAAAAAAGAAAAGAGGGGAGGGGCTCTGCCCCTAATTGGAGCAGCTTTAACCTGTTTCGGAGCGGTGTTTTTGTACTACTATTTTCTGGAGCCCGTCTATCATCTTTTGAACAACATAACAATAATTGCTGGTTCTTTTGCAATTTTTCTTGTTCTACTGGGTTCATTTATTGTTATTGCTTCTCCTGAGCAGGTCAAAAAAAAATTAACCTCGAAAAAGGCTGGTTTTTTCCTGGGGGTGCCCCGGTTTAATTTTCAATTGATTTGGGGTTTTTTACAGAAGTTTGGTCAACCCCGGGTTATTATTGGCCTGCTAATTCTTGTTGTAATTATAGGTGGGCACCTTTATCTTCATGGCCTGGGCTACAGGGAAATTACAGATGTACCAATTAACATTGGAGAGCGGCTTTCGGCTCCTTCCTGGGAAAATATCCTGGGAACAGATGAAATGGGAAGATCCGTTCTGAAAGGGGTTTTGGTTAACGCCGGCAATACCCTGACCCTGGTTTTTTATGTTACCCTGATTGGAGTTTTGGGGGGAGCAATTTTGGGTTTGCTTTCCGGTTATGTTGAAGGCCCCCTGGACCGAGTTGTAATGGGAGCATTTGATTTGCTCTCTTCAGTCCCAAGCTTTTTTCTTGTTTTTCTGGTGATGGGTGCAGTGGGGTCGGGAGAAAATGTAATCATTTTGGCCGCGTCGGTGGTGGGATTAATCGAGCTTGGCAGGGTGGTTCGAGCTCAGATGCTTTCAGTAAAAGAATACCAGTTTGTCGAAGCAGCCAAAGCAATTGGGAACTCAGAAATGCAAATCCTGGGGAGGCACCTTTTAAGGAATGTGTTCCCCCTGATCTGGGGTCAGGGCTTAATTCTTTTTGGGCGAAATATGGTTTTACTTTCCTCCCTGGGGTATTTACGGATTATTCCCCTGCCTACCTGGGGTTCAATGGCTGGAAATGCTGTTAGAACGTCAATGTATAGCTGGTGGATGAGTGTTGGACCCATTATAATGATTGTTTTTGTGGTTTATGCAGTTAATGCAATTGGAAAGGGGGTATTTGGAAACATTGACCCTCTTAAAAAATAACCTATCATTAAAAATATTCCTTATTGTTTTGATAATTCTTGGGGGAGTTGCCCACATTTACCTGATGCCTTCTTCGGAAGCCCAAAAAAACATAACTACAGCACCCCGTCATTTAATTGCTAGAGAAAGTTCTGCCCTTTATCCCCCGGCTTTTTCCTTTGACAACAATGGAAAAATTCATTATCTGGGCAAAGAGGAGGATGGAATTGTAAAATACCTTGTCCTGTCGCCCGACTTTGAAGTGAAATCCAGCTCGTCGATAGTTTTGGAGGAAGGTGTTGTTATTGAATATATTTTTTCCCTGGAACAGGACGACAATAATCCCTATTTTGTTGTGGTAGGTCGTAAAGGTAGGCATTATCAACCTTACTTACTTTTCAGAGGCGAGGAAGAAATGGAAATGATAAGGCTGCCCTTTACCGTTCAGGAAAGCATGGATGTTGGCGGAGTGGTGTTCCAGGGTTCTCCCTTGCTGGTTTTTGTTGAGCGCGAACAGGGGGAGTACCAGATAAAAATGTGGGAGGCAGAAAGGGAAACCGAGGTCATCTATTCTTCTGATGGCTTCATAGGTCTGCCCAGGATTGCTCTAAGCGAGGAAGGGAAGATTCATGTTATCTGGAAAGGGCAAAAGGGGGCTATAGGGATAGCTCAGTATGCAGTTTTTGACCCAGGCACAGGACTTTTAAGTGCAGATTACCCCCGGGAGCTGGGCCCCGCTGCTATCTCTTTTGGAGAGATTTCTGGTCAACCCCGCCGGTTTCAGGAGGATCCGGGGGGAAGGATTTTGTTTGACAAAGGGGGCAACCTTTTTATTTCCTGGACAGATGCTTTCTGGGAGCCATTACTGGGGATTCATCGGGCCAGTATTCACCTGGAAAAAATATCCCCCGCAGGGGAAACCCTGGGGCGGTGGGAATTTTCCGGGAATGATGGTTTTTCTGTATTTCCAGAAATTTATATCGATAGTCAGGGGAATCCCGCGGTTTTATTTGAAGATTTTTCTAATAGCGGATTTAACTTGATGCTTTCTGCTTATGATTCCGAGATCGGGGATTTTTCCTCACCGAACCGTTTTTCGACAATTTTTGGAAGTCACCGACTTGTTGCTGCGGAAAACTCCAAGGATGGGGCTTATGCGATTTTCTGGCGAATGATGGATGGAGCGGATGATGTTATCTGGGCCAGAACAAGCAAAGAGGCAGGGGTCCCTGGCTGGGCAGATCGCTGGCAGATCTGGTATCTTGATGAAGGTCCGGGTGGGGTAATTATCGAAACAGCAATGATAGTTCTCTTTAGTTTGATTGGGGCAATTGCAACTCTTGCTCGCAATAGCCTTACTGTTGCTTTAATCGCGGTTTTATTGTATATTTTCCAATCCTACAGGATTCTGCCGAAAATGAATTTTTTCCTTTTTTGTGGTTTGCTACTTGGGTTAATAGTTATTTGTCGTGAATTCTTTCCTCTCTTTTATTCTCCCCCTGTGTCACCAGACGGGTTACAGCTCTTTTCTGCCCTTATAACTACCCTGATTATTATTTTTCTTGCACGAAAACAGTGGTTTAAGGGAGGCGAAGAGTTCGTTTACCTTGGTTATACCCTGTTATGGATTTTCCTGGATTCCTTTATTATCTTTTTGGCCATAAGCCCGGGGAATTTTAGCCCCTGATCTTGATTTTTAAAGCTCCTAATCGTGCAAAAAAGTTTCAAAAGTTGAGGTGCTTGAAAGTGAATCGGTTTTTTACCCAGAGAATAATAAAAGTTCTGGTTTTAATGTTTTTAATGACGGCAATAGTTTTTACACTGATTTCAGTAACCCCAGGAGGTATGAGCCGAATTTTCCCTATACGTTCTTCGTCTCCTTTTGATATTGCCAGGGAGAGGAGTGCAGCGGAGTTAGATGTTTCTCCGGCTCAGCATTATTTTACCTGGCTGGGGGAGGTAGTAAGAGGGAACTGGGGAGGTGTTGGTGGAGCGACCAGGGGTTCGGGGGCCCCAATGGAAGAAGTTTTATGGCAAAGGTTTAAGGTTAGTTTAAATTTAATTATCCCGGGGCTTTTATTTGCGGTCTTTTTTGGGTTAATAATTGGGACATATAGCGCTCTGAGGCCAAAAAGTCTTTTAACAAGGTTTTTCAATGGATTTTCCATGGTGGGTATCTCCATTCCTGATTTTGCTGTAGGACTGATTTTAATTTTAGTTATTTCTATGCACCTCCGGTGGCTACCGGTAGGGGGGTATTATTCCTTTGCCCGGGATCTATCGGCTTTTGAAATTTTTATCGAAAGGGCTAAGCATTTAATTTTACCTACAATTACTATTTCACTGGGGTACCTTGCTACTTTTTCTGACCATGTTAAGACCTCGGTTTCTCTGGTAATGCAGGAAGATTATATTCGGACGGCTCGTTCCAAGGGATTAAAGGAAAAAATTGTTATTTTCAAACACGCCCTCCGCAATAGCATGATTCCTATTCTCGCTGCAATTTTCTCTTCTCTTCCCTTCTTTTTTGGCGGGATGGTTATTGTGGAAAGGCTTTTTAACTGGCCAGGGCTGGGTTCAATTATTTACAGGAATGTTATGCAGTACCAGGGTGATTTTTATGTCATCCTTTTTGTTACCGGCTTTGTATCCTTTTTAAGTTTAATAGGCTCTTTAATATCTGATTTTCTCTATTCCCTGGTTGACCCCAGAATAAAAACCCCGGTGGAAAGGGATACAGAAGGAATTAAGATTAAGGATTTCCTTTTATTAATTGGGGTCTTTTTGGGAGCAATTGTTCTTTATTACTGGCGCCTGGTGGGTTTTTACGATATTGCGGATAATCCTTTCTGGTTTTTTATGGGGTTGGGAGTTGTATTTTTTACTGTCGGTCTTTTCTTTTCCTTCCGGAAAAAAGAAGGGGAGATTGAAAAAAAGCATAAATCCCAACCTGGGTTTTCTTTTAGCCTGCCATCCTTGGAAATAAACTGGTCTATGGTAAGAAGATTTTTACGGGGATTGGTGAAGCCCGGGATTATTGTCGGCTTGTTGATTTTCATGATTATTGGGCTGGGCTATGCTTATTACTCGGGAATTGGTTATCAGACAATTGATGATATTCCACGGGATCTGACTATACGCAATGAGGGAATTTCCTGGGATTACATTTTTGGTACTGACCACCTGGGGCGATCAGTTCTGACCATTGTTCTCGTAACTGCCTGGGATACTCTGAAACTGGTTCTCCTGGTAACCTTTGTTGGGGTTTTAGCGGGAACTGTCATGGGAATTATAATGGGTTTTATCCAGGGTCCTTTTGATAGAAGTGCGATGTCAATTTTTGACCTGATTTCCTCGGTACCGGCATTTTTCCTTGTATTTTTATTAATGGGAATGATGGATGACAACAATACTGCCATAATTTTTGTCCTTGCTGCTTTTGGTTTAATTGAACTGGCCCGGATTGTTCGGGCCCAGATGCTGGCAATTAAGGAATACCAGTATGTGGAGGCTGCTTTTGCACTGGGTAATTCAAGGTTCCAAATCCTGGGGAATCACATTTTCCGGAATGTTTTCCCCCTTGTCTGGGGACAGGGAATAATTCTGTTTGGCCGTAATATGGTATTGCTTTCCTCCCTGGGGTACCTAAAAGTGGCAGAAACCAATACCTGGGGTCATCTTGCGGGAAGTGCAGGCCGGGATATTACTGCAATTGGCCCGATAGTCATGATTTTCCTTGTGGTTTTAGCTGCAAACCTGATTGGGAAAGGGGTGTTCGGTTCCCTTGATCCACTTAAAAGATAACTGGAAAAAGGCCTCTCTTATTGGGGTTTTCATTTTCTTTAGCGTTGTCCTTATTATTTTAGTTCTTCCCCAGATGGAAAGCGAAAGGGAAGAGACAATTAAATATGCCTCATTGACTTATTTAGGAGTTGAGAGAGGGATGGATTTTCCCCCTGCCTTTTTTTGGGGGGAAGATGAGGAACTGCATTACCTGGGCCTGAAACCCGGCCGGGTAGGTGAACTCAAGTACCTTAGTTTTAACAGTTCTCTGGAAATTACCCGGGAAAAAAAGATTGGGTTAGATGAAAATATTCAGGTAGAATATCTCTTCCCTGTTGGCTTTCAAGAGGGTGAAGTAATATTCGGTTTGGTATCCAGAGAACAGGGGAGCAATCGGACTTACCTTGTTTTTCCTGCTGAAGAGGAAGGCAATTTAGTTCCGATGGGTTTAACCATTTCCAGACACCACGATATCGCAGCCAAGGTTTCCGGGGGGGAGGTTTTCTATACCTATGTGGAAAGAGAAGGACAGGAATACCGCCTCTGGCTGGAAAAACGTGGAGAAGAACCGTTTCTTGTATTAAGATCCCAGGGATTAATCTGTCTACCAAGATTTATTATTGATGATAATAATATCCTTCATCTGCAATGGAAGGGGACCCGAAATGACAGGGGTATTTCCCAATACCAGGCGGTTTGCCTTGAAGAAATGAAAACCAAGAATGAGGAACCTCTGGAACTTGGTTTTGCTTCTTATTATTTTGGAGAGGGCAATGGACATCAGCGTTACTACAGTGAGGACCCCGGAGCGGATTTCCTGGTTGACAAAGATGGCTCGGTATACATCACCTGGACTGATTCAGTCTGGGATAAGGAAATGAATATTATGCGTTCTACCCTGGAACTAGCAAGGATAAATGACTCTGGAGAAAAGGATGGAAAGTGGCGAATTCCTGGAAGTAGTCTACCCTTATTTGGTAATCTGTTCTTAAATGAAAAAAGAGAAGTTGCGCTTGTCTGGGAAGATTATTTTGGAAGGCAATTTAACCTGATGTATACGTACAGGGACAGCGAAAGGGATATCTTTGTTGAACCGGAAAGAGTACAGGAAGCTTACGCCAGTAAACGTCTTGTTCGAGTGGAAAACAATACAAGCGGTGATTTTGTTCTCATGGGGCGGGAAGTGGATGGAAGCATTGATAAAATCTGGGCGATTTCCAGCCAGAAACTGGGAACTTCCCAATGGTATCATGGATGGAATCTGTGGTTTTTAGAAGATGGTATTGGTTCAATAATAGTTGAGGGCTCCCTGATTGTCCTCTACAGCCTGATTTCCTCCCTTATTATGATTGCCCGCAATACTTTATCCCTTGTTTTTATTGGTTTGATGCTTTACTTATTGCAAAAGACCAGGGTCTTGGGCAAGGTAAACCTGTTCCAGTTTCTGGGGGTTCTGATCATACTGATTGCCTTATTTAGAGAATATATTCCTCTTTTTTACAACACCCCGCCGGTTGATTTTGGTTTTATGCTTTTCTCAGGGGTATTTGCAACAGCAGTGGTTTTATGGGTTTCAAGAGACAACTGGTTTAAAGGTGGAGAAGAATTTCTTTACCTGTATTACTCTCTGGTCTGGATTTTTTCTGATACTTTTTTGATGTATCTTGCTCTCACTCCCACAAGTTTCATGCCTTAAATGAAAGGGGATGCGTGGATCCTGAAAAGAAAAGTGCTTTTTATAGTTTTCCTGGTTTTTATCCAGTTATGGGTTTCTGCTGGAAGCCTTGCCTGTTCCAGTTTTGCCGTTTTTGGAGAAGAGGTAATTTACGGGTCTAACCTTGATTGGTACCCTCCTGCCCAAGCCCGACTTTCAATCCACCCGGGGAAAAATGATATTAGTTTTTTCACCTTGGAATATGAGATGAACAGGGTTTTTCGCCGAACAATGGGAATGAATAGCGAAGGTTTGATGGCCTCATTGCAGACGGTTCCCTCAGGAGAAGAATTGCTGGATTCTGGAAAACAAAGGATTAAAGCATCGGAACTGGTTAATCTTTTTATATCCAGTCTGAGAGGCTCCAGAAAAATTTATATTTCTGAACTTTTTGATTGGGCCCTGGCCAATGCCTCCAGGGTTGAGGAGGTCAAGGAATATCTCCAAGAAAACCAGTTAATCCAGGTGCCGGGCTTTAACCTCCATATTCATATTGTTGATCAGTACGGAAATGGTATCATTGTAGAAATTGAAGATAAGGGAACAGTTGTTTTAAGTAACAGGGATAACTTTAGCCTGATGACCAATTTTTATAATAATCGTTACACGCTGGGAAATGAACCCTGTCCCCGTTACAGGATAATTAATGAGATTATCTTAGATAGAATAGACGGGTTCAGCACCTCTGATGGATGGGATACGTTAAAAGCATCACGCCAGGCTACTACCAGGGTTTCAATGCTCTATTTTCCCCGGGAAGGAAAGGTTCATATATCATTCAATGGTGATTTTTCCAGAATATGGGGAATTGACCTGGAAAGAAAAGAGCTTGTGGAAAAGGTAAGGTTTGAAGAACAGAAAAGCTTTCCCCTGGATTCCCGGGGAATTCTTTCTTCCGAACTGGGGGTTTCTTTTGATCAGCTAATTTCTTCTGGAGATAGTTATTTTCTCCAGGAGGAGCGGGCAAGGCCATTTATCGGGGAATACAATTATCCCGGTCGGGAAAAAGCAGCTGTTTTATACCAGGAGGGTATGCTGTTTCTGCAGTTACCCGGGCTACCACCAATTCTTTTGGTTCCCCAGGAGGAAAATGTATTTCAGCTTGATTTAATGTTTTCCGAAGTAGAATTCTGGGAGATTAATGGGAAAATAACGGGTTTTAGTCTCCATCATCCTTCCGGAAAACGAAATGCTCCCCGTTTGGGTGATTAAGTTTGGCAGGAAACAAAAAAAGGTAAAAAAACAAGGTCTAAAGCCTTGTTTTTTTTTGGTTTTTTTAGTATCATTTGTTATGAGGGTGTGCACCATTTGTGCACATATTTCGCCTGGAGGTGAAACCGTGCATCCATTTATAGAACATGTCAATCCTGCCCTGGGCAGTTTACTTAAATCATTAAATATGGATAAAACCTTTGTCCGGGGCGAAGGAAGCTGGCTTTATGATAAGGAAGGCAAAAGGTACCTGGATATGGTTGCTTCCTACGGAGCCCTTCCTTTTGGTTATAACCCTCCCCGGGTCTGGGAAGCCCTTAAGGAGGTAGAAAAAAATTGTGAACCAAGCCTGGTTCAGCCCTCTTTTTTAGAGGCTGCAGGGGAACTTGCCCGGCGGCTGGTTGAACTGGCTCCCGCGGGAATTGAGAATGTGACCTTTACCAATAGTGGGACTGAAGCGGTTGAGGCGGCAATAAAAATGGCTCGTTCCCGGACCAAAAGAAAAGGGATACTTGCAACAAAGGGAGGATTCCATGGCAAAACCCTGGGATCTCTCTCGGCAACGGGAAGAGATTCTTACCAGACTCCCTTTTTTGCTCCGGTTGAAGGGTTTGGATTTGTTTCCTTTGGCGACACAGATCAGCTGAGGAAGGTTTTCTCGGAGAAAGGCGAGCAGGTTGCGGCTTTGATTCTGGAGCCAATTCAGGGAGAAGGTGGAATTGTCGAACCACCCAGGGGTTATCTCAAAGAAGCAAAAAAGATCTGTGAAGAGCATGGGGCCCTATTAATCCTTGATGAAATCCAGACCGGCCTCGGGCGGACGGGACACCTGTTTTTGGGGCCAGAGGAAGAGGTAACTCCAGATATAATAACCATTGCAAAGGCTCTGGGAGGAGGATTATTTCCCATTGGGGCCGTTCTTGCAACCAGGGATGCGTTCACTGATGAATTTGGAAACAAACATTCCTCGACTTTTGCTGGAAATACCCTGGGGGCAAGGGTTGGACTTGCTGTTCTGGACATTTTAACAGAAAACGATGGCCAGATTATGAAGGAGGTCCAAAAAAAGGGGGCTCGCTTTAAAGCAGGATTGCAGGAAATAAAAGAAGAGTTTCCCAGGGTAATCAAGGAGGTAAGGGGAAGAGGGTTTTTACTGGGAATGGACTTTAACGTTTCCCGTTTCAACCTCCCCGAGACTCTTCTGGGAATAATGGGGGATCAGGATATGATCACTCCAGTGCTTTCAAGCCATCTTCTTTGTCAGGAAAAGGTTCGAGTTGCCCCTACCCTTAATGGAGATACTGTTATTCGTATTGAACCTCCCCTGACCGTTTCTGATGAGGAAATAGATTATGCTCTCCAGGCCATTTACAGGATGGCAAGGCGGTTGGATAGAGGTAATACTGCTGCAATACTAAAACACCTTACCATTAACCAGTCGGTTTCTCCACAGGCAATTAAAGCCAGGCCTCTAAGAAAACCCCTTAATCCAAAACCAGATGAAGGCCGCTGGGCATTTATTGCCCACCCTTTAGATATAGAGAATTACCGGGATTTTGACCGTAGCTTAAAGGGTCTAAAGGACGAAGATATTAAGGAATTAACAGGCAGGTGGAACGATCTTGTTGAACCATTTCTTGTTTCGGAGGCTCGAATAGAAACAGGGAATGGGCAAAGTGCCATGGGAGATTTTATTATTGTCCCCCGGACTGCAGAGGAATTGATGGCCATGCCCGGCGAAGAGGCTCTGGAAGAAGTGCGCAGAGGGGTTGAAATGGCCAGGGAAAGAGGAGCAAAAATTGTTGGGTTGGGAGCTTATACTTCTGTTGTGAGCAGAGGTGGTTTGCATCTCAGAAAAGCAGGGGTTCCTGTAACAACAGGAAATAGTTATACTGTCGTTTCTGCAGTAAATGCAGTTGAAAAAGTATCGGAAAAAATTAACCTTCCCCTTTCCCAGGCCAGGGTTAGCGTGGTTGGGGCAACCGGAGCTATAGGGGGGGCGGCTTCCCTTCTTTTGGCCGGTCGAGTGGGATGCTTGGATTTAATTGGGAACCCTCGACATCCGGAAAAGGCCTATAAAAGGCTTTTAAAGGGTAGTGCTCGAATTTACCGGTATCTTGTGCAAAGGCTGAGGAATGGAGAAGAATTCGCAGAAGGTTCTTTGGGATGCTGGCTTTCACAGCAAAACAATATGCCCGGACCTGCAGCACCCCTATCCCGATTTGTGCAATGGGCAGAAGAAATCCACAGCCAAGGGAAAGCCCCGGTTAAACTTTCTTCATCCTGCCCTGATTGCCTCCCTGGCTCAGACATAACAGTAATTGCAACCAGTTCACTGGGAGAATTTATTACTGCAGATATGTTGAAAAAGGGAGCAGTTGTCCTGGATTTATCCCGGCCTCCCAATGTCAGTCGGGAAGTAGAAAAAACAAGGCCTGATGTCCTGGTAATAGATGGAGGGGTAATCAAGGTTCCTGGTGAACCTGATTGGGGCTGGAATTTTGGGTTTGAACAGGGACTGGCTTATGCCTGCATGTCCGAAACATTTATTCTAGGCCTGGAAAAAGAATATCGTAACATGAGCCTTGGAACTGACTTAAACCTTAAGGATATGAACTACATTCAGGAAAAAGCGGATAAACACGGATTTAAACTTGCAGGTTTTCGTAGCTTTGACCGCCCCCTGAGTGAAAAAAAGTGGGAGAACTTTAAGAACTTTAGGCTCAAAAAAATATCAGTATAATTTTGGAAGCGGGCAAATTTTTTAAAACCCCGGCCTATCTGAAAGGATCTGGCCGGGGTTTTTGAAACAGGTATTAATTGTTTATTTATCTGCCAAAAATTAAAGGGAAAGGCATTAAATGAGGCTGGGGCGATGGCTTGTTCCAGGAGGGGATCCAGGTGGGTGAAATCTATTCTACCTTAGAAATTGCCAGAGAAGTTAAGGTTCATCCCAATACTGTTAGGCTTTACGAAGAATGGGGCTATCTCCACCCTGTACCCAGAAATAAAAATGGGTACCGGCAGTTTAATAAAAGCCATTTAGAGCAAATGCGGCTAGCAAGAATAGCCTTAAGGTGTGAATTTATACAGGGTAATATTAGAAAGAAGGCTGCTTCTATAGTTAAACTTGCTGCGCAGGGTGACCTTAAAGAAGCTCTTGCGGCAGCAAAACAATATCTGGATCATATAAAGAATGAAAAGAAAAATGCGGAAGAAGCTGTAAAATTAATTCAAAATTACTTGAAGTGTAAACCCCAAACCTCTCCAGGACCTTTGATGTCAAGAAAGGAAGTTGCTGTATATTTAGGGGTTTCAATTGATGTTCTGAGAAATTGGGAGTTAAACGGACTGATTACTGTCCCCCGCAACCCCCAAAATGGCTACAGGGTCTATGGGAATAAGGAAATCAATCGCTTAAAGATTATAAAGACCTTAAGAGAAGCTAACTATAGTCTTATGTCTATTTTACGAATGCTCCGATATGTGGATTGTGGAGGGAGAAAAAAATTACAGGTAGTACTGGATACCCCAGGTAATAGTGAAGATATTGTTGACGCCACTGATCGCTGGGCTGCAACTTTGCAAGAAACCGAAGAAGATGCTTTGGAGTTGATAAACCAACTGGGAAAAATGATAAAAAATTAACCCTCCAGTATACCACCAGGGTTAAGGCGGGAGTGTATAATATACAGGCCCCTGGGGGTAAAAATTAAGAGGAGGGAAAAGAGATGAACGAACCGACCCTTGAAGTATTTGGGTTGAAAAAAAACTTCCCTGGATCGATTCATGCTGTGAAAGGAGTCAGTTTTGAGGTGAAAAAGGGGGAGTTTTTTTCAATTCTTGGGCCCAATGGTGCAGGTAAATCGACAACAATTAAAATGCTGACCACCCTGATCAAACCAACGGGTGGAAATGCCAAAATTATGGGGTTTTGTTTAAAGAAACAAGCCAGAGAAATTAGAAAAATAGTTGGGGTTTCTCTCCAGACTGCAGCAATTGACCCTGGACTAACTGGAACCGAACTGGTTATTCTTCAAAGCCGTTTATTTGGTTTTAGCAATAAGATGGCCAGAAAAAGGGCTGACGAATTAATTCATCTTGTTGGTTTGGAAAAGGATGCTAAAAGACCATGCGGAACATATTCTGGAGGAATGCAGCGTCGATTGGACCTTGCCTTGAGTCTGGTTCATCGACCGAAAATTTTATTTTTAGATGAACCCACTGCGGGTCTGGACCCTGCCGGACGCGCCCGTTTATGGAGAGAAATTCAAAAACTGAAAAATGAAATGAGAACAACAATTGTTATGACCACCCAGTATTTGGAAGAGGCAGATAAAATGTCAGATCGGATTTGCATAATTAATGGTGGAGAAATAGTCTCGATGGGAACTCCAGAAGCCTTAAAAGGATCCTGTGCACTCCATAAGCTCCAGATTTCCTTTTCCAGCAAAAGGGATTGTTTGAAGGCAAAAAAAGCGTTAGCAGAAGAGTTTCCCATTTTCCAAGAAAAATTGCTTAATATGGAAATTCTGACTAAAGATACTCGGGAAAAACTCCCGAAAATACTTCGGTCTTTATCCGGATTAGGTGTTTTCCCTCAGGACATTTCTGCTTCATCCCCTTCCCTTGATGATGTTTTTTTGCAGTTAGTTTCTAAGAGTAAGGAAAGAATAAAAAAGGGGGGGAGAAGCAATGCGAAAGCTAATTAAAGATATTTTCTTTTTAACCAGACGTAGTCTGGTGTCGACATTCCGGAATCCCTTTACCTATATAACCAATTTTGCCACCAGCCTTTTCTTTCTTTTTGTTTATTCTGCGGGATTAAGCGGAATAGTGATGCTTCCGGTCTTTGAAGGGGTAAATTACTTATCGTTTATTTTACCAGTTGTAATAGTTTCTTCTGCTATTGGTGCTGCAGCAGGAGGGGGTCAGAATCTGGTTGATGATTTAGAAAATGGTTTCTTTTCTCGTTTGATTTTGACCCCAATTTCTCGCTTTGCCATTCTCGCCGGCCCTTTATTGACAGGAATGATCCAGCTAATCTTCCAGGTTCTTTTGCTTGTTTTGATTGCTGTTTTAATGGGACTGGAGATTACCTTATCAGGTTTTTTAATGATATTGGCCCTATCAATGGGATTAGGTTTTGCCTTTACAACTTATTCAGCTGCAATCGCCCTTTGGACGAAAAATGCCGGCTCGGTTCAACTCGGAACAATGGTTTTTTTCCCTCTCCTTTTCATGAGTTCAACTTTTGTTCCCCTGGAAATGATTGAAAGTTCCTGGCTGCGGGTAGTGGCCATGATTAACCCTACAACCTATGTCTTTGAAGCAATGCGGGCTGTTCTGATTCCGGGTTGGGGGGTAAATTATCTCTACAATGGAGTTTTAATTGGGGTGATGGTGACCTTGATTTTAGCAGGTCTATTGTTGATAAAAGCAAGGGAAATATTTAATGGCTAAAAAAGGGCCGGGGTTTAAAGAAAAAAATATGGAGGAAGGTAATTTGAGACCTGTTTGCTCCTGGGTTTGCTTGCCCTTGCAGGCGGCAACCCAGGAGTAATAATTTTCCGCTTTTTGGAGTTGATTTGTTAGTGTAAAATAAGGGCAGGGTTTGAAAAAAATAAAGCTGGCAAACTGAAGAAATATATGAAAACTTAAGAGAGGGATCTCAAAACCCCGCCACAAAAAAAGATTGAGATCACATTGAATGAGAATACTTAAAGGGGACTACAAGGAAGCCAGGATTTTTGGGATTAAAGATGAAAATTCTGGCAATTGACTCAAATAAACCGGGAAAGTAAAATAGGGAAAGAGAATGCCTTTTTCGGGGAGTTTTTAAGGTTCAGTGAAATATCTTTAATCATAGTTAATCTCCCGAAAAGATTAGGGCCAAATAACCATACGTAAGGAGGTTCCAAATGGGTGGGTTTACTCTGGGAAGGAAAATCGATTTATCTTATAAAACAAATTTCTGGCTTGTTGTTGTAACTGTCCCTATATTTGTTTTGGGTTGGTTAATTACCGGTGAAGTGGTAAATGGGTTGAGTTTTGCAGTGGGATTCTTTTTGTGCTGGGCCCTGACACGAGAGTTGGACCCCGCCAATGAGTTGTCGGCATTTGTTGCCGGGGGAATTTTCCTTCTGGGAACGCCACTTTTTGATGGAGTTGAAATGGTTATCCTTTTCTGGATGATTTTGCTGGTCAGGTTTATCTCAAAAATTTGCGGGAAAAACCCCACTTATTTTGATTTGCTTACAGTAACAGCCATAACAATTTTCCTTCTTTTTTCCCGGGGTAGCAGTGTATTTGTTTTGCTTTTTACAATAGCCCTTATCTCGGCTTATTATCGTTACCAGAAGAAATCAGTTTTGGGGAAGTTTGCTCTTTTTTCTCTGGGTGTTTTTTTGGGGAGCCTCTTTTTTGATTTTATTACCCCGGGTTATCTTTTTACCTTAAATATTGAACTGAGTTTTTCAATTATTTTCGCTCTATTAATCCTGGGGGGAGGAGTTCTTTGGTTAGTGGAGGAAAAAGAAGAAATAAGGGATGACCTGGGAGAATTTTTGGAACCAGGGTGGATCAGATTGGGGCAGGTTTTCTTCCTGATTTCTTTCTGGTTTCTTCTTTTCTTTGAAAACCTATCCTTTTCCACCTATTTTACCTTATTCTCTGTTATGCTCGGGGTTTTTTTATATAGTTTCCTGGTAAAAAAATTATTAGCATTGTCTTTGCCCAGATAACAGGTATTTAAGGAAGAAAAAAATCTGAATTGGTCATTGTTTTCAATAGGGCAGAGGAAGCAGCCGCGATACAACATTAAGGTATCAAAAAAACAGGTTTGAGCAGTTGTAATAATTTTGGCTGGAAACAAATTCTTAAGGAAGATGTAAGAAAACTAGAAGGAAAAAGAAAAAATATACAGAATATTTGAAATAATAAGACAAATATTGCTGGGGTTGGCTGTCAAAGGCTACCATTCGCTCATACATAGTGCCTCTGGCCTTTTGTAGAAATAATTTTCTATAGCTGGTTAGGGGTTTATTTTGTTGTTAAAAGACGTTGGTGATTGGGGAGAATATCTACGGCTTTTATACCAGGGATTAACTTATCTTGTAAAAAAACAAAAAAGGAGGAGGTAAAATGATTCTTGTGGTTGGGTCAACTGGATTGGTTGGAGGTAAGATTTGTCAGCTGCTTGCAGAAGAGGGGAAACAATTTAGGGCTCTGGTTCGCCCGACATCAAACCAGGAAAAGGTCAATCAATTAAAAGAGATGGGTGCTGAACTGGCTTATGGGGATTTAAAGGATCCCGAATCTATTAGAAAAGCCTGCGAGGGCTGTAAAACAGTTATTTCAACTGCGTCATGTACTTTATCCAGGCAGGAAGGGGATAGTATCGAAACGGTAGACCGGAAGGGGCAATTGTCACTTGTTGATATAGCCAAAAAGGAAGGAGTTGAGCATTTTATTTTTACTTCTTTCCCCGAATTGGCTCCTGGAATGCCTCTAGAAAAGGCCAAAAGAGAAGTGGAGGAGAGAATTAAAGAAAGTGGAATGAAATATACAATTCTGCAGCCTCTTAATTTCATGGAGGTCTGGCTGAGTCCAGCCGTAGGGTTTGATTTCCCCCAAAAACAGGTCCAGGTCTTCGGTTCTGGTGATAATAAGGTGAGCTGGATTTCTTTCCAGGATGTTGCCAGCTTTGCTGTAAAAAGTATAGAAAACACCTCGGTTTACAACTCTATTCTTCCCCTGGGAGGAACTGTTTCCTTATCTGCAAATGAGGTTGTAAAACTATTTGAAAATGCCATGGGGGAAAAATTCAAGGTGACAAACATTCCTGGAGAAAGCCTCGAAGAGCAGATGAAAGGAGCAGAAGATCCCATACAAAAAAGTTTTGCCGGGTTAATGTTTTCTCTTGCTGAAAAAGAACGGATTGTAAATATGGAGGAAGCACTTAAAAAAGTTCCCGTTCAACTGTCAAATATTGAGGATTACATTTCTAAGGTAACCGGAGCGCCTGGAAACTGAGGTTTTATGCAGGTTAACCCAATAGCTCCCATACTAAAAAAGGAATTAAACAGGAAATTTTTCCAGGGGCATTCCTGCAAGAGGAATAAATTGGAAAAGAGTACCTCCTTTTAACAAAATGAATTCGGAACGATCTTGCTGAATCTAAAGAAAAGTAGGGGGTGCTCTTTTTTATTTGGATCATTTCAGGATGTGAGTTTAAAAAGAAGGGGATGAGGATTTGTTTGTTGAAAAATCAAGTTGCTTTAGAGGAAGTATTTCCGGGAGAAAGGAATTCGATATTTCCCTGTTGAAAGAGATGGGGTTTGCCTAAGATTAGGGAGCTAAGAAAGTCCTAAAGGATACAGGGAAACTACAGGGGAGTTACAAAAAAGAAGGGAATTCTTGAAACCCCAGCTTTAAGAAAATTTTTGCCCCGGGTTTTTCCCCGAAAATCCTGGTTATTTTTTTATAGTTATTAAATTTATTTGGTCAAACCCTCCGAAAAAAGCAGGGGAAATTGAGGAAAATTAGAACTAAGAATCGAGAGAGGAGGGAAGTTGAAATGAAAAAACTGCCGATCTTTATTTTGGTTCTTGGAATTATAGCTTTTATTGGAGTAAGCGTTTGCGCAGAAGAAAAAGGTGGTGGTTTTCGCGATTTGGAATGGGGAGCTACCATGAAGCAGGTTTTTGAGCGTGAAGAGGCTGACGAAAATACTGAACTAATTGAAGAAAGAGAAAACAAGCTATTGTTTTCCGGGAATATTTTTGGGCACCAGGTCAAGATTATTTATGAATTTGCCAGCGATTATGGTTTATATCAGGGGACATATGCACTGGTAGAAAAAAACCTTAACCAGACTTCTCTTTACCTTGATAGATATCGGGAAATAGAAGAAGCCCTGGTTTCCATTTATGGAGAATATCATGATAAACAAATGCACTGGAGAGTTGAGCTCTATAAAGATGATCCTGAAGAATGGGGAAGGGCAGTTGCCATGAGACACCTGAATATGGGACAGGCCTGGTTTTTTGAGGACCTTTTAATCGGGCATCTTTTACTGGAAGCAGATCGGTTTCTGGAGGTAAATCACAGGATTTTATTTGTTGATCCCGGATTTGAAGATGCTGAAGGAGAGATGGATTTATAACGGGGAAGGCTGGATTTGGTATAATAAAAATGGAACTCCTCCCAATAAGTACTGTTGACCAGTCCTAAGGTTATTGTTTTTGTTTGAGTAAAATTAAAGTGGGCAAGTTTGGAGGAAAATAGTCGAAAAAATAGAAGAGGGATCTCAAAACCAAATCATCACGAAAGGAGTGAGATCCCTCTTGAATGAAGCTATCTTAAGGATACTACAGGAAAGCAAAGATTTCAAGGAGCTGGAGATAAGATTTCCCTGACTTGAAAGTTTAATATATTTTGATATCGTAGTTAATGATAAAGGGAAAGTTCTCGCTTCGCTAGTTTTTAAAGCTCAATCAACCCGAATTTCTTTTTTGCTGCAGGAAAATTGGTAGGGGCAAAGCTTGCTTAAGAAAGTTGAATTATTAAATTTCCTTAATAAAAAAAATCCCCCGCTATTTAAGCGGGGGTAATTTTTTTATTTGTTTTTTGTAAACTGGTGAATATTGATCCAGGTGTTTGCGTTATAAGGATGGGCCTGCATTCCATCAATATAAGAATGGCTTAAAGCAAGCTCTTCCCTGTAATTTATGAAAGCATAGACACAGAGGTCTAAAACAATTTCCTGGGCTTCCCGGTAAATATCAATAGAATCCTGGGAGTCGGGAGGCACAGTAAGACCTTTTTCCAGGAGGTAATCCAGCCTTTCATTGGAAATGTTTACATCGTTGAAAGAACCCTCGGTGTGAAACTGTCTATACATGGCCCTATCCGGATCAAGCTGTCCTGACCAACCCAGAAGGTAGAGGTCGTAATCATCTGAAGCTGTGATCCGGCTTAGGAAGGCTCCCCATTCTTCTACGTTTACCACTATGCTTACCCCAACCCGGGAAGCTTCAAATTGGATTATTTCTGCTATCCGAACCATATCAGGGGCCTCCCAGACAAATAATCTCAGGCTAACGTCTCCGCCATCGGGATATCCTGCTTCCTCCAGAAGTTCTCTACTTCTGTCCAGGTTATAATCATAACGGCGAACATCATCATTGAACCAGGGAAGCGCTGCAGGAACTGGGGAAACACCGGGATAACCAACCCCATTAAAAATTCTTTCAACAATTCCTTCGCGGTTAATAAGATGGGCCAGGGCCCTGCGGAAAGTTAAGTTATCAAGCGGTTCAACCAGGGTGTTCATTCCCATATAGTTGTAACCTACATCATGTGTTCTGTGAAGGATAAAATCAGGGTTTTCTTCCAGGCGGGAAATTTCCTGGGGAACAATTCCACCGCGGAAGGCATCAACCTCACCAGCCTCAAAAGCAAGGAGACGGGTTGAGTTTTCGGGGATTGGCCTGAAAACAACATTGGGGATTATTGGCTGGCCGCCCCAGTAATCATCAAAAGCAACCAATTCCATCCTTTCATCTCTAACCCAATTACTGAACTTGTATGGGCCTGTTCCAATAGGATTTACCCTGAAATCCGATCTTTCCCCGGCATGTTCAGGAACAATATTCATCCGGGCGATGTTATTGATTAAAAAAACATTGCTCTGGCTGAGGTGGAAATGAATTGTGTAATCATCTTCAATTTCCATTCGCTCAATATCAGTGTAAAGGCCCCTGTTGGGAGCTTCGCTATCCGGATCAAGTATCCAGCGGTAGGTATATTTTACGTCTTGTGCGGTGAAAGGTTCACCATCATGCCAGATTACGTCATCCCGCAGGGAAAAAGTAATTGTCCTGTTATCTTCACTGAATGCCCAGCTTTTTGCCAGTCTTGGTTCCAGTTCCATGTTAAAGTTGAAAACAACAAGGGGTTCCATAATTACATTTACCCTTTCAAAGGAATAAACGTCTGTTTCCATTCGAGGATCGAGGCCGGGGGCTTCACCAAGAGAAGAGATTACCAGGGTATCGTTGTTGGCGAGGGTGGATATGGAAAAGAAAACTAAACAGATTAAAACAAAAGCCAAAACAGGTACTTTTTGCTTCATAAAAAACTCCTCCTTAATTAGAATATCTTTATTTATTTCACCTTAAGCAGGAATAATCCTTCAATAAATTAATTAAATAACACAACAAAGTATTTTTGGCCATATAATGATTCAGGGGCAAATTACTTTGACGAACGGAAGTCTACATCTATTTTTAGGAATGGTGTCAGGGGTATTGAAACTTTGGGATTTAAGGTCCTGAAAGGAGAAAAAAAGCATAAGCAGGCTTTGAATTATACTTTCATGGGCTGCGAATTTTAAAAATCTTGGAGCTTTTTTTGTGTTGCCTTTGTCACTTATGATTGGTTTTCAGGGTAGGTTCGGTTTTTGGAGAACAACAAAAAGAGCAAAAAGCAAAACAAAAAAACCCAAAAGAGTACATAGTGTGTAGATAGTGTGCAAAATGAGAAAAATAGCGAAAATGAGAAAGGTTCCCCAAATGCGGGAACCTTTGCTATCATTGGTGCCGGGAGCCGGGCTCGAACCGGCACGGGCAAGTCATGCCCACCGGATTTTAAGAAATGAGAGGGAGTTTTTTAAGTATATTTAGGGTATAACGCTGGAGTTTATCAAATCCTCAAACTCCAGTAAAAAAGCAGGTCCAGATCCTTGGGCCTGCTTTTGTTGTTTATTTTATCTTAAAAATAATTGCAGTAATTCCGGTAAAACTGCAGTCAAACCCCGGGGGGGGAATTACAACCTTTTCATTGAACGGTAGGTTCCTTCCCGCTTAATGCAATCCTTATGGCCCTGCTTGCCTTTCCGGGTTCTGAAGAAAACCCCAC
>PUNE01000150.1 GCA_003551665.1 Halobacteroidaceae bacterium
ATGGACTCAACGGAGCTGGATTTTAAAACTATAGTTCCCGAAGAAACAATTGGCGATAGAATTCCGGGAGCAGTTGATGGAACCTATTTGATATCGATGCCAAATTTGGAGATGTAGAACCACTGGAAAAAGTAATTGATTACCTGAATAATTTAAAATAAACCCGGGGGAACTAAAGGCCCTTTCTTCTGGCAGTATTTCAGGAGAAAGGGTCTTTCTTTTTTCGCCTACTCCAAAAGTTTAAGTCTTTCCTGAGTTCTTTTTGCCCTAAGAAACTCAATCCCAATGCCCTCTGATCTGAAAGGGTCTTACCCTAAAACTCCCAAAAATCAAAAAATTTTTTCCTTTTTCCCATCACTTCCCCTTTCTGAAACGTTATATATATAGAAAAGACGGAAAGGAGGTTGGAAAATGTTAATCAACCAGCGTTATGTTGTTTACCCCCACAGGCCTCACCCAATAGACCAACCAACAAATAAAAACGATGTCTTGACCAGAATGATTTCCAGCGGAACCTTTCCCAGGTAGTTTTAGTATTTCCAGCCTCGAGGGAATTTTGTAAACCTTTTTCTTTTGCTATAATATACTAAGCACAATACTCTAAACTTTTTCCTCGGGATAAAAATTATTAATTTCCTTCTCATTGGGGCAGGGGGTAAAAATATGCTTGATCGAATCTTTCAGGATTATAAAAACGACTTACAAAGGTTCGCTCAATCCCTTACACAGGAAACAATCAAGTCCCAGGATCTGGTTGGAGAAACATTTGCCCGGGCTACAGAAAATATTGCCATCCTGGAGAACCTGAGCGAAGCTCAGAGAAAATCCTGGCTTTTCCGGGTCCTAAAAAACATTTACATTGACTCCTACAGAAAAAACCGTAATGAGGCCCCTCTGCCTTCCTGGCAGGAAGAAATCCCTGGTCCTGAAGATGATCTCCTGGAAAATCTTGCGGTCCAGGAATTAATGGAAAAACTCCCCCCCGATCTAAAAAAAATTGTTTTTTACCGTTACTGGAGTGGTATGAATAGTTCAGAAATTGGAAATCTACTGGGGATTCCCCCTTCTACAGTTCGTTACCACCTGCAGGTGGCAATGCAGACCCTGCGAAATTTGGCGCAATAAACTAAAGGAGGTTAACCATGAAAAACTATGGCAATATCGGTATCCTGGATATTAGGAATGCAAAAAAGGAAAACCTGAAAGACATTAAAATTGGGAATGTGGGAATTATTATCCAGTCTCCCGACAACCCTTCCCTGGCAGGAGAAATATCTGCGGGAAATATCGGCAAGGTTATTGAGATTCCCCCGGAAGGAAAGGTTTTAAAGGGAGACCAGGTAATTGATTCTTCATTCCTGGAAGGCTTCGAAGAACCGGTTTATTTGCTGGTTCTGGGAAAAGTTCGTTTCACTGAAGATGTTACTCCTCCCCTGTTAGAAAAAGCCATTTCCGGTCTTAACGTTTTATATTACGGAGCAGTAAAAGGTGGCCCCGGGATTATTTGTGAAGAAAGTCTTGCCCCAGTTTTAAAAAAGAAAATTAAGGAAACACCAACCTCTATCCAGACCTTTTCCCGGGGAACTCTAATCTGGGAAGGTCCGGTTAATTTTAATTCTTCCAGCCTTGATCACCTGGAAGAAAATACCAGCCTGATGATTATTGGCTCAGTAATTTTCTCCGAGGACCTGGATCCCGATGCTCTCCTGGAAAAAACCTCAAAAATCCAGGTGACTGGAAAAGTAACTACTCCGGAAGAGTTGATAACACCTCTTAAAAAAATAATCTCCCAGCCCTCAATTGAAAAGTGGGAAATTATCCCTGCAGGATTTCGTCTGATCAGCGAGGACCTTAAATTAAACCAGTCTTCTCTGGAAAACTACCAAAAAGAAAACCTTTATATCAAGGGATCCCTCCAGCTGGGGAAAGAAATTTCCCCCGAACAATTTAAGGCTTCTATCGCCCGACTTCAGGTAAATGGAGATATAATCGCTCCAGAACAATTAAAAACAAGTATTGTTTCTTTAACCGGGGATAAGAAAAACCTTTTAACCTATCCCCACGGCCTTTATCTGGTTGAGGGTGAGGAGGAAATGTATCCTGAGGATTTTGAGTTCCTCCCGGAAATTTTTACCCTGATTGTCAAAGGCATCTTAAAATTGGATCCCCGGGTCGAAGCCAGCGATTTACATTCCAGGGTTGATTATCTGGATAACTTCGGGATTATTTCCGGAACACCGGCCCAAATTGCTGCTCTGCGTGCTCGTAAAAGGACAGACACCGGCCTTTTACAGAAAACCGGGGAAAAAGCAAATGATGAAAAAACAACTGAAGAAGGTACTACAACAGGAAATATTGGATACTTAAAGCTATAGGGACAAATGCCGGGGAAACCAAGCTATTTTTCAAGCAAAATACTACCGAAAACCCGGCCAAATACTATTCTAAGGCAACTATCAAGCAACTTTTAAACAAAGGAAAAATCTTCTTTATCCGGAGAGCTTTTTATATCCTCCAAAACACTTTATAAGTTAATCTTCTGAAAACTACCCCTCGAAAAAGGCTGTAAATCCTGTTTAAAACCAGCCTCTGCAACAAGGACCTTAAAAAACTAGGCGGGTTTTTCTGTCTTGGCCCTGCCCTTCCTAATAACCCTTAGTTGTGCAATGACCATAGCCAAACTTAAGCAACTGGATTTTACCCGGAAACCATAGGCCTTGATGGAAAAGTGGAGTTAGGTGTTGCTGAAGTCCAAAGGAGAAATACGATTATGGAAAACCCGCTTTGCTTCCTCCACTGCCTTGGACTAATTCTTTATCAAGAAACCAACCAGGAACAAAATAATTCCCAAATTCAAGGGCCGTTGCCTGAAGGCAACAGCCCTTTTGATTTTACCAATTTGAACTATTTTTTAGAATGGGATTACCTTTTTCCCGGGATTCAAAAGATTTTTCGGGTCAAAAGCTTTTTTTATTCCCCACATTATTTCCAGTTCTCTAGGGGAAAACTGTAATTTTAACTGTTCCAGGCGCAGGCTACCAACACCGTGTTCACCGGTAATGGTGCCACCCAGTTCCAGGGTCCTGCGATACATGGTCTCTTTTAATTCTTCGTAATAATCGGGAACCCTTCCGTTCTCCTGGAGAATAAAGGCGTGGAGGTTCCCATCCCCGGCATGGGCAATTACAGGAATCCTGGTATTATATTTGGCCCCCAGTTCATCCAGGGATTTCATGAGATCCTCAAGTTTACTCCTGGGAACAGTAATATCGGGAGAATCAACAATATCCTTTTCAATCGCCGGAAGAATGTGGCTTCGGATTTCAATAATCTCTCTCTGTTCTGCAGGGCTTTCGGCCATTAAAATATTCAGGGCACCTTCCTCCGAACAAATCCGGTCAATTTCCCTGGCCTGTTCATAAAAATCATCTTCGCTTTTTTCGGCCATTATCAGAATTAGGTCTCCTTCTCCACCAGGAGCAGGCCATCTTTTACCCAGGTCAGAAGCAGTTGCTTTAATCTGGTCTTTTTCCACGTACTCCACTGCCATGGGAATTATTCCCTCTTTAATCAACCGGGGAACCGTTCGGAAGGCCGAAACTCTCTCCGGGAACGAAGCAATTAGGGTAGCAGAATAGCGGGGTTGGGGATGCAATTTTAACATGGCCCTGGTTATTACCCCCAGAATTCCCTCGCTACCGATTAAAAGGTGCATTAAATTTAGACCGGCATTATCCTTGGCCAGCTTGCCCAGGCTTCCACCTGTCTGGATGATTTCCCCCGTAGGTAAAACAACTTCCAGTCCCCTGACCTGGTCCCGCATAACTCCGTGTCGAACAGCCCTTACACCTCCTGCATTCATGGCAACCATGGCCCCAACCTGGGCTCCCTCGTCGCCCGGGTGCAAAGGAAAGTGAAGGTTTTCTTCTGCTTTTAAGTGTTCAATAAGTTCTCCCAGGCTGACTGCTGCTTCACAGGTTATTACCAGGTTTTCCTGGTCAACTTCCAGAATTCTGTCCATCCTCTCCAAAGAAAGGATAATGCTTGGCTGGCTTGGGGTGGCATTAGCAGCAAGAGCAGTTCCTGCCCCCCGGGGAATTACCGGGATTTCGTAGCTATAAGCAAGTTTCATGATTTCCGAAACCTCTTCAGTTTCCCGTGGTTTGACAATCACACTGCCCTGAACAGGCTTTGGAGCAACCATTCCGTAAGATTCATGGGTGTGCTCATGGCTATATTTCCAGACCCTTTCCTTGTCAGTGTCAACCCACTTTTCCCCGAGAATTTTTTTTAGCTTAACGATGATTTCCGGCTGCATAACAGATCTCTCCTATTCTTTTCTGGGCTATCTCTCTCTTAATTTCTCCGCTTCTTCCTGGATAAGCTGCCAGGCCCTGTGCACGTGATCCTCGGTCGTTTTTCTCTGCCCAATGGCCATCCTTAATATAAATTCCTCTCTCAAAAGGGTGTGGGTTAAAAAGATTTCTCCTCTGGCATTGATCCTTCCCAGAAGCTCCCGGTTAAATTCATCCAGTTTTTCTCCTTCCAGGACCCCGTCATTAAAGCGAAAACAGACCAGCCCCAGTTCTGCAGGTGCCATTAACTCAAACCCGGGATGCTCTTCCACGAGATTTGTAAAAAGTTCCCCCAGCCTGATATGTTCCCGTAAAAAGGCCCTCAGGCCAGAAGCGCCATAGGATCTAAGGACAAACCAGAGCTTCAGGGCTCGAAATCTTCGGCCCAACTGGATGCCCCAGTCCCGGTAGTTTTTTACCTCCTGGTCATGGGCAGTCTTCAGGTACTCGGGATCAATAGACATTGTCCTGGTAAGCAACTCAGGATCCTTAACAAAATAAACCGAACAATCAAAATTGGTCAAAAGCCACTTATGGGGGTTAAAAACAAAAGAATCAGCATTCTCCAGACCCCGGAAAAGGTGGCTTTTTTCTTTCAGCATGGCTGCAGGACCGGCATAGGCAGCATCAACGTGAAGCCAGGTCCTCTGCCGCTGGCAGATTTTCCCCAGTTCCTCCAGAGGATCAAATGCCCCCGAAGAGGTTGTTCCCAGGGTTGCCACTACTGCAGTTGGCCGCAAGCCCCTTTCCTGGTCCTCAATCATGGCCCGCTCCACTTCCTCAGGGATAATAGCAAATCGGTCATCAGTGGAAATATAGCGAATGTTTTCCCGGCCAAACCCCGCAATTTTTGCTCCTTTTTCAGCGCTGGAATGGGCTTCCTGGGAAACGTAAATGGTATACTTCCCTACCATTCCTTTTTCATTAACCTCAAAATCACTTACCCATTCCCGGGCAGTTAAAAGAGCACAGAGGGTAGCAGTTGAAGCCGTATCCTGGATTACCCCTGCCCAATTCCGGGGGAGGTCCATTAACTGTTTGAGCCACTCTGTTACCACCTCTTCCAGTTCAGTTGCCGCAGGGGAAGTGGCCCAGACCATACACTGGGCCCCCATACCAGCAGTTAACAACTCAGCCAGAATGGATTCGGGGCTGTTGTTGGCAGGAAAATAGGCAAACCAGCCCGGATGCTGCCAGTGGGTCATGCCCGGGACAATTATTCTTTTGAAATCCTCGAATATTTCTTCTATTCTCTCCCCCTTTTCAGGAGGTGATTCAGGGAACTGGTTTTTAATATCCCCGGGGCGAACCGGGGGCTTAACTGGATACTTTTCTATTTCTTCCAGGTATTCTGCTACCCAGTCAACAAACTCATATCCCTTCTTTCTGAACTCCTTGCTGTCCATTAATCCCCCTCCTCCTTTACCTGTCTATTATTACTTTGCCCCGAAAACTCATTTTTCCTGCAAAAAAAAGGTGACCACAGGGGCCACCTTGAAACTA
>PUNE01000043.1 GCA_003551665.1 Halobacteroidaceae bacterium
ACTTTTTCCTAATACTAATAGGGATCGTGATTTGCCCTTTGGAAGAAACTCTGGCCAGTTCCATTAAAACCACTCCTTACTTTCTTTGTTTTTCCGACTTTCTTTACTTATTATAACATTTGTATCAAAAAAGATTCAAAACAGTAAACGGCAAAAAGGATAAAGATTTTTTTGGCTAATTCAATTTGCTAATGAAACTTCAAATTTGAAGAGTCTTTTCAAACCTTCACAAAATAAGGATTTGGTTCGCCGAAAAAAAGGTTATAATTTACTTTAGTTTAATTCAGGAAATCTGTATCAGTTTTTATTTTTTGGAGTCTTTGGTTAACCGGTAACCAATTCAATTGTGGCGCTAAAATCAAGGGTAACTATTATCTTTCTCTGTCCTCCCTGATTAAGGGAACCGGATCAGAAAAACCATTTTTTTCTTGGGCTTCCTTTATGATTTATGCTTGCCGAGTAATACTTCTTCTTATTATCTAACAGCCGACATAGAAAAACAGGGTTGTCTTTTAAGAAGGTTTTGGAGAAGTTCCCGAAATTCCTTCGGGAAAAAATTTATAAAACCAAAAGAGCCCACTAAAAAGTGGGCTCATTAGTTTAGCGCTTGAAAACTAACTCGATTCTGACTTCTCGGGCTTCTTTTGCTTTTAACTCATAGGAATATGTTCCCGCTTTCCAGGGACCAGGAAGTGCTTCAGCACTCACTATATCCGGCAAAATTGTGGTAGAGAAAATCTTTTCTCCTTCAGGTGATTTTAACCTAAACTCCACCTCCCCACTCCGGGTTTTTCCTGAAAAAAGGATTTCCCTTGCTTCCGATACTGTTAAAGACTCAGTTCTCTTTCCCCGGAAACTTCCAATGGTAAGAAGCCGATTGTTATGGTCTCCATCGACGATCTGATTAAAATACGTGGTTGTGGAATAGCTATCAGATGAACAACCGCCACCCAAAAAACCAATCAGCAATAAAAAAATAAGACCCAGTTTTACTTTAATAATAATCACCTACTCGAATTAAGTTCCTTAAACCCTTATTAATCTTATTTCAAATGGGTTTTTTGTCAATTACTATTTTTTGCTCAAAGAATATTTTTGGAAAAGCCTTTTGTAGCAGTAAAAGGGGGGAGTTTACAACTTGAGGAAACCTGAATGCTTTTGGATTTAAATACATTTGCTACCAAAAATTTAGAGGTAAAAAGAAGAATTACCGGAAAACAATTAAAAACACAGAAAAGTAAGGGGAAAATTTTTATTGGAAAGTTGGTTAGATCGGGTTTTCCTGGAGGAAGAAAAAATTCCAGGGAGAAAAAAGGTATGTAGGTAAAAGGGCAGGAGAAGGTTATAAAAGAGAGCAGTTATATGGCCCGGGAAGTTATAAACTGGCATGACAAGGGTTTTTCTTCAAAGATTTATTCCCCAGAGGAGGGAGAAAAGTGAAAAGTCTATTCTGCTTCTTTTTATTTATCGTTCTGGTTATGGGATTTACACTTGGAATTCTCCCTGCAGGCGCTGAACAAAAGGCCTATGAAATACTGGAATCAGGAGACCATTCCAGGCTCGAGGGAATTCCAGAACTCAAGGAAATAATAGACAAGAATAGAAAAATTAAATATTATCCAGCAGAAATAGTTGAAGAAATGGTCAAACCTTTCCTTTACAGCTATGAGGATTTTAAAGAAATTGACCCGGAAAAAATTCCCAAGACGGAAATACCGGGCTTTGATCTCAGCAAAAGCGAGGTTATTGAGGATATTGAACTTTTGTTCCAAGTCCTGAAGTACGGTTATGTGGGTTATGAAATCCAGGGTGGAGATCAGGCTTTCCTGGAAGCCAGGGAAAGTTTAATTAGTTGGGCCAAGGATTTTGCGACCGAAAAAGGCGAGAAGGCCTTTTTTCACGGAGGTTTTGAAGATATCTTAATTGAAAAACTATCTTTCATAAACGACTGGCATTTTAAAATAGGCCAGGAGAGATTGTATACACACGAGAAAATGCATCTTGGAACTGAACTGGATTTTTATCGTGATCAGGACGGTTTTTACCTGGAAAAAGATGGTGAAAAAGCTTACCTTATCTCCTGCAATGGAACTGATCCGGAAAAATATCTAAAACCATCTCTTAACCCCGGGGGAGAACTGGTTTACCGGCCTGTAAAACTCGCACCTGAGGATAACCAGAAAAAAACAACTCTTCTCCTGGAACAAAATGGGGAGAGGTGGGAAAAAAATATTTCCTTAATACCCGCTGATACCCCTGATTACTCTCTGGTTCCTTTTGCTATTCATAAAGAAAATGACATTACGGTAATCACCAGTCGCAATCTTTCACGCCATTTCGATGATGATTTAAGGCCGATGGTTGAAAAGGCTGGAGAGTTAAGAGACGAGGACCTTTTCATCCTTGATTTAAGGGGGAATACTGGTGGCTCCACGGAATATGTTAGAGGCTGGGTAAAGGAGTTTAGTTCCCAAACGGATTATCAGATCTGGGGGTGGGGGAGGATTGACCTCTGCACCCAGACCTCCCATAGAATCAGGAAAAATACTGAATATATCCTGGGGTTTGATGCCGAGTGGGTAGAAGAAAGGTTTTCCCCAACTGCAACAGGCTGGAGTGAAGTTTTGTACAGGAAACCCCAGAAAATAGAGAATGATGTATTAATCTTTGTTCTCATTGACGATAAAATCGCTTCCGCCGCGGAAGCATTTTTGCTGGCCTTGAGAGAGATGGAAAATGTTGTTTTTGTAGGTTCCAATACTGCCGGAGGGTTTAACATGGGGAACTACTCCTTTTTTAATCTTCCTCATTCGGGAGTTTTCTTCCAGGCAGGGGTTACCCTGTTTTTCCCCCCGGAAATTTCCATTATTGAAGGGACGGGGTTTGCCCCGGACATCTGGGTTGAACCCGCGGCAGCAATGGAAAAAACTCTTGCCTTTATTGAAAGATACTTCCGGTAGAAAACCTGGAGAACAGGAGTAGTGAAGAGAATCTCCAAATACTATGGTCTTGTTCCATTAAAGGCTAACAGGACCAAATAATCCCGGTAGGCTCCCTGAATTTTTACCTGGAGATAATTTTCTTGAAAATATGGAAAAATATTATATAATATTGTTTAAACAGGGAATAGTATTTAATGAAAAAAACCCGCTTCAGGCATAATTTTTCCGCTAGAGGAAAACAGCCTAATAAAGGGAGTTTTTTCAAACCCATCCTC
Organism: Halobacteroidaceae bacterium; assembly: GCA_003551665.1. Classification (GTDB taxonomy): domain Bacteria; phylum Bacillota; class Halanaerobiia; order B1SED10-174; family B1SED10-174; genus T1SED10-26. The sequence goes on from PUNE01000043.1 coordinate 3,218, forward strand.
CAATTACCAGAACTTTCCTGGATGAATATTAAATTATCAGGGTAGGAGAGAAGCCATGAAATTGCATCCCCATTCACTCCTTGATTATAGCGAGGAAATGATAAAAAAGCTCTGGTCCAAGTCCTACAATACCGAGGGAAAACCGGACTGGTCCCATATTTTTCCCTATTACCATGAGGATATAGTTTTTCAGGATACTATCCAGAAAATTGAGGGCATAGAGGAATTCAAGGAAATGTGCAAAAGGCTTACCAGACGGTCCAAGGAATTAAAGATGAATATCCCTTCATTAGTTAAGAAAGATAAAATTGTCTTCATGGAATGGGAAATGACCATGATGTTTAAGAAATATCCAAGCTCTACGATTTACGGTTCAACAAGGTTAATCCTGGGAGATGACGGGAGGATAATTAATCAGAGGGATTATTACGATCTCTGGGGAGATATTTTTGATAATATACCCCGGTTTTGTAAAGCATACAGAAGATTTATGAGGAAAAAGTTCGGGTAATTTTTTTATTTTCACGGATTGACATTAACCCTAATTTTTATTTAACATTTTTTTCTTTATAATTTTGCAAAGAAGGAGTTTTTAATGGACAGAAAAATTAAAAACAAAAATAAAACCAAAAGCAGGTTATTTAAATACTACAGACAGTATAAATGGTCAAATGTATATAAAATGGTAAAGAATAATAAATTATCTCCTGAAATATGCAACCAAAGAGCAGAAAATAAACTGGTGGTAATTACGGGTGCAACTTCCGGGATAGGGAGATTAACTGCCAAAAAATATGCCTCAATGGGAGCAGATATTTTATGTATAAACCGCAACCCGGAAAAATCCGAGAAATTAAAAAATGAGATAGAAAATGAATTCAATGTTGATTGTAAATATATAATAGCTGACTTGAGTATTTTAAAAGATATTTTTAATGCTGCACAACAGCTTAATGATTTAGATAGACCAATTGATACCCTGATTCACAACGCAGGCGTTTATCTAACCAAAAAAGAAGTTACCCCGGACAACCTGGAAAAAGTTTTTGCGGTTCACTATTTATCCTCATTTGTAATTAATTATTTACTTGTTGATAAGTTAAAAGCCCAGGATAAATGCAGGATCATTATGGTTAATTCTGAAGGCCACAGATTTGCGGTATGGGGCTTAAGGCTTGATGACCTTAACTGGAACAAAAGAAGGTATATGGGATTAAAAAGTTATGGATCTGCAAAATTAGCTCAACTTCAATCAATGCTGGTATTTGATGATGTATTTGCAAATTCAGGAGTTACCATTAACTCAATGCATCCAGGGGCTGTAAAGACCGAAGCAGGCCAGGACAATGGACCCATTTACAGATGGTTTAAAGAGAGGTTTTTTGAAAAAAGGTTAAAATCCGCTGATATATCAGCTGAAGCCCTGTATTATTTAGGAGAATCAAAGGAGGTGGAAAATATAAGCGGAAAATTCTTTAACCTAACAAAAATTGAAGAACCAACCCCTCCGGCTCTGGATAAAGAAGCAGCTTATGAGTTATGGGAAAAAAGTCTGGAACTAACGGAGCTACCCAATGAAAGTCCTTATATCAAAAACTATGATAATATTGTTGTAGGTGGTGGTATGGCAGGATTAACATCTGCCATATATCTTGCCAGAGCGGGGCGAAAAGTGCTTTTGGTAGAGAAGAATAATGAATGTGGTGGCCTTGTAAATTCATTTAATAGAAATGGTTTCCATTTTGATGCGGGTGTTCGGGCCCTGGAAGATGCCGGGATTATAACTCCTATGTTAAATGACCTGGGAATTGATATTGAATTTGTTAAGAGTCCTGTTTCAGTAGGGTTGGAAAAGGAAGTCCTGAAAATAACTGATATAAACAGCCTGGAAGATTACCGAAAAATGCTGGAAAAATTTTATCCTGAAAGAAAGGATGAAATAGACGGTTTAATTAAAGCCATAAGGAAGATAATGAAGCATATGGATGTTCTTTATGGTATTGAGAACCCGCTTTTCAAAGATATTAAAAAAGATAGGCAATTCCTCTTTAAAGTTCTTCTCCCATGGTTTCCCAGGTTTTTATTAACTATAGGAAAAATAAATAAAATGAACACCCCTGTGGAAGATTATCTTGGGCAGTTTATTAAAGACCCTTCTCTTTTAGATATCATTACCCAACATTTTTTCAAAAACACTCCCGCATTTTTTGCCTTAAGCTATTTTTCATTATACCTGGATTATTTTTACCCCAAACAGGGTGTTGGGAAATTGGCTGAAGCCCTTACCAATAAATTCCTTGAGCTGGGAGGAGAACTTAAAACCAACACAACCATAACCAGGGTTTTGGCCAAAGATTTAAGGGTAGCAGATCAAAAAAATAATCTTTACAATTACAAGCAGTTAATCTGGGCAGGCGACCTTAAAACCTTTTACAAAATAACTGATATTGAAGGATTAGAACCAAAAACAAAGCAAAAATTTAAGGAAAAGAAACATGAAGTTTTACAATCAAGAGGCACGGATTCTGTATATTCTCTTTTTATGCAGGTGGATCAACCTTTAGAGAAGTTTGGTGAAATTGCAGAGGGACACTTTTTTTACACCCCTTCAAAAAAAGGTTTGGGCGAAACCCATAGGAAAGAACTTAAAACAATTTTAGACAACTTTGACAGGATAGATAAAAAAGAAATTATAGCTTGGTTGAAAAAATTTACCGAGTTAAACACTTATGAAATCTCAATCCCCGGGCTAAAAAACCCTTCTCTTGTTCCTGAGGGAAAAACCGGTTTGATCATAAGTTTTCTTGCCGAATATGATCTTTTTAAGAAAGTAGAAGAAGCTGGATGGTACGATGAATTCGTGGAAAAACTTGAAGAATTAATCATTGAAACCATAAATAATTCCATATATCCATTTTTAAAAGGAAATGTTATGGACAGGTTTTCTTTTTCACCTCTTAGTATAGAAAAAAGGACCGGTTCTTCGGAAGGTTCAATAGTTGGCTGGTCATTTGAAAATCCTATACCTGTTGTGAATAAAATACAATTATCGGATAAATCAGTATTTACTCCAATTGATACAATCTACCAGGCAGGACAGTGGGCTGCCAGTCCTGCAGGTGTCCCAATGTCCATTCTTACGGGAAAGCTTGCAGCGGATAAAGCAATTAAGCGATAAACCAGGACCAAAACGAATAGGTGTTCATCATATATTCTGCGTTTTTGAAACGAGGGGCCAGATATGATAAGGAAAATTATTAGTTCCTGTTTTATATTGTTCGGCCTAATCGGGTTTATTTTAGAAATGGGCCGCTATTCCGAAGAAGGCGTTTGGGATGTTTCGGGATTGGTTCTGGCCTGTTTTTTTATTCTCCTGGGTCTTTTAGGTCTTTTTTGGCCCAGGATAAGGGTTTTTGCTTCCCAGAGAAAAAACGCTGGAAATAGTTCAAAAACCCCAGGAGAAGGGGTTAGTTCCAGGGAAAGATCTTTCCTTCTTGTAACGGGGATAATTGAACTTATTATTGGTATCCCTGTTTTAATTTTTGTGTTGGTTTTAGGTTTGCACGGGATTATCGCTGGAGAAATGGGGACTATGATTGGTTTTTTCGCCCTGGCTTTGTTAATATTTATTTTACCTTATTTAGTTCTAAAGTTTCTCCTGGTTCAGGGATTGTCTAAATTTAAAAAGCGGTCTGCCTATCTCGCCCTGGGATTTGGGGGTTTATATATATTGGGGGCACTTTTTTTCTTATTTAGCGTTCCTTTTTTTTCACTGTTTTTCCTGGTGTACGGTGTTTTTACAACCTGGGCAGGAATCAAAATGCTTAAAAAAATTAATTCCCCCGGAATTAGAGAAAACTACAGTTGAAAAGGATCTAAAGAAAAACCCCGTTGGAAAGACGGGGTTTTTTGATCTTCCTGACGTTTATAAAAAACGCAGGTAAATATTCTGCTTTTTTATTTAACTTAGAATTACGATCCAAGAGGGCTGCCAATATTTTGGCGCATATTTCTCCAGGGTTCCTCGGAGGTTAGGAGGAATTCTACGTCAAATCAAGAGTTTCCTTTTTGAGCATTTTAAATATGTATTTTACGCTGCCACTCTCTGCAAAAATATCCTACCAAAACTAGAAATAGCGACTTAAACCATTTATTCCTGATAAAGACATTGACACACAGGGGAACGGCAAAAATTTCGGGAACAAAAACCCAGAAAGCATTGGGGGGTCCAGATAAAGAAAATCTCTAAACAGCCAATTTCAATATCTATTAACTAAAAATGAAGAGACGGTTAACTATCCCTCAAAGGATAAATCTATTAGTCTTTCGGGAAATTAAAGATTCGCCAATGTGTAAATGTTTTGATAGATAAAATATGATGCTTGCCAGTGCAGAATAAGCATTCAAATGCATCTGCATATTGATTTTCAATTTGGTTTTTGTTAATATGTTTTTGGGAGGTGATTTTATGAGAACAACTATATCAATTCCTGATGATCTGCGGGCCCGCCTTCTTCGGTTGGCTGGGAAAAGGGGGAAAAAGGGATATTCAGATATAGTATGCGAGGCTTTAGAAGAATACCTTGCTAAGGAAGAGGATAGGGAGAAGCTAATAGATAGAGCCTTGAAACTGGAAGGGATTTTGACTTCTGAAGAAGCAGAAAATACGGAAAAAAGGATTAAGGAGTTGTGGGATAGATGGAGTTTATAGTAGATACCTGCGTTATAATAGATTACCTGAAAAAAAAGCCAGTTTCTTCAGAGGTTTTTAAACGATTAATTAAAAACCACACTGTATATTTTTCTTCCATTTCTGTTTTTGAACTATTTGTTGGTATTAAGGAGGAAGAAAAAAGAAAGACAATAAAAGAAAATCTGCTCGGGTTGGTGAGGATTTTGCCCTTTGATAGCGAATGTGCTCAAATAGCGGTTGGGATAGAGCGTGAATTAAGAGAAAAGGGGCAGGTTATTGGTCCAAAGGATACAATGATTGCAGCTAAAAGCCTGGCAAAAAAGGTCCCTATTGTGACCAATAATATCCGCCACTTTAAAAGGATAGAAAACCTTGATTTATATGGAACTAAGGAACTCCTGGAAAAATTAGAAAAATAATTTCCTTATTTTCTGTTGCAGAAAAAACAGGATTGAAAAAATAAGTAGTGTCAAGAGGAGCTGGCAAAAACCATCAGCCCTCCGAAAACAATCATGCTGCTTTTTCTCGGTCTTCCCTGGTTAAAGAAATCACTTCCTGTTTGATATAACAATGACCTGCAGACCAATCTTCACTGTATTCCATTAAGTTAATCGTCATTAATCTAATATATGAATCCATGTCAGGAAATATGGCCACCACCCTGGTTCGTCTTGGGGTCTCTTTATTCAAACGCTCCAGCATATTGGTTGATGAAATCTTCCTGTGGTCAATCCTGGGAAAATTATAATACTGAAGAGAATCTTCTAATCCTTCTTCCAAAACTTTAATGGCTCCATGGTATTTATCTTCATGTTTGTCCATTAGCATATTTGCGTATTCCTTAGCACTTTCAATATCAGGCTGAAGCCATATTTGCTTAAGTTTTTCTCCAAAAATTGCTTTTGCCTTTGCGGGAATATGAGCCATAATATTCCTCATTAAGTTGACCTTGCAGCGCTGCCAGCTGCAGCCAATGAATGAGCTTTGAATTGCCTTCATAAGTCCCTTGTGGGCGTCAGAAACGACTAACCAGGTATTTTTCAAACCTCGCTCCTTGAGATTTTCAAATAAACTTTTGTAAGTTGCCTCTGATTCTTCTTGCATGGGTTCAACGGCCAATATATCTCTTTTCCCTTCTTCATTAATTCCAATAACCACCAAAACAGCCATATTTCTAACCTGACCATTAAAACGAATTTTTTCATAAAAGGCATCTACCCAGAGAACGGGGAAAGTTTTCTGCAAAGGTCTTTCCCTAAAAGCTTTGACCTGGGTATTTAGCTCCTTTGTAATTTGAGAAGCCTGACTCCTGGAGATGGAATCGATACCCAAACTACTTGCTAATTTCTCAATTTTTCTTGTAGATACTCCATTGATATAAGCTTTTTGAATTACGCTCATTAGAGCGGCTTCTGAATGCTTTTTGGCGTTGATAAAGAAGGGGATGTAGCCACCTTTACGGAGTTTGGGGACAAACAAATACATGGTGCCCATCCGCGTATCAAAACGGCGAACTCGATATCCAGAGCGGTAATCTGAGCGATTTTCAGTTCTTTCTGACTTTTTAGCATTGATTTTAGAAGCAACTTCGGCATCCATAAGCTTTTCACAGAGCCACTTGAGCATTTCCAACATGGGATCTTCTTCTGACAAAAATTTCATTAGCATTTTTTCAAAATTTAGATTAGAATGAGGGTAAGCCATCGGTTCAACTCCTTTAAATTGGTTTGCTCTTCCATTCCATTTTTCGGAGTTGCCGATGGTTTTCCTTTTTTATTTAATTTTTGCGAACTATATTATACTCTAGCCAATTTTTTTGGACTATATTACTCTTAACTTCCAATAAATGAAAAAAATGATAGGGTTAAGTAAGTCAAGGATCATTTAACCTGGCAGGAAATATATCCCCTTAAGGAGAACCAAAGGAGTGCTTAAAAGATTTTATGATTTCGGGATATAGAAATAAAAGACTATTATGGAGGTTATTATTTTTCTGTAGAGGAATTTTTAAAATACCAAAAGCAAAAAAGTGGAAATGGGGTTTCCTATGGGAAAAGGAAGAGCTTATGATAAAGCGGCAATAATTTATGATGAATCCCGCCCGTCTTACCCCGACCCGGTAATAGACTGGGCAATTGAAAAAACCGGGGTTCAAAAAAAAGATCTATTGCTGGAAATTGGGGCAGGGACAGGTCAGGCAACTTTAAAATTTGCGGAGCGGGGCTACAAGATCCACTGTATTGAAATGGGGGAAAACCTGGCCGAAATACTGAGGGAAAAAACAAAGGATTATGATATTAGTGTTGAGGTAGTTTCCTTTGAGGAATGGAGCCCACCTGAAGGTTTTAAAACCCCATTTATTTTTTCTGCAACTGCTTTTCACTGGCTTGAATCACGAATAAAATACAAAAAATGCACTGGACTTTTGGAGGATGGGGGGCATCTGGTTTTGTTTTGGAATGATTCTCCAGACGTTGGGATCAGGGAGGTAAAAAAAGCCTATGATTTACTCTGGGGATTTTACCCGGAAAAAAGAAATACTGAAACAAATATTTTTAATTTAGATCAAAAAAGAAAAGAGGAAATTGAGTCAAGCGGGCTATTCCAATTGGTTGATTCCTTAAATTATAAATGGAAGTTAAAAAATTCCCGGGAAGTATTTTTAAAAGGATTTTTTTCCCAGTCTTCATACCTTGCATTAGAAGAGGAAAAAAAGCTGCAAATTACTCAACCAATTATTGACTTACTTTCCAAATTAGATGATGTTTTTGAAACTGATTTTCATACAAACGCCTACCTTGCCAGAAAAATTGGTTCGGGGAGTTCCCCATCCGGAGTCTACAATAGAGGAATTGATTGAAAAAGAAACCTGGAAAGTACCATTTTTCCCCCCGGGAAAGCAATTTTTTTACTTTCCGGGAACGAACGAATTAGTGGAGCTCCAGGGTTTTGGTTAGGAATTGTATTTTAGTTTTTTTTGATTTATACTAAAAATACTTCCAAAGTCTTCCGATAAGCAGAGGAGAAAGAAAACTTAATATAGGCTGGAATTGAAATGAAAAAATAATTAACTTTCCCGGGAGGGTATCCGTTGGGTGGCAGGCTTTCCTTATTGAAAAGGAGAAAACAGAAGTATTTATTTGAATCAAAACAGGCCCTGAAGGTGAGCCTGATTTTATTAATTGCAGGGGTTTTTCTCGGTCAGCCGGGAAACCTCATTGTTATTGCGATTCCGAACCTGGAAGATGGTTTCCGGTTGGGTTTTCCGCCCCTGATAACGATGCTGGGAGGGATCCTGCTGGGACCCTGGTGGGGACTTGCCCTGGGGGGAACTCTTGATTTTGTTTCCGTATTTCTCTGGCACGGAGGGGAGAACTACATTTTCTCTTTCGGGCTGCTCGTCATGTTAAGGGGTTTTCTGGCAGGATTTATTTTTAATCACCTTTTTTCTGAGTTCAACTGGAAATCCTTAATAACCTCCATACTTGTCCCTTACATTGTTACAACTGCTATTGGGTTTCCCCTTGCTCTGAACTATGTTTTTGGAACTCCCATCTGGGAAAATGTTTACACCCGCCTTACCTTTCAGGCTCTTGTAACTCCAATCTACATCTTGATTGCCTATTTTATTGTCAAGGGAATCAAGGAAGGTCGGAAAGTCCGGGAATTAAATGAGCAACTGGAAAAACTATTAAAGGTAGATGAGCTGACTGGCCTTTCTACACGCAGGCATTTCAACGAGTTCCTCGGGAAAATGGTTGCCCTATCTCACAGGCAGGGCAGACCCCTTTCAGTAATAATGGCAGATTTTGATGAATTTAAAAAAATTAATGATTCCTTTGGTCATTTGGTGGGAGACAGAGTCCTTGCTGCTGCAGGAGAAATTTTTAAATCAGAAATCAGGTACGAGGATATGGCCGGGAGAATGGGAGGAGAAGAATTCGCCATTGTTTTACCCGGGATAGATATCTCGGGAGCTAATGAGGTTGCGGAGAGGATCAGGGAAAAAATAAAGGACTTAAAACTGGATCCCCTGGTTAACCCCATTTCCCTGACCCTTGGGGTGGCGCAGTTAAAGGCAGGAGAAACTGCCAGTGAATTACTGGATTCAGCCGATAAAGCATTATACCAGGGGAAAGAACAGGGAAAGGACGTTGTGGTTAAGGATTATAAAAAACTATAAGTTTAACTGATGGTGTAAAAAATTCCCGGAAAAAAGCTACCGGGATTTTTTTTGTTGACAATTTCTTTAATTAGTATATAATTCAAATATGAAATATTAAGGGATGTAATATCCTCAAAAGGTGGTGGGGTAAGTGGAAACAGCCCGCTATAAAGAGATTTACTGGCTATTAAAAACAACTGCCAGCGGTTTAAAAAAGGAACTGCGAAAAAAACTGGAGGATCACGGGATTACCTGGCAGCAATTTCATGCTCTTTACCATATCCCCCGGGAAGGGATTCCCTCCAACGTGCTGGCCGGTGAACTGCAGTGCAATGCCAGCAATATGACCGGCCTGATTGACAGGATGATAGAAAATGGCTGGGTTTACCGGGAACATTCAGCTGAGGACCGGAGGGTCTGGTTTGTTAAGTTAACTCCTGCAGGGGAGAAGAAGAAGGCCACAATTTTCCCCCAGCATCACGAAAACATTCGAAAAAGGATGGAAGTTTTAGGGGAAGAAGAGCTGTTGTTTCTGGAAGAACTGCTTAAAAAACTAAAACAGGGAAAAATTGAGGTGGAAAAAACACATGAGGGAAATTAAGGCGCTTCTTCCATTTGCAAAACCCTACAAGTGGTGGATAATACTTGCTACTTTCTGCATGGTCCTGGTTACATCCATGAATCTTGCCGGCCCCTGGGCAATACGTTCTTTAATTGCCACTGTTACTGAAGGCGTAGAAAGCTATGGGGGCCTTGAGCGGGTTACCTTCCTTGCCGTCCTGGTAATAATTATATACATAATCCGGGCTGTTTCCCGCTTTGGGACTGAATACATTTCCCATTATGCGGCCTGGAATATGCTGGAAAATATCCGCCACTATCTTTACGGTCACCTGCAGAAGCTTTCACTCCGTTTTTACAGCGATAAACAGACCGGAGAACTTATGTCCAGGGTGATTGATGATACCAGGAATTTTGAAGTTCTACTGGCCCACGCTATTCCCACTGTGGTTGTTAACGGGGTTATGTTTATTGGAGTATCCCTTATTCTTTTTTACATGAACGTTACCCTGGCTCTATATACGCTGATTCCGATACCTCTTCTGGCCTGGCTGGTGTTAAAATTCAGTAAAATATCCCGGCCCCGTTTCCGCAGGGCCCAGGAAAGGATTGGAGAAGTTAATGCCCTGCTCCAGGATAATTTTTCGGGGATCCGAGAGATTAAGGCTTTTACCAAGGAAGAAGCAGTCAGCAAAAGAACTGCAAAAAGTCTTGCTCAATATACCCGGGCAATTCTGGATGCCCTTCGTTTGAGCAATGCCTTTCACCCGGGGATTGAATTTGTTTCCAGCATAGGAACGGTTATTGTCATATTTTTTGGGGGTAGACTGGCTCTGCAGGGGGAGGTTCCCCTGGAGGACCTTGTTGCTTTTTTCCTCTATCTGAATATCTTTTACCAGCCCATAGCTGCCCTGGGGAGAATTAACGAAGGACTGCAGCAGGCCCTGGGAAGTGCGGAGCGGGTGGTGGAAGTCTTAAATGAAAGGCCGGAAATCAGTGATAAGCCGGGAGCAATTGAATTGAGCAATATTAGGGGAGAGGTGGAATTCCGGGACGTAAGTTTCCAATATGTTGACGAAATCCCGGTCTTGAAAAACATTTCTTTAAAAGTTGAGTCCGGCGAGACCCTGGCCCTGGTTGGGGCCACTGGAGTGGGAAAAACCACAATTGCCAGCCTGATCCCCCGGTTTTATGAACCCGACTCCGGAAAAATTTTAATTGACGGGGTGGATATCCGGGATATAACCCTGCGCAGCCTGAGGGGACAGGTCAGCCTGGTCTCACAGGATGTGTTTCTCTTTAACGGAACAGTCTGGGAAAATATACTCTACGGTAATCCGGGGGCAAAAAAGGAAGACGTCATTGAGGCTGCAAAACTTGCCAATGCCCACGATTTCATCTGCGGACTGGAAAATGGCTATGAAACCAGAATTGGGGAACGAGGAGTTAAATTATCCGGGGGACAAAAACAGAGAATTTCTATAGCCCGGGCAATTCTGAAAGACGCTCCCATTTTAATTCTCGACGAGGCAACTTCTTCTGTTGATACCCAGACGGAAAAGCTGATCCAGGATGCTTTAAACCGCCTGAAGAGAAATAAAACCGCAATTGTAATTGCCCACAGGCTTTCTACAGTGGAAGATGCTGACCAGATTGTCGTTCTCAAAGAAGGGAAAATCGTGGAGAGGGGTAAACACAGGGAACTGCTAAAAGCAAATGGGCTCTACGCCCACCTCTGCCGGGTGCAGAGCCCGGGCAGTTCCATGACCGGTTAACCCCTCTGCTTAAAATTCTGGTTTTCCTGCAGGGCCACCCCGCCTTTTCCCTGAAGAAGGTAAGGTGGTTCTGTTTTTTTAGTACAGTTGTTTTCCCGGGCTGGAGAAGGCAGGCTGTCCTTTTTTGGTTCCCTGCTGAGATTAGATTTTTTTGATCTCCTCCTGGTGCGAAAACCAGACGAGGGGATAATTGTTTGAGTAAAATTAAAGTGGGCAAGTTTGGAGGAAAATAGCCGAAAAAAAGAAGAGGGATCTCAAAACCAAACCATCACGAAAGGAGTGAGATCCCTCTTGAATGAAGCTATCTTAAGGATACTACAGGAAAGCAAAGATTTCAAGGAGCTGGAGATAAGATTTGCTCTTCTTTATTAAATTGCAAATGTCTGGTAGAATAAATCTGTAGGATTTTTAATAATTAACAATTTTCTGCTTTAGACTTTTACATTTTTTGAAATGCCATTGCTTGAGTAGAATGCTGGTTTTTATGCCCACAGGGGGTGATTATTTGGATAGGAGAAAAGAAAAGAAGATCGGCAAAGAACTTTCCCGGGAAGCCAGGAAAACAGGTTTGCGCTGGTCGGAGAGATGGGTTAAAAGGGGCACTGCCGATAAAACTTCCTGGGAGTATTTCAATAGAGATGTTGAGGAAGAAGCTTTTAACTCGATGCTGGAAGTTCTCAGGGAAAATTCCCAAGAGGAGGTTCTGGAAAACCTGAACCTCTGGAAATTGGAAGGTAAAATCCCTCGGTTGAGAATTCCCTTTCCCCGGGGACACCCGCAGCTCCCCCATTGGAGGTTGCCTCTGGCTGCTGCCATCGGGGTTTTCCTGGGGCTGTTGGTCTTCGGTCCCTTGCTCCGCCTTGCAGGAATACACCAGCAGGAAATTGTTCTCGTAACAGGCATGGGGGGAGCTTTTTTGGCTACCTGGGGAATTAATTACCTGGTCCGTAGCCCCAAAGGCCGCAATATTATGCTGGTTATTGCCGGTGTGGGAGGGGTTGCTGCAGCTGCAAAGAAAATAATGGGATTGATCCCGGGCTGGGGAGGCTTCTGGCGCTTTATTTCTGGCAGAAAGGCCAGTAAGGCATTTTTAATCTTCCCCCTTGCGGCTCTCCTGGCCATTATCAGCAGGCCCAAAATCGTTTACCCGGATGCCAGGGAAGTAGCAGAAATAATTGAAACCTCGGTTTTTTCCTGGCTGGATGCGGTTTTTTTCATTGGGAATATAATCTCCCGCCCTGCGGGCGGATCAGAGAGCAATAACCGATTCCCAATCCCCGAACCGGTAATTAAAGCTACCTACAGGGTACACGAAGCTCCTGCTGAAGAAATGGAAACAGCCTGCCAGGAATTGATCCAGGAAGTAAAAAAACTGGGTTATGAAGGTTTTTCCGAAAAACCTGCTTTTGTGGAAAGTGGAGAGCAGGCTTCTGAGAAAAGGATTATCAGCTGGTCTCCCGATCTCGAGGAGCGCTATGATGCCTTTGGCGAGGTGGAAGAAGGAGACCGGGTCAGGATCGAAGAACCTGCCATCATATTCCAGGGCGAGGTAATAAAGAAGGGTATGGTTCGGAAAATTTCCGGGGGAAGGAGGGGTTAGGGCAGTGGAAAAACCAAAGGGAAAAGGAACCATTGCTATAGATTTTGGGACCAGCAACACCTTTATAAGTCGCTGTCCTCCGGATTCCCTGCAGTCGACACCGGTACTCCTGGAAAGCGGGTACCTGGGAATTGAGTCTGCTGTCCTTTTTCGACGGGATAGGCGTCCCATGATAGGATCTCAGGCCATTCAAACCTGGGGCAATGAGGACCCCCAAAAAAGGAAGAGGATGGACCTGAGGCTTGGTTTCAAACCAGAAATTCACCTCAATGAAAATGCCAGAGAATCGGCCAGAGAATTTTTTTCCGGCCTTTTAAGGTATGCCGGAGATAGCAGGGTCCCCTTAACAGGGGATAATATTGACGTATATATTGGGGTTCCCAGTAATATCGGAGAAAACTACCAGAAAACCCTGAAGGATATCGCAACCGAGGCCGGGTTTTCCAACGTAAGGTTAAAGGATGAACCTGTAGGTGCCTTGCTTTACCACCTATCAATTCAGGATATTACACCCAGCGAAACCCTGGGTGGTGTTTTGATTGTTGACTTTGGTGGAGGGACCTGTGATTTTGCCCTGATGCAGGAGCTGGAGGTAATTGATTCCTGGGGAGATAGCATGCTGGGAGGGCGGCTCTTTGACGACCTTTTTTTCCAGTGGTTAATTCAGGATAACCCCCGGGCCCTTGGGTCTATGGAAAGGGATGGAGCAGAATTTTTTATCCACTGGCAGCGTTGCCGGGAGTTGAAGGAAGCCTTTTCCAACTTCATGAGTAAACACAGGGACGAATTGTGGTCTGGCAGGGTTCCCTATTATGGGCAGATAAAAGAGGCCTCCTGGCAGGATTTCCTGGAAAGGGCCAGTAATTATTCACCTTCGGAAAAGTTTTGCAGTTATTTAAGAGAGATGGGCAGAGGGAGCCACAACCTCCTGGAAAAAAAGGAACTCAATCTCATTGAATGGTTTGAAAAAGAACTGAAGAAAGCCTTAACCCACCAGGTTCCCGTGGAAAAGGTTGTCCTCTGCGGGGGAAGTTCCCTCTGGCCTTTTGTCCCGGAGGTAATTGACAGGGCTCTGGGTTTACCCCGAGAGTCGATTTTGAGAAGCGACAACCCCTATGCAGTTATTTCCCAGGGCCTATCTATGCTGCCCAACCTGGAAAGGCGCCTGCAAAAAGCCCAGGAGGAATTGAAAAAAGATCTCCCCAACCTGATGGAACAGAAAATAAAAAAGGAAACCATTGAACCCAGTATAGATAAAATGGTGGAAAGCGCTTCCCAGAGAGTTGCAACCTTTGTTGTGGACGAGAAAATCCGTGAAAAACTCCTTGAATTCAGAGAAACCGGGGGCAGCATTGCTGAGCTGGAAACCCGACTTGCAGCGGAATTGGAAACCTGCAGGGACGAACTGGGAGAAGCTGTTAATCGGGAGATAACTGATGTATTGCAGCGGCTTCAACTCAAACTTTCCCGGGACATCAAGGACTGGTTCATTTCCCGTGGCGGAATCAAACCAATTTCCATAAAAGCAAGAGAGGAAGAAGCCAGCTACCAGATGAAACTAAGGGATCTGGATATTTACGAGGCAAGCCTGCTGGGGAAAATGGATATCCTGGTCAGGGGAATTTCGGGGATAATCCTCTTTATTATATTTGAGGCCCTGGTTACAGTTGGACTCGTTGGCCTTGTAAGCGGCCTGGTTGTTGCCCTTATTGTTCCCTTTCTGGGGCTGCGGAAATCCAAAGAGAAAATCAAGCAAATCAATCTTCCCAGTAATGTTGCCAGCAAAATTTTTAACCGGCGGATGATTGATTACACCATCAGAAAAACCCGGAGGAAAGTAGCATCAGAAGTTAAAAAAGAATTATCCAGGAGGATGGAAGAGCCCCGGGAAAAATTGCTGCAGGAAATTAACGATACAATTAAAAGGGAGATTGATTCTCTGTCCAAGCTCAGTGCTCTTTAAGGAAACTGCTCTAATAAATTCCCGGGGACGAAAAATTAATGCAGGCGTTTTAGTCCCGGGGTGAAAACAGGAACATGTGAGAAAGGCCTTATTCAAGGGAAAATTATGGGGAGGGATTTCTGGTGAGGGAAAAAGACGTAACTGAAAGGTTCGATAACCTGATTGATGAATTGGAAACCATTTTCGATAACCTCAATGAAGAGGGTGCCCGCTTTTTAAAAAAAGGAGAATACGAAAAAGCAAAGGCCGTAATGGGAAAAGTAAGGGAAATAAAGAAGATCAGGGATGAAGCCGAGAACCTCCAGGTAAAATGGGAAGGTGTTTTCCAGGAGACCTCGCGGGGGCCTCTGAAAAGAAAACGCAGGGACAAAAAAAGAAAAACCTTTCCCAGGGGAGTTAAAACTCCGGAAAAAGATTTTGCAATCCCTATTATGGAAGCAGTGGAAGAACTGGGGGGAGCAGGGTCAGTAAAGGAAGTTTTGAAAAAGGTTTTTGATAAAATGGGGAAGCGGTTGAATGATTATGACCTGAAGGCCATCCCCTCCCATCCGGAACGCTTCCGTTGGGAAAATACGGCAATGTGGTGCCGCCAGCGCCTGGTGGAAGACGGTCTCCTCTCCTCGGAAGCGAAAAGAGGTTTATGGGTTTTGACCGAAAAAGGCAAAAACCGCCTGGAAAAGGAGCGAAAAAAGAAAGAAGCCCCAAGCCTTTTTGATGAGAATAAGTAAGAACAACTTAGCTCTGGACTTCTTTTTCTTCAATTACAGAATTTTTTACAATGTTCCCGCAGGAGGAGCAATGATCATCGTACCAGGAAAAAGGATTGTTGCAGCCCTGGCATTGCCACCTTCTTTCCTGTTCTTCAAGCCACTGTTTGGCCCCCAGATTTTTTATTAACTCCAGGTTGCGGAAAACAATTGAGTGGTGAGGGTGCTGGTCGTTTTTAAAATCAAGGAGTTTTTTACATGGGAAAAGCCTGCATTGAAAGCAATACTGGAGTTTTTTCTCCCCGACACAGGCTTTAATGGAACAACTGCGGCAGTATATGGATACAATTTCAGTTTTACAACCATGACAGAGAATTTCCGATTTTTCTCTACCCCATTTTTCCGCAAGTTCTCCCAGCAAGCCTTTTCTGCGGGCAAGAAAGATCTCGCAGGCCCCGCAGTAAAGTCCGCAGAAAGAATCCATTCTTTCCATAATGATCCCCTTTCAAATTAATAACATTCCTGAAAATAAGGTTAAAAGAACCCCTTTAGCCAGGGGTTCTTTTTATGCCTTATTTTTTCATTACCTTTGGGTCCAGGGCGTCACGAAGACCATCCCCCAGAAAATTGATGTTCAGAACTGTAAGGAAAATTAAAAAACCCGGGAAAAAGGTCAACCACCACGGAGAGACTCCATGGGCTGTTCCCAGCATATAATTCAGGGAGTTTTGCAGCATATTTCCCCAGGAAGGGGTAGGAGGTTGAATTCCCAGCCCAAGGTAACTTAAGGAAGATTCAGCAAGGATAGCAAAGGAAATATTCAGGGTTGCAGAAACGATAATAATTGGCAGTACATTGGGAAAGATGTGGCGCATAATAATTCCGGAATTCTTTGCCCCCAGGGCGCGGGCGGCCATGACATATTCTGTTTCCCGCAGGGAGAGAACAGTCCCCCGGACAAGCCTGGACACTCCCATCCACCCGAAAAGGGTGAGAACCAGGATAACATTCCGCAGTCCTGACCCAAAAACAAGGGTCAACGTCAAAAGGACAGGAAACATGGGGATAGAAAGCATAACGTCTACCAGGCGCATGAGGATCCGGTCGACATTTCCTCCGAAATATCCGGAGAGGAGCCCAATTGTGGTCCCAATACTAACACTCAACCCTGCTGCCACGAAGCCCACCATCAGCGAAATCCGACCTCCATACATAACCCGGACCAGGGTATCCTGCCCCAGTTCGTTAGTGCCCATAGGGTGTTGCTCGGTAAGAGGCGGGGCAAAAATAGCCATAAAATTCATATCCTCATATTTGTGGGGAACAAAATAAGGTCCGATTATTGTGAAGAGGATAAGGAAAACAAAAATAACTCCCCCAATTAAAGCCAGTTTGTGCTGGCTGAATTGCCTCCAGACCAGCTTCCAGTACGTGGATATGTGGACAGGATCATCGGTTTTGATTTGTTTTTTTCCAGGCATTTTGAACACCCCCATTAATTGTAGCGGATCCTGGGATCAACAAATGCGTATAAAAAGTCGGCCATAAGGTTAGAAAGAAGGGTTATCAGGGCCAGGAAAATCAGGCAGTTAATGGCCAGATTATGGTCACTCCCTAAAACGGCCTGGTACATTAAACGTCCCATCCCCGGCCAGGAAAAGACAGTTTCCACAATAACCGCGCCCCCGAAGAAATAGGGAATATCAAGGGCAAGGATGGTGATAATGGGGATTAAAGCATTTTTTAAAGCATGTTTGAAAATTACTTTTTTCCTGGTGATGCCCTTGGAATAAGCCGTCCGGATGTAATCCATGTTCATGACTTCAATTAAGGATGTCCGGATATACCTGACCCAATAGGCAACCTGGACAAAGCCCAGAATACAGGCAGGTAAAATCAAATGGCGGAAACGGTCTATGAAAATCTCCCAGGTTCCAGTAACCCCGTAGGAAGACATGCCCGAAATGGGTAACCACCCCAGTTGCACGGAGAAAACAATAATGGCCATTAAGGCAAACCAGAAGTGGGGAAGAGATATTCCCACAAAGGCAAACCCGGTTGCCAGGAAGTCAAAGGCCGAGTATTTTTTTATTGCCGAATAAATACCTATTGGTAAGGCAACTATCAAGCCAATCAACCATGCTGTTATGGTCAGGAGCAGTGTGTTGGGAATCCGGGACTGCAGGAGATTTAGAACAGGGACCCGGTAAGTGCTTGAATAACCCAGGTCACCCTGCAGCATTTTTCCAAGCCATACCCCGTACCTGACGTAAACGGGCTGGTCTAAGCCATAGTGGACTCGCAGTTTTTCCAGGGCCGCAGGGTCATTGGCAAACGCCCGCGGGTTTTCCATACGCATTTGCAGCAGGGCATCGCCGGGCATTGCGTTTAAAATAACGAAAATTAATATAGAAATGAAAAGCAGTATTGGGATTACTTCAAGAAGGCGACGGATTAAATATTTTTTCATGAAATCACCTGTTATCCTGGACGTATTTTGCGGTATAAAGACCGGTTAGTAGTTGAATACCCACCAGATTTTTAATTGGAATTGCCCTGTAATTCAGGTTTTTGTTCAGTAGTCTTATCTGATTGTCAAAGGCGAGGTCAGCTTCTTTTGCTGCCTGGAGTAATTTTCCTTCCTGACCAAATTTTTCCCCGCTTGCTTTCATCAGGCGCCTTAGCATTCCCAGGTAAAGAGAACGATAAAATTCGCTCACATTTCGGTTGTCAAAATCTTCAGCAGCCGTAGCTGGACGATTTAGTTTTTCGTCAGATTGGATCCAGTTTTCATCAGCCTTCAGGCTCTCGGTTCCTGTTTCCAAAACCTCTTTTATAGGGAAGAAAAATGGGGAGTCTTTATCAATAAAATCTCCTGCCTGATCAATTATTGACTCTAAAAGGGAGAGGTAATCCTTCTGCCTTTCTAAATTGGCCAGCAGAGATTCCCTGCGGGTGATTTCAAGCTCGGTTTGATTTTCTACCCTGCTATCATAGAAATAGGGGACTTCAGTAACAAGGGAGTAGGTATTGCAGATCCTTGCAGCATATTCATCTGAACCCGCACCCATGCGCAGGATTTCGGCAGGGTCTTTGTCAGTATGTTTGGCCAGGTGATCATAAAGTTCCTTAGAGGAAAAAAGTTTGAAAATTGCGGGGGCCAGGTGTTCAAAGAAAGGGACCTCTGGTTCGCCAAGAGAGAGGGGGATTCCAAATTGTTTGGGAATTCTATGCAGGTGAGGGTATAAGTCCGGGCTGTCTCCTGTGATATAGTAATAAGCCCCTCCGAATCCTGAGTTGTGCAGGGAGTACATAAAATCAGGTTTGTAGGTTTCGATTAGCTCCATGAGAAGTTTGGTTTCGGGGAGCGGAGACTGGAAATTCAATGTTTTATACTTGACTGGGAAAGTCCATTCTACCTGCTTGTAACCTGGGGGGCGGTAAAAGTTTTCCG
>PUNE01000074.1 GCA_003551665.1 Halobacteroidaceae bacterium
AGTCTTGTGCACCCAATTGGTGATGTGTTTTTTGTTTTGTTTTCCACGTCTAAAATACACATAATCAATGGAATATACAAGCTATCTTTTATTTTTTTCATCAAAAAACGCTCAACTTAGGAGAAAGTAAATTTCAACGACTATGACGAAAATGGAAATTTGCTTCAGTACAAAAGGAAAGACGGGATATATACCTCGTTTTTGTGGGGCTATGATTTTGCTTACCCAATTGTAAAAATTGAGAATGCAGAATTTCAGGAAGTCGAAAATTATTTGCATAATATGAATTGGTCCGTTGAAGATCTTCAGAGTGTGACCACTGATAGTTATTTGATTGCCTTTTTTGAAGATTTTCTTGATCATTTACCGGAAGATGTGCAGGCCACCTTTTATACTCACAAGCCTTTGGCAGGTGTGACCAGCGTAACGGATAGCAGGGGCCAAACGGCATATTTCGATTATAGCAAAGGACTGCTAAGCGGAGTAAAAGACAATGAAGGGAAAATTATAAATCAATACCAATATAATTATGCCGGTCCTCAGGAAATTGAGATCCCGGAAGAATACAGCCTGTCTTTTGATATCACCTATGAAGATAGCCAGGGAAATCCCTTTCAACCTTATGGAACACAGCATAAAATAATCATTAACCTTAATAACACCAATCCAATTTCAAGTTCCTGGATAACCACTAATCAACCGATCATTTTTGACAAATTTTCTTTAATAAGTGGTGAACATACTTTCATGGTAAAAATAAGGGATATGACCGATACATTAGAAACTACCAGTAATCGGAATTTTGAAATTGACTTGGAAGGAGGGCCTCAAACTATAACCAGAAATGTAATATTAGAAGAGAACGTTTCTCCACAAGTGCCCGAGCCAATTGACTACGAATCTTTTATTATTAATTATTACCCTGACACGGATAAGATTTCATTATTGTGGGACCCCGCTGCGGATGCACAAGATTACCAGGTTCAGCGAAAACCAAACTGGGGAGGTATGGTGTTTGAGGGAGATACGCTCGGATGGACAAACGAATGGATTCAATTGGGAAGTGCCACTAATAGTCCTCTGCCAGATCCGGATGATCCTCCAACTTCTGAACAAATACAACATGCATCCAATCCAGACGGGTCTAATTATCAAATAACTTTGAATTACCGAATACGGGCACGAAATCAATTTGGATCCAGTGAGTGGATAGAAAAATGTGGTATTTGGGATGGAGATTCTTTAATAGATTGCTCTGTGGAATAAGCCAGAGGAGAAAATTAACCATTGTATAAAAATAGATTCAATGTTTGCAGATAATATTGATTTATTGACAAAGTTATAAATCCAATTTATGAATTGAAAACAAAAAAAGTATTTAACTCAAAAAAGCGAAACCTTAAATGCTAACTTGTTTGTTATAAAAAAACAGCATATGAAAAAAAGTATTCCTTTACTTGTCGTTTTCATTTTAAGTATTCAAATTCTTTTTGCCTTGGATACCTTAAACATGGCCGCAAAATGGAATGAAAAATTACCGGGAAGTTACACCTTTTATTCCCCGCTTCAGATCATTGGCCATGAAAAGGAAACCCTGATAACCGGCGGTTTAACCGGAAGAATTGTTGTACATGAAGACACCCTTATTAGTGGCAAAATCCGTAGCGGTTTTTTAGGGGTTAGAGATAGTATTGGTGACTGGCAGTGGGCAAAAAGGATAGAAGGAGCTGGTTATAACCAGATAAATTCTTCGCTAAGCCTAAATGACGGATGGTTGGTGGCAGGTGTTTTTTCCGATACCATCCGCCCCGGCGGTTTTGAATTGATTGCAGAAAAACACCAAAACATTTTTTTGTGTAAGATTGATAATAGTGGAGATTACCTGTGGGCAAAGACTATTGACATTGCCCCCGTTGGAGGGAAACAGTTTTTAACCCCGGCCGGCGATGATAATATTTTCTTTGCAACGGAGTTTACCGGTGAGTTCGCTTTTGGTGATTCTTTGTATAACTCCTCTGGTAATCGTTCAGTATTGATTGCCCGGTTAAATCCTGCGGGAGAATTTGCAGATGTGAAAATAATTGAATCCGGCTCATCTCTTAGTCTGGATGTAGCAGAGCCGGTGCCGGGGGGAAGGTTAATGGTCGGGATTAACTTCAAAGATACAGTATTTGTCGGCAACCAATCATTGGTTAATGCTGGAGTTGAGGATTTTTTAATTGCCACAATTAAAAATGATCTTCAGTTGCAATGGCTTAAGCATACGGAAGGCAGAGGTAAAAAAAACATTAGCGGGGCCAAAAGGCATCAGGGTGGTGTCGTATTATACGGGGAATATAACGGAAGCTTTATATGGGAAGATCAAAGTTTTCCGGAGGGAAATGGGTCCCATATTTTTTTGATGAAATTGCAGGGGAATGGCAATTTTAATTGGAAATACAGTCTCAAAGGAAATTCTGATAAAAATGCGGGGGATCTTATAATTGGTGATCATCATCAGGTTTATGTTTGGGGTAATTACCGGGGACAGCTATCCCATATAGACCAGGAACATGAAACAGAGGGTTTAAATCACCAGTGGTTTGTAGCCGGTTTTTCGGCAGATGGAAATCCTCAATGGCTGGTACATGCAGAAAACCCCTATAAATTGAAGGCAAGGTTAAAAACCGGGAATAAACCGGGTCTTCTTCACCTGATAGGTTATAATCAGCAAGAAGGTCAGGAACTTTTCGGACATTCATTCAATGCTAACGGTCAGGGATTGTATTTTATGGATTTGTTTGATTGTAATTATGCCAGAAAACCCGCCTTACCTGCGGATACCATATTTTGCGGTTCAGGCACGCTTGATGGAGGAGATGGTTATACTGGTTATAGCTGGAACGGAAATGGGCAGGGACGGTTTTTTGAGGTTTCGCAAACCGGTATGGTGTACCTTGAAGCGACGGATAAATATGGTTGTATTGTAAAAGATTCGGTCTTTGTCGAGGTTCTGCCCGATTTTACAATTTCCATCATGGGGAACGACTCCATTTGCCCTGGCGGTGGATCCAACATGCTGATGGTGGACGCAGCTGCCGATATAACCTGGAGTACGGGTGAAACTGGCTCTATTGTATTTGTTGATGAGCCGGGACACTATTATGCGGAAGCCATAAATCAGGATGGCTGTATTGCAGAAGATTTCATTACCATTTCGGAATATGAGATCACACTGCCCGAATTGGCCGAATATTATATGATTGAACCCGATGGTTCTCTCGAGCTTTATCCCGGCCATTATGCATCGTATCTTTGGACCGGCGGTATTGAAGACTCCTTGTTATTTATCAATGGAAGTGACTTTGAAGAGGGATCTTACGATTTTATTTTAGAGGCAACAGACTTCAATCAATGTCAGATCACCCATGAATTCATCGTAGATATTCTTTATGCCACAACCCAATCCGGCGATGAAGATCCTGATTCGGGATGGGAATCCCAGTTGCTTGACCCGCTTATCTCTACTGAAAGTTTCAATTGTGATTTCCAAATTTACCCAAATCCCGGCTCGGGCCCCTTTTATCTCGCGGTTAATGCTCATGACCACAAACAGGGCATGGATAACGGGCCTGTTGAGATGGAGCTGATAATTTGGGGAATGCAGGGTGAAATGATTTTATGGGAAAAAATTCCCCCCTATACCCATCCTTACAAAATATGGGAAAAAAGTCTTAACCCCGGCAAATATCTGGTATCATTAATTATGGATAATGAAATTTGCAGGATAAAAAAACTTATTGTTTTGCCCTAAAATCACATAACATATGCTTTATTCGAAATCTTTTTTTAGTAGAATTATTATCGGATTATTGTTTTTTTCCCAGGGTTACGGCACGATAAATGTTCATGGTCAATCAATGCCAATTGCTACACCATCGAAAGATAAAAATTACATTATTTCCCATACCCCGCGACAGGGGGAAGACTCAATCAATGAGATATCCCATAAAAAAAGAGGAACCCAAATTACCTATTTTGATGGTTTGGGAAGGAAAATGCAACAAATAGGTTTTCTACAAAGTCCGGACGAAAAAAATTTTGTACAATCTGTTGTATATGATGAATTGGGCAGAAAAAGTAAACAATTTTTGCCTTATGTATCTGAGCAACCTAAGCCTTCAATGACTTTTCAACAAAACTGGGAGCAAAACCAACAGCAGTTTTATAATAATCTTTATGGAAATGAAGGCAATTCTGCCTTTTCCAGGACCGATTATGACAACTCGCCATTAAACCGCGTAATGGCTGAATTAGGCCCGGGAAGAAGCTGGCATAGTGGCACTGGTGGCATATCTGAAGAAACCCCGACAACTTTTTCTTATGGAACCAACACCTCTGAGCCCATAATAAATTTTACAGTGGAAGAAAATGGCGATTTAACAGCAGAACCCTATGAGCCGGGAACACTTTATATGCTGAAAACCACGGATGAGGACGGAAGGTTTTTTATAGAATGGAAGGATTTTCGGGGCAATGTGGTCAGAACAGACCAGGGAGACGATGATTTGGTAGCTTCAACACTTTATGTTTATGATGACTTTGACCTTTTGCGTTGGGTAATACCCCCGGAAGCCGGTGATCTCATTGGCAGTACTTTGTCTGTTGATGACAATATTGCCAAAGGACTTTGTTATTACTATGAGTATGATAAGCGCAGACGCCTGATAAAAAAACGAATTCCCGGGGCCGAAGCGGTGTATTACGTTTATGATAACCGCGACCGCCTGGTAATGAGTCAGGATGGAAATCAAAGAAATGATGAGGGTGATTTGAACGATTGGACTATTCATAAATATGATACCTTTGACCGGTTGGAATATTCTGCAATTATTGCCAGAACTCATACTCAGAGTAGTTTACAGGGGATGTTTAATCATAACATGGACAATACGGTCTATGAATGGGTAGATAACGAAAATAAAATTTTAAAAAACTGGTGGGATGCTTCCCCTGCAATGACCTGGCCTGACGGCTGGAGTTTTATAACTCCTGATGGATGGGACCACCCTGACGATCAAATTGATTATTCCAAAACAATAAATACAAGGGGCCTGCTTATGGCCAGCCGCGAAAGGATTGTCAATAGCGATGGATCCCTGGGAGACAATGTATACTCAAGGTATTTTTATGACGAAAAAGGCAGGTTAATTCAATCTCTTAAGCAAACCGATGAACATGGAAGTTACCTGCATCATTTTCACCTATTAAATTGGGCAGGAGATTTAAAAAAAGACAAAACCGTTTTCCATTATTATCCTTCTCAATGGCAAGAGGCAAAAGTCTATAGTCTTTTAAATGAAAACACCTATGATCATGCCGGCCGGCTTTTAGAAACCACAACCACTTTTGATCATCAGGATTATAATGCCGTTGACTATGTTTTGGAAATCGAATATGATGCGCTGGGCAGGGTTAAAAAACAAGAAATCAATGACGCAATAACCACCCAATCTCTCTACAATATCCGCGACTGGATTACGGAAATGGACTACTCAACTTCTTCCGGCACTGCCTATAACTTCAATCTTGCTTATGAAACCGGTTCAGATAACCCGGAGTTTGGCGGCAATATAACTTCGGCAGAATGGTCTGCTTATGACGGGACAGACCTTACATACGAATACATCTACGACGGATTAAACAGGCTTACAGAAGCTGTAAACACTCCCGAAAATAACTTCTCTACAAACTATACGTACGATTTGCAGGGCAACCTTCAGTGGC
>PUNE01000058.1 GCA_003551665.1 Halobacteroidaceae bacterium
AAACCGGGGTCAGGTGCAAGCCCAGAAGGGACTGAAGCTACAACAAATCGCGTCGTGCTCGGGTTCAAAAAACACAATTGTTTCTGCAAAACCACAGATTTACATATCGCAGTTGCAAAGGCATAAGGTAAGGTTCCTGTAGACACGGTAACCAATGTGCAAACCCTTCGCGCCCGTCCTCGGTGCGTAAGGAGGAGAAAAGTGGCAACTAACGCTGCGGTCACACCAGCCCAGAGCGCCCAAACGAACGCGCCGAAACCTCGACGGCGCTACCGCCCCGACGAAATTGAGGCGGCCGTTTATCTCGTGGTTCCAAGCTTGATAGGATTTCTGCTGTTCTATCTCTTCCCCGCGGTTCGGGGTTTATTCATGAGCCTAACCGACTGGGATTTGTTGACCGAACCGGAGTTCGTCGGTTTGGCGAACTACCGCCGACTATTCGAGGATCGGTTCTTCTGGAACTCTCTCCGGGTTACGGTGATGTACGTCCTCTACAACATCCCGATTCAGACCGTAATCGGCCTCGGCATGGCCGTTTTGCTCAACCACGTCAAGAACTCAACTCCGCTCCGCGGAATCATACTGCTGCCGTGGTTCATACCCAATGTGGTCGTCGGCTTGCTATGGCTGATGCTGCTAAACCCGGTCGTTGGTCCGGTCAACCAGGCGATTCAGGCGCTGGGTTTTGATCGCATCCAATTTTTGATGCTGCCGCAGACGGCGCTGCCGAGTATAGCCGGCATCAATATCTGGAGGCACATGGGATACGTGGCGCTTCTCTTTTTCGCCGGCCTGCAAACCATCCCCGAAAACCTCTACGAAGCGGCCCGCATCGACGGCGCATCGCCGTTTCAGGCTTTCCGGCGGATTACGATCCCGCTTCTACGGCCGGTGATGACCTTCGTAGTGGTTACGTCGGTGATCGGCTCGTTCCAGATTTTCGACACCGTTGCGGTAACGACCGAGGGAGGCCCCATGCGCTCTACCGAAGTGATGATCTGGTTCATATTCGACCACGCGTTCCGACGCTTCAACATGGGGTACGGAGCGTCGGCAACCGTCATACTGTTTACCGTCCTGGTCGTGTTTACCTTCATCTACATGAAGATGACTCGCGGAGGCGAGTCCGACCTGGGTTGAGGGGGATGTAATGAGCGAACAGGAAACCGCTGTGAGTGCCGAGGAGCATCTGCGAAGCCTGAAGACCGAGCGTCGACGTCGGGGAATACTGATCGGCATCGGTATCGCAATAATCGTCGGCCTAACGATACTGCCGCTCTACTGGATGTTGCGCACCTCGTTGACCTTCCCAACCGCTATTTCCCGCTACCCGCGCAGCATTCTCCCGCCGGTGTGGACGGTCGGTAACTTTATGCGTGTGCTGGGCCTCGTTAGTCCGGCCGAGGCGGTTGCCCTCGGCGGAACCGGCCAGGCACTCGGGTTCGTGCACGCATTGCGCAATTCGCTGATTGTTACCGCAACAATCACCGCCACGCAAGTATTCTTCAGCGCCTGTGCCGCGTATGCCTTCGCACGGCTGCGCTTCCCGTTTCGCGACAGCCTGTTCAGCCTGTACGTCGGCGCGCTGATGATTCCGTTGATCGTAACCGTGATTCCCAACTTCGCACTCATTCGCCAGCTCGGCTGGTTAAACACCTATCGCGGAATCGTAGCGCCGTTCTTTTTCATGACGCCGCTCGCCGTATTCTTCATGCGGCAGTTCTTCGTCAGCATCAATAGGGAGCTGGAAGAATCCGCCTACCTAGACGGGGCCGGCCGTTTGACTGCTGCCTTCAGAATCGTATTTCCGATTAGCAAGCCCGCACTGATGACCTGCGCGATCATCGTGGCGACCACTACCTGGAACGAGTATCTCTGGATGCTCATCGTTGGTCGCGACCGTGCAGTGCGGGTGCTCACCGTGGCGCTGGGGATTTTTCGTCAGCAGACACCGCAGGGTGCACCCGACTGGGGCGGCCTGATGGCAGGCACGATGCTGGCTACGGTCCCGATTGCGATCGTCTTTCTGTTACTGGGTAAGCACGTGGTCAACTCTATAGGACATACGGGGTTTCGTTGAGGCCAATCAGGACGGAAAAACTGGGTAATCGACCGGCGGCCGGTGTTCAGCACCACGCCGGCGCAATCAAATAGGAGGAGATACAATGCCGAAGAGAATGATGGTTGTGTTGGCCGCCGTGGTCATCGTGATTGTGGTGGTAGTGTTTGCGACACGCGAGGACCCGGACGTAGTAGTGGATGATGACGTTACCCTCGAGTACACGTTGTGGGATGCCGATCAGCTTCCGGCCTACGAAGAGGTGGCGCAGGCGTTCATGGAGGAACATCCGGAGATCGAGATCAATATCGTGCAGATGGGATGGGGCGATTACTGGGATGACCTAACCCGCAGGTTGGCGGTCGACGACGCACCGGATGTGTGGACCAACCATGTGGCGTTCTTCCGCGATTTCGCCGAACGTGGACAGATGCTGGCGCTCGACGACTGGATGGCCGAGTCCGGCCGAGTAGAGCTCGACGCCTTCATGCCGGGCTTAGACGAACTGTTCGTCTACGAAGGGAGTACCTACGGGCTGCCGAAGGACTGGGACACCGTCGCAGTTCTGTACAACCGCGAGCATCTCGCTGAAGCCGGAATCGACGAAGAGGAGCTACGGGATCTCACCTGGAACCCGGATGACGGCGGCAGCCTCCAGGAGTTGATGGCCCGCCTCTCGATCGATGCCGCCGGCAATAACGGCCTCGACGCCGATTTCGACGCGAACAACGTGGTGCGCTACGGCATGACCTGGCCGTTCGATTTCATGAGCGCTTGGGGTCAGACGCAGTTCGCGCATTTCGCCGCAAGCCTCGGCTGGGAGTTTCACGATGAAACCGGATCTCAGTTCTACTACGACGATCCTGAGTTCGTGAGTGCTATTGAGTGGATGCGCGATATGACCGACGCCGGTTATGCAATGCCGTTCGAGGACAGCGAAAGTGTAAATGAGCTGTTCGTTGCCGGCGAGGCGTCGTTGACTACCGACGGCTCCTGGATGATCGGGTTCTACGTAGACGGCCTTGAGGATAGCCTCGGGTTTGCTCCGCTACCCGCTGGGCCTGAAGGGCGCAACAGCATGTTCAACGGGCTTTCGGACGCCATCTGGGCAGGAACCGACCATCCCGAGGAAGCATGGAAATGGGTGGAGTTCATGGCGACGCGCGAAGCTCAGGAAATTGTCGGCAGTCACGGCGTGGTGTTCCCGGCGATTGAGTCGGCTACCGAGACGGCGTACGAGGTTTACGCAGATCGTGGAGTAGACGTGAGCGCGTTCACCGAGCTCGCGTTTGATGAGGAACAAACGCACCTACATCCGATCGTCGCGAACGCGACCGAGATCGACAGCATCATGCAGGACGCCTTCCAGCGAATCTGGCTCGGCCCGGTTGATCCCGCCGAGGAGCTCTCGCGCGCCAACGCCGAGATCAACGAACTGTTCTGACCGAGACCGCCAATGCTCGTGCGGCGGACGACACAGAGATCCGCCGTGCGACGTTTCAATCGTTACCCTGTGCAGGTGAGCCGAGTCGACCTGGGTTCGGCTCGCCGTTTTGCCTGGTGCTTACGGTCTTCCGGTCGGGCAACAATTGCGCGTAAGGCAGGGCATGGTATACTAATCCGTGATGAAGCAGCTTGAATACGCGGAAAGCGCAGGTACCGAACCTCTGAACGCCTTTGCCGAGGTGCTCCACGCCGGTTACGAAAAATGCGCAGCGAAGCACTATGCGTCTATCCCGCGCGACCACTACTTGCTCCATCTTGTGCTCGCCGGCCAAGGCAGGTTTCGCGTCGGGCAACAGCTGTATCGGCTTCGCAGCCATCAGTGTTTTCTTATTCGGCCCGACCAGGAGCACGCCTATCAGGCCGATGCCGAGAATCCGTGGGAGTACATCTGGCTCGGCTTCTGCGGGGTCACCGACCATGCCCTGCACCAAGTGTACGGCGTATCGCCGGATGCCTTCGCGTTCACGCCGGCCTCACCGGCTCGTCTCGAGTTCCATATGCGGCGCATTCTCAACGCGCTGCAAAGCCCGAATCCGCTTGAGCAACTTTACAGCCGGGCGATCGCGGTGCTCGCGCTTGGTTGCCTCGGCGAGCGGCACGGCGTCGCCGACAACGGCCGATCGCAGCCCGACTATGTCGATGAGGCGGTATCCTACATTGAGTCGCACTACGACAAAATCAAGAGCGTGCAGGCGGTCGCAAACTATGTCGGCCTCGAGCGCTCGTACTTCTCGAAGCTATTTCAGGAACGCACCGGCATAAGCGTTGCGCGGTTTATTGCCGAAACGCGCATGACGCATGCCAAGCGCCTGCTCGTCGACACCGATTACAAGGTGCATGTTATCGCCAATATGGTGGGGTACGAGAACTACCAGTCGTTTGAGCGGCGGTTCACAAACCTGGTAGAGATGTCGCCCACCGAGTTCCGCGCGCGTCCGGCCGGCCGGCGTGTAAAGGCAGGCCGTTTCACGAGCGCCGTGCCGAGCGAACTGCCGGTTTCATCCGGCCGGACTATCGGTCCGCAACCGATCGCAGCCGAGCAGGATCCAGCGAGCGCGGGGGCCGATGCAGATCACGAAGCGGCGTTTACGACCCATGAGCTTAGTCGAGAGCAGCAGGCGGACGTAGACGCGCATGCTTCCTTCGAGAGTGCTCCCGCGAGTTCCACCGCCCGCGACGACCAGACCGGAGACGACCGTGCGCTTCCCGCTCAAACGGTGGCGGCCTGGTTCAGCGGTTCACGCGGGTGCCCGTCGTATATGAGGCGCCGAAAGAAACGGCAGTAGCAGGATCATTCTTTTTGTGCCGTCACTGCGCGATAGAACCCCTCCGGGAGAAGATCACGATGCGCTTCAAACAACTCGTCGCAGAGCCCAACGATATCGTCGAGAGATAGGGTTGCCGCGGTGAGCGGGTCGAGTGCCGCCGCTTGGTATACGTGAGCCCGATCCTGCGTCCGGGCCGCCTCGATCGTCAGCATCTGCACATTGATGTTGGTGCGGTTCAATGCGGCGCACTGTTCCGGTAGGCGGCCCACCGCCACTCCTTGTATACCGTTTGCGTCCACCAGACACGGAACTTCAACCACCGCGCCGTCGGGCAGGTTACCGATGTGGCCGGCATTCAGAATGTTTCCGTGAATGCGCGTCGGTTCCCCCGTGACTATCGCTTGGATAATGTCGGCAGCGTACTCGATGGTGGGTTCGTGCTCGATCACCGGGCTTGAGAGGAGTGCGTTTCGCATGTTGTCCCAGTCCGCGATTTGTTCGCGACAGCGGCGCGGGTATTCGTCCAGAGGAATGCGATAACGCTCGATGAGTTCCGGATATGCCGGCTTTATCCACCACGGCGTGTACTCGGCGTTGTGCTCCGACGACTCGGTGATATAGTACCCGAAGGTATTGAGTACCGCGAGCCGCACGAGGTCGTGGGTCTCCGGATCGCCGCCGCGCCGGGCGGTTTCAAGTATTGCGCGCGCTCGCCGCCGCACCTCCGGGTAGATATCTTGCTCTCCGTCACGTAGGCTGAGGAGCCATGCCATGTGGTTGATGCCCGCCACCTCCCAGCGCGGATCCTCGGCCTCGAGGTCTACCGCTTCGAGCAGCTCCTCGGCGCATCGCTGAACCGAGTGGCATAGGCC
>PUNE01000081.1 GCA_003551665.1 Halobacteroidaceae bacterium
AAAAGCAGGGCCAGGAAATTCTGGGGACTCCACCTGCATACCACATCCCCCTTACGCAGGCTTTCAATAAGTGTGGCCTGGAATCGGCTGCCTACTCTTTCCCACATCTCCGGAGGAGCATCCCCCCTTAAATCAAGATAGACCAGAAAACCTGATTTTTCACGCCTTTCGCTCCGGTTTTTTTCCACCTGGTACATAACGGTGAAAGCATCAAAACCACTTAAAACCGCCCCACTTTTTTTGTTGTAATTATTTAACTTCTGCATCGGATCTTCGGGAACCTGGTCCACATCCATCCTGTTTTTCAGGGTTTTTCCCAGCTGTTGCAATTCCCCGGGAATATTCAGGTTGTTTTCTTTAAATAATGAAGATGCTTCTTCGTATTGAATGAGGGCCAGCCCCAGTTTATTGGAATCAATCAAGGATTGCAGTGAAATTGTATGTAGCTTTTCGTCCAGGGGAACAATTCTTAAAGCGCCCTCACATAGTTCCCAGGCCTCTTTATACATCCCTGCTTTACGTAATAATTCATTTGTTTCCAGCATGGCTTCCAGGAATAGCTCCCGGTAGTGTTTCTTGAGATATATTGTCCAGTGAGCATTGGAAACTTCATCAAGGTAATTACCCCGGTATAGGCTCAGTGCTCTGCGGTACAGCTCTATTGCTTCCGAAGGTGAAACGCTGCCTTTCTCCCTGGCCTCTTTACACAGAGTTTCAAACTCCTCGGCATCCAGCCAGTAATCTGATTTTTCGTTAAACCTGTAGGAGCCTCCGGAGCATATAATATATTTATCACAGCTTTCACCGGATTTTTTCCCTTTTAAAGTCTTTCTTAGCTGGAATACAAGGCTTTTCAATGCTTCCGAAGGATTGACACTTTCCTCTAAAGCAAGGTGTTTGTAAATACTATCGGGAGAAATTGACTGCCCTTTAAAGGAAAGCAGCAACTGGAAAAGGCGCCATCTTTTACTCAGGCGCTGGTCCTCCCGGGAAATTAATTCTTTTCCCCTCCTGACTTCAAAGCGGCCAAGGGTTGTTATCTGAAGCCTGTTTTCGTCTAACCCCATAGCCAACACCACCTTCAGGTTTTATTTTTTCCCAACACCCCAGAAAACAATTATTGAGGTAACCAAAAAATATACCTGAAAAAAGGACCGGTATATCTGCAGGGAAATTATGTTCTTTTTTTAATAATACATTACAACGAATTTTTATTTAGTGACCCGGCTCACATTTTTATTGGTTAATATATAAAATTATTAAAAACTTTATCCTTTCCCACGAGGGATTTTTGTAAAACTAAAGACCAACAGGGGGAAAACCGCATCCAGATCTTTAAGTTTTCTCATAAACAATTCACAAATTTTGGAAGGTATCACGTTACCAAAAAAGAATATTGTATTTAGTAAGTTTTTTTGTGTAAGTTTATAAAATTTTCCCCAAGGACATCTACCCATTCTTTAAAAGGAGGCTTTTTGATGGCTGAAAAAGTTATCAGAACCAAGGAGATGGTCTGGGTGTTGGATCCGGGAGAAAAGATGCTGGGACCAGTTGCAGATGGTGGAACCATAATTGCACATACTGCACCTGGATGCTGGGGACCCATGATAACACCCGAAGGACCCAGCGGGCATGAAGTAACCCGCCCGGTTGCAGTTGAGGGGGCGGAGGTTGGAGATGCTATTGCTTTGAAAATCAAAAAGGTGAAAGTTCTTTCCCGGGCTACCGTGTCTGGAACTGACCAGCCCAGGGAAGGTTATTTCACCGGCGATCCCTTTGTTGCTCCCCGCTGTCCGGTTTGTGACATAACCAACCCTGAATGCGAGTTAAAGGGAACTGGAGAAGAAAGTATCAGGTGTAAGAAATGTGGCAATCCTGTAACCCCTTTTGGCTTCGGTTCGGGTTATACCATGGTCTTTGATGAAGAAACAAATGCAGCAATTACCCTGAATGCTGAAGGCAGTGAAGAGGTTGCGAGTAATGCCAGTGAACTGGCCTCATTACCACCCGAATCCAAACAGTACCCCATTAACCTGTGGGCCAGGGCAGATCTCCCGGGAGTGGTAACAAGGGTAAGACCAATGATTGGGAATATTGGGAGCTGTCCCGCAGTACCGTTCCCTTCCTCTCACAATGCGGGAGATTTTGGGCAGTTTTTGATTGACGCCCCCCATGACTATGGCCTTAGTAAAGAACAGCTTTCCAACAGAACAGACGGACATATGGATTCAGACGAGGTACGGGAAGGAGCAATTCTCATTGTCCCGGTTAAGGTTCCCGGAGCTGGGATCTACCTTGGAGATGTCCATGCAATGCAGGGTGATGGAGAAATCGCAGGCCATACAACTGACGTAAGTGCGGAAGTTGAATTAGAAGTCCAGGTTATTAAGGGATTGAATCTTGATGGCCCGGTCCTTCTCCCTAACAGAGAGGACCTGCCTTTCCTTGCTCAACCCCAGGATACCGACCTGAAGCAAGCTGCCCGTAAACTGGGGGAAAAATTTAAAACACCCCTTGAGGGGGAGGTTTTCCCCTTCCAGTCCTTTGGTTCCGGGGCCAACCTTAATGAGGCAGTTGAAAATGGGCTGGAGAGAATTTCCCAGCTTTTGAACATGCCCATGGATGAGGTCAAAAATCGCGTAACTATTGCGGGGGCAATCTCAATCAGCAGACTCCCCG
Source organism: Halobacteroidaceae bacterium (assembly GCA_003551665.1). Lineage (GTDB taxonomy): Bacteria > Bacillota > Halanaerobiia > B1SED10-174 > B1SED10-174 > T1SED10-26. The sequence continues at coordinate 2,680 of PUNE01000081.1, forward strand.
GTGTAATCCAGGTAACTGCAATGGTTCCCCGGTCATATTTAAAAAACCTGGGTATTGACCGGTTATTCCAGGAAAAGTATTCCTGATAAAAACCATTTAGAAATCTCAAGGACCCGCTTCATAGCGGGTCCTTTCTTTTGAGAATGGAATACTGATACCACTTCAACATCTCTTCTAATATTTTTTGACTGCAAAACAGAAGAAGAAAAAAGGTTGCCATAAATAGATCAATTTCATCTACAGAACCCCCAAGAAACCTTTTGAAATTTGGAAAAAGAAAACCCTTCTGCCAAAAAACAGAAGGGCCAAGAATTTGATTAAAACAAACCAATAATTTTATTTTTCTTCAGTCCAGATGTTGACCAAACCAGTCTAAAGTCATTTTATCTCTTTCCTGAACATTTTCTGACATTGCGTGATCATCACCCTCAAATATTTTTATATCATAATCCTCTCCTTTTTCCCTTCCAAGATCCTCGAATTTTTTTGCCAGAGCTTCAGCCTGTCGATCAGGACAAACCCGCCAATCTTCACCTCCGTGCAGGATTAAAACAGGCACATCAATCTTTTCCGGCCAATCAATTGCAGAACGTCTCGAATATTCATCGGGTAAAGTCTCGGGGCAACCTCCTATCAATTCTTCCAGTATTTGTTTGAATTCTTCTTCTCTACGTTCATAGGAGTATGCTAAATCAGAGACTCCCCCCCAGACCGCGGCTGCTTTTAATGGGGTTTCTTTTTTTATCGACAGGTAGGTCATTAACCCACCCCTGGAAAACCCGAGCATAACAACATCCTCATCTATTGTAAAAGGTAGTTGCTGACCAATATCAATAATGTTAAATACATCGTTGATATCTGCTCCACCGTATTCATCTTGCCCTTCACCACCCTCTGCTCCCCTGTATTGCGATGCTATTACTACATATCCATGGTCACCAGCAAGTCGGGAAAAAAATTGTTCCACCATAGGGTAAGTAATTTTTCCGAAATCCATATTCCCTCCCCTGTTATAGACCAGAATAGGGAACTGGCCTTCTTCCGCTGGCCTGACCATGTACCCAACAACCAAAAAGCCGTCACTTTCGTATTCAATTCGATAACCTTCAACATCATCCCTTAAACCATAAATAGGGGTGACTTCTTTAACCTGGGGAGGGAAATAATCAGGGACCTCATGGGAAGCAGACAAAGAAATTCTCCGGTCACAAATGGGTGCAAAATAAACTTCAGATTTCTCATTATCAATAATCCCATAGACATTGTAATTAATGATTACTTGATAATTTCCCTCATCTTGAATTGCCTCATTATATCTGTCCTGACCCATAAAAGGATCCTTTCTTTCTTCAGGGTCACGGTAAAAATATTCAGGCTTGTTAAAGGTCTGTAAACCTTCTAGGTCGTCATCCTGTCCGAAGTTTTTTTCGCCAACTCTCATACTATATTGAAAGTTGCCAAAGTCATCAAAACACAATATAACTATTTCAATTTCTTCCTTATAATATTCCATTTCTAAACCTTCTAGGTCCTCACCCCTTCGGATCTGAATAATATCTTTTAGGGCCTCCCCATCAAGTGTTTCATCCCCAATTGCTTCCAGATGGTACTCCAAATCAAAAGCAGGATCATCAATCAGGGCTTCAATCAGGCAACCCCAACTCATATCAGTTAAGTGAAGATGGTCTTTTTCACCACCTACAGAAAATTCATCGATAACCATTAGTTCATAATCAAGAGAGGAACGGTACTCATCTTTTTCACCATCCAGGTATATCAATATACCTGGATCCCAGTCATAGCCACTTTTTCGGAAAAAATCACTGAAATCCTCATCCAATTCCTGCAAATTATCCTCTCCAACTACCTTGTATTCTTCCCAGGTTCCAAAACGGTTATTAAATTCATCTGCAAAGTAGGATGGGGCAAACCTTTCGTGATAAAGGTATAGAACTAGATTAAATTGCTGGAAAAAGCAAAAATCCTTAATGTACCAGTTATCAAAATATATCCAGTTGTCATAATCTTCGCTGAATCTTTCCGATACAAAGAAACCGAGGTGCTTTTCCTCATTTTGTTCCTGGGGAATTATAGATCCGATCTCATCAAATTCACTTTTATCTGGATCTCCAATATCAACGAATAATTCTTTGACCTGTTGTCCATTTTGAGTTTTAACAATAACACCTATTTTTGCTTCTTCCCTTGCAGTTAAAAGTCCATCTATTTCCACTTTTCCACTTTTAAATTCAATTTCTTCCGGATAGATTTCTTTATCAGCAGCAAATTTAAGAATTCCTTTTTCAAGACCTTCAATCTCAAAAGTAATTTCGGTTTTCCTGATTTTGTCAAAAGGCTGGATTAAGGTGTTTTCTATCTCGGCTGCAACAACTTCCACATCTTCAGGGTTGACATCCAAAGCCTGTTCAGAATCACAGCCTGTAATCATTATTGAAACTAAAACTAATAGAAACAGAACTGATAATAACCTTCCTTGTACTTGCATTATTTCTCCTCCCTATTAGTTAGGTTCTTCCTCTTCCTCAATATCCAAATCAACTATAATCCTGCTGATAACGTTATCCTCATTGTCAAGCAGGATGAACTTAATCGGGCCTTCCCTGTTTTCAGTTCTATTATCCTGAAGATTTTCTTGGGAGAAATCTAAAATCAGATCATTCCCATCCTGGGTAATAAAACCTTTTTCAGAGTCAATATTAATCTCATTAGAATTCCTTGGGGTATGGTTACCCTGTGTAAGAATGCCTTCTTCTAAATCAAGGATTTGCGCATTGTAGTTGTTTTCGATCCTAATTTTCCCCTGTTCAATGAATATTATACCCAGGCCATAGGTTTTTGTTCCAGAAAAACCCAACTCTTCGACCTGGTGGTCATCTGCCTTGACGATTACTTCTCT